>JBCDDX010000015.1:0-71408 GCA_039180085.1 Pseudomonadota bacterium
GAAATAAAACAATAAAAATTTCTCTTTAGCACATGAATCATGAGTTGGCCGAGCGCTTGCAACCCTGATGGCAAATGCATTCAATCGCTTAGGAGCTTAAAAATGAAACCCGCAAAAGTAACTCCGGTCATCCTCGCAGGCGGGAAAGGAACACGCCTTTGGCCACTTTCTCGAGAAGACACTCCAAAACAATTTTGTGAACTCTACGAGGGCCTTTCACTGTTTCAGAACACCGTAAGACGTGTTTGCGTGTCAGATCAGTTCAATGCACCAATCGTCGTCACGGGAGCTGGTTACGTTGAAACCGTGCAACGGCAGCTGAGTGCCATCTCCGTTGAGGCGGCGGCTATCATTTCGGAGCCGACTGGTAAGGACACTTCTGCGGCTGTGCTTTTGGCAGTCGAAATCGCAGATAAGGATCATCCCTATCTCGTCATGCCTTCCGATCATCTCATTGCAGATGAAGCCCGTTTCATGATGGCAGTTGACGAAGCTGTGGAAACCGCCTGCCTTGATGGTTTGATTGTCACTTTTGGCATCAAACCGTCTCATCCGGAAACGGGCTTCGGGTATCTGCGTGCAGGGACGGCGTTTTACAATCGGCCAGTTCGCCGGCTTGAAAATTTTATCGAAAAACCGGACCTCGCAATGGCCAAACAGCTCATTCGACAATCCCATGTTTTCTGGAATGCAGGCATCTTTCTCTTTGATCCAAAAATCGTACGCGAAGAGTTTGAAACTCACGCGCCGAGCATCTTCAGTTCTGTCAAGAAAGCCGTCACTTTTGGCACCTGGCGGGATGAAGTATTTGCGCCGCAAGCAAATGCCTTCAACGCGTGTCCGGCCGTTTCCTTTGACTATTCGATCATGGAAAAGACTGACCGCGCTGCGACGATTCCTGTTGCTCCGAAGTGGTCTGATCTTGGCTCATGGAAGGCGATTTGGGAAACATCGAGACGTGACAAGGCGGAAAACGTTGTTGGCGAAAACTGCTACGTTGAAAACGCCACAGACTGCCTGGTGCGGTCAGACGGTCCAGTCGTTGGTCTTGCCGGCCTAACAGATGTTGTGGTTGTTGCAACCAGGGACGCTGTCCTGGTGACGTCCCGCAGCAACCCTCAGGATGTCAAACCACTGGTCGAGTCCATGGCGGAAGCCAACGTGCCTGCGGCAACTGCACACCCTGGGGAAGATCGCCCATGGGGTCGCTTCGATTCGCTCGATACGGGCGGCAACCACCAGGTCAAGCGTATCCGTGTCGATCCTGGCCAGAGACTTTCGCTTCAATATCATCACCATCGCGCCGAGCACTGGGTTGTTGTTTCGGGCGTTGCCACAGTTACGGTCGACGATGACGTTGTCGATTTGTCGGTGGGAGAACAGATTTTCATTCCGCAAGGGGCTGTGCACCGGCTTGATAACTTCACCAGTGACACCGTCGAAATCATCGAAGTTCAGATTGGAGATTATCTGGGCGAGGATGACATTGTCCGGGTTGAGGACATTTACGGCCGCACACCCACGCCCGTTTCTTCAACCCCCGTGGCTGCTTAGGATAGGAAGATGAAACAGGTATTTGCCTTTGATGTGGACGGAACCCTGACCGCTCCACGTCAGCCTATCGATAAGGATTTCGAATCCTCTTTCAGATGTTTCTTGAGATCGAACACTGTCTTTCTGATAACCGGCAGTGATCGTGGCAAAATCAGTGAGCAACTGCCGGAGGACTTGATGGCCATGTGTGAAGGGCTTTTCACATGCTCGGGCGCAGAGTTGTGGCGGGGTTCCGATCTTGTCTATCGCAAAAGACACAGCTTTCCCGGTCGTTTGATTGAGGCTGCTGAACACTTCATCGACAACAGTCCATATCCAGTCCGATGCGGCAATCATATTGAGCCAAGGCCGGGAATGCTGAACATCAGCGTTGTTGGTCGGAATGCCAGTTTGGAACAACGACGAGCCTATCACGATTGGGAACGCACCCAGCAGGAACGCTCCATGTTTGTGGCATCGTTGCTTGCGGAATTTCCGGCCTATGAGGCTTCGACCGGCGGTGAGATCAGCATCGACATTGTTCCAAGGGGTTGGACCAAAGCCGTTGCCAGAGCGGAAATAGAGAAGCGGGTACCGGGCTGCGCCATCACGTTCTTTGGCGACAAAATGGATACCAACGGCAACGACAAACCGCTTGCAGATGAATTGGAGAAATTTCGCCAACACCGTGCGATACCGGTGAAAACCTACAAAGATACGTGGGAAGTGCTGCGCTCAATTGAGAGTGCCAACGCTGCCTGAAAGTTTCAATTCCACCCAAAAACAGCAAGACTCATGCCCGGAAGTTCTCCTTCCGGGCATTTTTTATTTGGGGTCCCAACCGTCCTTTTTTCGGTAGATCGTCGATGGACTCATCTGCAACATTTCCGCTGCTTTTGGTATGCTGCCGTCACAATGATCAATCGTTGCTTCGACGATTTCGCGTTCCAGATCGTCATAAGATTTCCCAAGACGCAACCGAATTTCTGGCCCTTGCGGGAAATCATTTGCATTGGAGTTCTTGACTACCGGGCGGGCTTTCATTCCACCGCCTGACAAGGGAAGCATTTCAGCTTCTATTATTTCCCCCTCGTTCAGGATCACTGCATTGCGAATGACGTTTTGAAGTTCACGAACATTTCCCGGCCAGCCGTGACCGAGCATTCGATCTTTCGCGCTTTCGGAAAACGTTGCGAACTCTTTGTCTTCCTCTTTGGCAATTTGCGCCAAAAGGGCTTCGGCGATTTCAATGACGTCATTGTCGCGTTCCCTTAACGGGGGCAAGTCAATGGAGACAACATGGAGCCGATAGAAGAGATCTTCGCGAAATCGTCCTTCTTCCACCTCAACGCGCGGATCGCGGTTGGTTGCGCAAACGATCCGTACGTCAATTTTTTCGACTTTGTCACTGCCGACCTTCTGTACTGCGCCTGTTTGCAGGAAACGCAAGAGCTTCGATTGCAACGATAAGTCCATTTCGCAGATTTCATCGAGAAACAAGGTACCGCCGTTCGCTGCCATTGCAGCGCCGTCCCTATTTACGGTTGCACCAGTGAAGGCACCTTTCAGATGCCCGAATATTTCTGACTCAATGAGATCCTTTGGAATAGCTGCACAATTCAACGCGACAAAGGGCTTCTGGCTGCGGGCGGAAGAAAGGTGAATCGCCTGGGCGCACACTTCTTTTCCTGTGCCACTCTCCCCGGTCACAAAAACACTGGCGGAAGAGCGTCCAACAGCTTCAATCATTCGATAAACGGCTACCATGGGCAGCGAAGAACCGATGAAGCCGCCGAGGTTCGTCTTCTGATAGGGTTTGGTGATTTCCTTGACGACCGACTGGAGGGTTTCGCGTTCTTTCGCGTTGCGGATTGTGGTCAGCAGGCGTTCCTGAGCAGCCGGCTTAACGACATAATCGTATGCGCCGGCGCGCATGACATCGACGGCCGTTTTGATTGAGCCCGTGGACGTGACCACCACGACCGTCACATCAATTGCCTCACTTCTGATGGTTTCCATAATTTTGAACCCATCGATGTCTGGCAATTGCAGATCGAGCAGCAAAACGCCAAAATGATTGGTGCGAAGTTGCTCCAATGCGTCCTTGCCAGTTTCGACATGATGCGAAGAAATACCAGCCTTCTTGAGCCAGGACTGGTAAGTCAGCCCGACCGAGATAGCATCTTCAACGATCAGAACTCCCGCTTTCTCCGGCATCATGTGGACTGCGCCTCCCGGGTGGCTTCTGAATTGGTGAATCGTTGCTGGACGGACTTCAGGGTCGCCAAAGCCAACGTTTCAATCTCGGCGACCATTTCAAAGGCGGAGCCGGCATCTTCTTTGCGAGCCTTCGTGTTTGCCCGAGATGAGATCCTCGCCAATTCCGTTGCTCCGAAAGTTCCGCTTACCCCCTTGATTCCGTGAGTAGCGCGTTCAAAGGCATCAACATCGAAAGCTGCTACCGCCTCTTTCATGGAAACGAGATGCCGTCGAATGTCCTTATCCAGTTCCGTCAAAACCCGTGCACTCGTCTCATCATCCATATCTGCAAGAATGCTGTTTAAGACTTTATCATCAAACAAGGCTTGCTGCGCATCATCTGATGGGAACGGCGCACTTCCCTTCAAGTCTCTTGCAGAAGTCACCTGTCGCGCAATGGCGCGTGCTAGCTCAACACGGGAAATTGGTTTTGCAACAAAGTCATTCATTCCAGCCGCTAAAACCCGCTGCCGATCTTCATCAAGCGCATAGGCTGTAAGGGCAATGATCGGGGTTTTTCCTTTCTCCCCATCCATCGACCGAATTATCTTTGTTGCCGCAATGCCGTCCATTTCAGGCATGGAAACATCCATCAAGATGGCATCGTAGTCCCGAGCCAGCAGCCCATCGACCGCTTCCTGCCCGTTGCTGACAATATCGACGACGCAGCCAAGCCTTTCCAGCATGTTGCCCACCACCAGCTGATTGGTTCCATTGTCTTCAGCGAGCAACAGTCGAACGGTGTCCAGATCAGCCAGAACTGAGCCAGCCGATTCTCCGGTCTCTTCATCGCGAATGGTATTCTCATCACCTTCCGGCAATGGCAGCTCAAACCAGAAGGTAGAGCCGGCATTGCTGTTTTTGGCATATCCAATTTTACCGCCCATCGCATCCGTTAAAGCCTTGCATATGGAAAGTCCCAACCCTGTACCGCCAAACTTTCTTGCATAGCTTGGGTCGATGGTCGCAAATTCAGCAAAGAGTTCATCGCGCCGGTCTTCTGGAACGCCAACGCCACTGTCCACCACAGAAAATCGGATGCATGGAGCTCCAATTGTTCCGCAGTTTTCTAAGGCGACATCAACGCTGCCGGTCTCTGTGAATTTGATCGCATTCCAAACCAGATTGAGAAGAATCTGGCGAATTCTGTCCTGATCACCCAATAGTATCCTGGGAACATCATCATCAGTGACAAAACTGAGCTTCAGGCCCTTTTGATTGGCTTGTTGACGTACCAGGCTTTGTACGCTGTCCACCAGTAATTCCGTGTGGAACGATCCTACTTCCAGATCCAGTTTGCCAGCTTCCAGCTTCGAGAAATCCAGAATGTCGTTGATGATAGTAAGCAACGACTTCCCCGAACGCCGTGCGGTGGCAATCAGCTTAGCGTTCTCCGGCTGTTTCGAGCTTTCAGACAGCAAAGACAAAATGCCCAATACGCCATTCAAAGGTGTGCGAATTTCATGGCTCATCATGGCCAGGAAACTGGCTTTGGCACGATTGGCGACTTCCGCCCGCTCCTTCGCTTCCACAAGTTCGGCTTCGCGCGCCTTCTTCTCTGTGATGTCGCGCATGTAACCGAAGAACAGGCTGCCGTCCTCGTTCGCCCACTCCTTGATCGCGAGTTCAATCATGATGGAGCGATGGTCTGCCGTTACAGCATCAATCTCGATGCGTTGATTGAGCACCGGTCCCTCGCCTGTTTTCAAATAGTGGGCCATTCCATTGGCATGGGCGGCGCGATGATGTTCCGGAATGATTGTCTGACCCATGTCCTTGCCAATCACGTCCTGGCTCTTGAAGCCAAATATTTCTTCTGCCGCAGGATTGAATTCGACGATCATTCCCTGCTCATCGATTACGACAATTGCGTCCAAAGCGGAGGTCACCACTTCTTCGAACTTCGTAAGGGCGGCTCTTTCGTTCAGCCTGGACTGAACCCGACTGGTTACATCGCGGATGATACCGGTGAAATGCAACTTCTCCTCAATTTCGAAGTCGCTGATCGAAAGCTCGATAGGAAAGATGCGGCCATCTGCATGCAGCCCTTCGGATTCAAAGGGGCTGCCAACGAGCCTGGACGGGCGATCATCCTGAAACTCCTGAATGTCGTGGGCAAGCTTTTCAGCATTTTGTTGTGACATCAGCATCGCTACGCTTCTGCCGACGAGGCTTTCCGCAGAATGACCAAACATTGTTTCCAGAGCCGGATTCACCCGCTGGACAATGCCGAACTGATCTACGACCACGATCCCGTCAGACGAGGTTTCAAATAAAGCAGCGTGACGCGCCGCGATGTCTTTCGCTTGTCGAGTGGCGAGTTCCAATTCTTCGATGTCGGCGGTATTTGCCAAAATGCGCCGGGCATAGATTGCAGTTGCGACCAATGCGCCGGTGACTGCGGCGAACCCCATGGCCATTTCGATATTGGCACCAATCAGCAGTTTGTCGGTCGTTATGTGTTCACGATACGAGCCGGTCACTTCGACATTGTTGAATACAGCTGCCAGTAGCAAGCCGATCCATCCCAAAACGACCGTTGCCCCCGCCAGCAAAATGGGAACGGGATCCAATCTCAGGACCCTGGAACCGGTGTACAGAAATAAAAATACGATCGAAGGTGCCTTAAACGACGATGCAAGGGTCAGGTCATAGGCGTAACTGTATGAAATGATCAGTGCGAAAATGAAGCATCCATCGATCACCGTAAGGACATTTAACCAGAAGCCGGGAAACTCTTTCCGCGCGGCAAGCCAAAACCGCAACGCGCACAGCGCCAGGATACAGGCCGCCAATCCAATTGTAAGCGCGCTGAAACTGCTCCATTGATTCCGTGATGCGGAAACCAGATGAAAGCCAAAGACAATAGCCGCGATAAGCGCCTGAAACCAGGCGACGGCCCGTTCTCCACGCCTGTCATTTTCAAGAAGTACGGCGCGCAGTTTGGCATTCTTTTTAGAGGGGATGTTCAAACGTGGCCCTGCGAGTTGGCTTCATTGTATCAAAGAATCTACCAATTGAATTCTACTGAACGATTAATCGCGTTCTACGGCGGCACCGATACAACTGTTCGCGTCCGATTTGCGGCTCGCCGGATACGGCGGCCATTGTGAAACAATTTCCGGAGCGAGCCAGCAAGAGTGCGCTAATGCGTCCTTGGAGATCACCTGGTCTGTTTGATTAGCGTAGCCTACGCGGACAACCCGCCCGCCACCGTCACGGTCGTTCCAGTGACGAATTTTGATTGGTCGGAGGCCAACCACAATGCTGCTTCTGCTATGTCAATCGGGTCAGCGATTCGTCCAAGAGGTGTCATTGCAGCAATCTTGTCGACCCGACCAGGATTGCCACTTGAGGCATGTATGGTTGTGTCGGTCGTGCCAACTCGAACAGCGTTGACGCGGATGCCTACCGGGGCAAGTTCTTTACCCGCTCCAACGGTCAGTGTTTCAACCGCACCTTTCGACGCCGCATAGTGGACATATTCATTTGGGCTGCCACGCACAGCCGCCAGAGACGACATGTTGACGATCGTGCCACCCGTTCCGCCATGCTTCGTTGACATGCGTTTGATTGCTTCTTGAATGCAATACAGAGTTCCAAATACGTTGGTCTCAAAGGTCTCTGAAAGAGCCTTGGCAGTCAGATTTTCGAGCGGTGATAAGCTGCCTATGATGCCGGCATTATTTACCAAGCACGACACGGCCCCAAGTTCATCATCGCATCTTGAGAACAATTCAACGACCTCGCCCGGCTGCGAGACGTCCGCCTTCACAATGATGGTTCGGGCACCAACACTTCCGCACAAATGGGACACGACGCGTGCACCGGCGTCATCGGAGAGATAGTTGATGCATATATCAAAGCCATTGCTTGCAAACAGCTTGGCCACCGCGGCGCCAATGCCTTTGCTGGCTCCTGTTATGAGAGCTATTGGTTTACTGGACATACCTAACTTGTCTCATGATGATTGCTGATTGCATAGAGCCGATGAACGCAAAATTTCACTGTGTAGTAGCGTTGTTCCGTTGAGCTCTAATCAACAGGTCTATAACGCGAGAGTTAAATGACCGTCTCCGAGAAAATTGGTGGGCATCTCCCGCGTTTGTCTAATGACAGCAAAGGGCCGGCACCGTCGTGCCGACTCGTATTGGTTCAAATTTCTACACCTTCTGAGATTGTCAACGAGTCTCCCAGTTCGACCCCAAATAACGAACTGTGCTGTCCATTTTGGTGTATCCCAGAAGAAGTTGAACTGCTCTCAGATTGCCAGTCTTCTTTTAGATCTGGGCAAACTTGGTTCTTCTTAGCGAATGGGTGCCATAGGCGCTTGACTCCAAGCCAATAGACGCGACCCACTATTTGACCAACCGGGCGTATTGGCGCGTCGAGATATGATCGGGATCATGGAAGCGTCCAGGCCAAAGAAATTCTGATCCGACCATGGCTGGATCGTTTAGCCACTCTCGCAACGATTTTCTCGTTCCTTCGGTAGTCTCAAACTGAACCGGTTGGCTTGTTTTTGATTGCAGGATTGAAGTTCGCTCCTTGATGTGCCCAGCTGCAAAAACGTCTTTCATCATCAAACGTACCAGATCACAGCCTCGCAGTTTGCTGTCCAAGGCCATGTTGAAGAACGCCAAATCACGTTTACTACCAGCAAGCTCAAGGCGGACGCGAATTGCCCAAACATGCTTCGGCTAAAGCGGTCGCTTCTGGCCGACGATACGTCCTCGGTTCCATGCACGTCGCGGCGGAATTACAACCGGAAGGTCGGCATTATACATAACGGTTCTCCAAACCGTCCCTCCAAACCGCACCATCGGTGAAATGCCGACATCCATCAGCATAGCCTAGGACAATAAGCGAACTCACACTTCGAGCCCTTACTAACTGCGACAACAAACCATTGAATGTGCGGTTTGGCGTCGTCGAGCTAGATCAGTTCTATCGTACCCATCATGTGTGGATGGAACGCACAAAAGTAGCTGATTTCCATTCTCTCGGTAACTTCAACCGACCGAGTGTCGTTCCTGATGATTTCTCCGGTATCCCAGCTTGCTTCCGTCGCAGTAGCGGTATGAGGCGCCAAGGCCTCATCGGTCCAACATATTGTGTCGCCAATACTGGCCACAATGTTTTGTGGTTCGAACTGAAAGGACCTGATTTTGACAAGGTGGATTTTTGGCGATGCCGCAACACCTTTGTTGCCGAAGATGGCCAGAGCGTCAGCAAATGCCGACACCCCAACCAGAAAGTCCCTACGGATGACTTTCAGTTTCATCATTTTAGGGACTTAACCATCATCTCGGCATGAGTTTCATGCGCCTTGAAGATTTTCAAACCTTCTTCGAATAGCGCTTTCACCTCGGCGTTTTCGATGTTTGGGATGAACACGCCGCCGACCAAAGCGTTAACCGCTTTGTGGTACGCGAGTTCGTTTTCGGCATAGGCCCTGTCAAATTCGGCGCCGTTGAACGCGCTGAATTTCGCAATAATTGCATCGCCATCCTGATTCAGTTTTTGACTTAAGAAGTTGTCCTTGGCTTCTGCACCTAGCTTCTTGAGCAGAGCCAGAGCTTGCTCGTTCACAGCTTCATGATCACGGATCATTGTTTTCGCAAACTTGTGAACTTCAGGGTTCTTAGACTTCGCCAGCGCCAAATGGGCGTAACGGATGTCTAGATTGTCTGCTGTGTAGGCTACATGGGCAATTTCCACATCGCTCAATTCTGCAGGATCGTTGGCAAGCGCCTGCGTTGCAAACAGCATCCCAGCGACTGCAAGTCCAGTGAGAAATTTCTTCATAGTTCACTCCAAATTTGATTTCCATCCTTTCCGGATACAACGAGTTGAGATTGTCAAACATGTCAGATCATGCGAATTTCCATGCAGATCGTTCAAGACTCTGAACAAAATCAGATATCTCTGTATCTCTTGCCCATGCTCGATCTTCTTAGCGACATCCTTACCAATCTCTCCATGCGTGGAACGCTATATTTCCGCACGTCGTTAACCACCCCATGGGGAATTGAGGTTCCGCCGTATGAAAATGTCGCTCGCTTCCATTTTGCTCATCGTGGCAGTTGCCTGGTTAAAGTCGAAGGATGCAAGAAGCCGGTTGCAGTTGCGCAGGGCGATTTACTGATCATTCCTCACGGCGCTTCTCACAAACTCTACTGCGCACCGGAAACCGAGAACAGCGTCCTTCCACTGGATACTGTCATCGAGAAATCGGGGTTCACCGGAACAGGAGTCTTAGTCTACGGAGGCGATGAGGATAGTCGAGACACTCAACTCATTTGTGGTCACTTCTCATTCGAACCCAACGCAAAGCATGTACTGATCAAGCGGCTCCCACCCTTCATTCACCTTAAGAACTATGGAGAGACGGCCGGGAAGTGGATGGAAGCGACATTGCGGGTGATCGGCGATGAGGCCGGTGGTCAGCGAATGGGGGGCGATTTGATCGCCCTAAAAATGTCTGAAGCCATTCTGGCACAAGCCATCCGCAGTTTCATTGAAAGTAACAACGCACCTGAATGGGGACTTGGTGCATTCTCAGATACCAACCTAAGGCGAGCTCTAGATGCCTTTCACAAATCGCCTAACCAGAACTGGACTGTGGAAGCTTTGGCACACGCTGCCGGCATGTATCGAACCAGCTTTGCCGTCTTGTTTCAGAAGAAAATGTCGATGCCTCCGATGGGATATGTAACCACATGGCGCATCGAAATCGCCAAGAAATTGCTATTGGTTCCAAACAACACGCTCACAGATGCCGCTGAAGGCGCAGGCTACGCGTCCGATTCAGCTTTTGCTCGTGTTTTCAAGAAGGAGACTGGTATGACACTTGCTAACTTCAAGAAGTCAAATTGCTGAGACCAGACATATTCGGCGGATCATGAAACGGCACTTCGTCCGCACACCAGTCATTGGACAATTTACAATCGGAAGTGGCACATCGGTCCTGCGTAGTTTCAATGGAATGTCTGGTTATAAATTTAGAGTCGCCCTCCTGGGATTCAATTGGGTTTCAAAAGACGTGAGCTTAAATGAAGCAGGTTGCGATGACTTGGAATGGATCGAACATCAAAGTCCTTTTTGTTTCAATCGCTTGAAGGACAGTTTGAAGTTGTCCGTAACAGAATGTAGATTATTCCGACCTGCATCATAATCCGCGTGTCGGGGGTTCAAGTCCCTCTCCCGCTACCAAACATCACACCTCCGATCCATTCTCGATTGTCCGCCGAAGTTGCGCTGACATCGAAGCGCATTGGCTTTGCATTGCGGGATCGTGCTTATCCCCGTTCTGTCGAAACACTGTATGATCGGGCAGATCAGAGACAACGATCATGCCATCATGAGCAGTTTGGTTTTGTGGGGGAAAGCTGGCAAATATGTCTTTTGAGCGGTACGCATTCCAAAAAGACAATTGCAGCGCATATGCAAACCCAGCTCGCTTGTCCCTGAACTCCACAAGGTATCATGCATGACCCTGTCCCTTTTTGATCTTTCCAACAAAACCGCGCTGATCACCGGGTCGTCTCAGGGCATAGGCTTCGCCTTGGCAAAAGGGCTGGCAAAAGCAGGAGCGACCGTCATCCTGAACGGCCGTAATGAGACCAGGCTCGCTGAGGCCGCAGCAAAGCTGGAGGCTGATGGCGCGGCGGTGCATCAGCTTCCCTTCGATGCCGTCGATCATGCAGCCGTCAAAGATGCGGTGGATGGATTTGAAAGAAATACCGGCGCGATTGATATTCTGGTGAACAATGCCGGGATGCAGTTTCGCACGCCGCTGGAAGACTTTCCGGCTGATATGTTTTCAAAACTGCTTGCGACCAACATTTCATCCGTCTTCAACGTTGGCCAGGCCGTCGCGCGACACATGATCGGCAGGAAGCGTGGCAAGATTATCAACATTGCATCGGTTCAGACATCGCTGGCCCGGCCGGGAATTGCCCCCTACACCGCCACAAAGGGTGCGGTTGGTAATCTGACCAAGGGCATGGCGACCGATTGGGCGCAACACGGCCTGCAGTGCAACGCCATTGCACCGGGCTATTTCGATACACCGCTGAATGCAGCGCTGGTTGCCGATCCTGAGTTCAGCGCTTGGCTTGAAAAGCGCACGCCCGCGGGTCGGTGGGGCAAGGTCGAAGAGCTGGTCGGTGCCTGCATCTTCTTAAGTTCCGCAGCATCAGAATTCGTCAACGGGCAAACCATTTATGTCGATGGTGGCATCACCGCCAGCCTTTAGGATTTCTGCGTGTCGGAAAATGCGATCAGACTGTTTGTGGTTATGGGCGTGTCGGGCTGTGGCAAGTCGAGCATCGGCGAGGCTTTAGCCAAGGCATTTGACGCCACCTATTTTGAAGGCGACAGCCTCCACCCGTCCGCCAATATCGAATTGATGAGCAAGGGCATTCCGCTGACAGATAAAGACCGTTGGCCCTGGCTAGAACAGATTGCCCAAGCAATGGCAGCACAGGATGGGCTTGTGTTCACAGGCTGCTCAGCACTTCGAAAATCCTACCGCTCGTTTCTGATCGAAAAAGCGCAAGAACCGATCTTTTTCATTCACCTTGCAGGCTCGAAAGACCTTATAGCCTCACGCATGCGGGAACGGGAGGGGCACTTCATGTCTTTAGGTTTGCTGGAAAGTCAGTTCGCAACGCTGGAACCGCCGGATACGTCCGAAACTGCACTCACCGTCGACATATCCGCCTCAAAAGACCAAATTCTGGAAACGATCGTTTCTGTAATCGGCAGAGACAGCCGCGTGGCTGTTGAGATTCCGGAATAGAATTTCGCCAACACACCGGAGAAAAGAGGCATCATGCGCGCCATCGTCATTCACAGCGCCAAAGACCTGCGCATTGAAAAAGCAGAGCTTCGCAAACCGGAGGAAGGCGAGGTCTGCGTTCGCATCGCGACCGGTGGAATTTGCGGCTCTGATTTGCACTATTACAACCATGGCGGGTTTGGGTCGATCCGCCTGCAGCAACCGATGATTCTGGGGCACGAGGTTTCCGGACGTGTTGAAACGGTCGGCCCGGGCGTCACCGGTCTGAAGGCCGGCGACCTTGTGGCCGTCTCGCCATCGAGACCCTGCGGCCATTGTCAATATTGCCAGAAGGGGCAGCAGAACCATTGCGAGGACATGCGTTTTTACGGGTCAGCCATGCCCTTCCCTCACATTCAGGGCGCATTTCGCGAACAGATCATCGCGCGCGCCGGTCAATGCGTCAAAGCTGATGGCCTGACATCGGCCGAGGCCGCCATGGCTGAACCGCTTTCCGTATGTCTTCACGCCACGCGCCGGGCCGGAGACATGGTCGGCAAGCGTGTTCTGATCACAGGATCAGGCCCGATTGGCACATTGTCGGTGCTGGCCGCGCGGGCTGCCGGTGCAACGCAGATTGTGGTAACCGATCTCGTCGATGAAGCCCTCGAATTCGCGCACAAAGCAGGCGCTGATCAAGCCATCAATGTCACAAAACAGATGGACGCACTTGAAGCCTATCAAGCCGGCAAAGGCCATTTCGATGTGCTTTACGAATGTTCAGGCGCTGCCCCTGCCCTCGCTGCCGGAATAGCGGCTTTGAGACCCAGAGGTGTCGTTGTTCAACTGGGGCTGGGCGGGGACATGACAATCCCAATGCAGGCGCTAACCGCAAAAGAGCTCGACCTGCGTGGGTCCTTTCGTTTCCATGAGGAATTCGCAACGGCCATTCAACTCATGCAGAGCGGCGCCATCAACACGCGACCGCTGATTTCTCACACGGTCTCACTCCAAGACGCTGTCGCAGGTTTTGAACTGGCAAGCGACCGCAGCCGGGCCATGAAGGTCCAGATCGAATTCACATAGATGAACCGGAAGAGCAGATGGCGAACAAGGTTCGGTCAGTCACGACACGCCGAGATACGCTTTCAGCGTTTGTTCTGTGCCATCGCGCCACAGGGCCTCAAGCGCACTGCGAAACGCGTCGCGGAACACTGCGTTATCTGCAAGCGCGCCGTAGATATCTTTCATCTCCAGCCAGGCCAGCGCGTTTTCACGCGCCTCAATGGCTTGAGCTTTGAGCCTGTCCCATGCGGGATCATTGGGCGCGATTGTCGCGCCGCTTTCACTTTCGCCATAGCAGTAGCGGCACCAAAGGGCGGATTCCAGCGCGAGCCCGGCAACCGGCAATCCGGCAGCAAGGCGCGCTTCGATGGCCGGCAATATGAACTTTGGCTGGCGGTTTGAGCCATCATGGCAAAGCCTTGGAATGGTGTCGCCAATTGCCTCGTTGGAAAACCGTTCAACGACTTTTGCGAAATAGTCTTCTTTCGAAACGCCGGGAATGTCCGGAACGGTCGGAATGATTTCTGTCCGCTCCAGCTTATCAAGAAAACCGGAAACCAGATCATTGCTCATCGCATCATGAACGAAATGAATGTCCAGCAGACCAGCGGGATAAGCGATTGTCGCGTGCCCGCCATTGAGAATGCGCAGCTTCATCAATTCATAGGGAGCAACATCATCGACGAATTCCACACCCACTTTTTCCAGTGCGGGGCGACCACCGGGAAACGTGTCTTCCAGAACCCATTGACGAAACGGTTCGCACACAACCGGACGCGCATCATCGACGCCAAATTGCGTGGCCACCAGTTCGATTTCCCGCGGCGATGTTGCGGGCGTGATGCAATCCACCATGCTGTTGGGAAAGGCCACGTTCTGTTCGATCCACGCACCTGTGTCAGGCGATTGAGACGCGGCAAGACCAACCACGGCATTGCGCGCGACAAGGCCGTTTTCGGGAAGGTTGTCACAAGACATGATCGTAAACGGGTCAACCCCCGCATCGCGGCGGCTCTTCAATGCTGCGATAATGCAACCGAAAACCGTTTCGGGCTTGTCAGGGTTTTCAATGTCATGACGGATGTCGGGGTGATCGGCGTCAAACCCGCCCGTCATGGCATCAAGATAGTAACCGCCTTCCGTGATGGTCAGCGATACGATGCGAATGGCCGGATCAGACATTGCAGCAATGACAGCATCAGCATCAACGTCCACATAGTTGATCATCGCGCCGCAAATGCGCGCTGTCAGACCGGAGGGTTCGAGCTCAACAACCGTGCTGAGCCAATCCTGCTTTTGAAGATCAGCGCGAACCGCCTTGTCATTACCCCGCAGACTTGCACCCGTTATGGCCCAGTCATGGCCCTCCCCCATGGAGAACAAACGATCGAGATAGATCGCCTGATGGGCACGATGAAAATTGCCAAGACCAATGTGCAAAATGCCCGGCGAAAGCGCCGACCTGTCATAGGACGGGACAGTCACATTGTCCGCAAGTTCGGAAAGGGTGGCGTTGGAGAGCTTTGTCGGCATCAGCTCATCCACTGGCCACCGTCGACATTGTAGGTCTGTGCAACCACATAATCGGCATCGCCGCTCGCCAGAAAAACCGCCATGCCTGTCAGATCTTCCGCCACGCCCATACGCCCATATGGAACAGCGGCTCCAACCTGTTTTTTCTTCTCGCCGGGTTCAAGGTTCTCATATTTTGCAAAGAAAGCATCAACGCCATCCCAGTGTTCACCGTCGACAACACCCGGAGAAATGGCATTGACGTTAATGCCGTGTTTTATCAGATCGAGGCCCGCAGACTGCGTGAGGCTGATAACGGCAGCCTTGGTTGCACAATAGACAGAAACCAGCGCCTCGCCACGGCGGCCGGCCTGGCTTGCCATATTGATGATGTAGCCACTGGTTCCACGCTCAATCATATGCCGCGCAACCGCCTGAAGTGTGAACAAAGTGCCAGCGACATTGACGGCAAACGCTGTCTCAAAATCACTGCGGTCAATCTCCACGATGGGAGCAGCGGTGAAAACAGCAGCATTGTTGATCAGAACATCGATCTGACCGAGCACGGTCACAGCTTCAGAAACAGCCGCATCAATGCTGGATTGCTTCGTAACGTCCATATGAACGGCAATGGTGCCCTTGCCAATTTCAGCCGCCGTTTGTTGCGCGGCTTCCAGATTGATGTCCGCAATGGCAACGCGTGCGCCTTCGCGCACATAGGCCTGTGCGAAGGCCTTGCCGATGCCGCGGGCTGCACCCGTGATCAGCGCTGACTTTCCTTCAAGGCGCTTCATGAAATGCGCAGTCCCTTGTCGTCGAACTTGTGAATCTGAGCGACGTCCGGTTGCAGATAAACAGTGTCGCCATGCCTTACCGAAACATCGCCTGCTGCTCTGGCAGTCATCGGGTCACAGCCTTCAATACCGTGAATATGAATGAACGTGTCCGACCCCAGATGTTCCGCAACACCAACGGTTCCTTTCCAGGCCCCCTTGCTGGATTTGGTGGAAACACTGATATGTTCCGGGCGAATACCGATGGTCTTAGCGCCATATTTTTGGGCTTCCGGCCCTTCCAGCAGGTTCATTTTGGGTGAACCTATAAAGCCCGCAACGAACTTGTTGCGCGGTTCATGATAGAGCTCCAGCGGGCTTCCCACCTGCTCAATTACGCCAGCCTGCAAAACCACGATCTTGTCGGCCATAGTCATCGCTTCCACCTGATCATGGGTGACGTAAATCATCGTGGTGTCGAGCTTCTTGTGAAGTTCGGAAATCTCCATCCGCATGCCAACGCGAAGCGCTGCATCAAGATTGGAAAGCGGTTCGTCAAACAGGAACGCCTTGGGTTCGCGCACAATGGCCCGCCCGATCGCAACACGTTGTCTTTGACCACCTGACAACTGGCCCGGCTTGCGATCAAGATAGTCGGTCAGATTGAGGGCCTTGGCAGCGGATTCAATACGGCTGTCCTGCTCCTCCTGGCTCATCTTCGCCATGCGCATGGGAAAAGCGATGTTTTTGCGAACCGTCATATGCGGATAAAGCGCATAGGACTGAAACACCATCGCCAGTCCGCGCTTGGCCGGCGGCAGGTCAGTCGCGTCCTGACCATCGATTTCGATATTGCCCTCGGTTGTGTCCTCAAGCCCCGCGATCAGCCGCAGAAGCGTGGACTTGCCGCAGCCTGACGGCCCAACGAAAACGACGAACTCGCCATCTTCAATTTCAAGGTCCAGCGGCGGAATGACGAGCGTGTCACCGAAACTCTTACTGACTTTCTTGAGCTGTATGCGTCCCATCATATCGTTCCTTATTTAACAGCACCGAAGGTCAGACCCCGGACGAGTTGTTTCTGGCTGAACCAGCCAAGGATCAGAATTGGCAGAATGGCCATGGTCGATGCCGCAGAAAGTTTCGCGTAGAACAGTCCTTCCGGGCTGGAATAGCTGGCAATAAACGCGGTCAGTGGTGCTGCTTTCGCGGCTGTCAGGTTCAGTGTCCAGAAAGCCTCGTTCCACGCCAGAATGAAGTTGAGCAGAAGCGTGGAAGCGATACCGGGTATCGCCATCGGCGTCAGCACATAGAGAATTTCTGACTTGAGCGAAGCGCCATCCATGCGGGCCGCTTCAAGAATCTCGCCCGGTATCTCGCGGAAATAGGTGTAGAGCATCCAAACGATGATCGGCAGGTTGATCAGCATCAGCACAATTGTCAGGCCGACGATGCTGTCGAGCAGATTAAACTGAATAAACAGCAGATAGATCGGATAAAGCACGCCGACAGCCGGCAGCATTTTGGTCGACAGCATCCACAAAAGAATGTCCTTGGTGCGTTTTGAAGGCACGAAAGCCATCGACCACGCAGCCGGCACCGCGACCAGCAGGCCAAGCAGCGTCGATCCGCCCGCGATGAAGATCGAGTTCCACAGGAACCGGGCGTAGTTTGATCGCTCCTGCACGACTGCGTAATTCTCGAGCGTCCAGTCAAAGAACAGGAAGACAGGCGGGTCGGCAATCGCCGTGGCTTCGGTTTTGAAGCTCGTGAGGATGGTCCACAATATCGGGAAAAAGATCAAAAACCCGACAGTCCATGCTGCAGCAGTGTTGATGATCTTGCGATTGTTGGTGACTGCACGGGCCATAATTCAGTTCCTCCTCACGCGTCCAGATTCTTGCCGACAATGCGCATCAGGAAGATGGCAACGATGTTGGCCAGAATGACCGCGTAGATACCGCCCGCCGAACCAAGTCCGATATTCTGGCTCTCCAAAACCCGTTGGAAGATCAGATACGACAATGTCTTGGTGCCGAACGCGCCGCCGGTCGTAACGAAGATTTCCGCGAATATCGAAAGCAGGAAAATCGTCTGGATCAAAACCACAATTGTGATGGCGCGGGCCAGATGCGGCAGGATGATATAACCGAAACGCTGCAGAGGATTAGCGCCATCCATCTCGGAGGCTTCAAGCTGCTCGCCATCCAGCGATTGAACAGCCGTGAGAAGAATGAGCGTTGCAAACGGCAACCACTGCCAGCTCACGATGATGACGATTGACTGAACCGACGCTTGCGAAAGCCATTCGATTGGTGTTGCGCCAAAGAACTTCCAAAGATGCGCAAACAGGCCGTTCACCGGGTCCATGAAAATGTTTTTCCACACGAGCGCCGAAACCGTTGGCATGACGAAAAACGGTGCGATCACCAAAATGCGTACAATCCCCTGCCCCCACATCGGTTGGTCGAGCAGCAGCGCGAGCAGAATGCCAAAAGCCACCGTGATAGCGAGCACGCTGCCCACAATAATCAGTGTGGTTTGAACACTGGGCCAGAAAGAGCTTGAACTGACAAAGCGGACGTAGTTGTCAAAGCCGACCCAGCCCTGATCGCCGCCGCGCAGCGGGAGATATTTTCGGAAGGAAAACCACAGCGTCATTGTCAGGGGAACAAGCATCCACCCGAGAAGCAGGATCACTGCAGGGGCCATCATAAGGCGGGCTGCTGATCTTGAATTCTGAGTTGCCATTGGGTGCACCTCTCCTGTTGGCGGAAATGCCGCCTGAGACGTCTGCTTCAGTTTTCAAAGAATAGTAGAGGAAGAGGCCGCGAATGTCGCGGCCTCTTCTGAAAATCGCAGGGCTTACTTGTAGCCAGCTGCTTCCATAGCGTCGTTGGTGATGGCCTGAGCCTTCGCCAGCGCTTCTTCAACGGTCTGCTGACCTGCATAAGCGGCCGAGAATTCCTGGCTCACTTCAGTTGCAATACCTGCAAATTCAGGGATCGCCGCAAACTGTACGCCAACATATGGGCTTGGCTTAACAGTCGAGTCGTTGGGGTTAGCAGACAGGATGGAGTCGAGAGTCATTTTTGCAAATGGAACTTTCTGATACTCCGGGTTTTCATACAGCGATGTGCGTGCACCTGGAGGGACATTCGCCCAACCTTCTTTAGATGCCACAAGCTCGATGTAAGCCTTGCTGGTTGCCCATTCGATGAACTCTTTCGCAGCAGCTTCTTTTTGAGTACCCGCTGGGATAGCGAGAGCCCATGCCCAAAGCCAGTTGCTGCGCTTGCCGAGGCCGTTGTCTGGTGCCAGAGCAAAACCGACCTTATCCGCAACAGTTGAGTCCTTCGGGTTGGTGACAAATGATGCAGCAACGGTTGCATCAATCCACATGCCACATTTGCCCTGCTGGAACAGCGACAGGTTTTCGTTAAAGCCGTTTGTCGCGTATCCGGGAGGGCCGGAATTGTCCATCATGGTTTTGAAGAAGTTCAGCGTGTTGGCCCATTCTGCCGTATCGAACTGGGCGTTCCAGTTTTCATCAAACCAGCGTGCGCCGAATGAGTTGGACATGGCAGTGATGAAAGCACCACCTTCACCCCAACCTGCTTTACCGCGCAGGCAGATACCGTTGATTTCCTTGGAACGGTCGGTCATCGCAGCAGCAGCTTTGCTGATGAAATCCCATGTTGGCGCTTCTGGCATTTCCATGCCTGCAGCTTCCATCAGGTCCTTGCGATACATAACCATGGATGATTCGCCGTAGAACGGTGCAGCATACAGTGTTCCGTCGTAGGACAGGCCACCGGCCATTGCTGGCAGAATGTCTTTGACATCATATTCAGCGGACAGATCATTCAGCGGAACCAACCAGCCGTTTTTGCCCCAAATCGGCGTTTCGTACATGCCGATTGTCATGATGTCGAAAGCACCGCCCTTTGTGGTGATGTCAGTCGTTACGCGCTGGCGCAGAACGTTTTCTTCCAGCGTGACCCACTCAACCTTGTGGCCGGTCTTGCTGGTGAAGTCGTCCGTATACTTTTGCATGCGGATCATGTCACCGTTGTTCACGGTGGCGATTGTAAGTGTTTTGGCGTGACCGTCAGCAAAAGCGGATGTTGCTGAAAGTGAGATAGTTGCAGCGGCAATAATGCCGAATGCAGCTGTCGTAGCTTTTTTGAAATGCGTCATAGGATCCTCCCTTTTTACGCGCGTAAAAATTCTATCGCGCCTTTGTGAGGAGAGTCAAGCTGTTTTGAAAAGCTTTCGAGATCGACGTGGATCACTGCTCAGGAGCAAACGACCACCACTATGCCGAGTCACGTTCAACCAACGTACCTGACAGAAGCGTTTCGTTGCGGCTTGTCAGTTTGGCCCCGGACTCAACGAGATCAAACAGGGTCTCAACGCTGCGTTTTGCAATGCCCTGGTAGTCTTGTTTAACAGTTGTGAGCGGCGGGCTGGTGTATCGTGACCCTGGGTGATCATCATGACCGGCAATACGAATAGCGCATCCATGACCACGTCCGACCCGCAAACCCTGCTCATAGGCGGCTGCGATCAGGCCAATCGCGATCCTGTCATTGCTGCAAAGCACCGTGTTTGTCGGAAATTTCCGTTCAGCGATCAGGCGTTTTCCCTCGGAAAGGCCAACCCGCTCAAACTCCCACCCCTGCTTGCCCACATGCACAATCTCGGGCGTCAGGCCACGATGCTCCATCGCCTGAACGTAGGCTTTCCTGCGAGTCAGGGCGTTCGGATTAACCGGCGGCATCTCAAGGAAACACGGAGGTTCGCCGGTTTCGCACAAATAGTCGACGATCAGGCCGATGCTCTGGAAATTGTCAGAACCAACAAACGCTTCGCCCACGGCAAGATTACTGTCAAATGCAACCGTTGGCACCTCATCCGTGAACCGCTGAATGGCGTCCATATCAGATATGCGCCCCAGAGGTGCAATCAGCGCACCCGCGGGCTTTAGCGTCATCAGCGTCGCAAGAGCCTTGTTTTCAAGCTTTTTTTCGCCGTGCGAACTGAACAGGATCGGCCAGTATCCCTTCTCGATGCACCATCTTTCGATATTACGCACAATCTCTGCAAAGAACGGGTCAGCGAGGTAAGGCACGACGATGCCAATGTTCTTGGTGAGCCTGCGATTTTGGTTCATCGCAAATATGTTTGGGCTGTAGTCGTATTGCTCCAGGCCCTCCTCAATCCGGATGCGCATCGTGTCCCGAACCGACTGACTGTCGTGGAAATATTTGGAGAGTGTGGGCCGGGACACGCCAATCGCGCCCGACAACTCTTCCATTGTTCTGATTTTTACTCTCTTGTTTCCCATCACAATCCGTTTGGTCGCCTCACAATCTGGCTGGTCAGATTTTCACGCAAGCGCCTATGAGCGCATTTTTCGAGGTCAGTGTATACAAATTTTTGACACGCGTAAAATTTCTATTGATAGTAGAGGCGGTGCAAACCACCGAAACCGTCAGTTTTGCACTGTCTAACGTGCAATGCTGATTTGTGAAAAGTCCCGGTTTCATAAAACCGGAATGGAAGAGATGAGGCCTGATTGTGATCCTGTGTTGTGGCGAAGCGCTGATGGATATGTTACCGGACGTGAATCAGGATGGCGCCCATGTGCTGCGCCCGGTATCCGGCGGTTCAGTGTTCAACACCGCCATTGCCCTTGGGCGGCTGGAACAGGATACCGGCTTTCTTTCCGGCATTTCAAATGACGGCTTTGGCCGCAGCCTGATCAAAGACCTGGAAGCCGCCTCCGTCGACCATAGCCTGAGTATCCGTTCGGACCGTCTCACAACTCTCGCCGTCGTTGACCTGAGCGACGGGAACGCCACCTACACATTTTACGACGAAGGGTCCGCTGGCCGCATGATCGAGCCGGGTGACATGCCCTCGCTTCCGCACGAAGTCACAACCCTCGTTTTCGGAGGGATCAGTCTTATTTCTGAGCCTTGCGGCTCGGCCTATGAAAGACTTCTGATTGAAAACGCGTCCGACCGTCTGATTTATCTGGACCCCAATATCAGACCCGGTTTCATTGATGATGAGGCCGGACATCGCGCCCGCATCGCCAGAATGGTTGCCCATAGTGATATCATCAAGGTTTCCGACGAAGACCTCAACTGGATAGAACCCGGTCTCAAAGCCGAAGCTGCCATTCAAAAATGGCTCGACGCCGGATCGTCGATTGTGCTTCTCACACGAGGCGGTGATGGTTCCGAAGCTTATTTCAAAACCGGAACAGCTCGGGCCGAAGCGGCCGCAATAGAAGTTGCAGACACCGTGGGTGCCGGCGACACGTTCAACGCCGGATTTCTCGCTTCATTGAACGAACAGGTTGACCTGAAAAAAGAAAGCCTCGCATCACTTAACGAAACGGTCATTCAACGCGCACTGGCTTTCGCCAATAAGGCCGCAGCAATCACCGCTTCGCGCGACGGCGCTAACCCGCCATGGCTTTCCGAGGTCGCGACAGCCAGGGCGTAGGGTCATTCACGCCGGTTGGGTTGATCGCGGCAACTCCACATCAGCAAAATTTATGCGCCTCGGAATTGGAGTAAGGTGCAAGCCCATGGCACAATCGCGTTTTAGAAACAGCGCGAATCTGCAAATGGGGACGTGATGCAATATCATCTGGAAGGTTTCAGACCCGGTTCACCGGATGTGAAACCAGCCGCTGACAATCTCGACGCCGATGCTTCCAATGTTGACGTTCTCATCGTCGGTTGTGGCCCCGCAGGGCTGACCCTTGCCGCGCAACTATCGGCGTTTCCCGAAATCAGCACCCGCATTGTAGATCAAAAATCCGGACCACTCGAAGTGGGTCAGGCCGACGGGATCGCCTGCCGTTCAATGGAAATGTTTGAAGCCTTCGGCTTTGCCGAAAAGGTCGAGCGCGAAGCCTATTGGGTGAATGAAACATGCTTCTGGCGCCCTTCAGCCGAACACGCAGAAATACGAAGGGCTGACCGCATACAGGACGTCGAGGATGGCCTGTCCGAATTCCCTCACACCATTCTCAATCAGGCACGGATTCACGACTTTTTTCTGGAGGTCATGAGAAATTCGCCGCGAAGGCTGGAGCCGGACTATGGCAGGCACCTGATGAGTGTTGTGAGAACCGACGATCCGGAGCACCCCGTCACGGCCACGTTCGAACGGCTCGACAACGGCAGCGACCCCGTACAGGAGACAATCAACGCCCGTTATCTGGTCGGCTGCGACGGTGCCCGAAGCGTTGTTCGAAAATCGCTGGGTCATGCCCTTAAAGGTGAATCCGCGCGCCAGCTTTGGGGCGTGATGGATATTCTGGCGGTCACCGATTTTCCGGACATACGCCTTAAATGTGCCATCCAGTCACAATCGAGCGGCAGTCTGCTGATCATCCCGCGCGAAGGCGGATACATGGTTCGCATGTATATCGAACTGGACGAGCTTGCTGACCAGGAACGCGCCTCCGACCGCAACGTCACACCAGAACTGCTGATCAAAAAAGCACAGGCGATCCTGGCACCTTACACGCTTGATGCGAAAGAGGTGGCCTGGTGGTCAGCCTATGAAATCGGGCAGCGGGTTTGCGATGGATTTGACGATGTGCCCGACCAGCAACGCGACAACACCATTCCGCGCATGTTCATCGCCGGTGATGCCTGTCACACGCACAGCCCCAAGGCCGGACAGGGGATGAACGTCTCGATGGCCGATTCATTCAACCTGGGCTGGAAACTCGCTTCCGTGATCTTGGGTCAGGCAAGACCGGAACTTCTGCACACTTATTCCGAAGAACGCCGGGCAAAGGCCAAGGAACTGATCGATTTTGATCGCGACATGGCCCGGCTTTTCAGCGCGAAGCCGAGAGACGGTTCAGCATCGCAAGAATTTCAATCCTACTTTTCCAAACACGCCCGATATACGGCTGGCGTTGAGACGCGGTATCAGCCTTCAGCTATTACTGGCTCTGATGCGCATCAGGCGCTCGCGGCAGGGTTTGTTGTCGGAACACGATTTCACTCCGCGCCCGTCATCCGTCTGGCCGATGCCAAACCGATGCAGCTTGGCCATACCATCAAGGCTGATGGACGATGGCGAATGTTCCTGTTTGCCGGGGTGGGCGATCGCGGGCAGGCAGACGGTCCGGTCGCGGAGCTTTGCAATTTTCTTGCAACAAACCCGAGTTCCCCACTGCCCCGCTTTTCCTCTGGAAATGCAGATATCGATAACATGATCGATGTGCGTGCGGTCTTTCAGCAAGCGCATCAGGACTTGGCGATTGAGGACATGCCATCGCTCCTGCTGCCTGCGAAGGGCCGCTATGGTCTGACAGACTACGAAAAAATGTTCTGCCCGGATTTGAAAAACGGGCAGGACATTTTCGACATGCGCAAGATCGACCGCAGCCGGGGAGCAATGGTCGTCACGCGCCCCGATCAATATGTCGCTCAAATATTGCCGTTGAACGACACGAAAAGCCTGACGGATTTCTTCGAACGCATCATGCATCAACCAAATTGAGAGACCGGCACGCATCGACAAGCGCAGGAACAAGCTCCGGCAATGTTGCAGGTTTGACTGTCATGAATCTGTCGTCAAAAAAGCCTTTGAGTGCTGGCCATTGGCGTTGACGCGAAAGCATGCATGTGAACAATTTTCGCTTTCATTCACGAGGCTTCGTTCGACAATGAATCCTTCTTATTCGCAAAGGCTCGCTGCTGAAGCCGTGGGGACAGCATTTCTGCTCGCCACCGTCGTCGGCTCGGGCATCATGGCGGAGAACCTGGCGGGCGGAAACATTGCCATTGCGCTTTTGGGCAACACGATCCCCACCGGTGCCATACTCGTTGTGCTGATCACCATGCTGGGGCCGATATCCGGCGCGCATTTCAATCCAGCGGTCACGTTCGTTTTTGCGCTCCGAAAAGAAATCCCGGCCTTTGAAGCCTTCGGTTACGTCGCAACGCAAATTGTTGCAGGCATTGCAGGCGTTGCAATTGCCCATCTGATGTTCGGCATCGATGTGGTGCAATTCTCCCAGAAAGTGCGCAGCGGCGGTTCGCAATGGTTTGCCGAAGGCGTGGCGACCTTTGGCCTTGTGTTCACCATTCTGGCCACGCTTCGCTCACGCCCGGCAGCCGTGCCAATGGGCGTTGGCCTTTACATAACAGCAGCCTACTGGTTCACCGCATCGACGTCTTTTGCCAACCCGGCCGTCACCATCGCGCGCGGTTTTTCAGACACGTTCGCTGGTATCAGACCGGCCGATGTCCTGCCATTTATCGCCGCGCAAATGATCGCAGCATGGCTTGCCCTTGTCTTCTGCAAATGGTTGCTGACGTCGTCCAAACAGGAAAACGGAACATGAGTATCGTCATCCATCACAACCCCGACTGCGGGACGTCGCGCAACACGCTCGAAATGATCCGCGCTGCCGGGGAAGAACCGGTGGTTATCGAATATCTTCAAACCGGCTGGACCCGCCCTCAACTGCTCGCACTCTTTGCGGCCGCAGATTTGACGCCCCGCACAGCCTTGCGGGAAACAAAGTCGCCAGCCGAAGAACTGGCATTACTCGAAGCTGGTGTGTCTGATGAGACCATTTTATCTGCGATGCTGGAACATCCGGTCCTGGTGAACCGGCCAATCGTTTGCTCACCCAAAGGCGTGAAACTGTGCCGCCCATCCGAGCGCGTGCTCGACCTCCTGCCGGACGGCGCGGTATCGTCGTTCGTCAAGGAAGATGGCGAACGTGTGGGTGAAAGACCATGAAAGAAGATCTGCCCAACATCGAAGTGGACAGTTTCCACCAAGCGGAAACAGACAGGCTAACGCTCGCGAGTGCTCCCAGCCATCCGCCACGCATCCTGTTGCTGTACGGCTCACTGAGAAAACGGTCCTTTTCGCGGCTCGTCGCGGAGGAAGCCGCGCGGTTGCTTCGGGAGATGGGAGCGGAAACCCGGATATTCGATCCCACCGGCCTTCCATTGCCGGACGCCGTGGAACCGGATCACCCGAAGGTGCAGGAGTTGCGCGATCTCGCCCCTTGGGCGGAAGGCATGGTCTGGGTATCGCCGGAACGCCACGGCGCGATGACCGGTATTATGAAGGCGCAGATCGACTGGATACCGCTTTCGCTCGGCGGCATGCGCCCAACGCAGGGCAAAACGCTTGCCGTCATGCAGGTCAACGGCGGGTCGCAGAGTTTCAACGCCGTCAATCAAATGCGCATTCTGGGCCGTTGGATGCGAATGCTCACCATTCCCAATCAGTCATCCGTTGCCAAAGCTTTTTTGGAATTTGATGACAATGACCGCATGAAGCCCTCGCCGTATTACAACCGCATTGTCGATGTGGTTGAGGAACTGGTGAAATTCACGTGGCTGGTGCGTGGCCGTGAAGATTACCTCACCGACCGTTATTCGGAACGTGTGGAAAGTGCCGCGGAATTGTCGAAGCGCGTCAATCAATCCACGCTATAGTGTTATGGCGAATGCGATGAACGCTCCGCGGGAGAACTGATGTGACGAGCGATGCAACCTATGCCGACCTGCGCGATGCCGTCTCCCGGCTTTGCGCCAAATATCCCGGCCCCTATTGGCAAAAGCTCGACCGGGAGATGGCCTACCCGACTGAATTTGTCGATGAACTGACCAAAGCCGGCTGGCTGGCGGTTCTGATACCGGAAGAATTTGGCGGCGCAGGCCTGCCCTTGTCCGCTGCTGCTGCCGTTCTGGAAGAAATGCAGGCGGCCGGGTGCAATGGCGGCGCATGCCACGCGCAAATGTACACGATGGGCACACTGCTGCGCCACGGGTCAGACGCACAAAAACAGGCCTATTTGCCAGACATCGCATCCGGAAAATTGCGCCTGCAGGCTTTCGGCGTAACCGAACCGACAAGCGGCACCGATACGGGCGCACTCAAAACCACCGCACGTCTTGATGGCGACCACTACGTCATCAACGGCCAGAAAATCTGGACCAGCCGCGCCGAACATTCCGATTTGATGATCCTTCTGGCGCGCACAACGCCGCTGCAAGATGGCATGAAGAAGACAGCCGGTCTCTCCGTCATTCTTGTGGACATGCGCGAGGCGATTGACAAGGGCCTGACCATCCGCCCGATCCGCACCATGATGAACCACGCGACGACGGAAGTGTTTTTCGACAATCTGCGTGTACCGGCCCAAAACCTGATCGGCGAGGAAGGGAAAGGCTTCCGCTATATCCTGACCGGTATGAATGCCGAGCGCATTCTGATCGCAGCCGAATGCATTGGTGACGCCAAATGGTTCATTGAAAAGGCCGTCGCCTATGCAAAGGAACGCAATGTCTTTGGCCGCGCCATCGGGCAAAATCAGGGCATTCAGTTCCCCATCGCCAAAGCCTACGCCAACATGCGCGCCGCCGAACTGATGGTGCAGGAAGCATTGAGGTTGTACGAAGCCGGCGAAAACCCAGGCGCGGAAGCCAATATGGCTAAAATGCTGGCCGCCGACGCGTCATTTGAAGCGGCAAATATGTGCATTCAAACCCATGGCGGGTTTGGCTTCGCGGAAGAATATGACATTGAGCGCAAGTTCCGCGAAACGCGGCTTTATCAAACTGCGCCGATCTCAACCAACCTGATCCTGTCTTATCTGGCGGAGCACACGCTTGGGCTTCCCCGTTCCTATTGAGAAAATGCTCAATAGCTGTGGTCGTCTTCAACCCACCCGTCGGATGATGCATCGAGCCATTGAATTTTAGCTTCATCCATAAAGTCTATCGAATGCACCACCGTCGCTTCATCGGACAAGAGGCAGACATTGTAGTTTGGTGGAAAGTCACCAAATCCCATCCGGTCCGCACCGGTAAATTCGGGAATGCACACATGGCTGGTTGAACGTGGCGCAGAGAAGGGAATGCCGGAAACGGACCCGGACAGGATGTAATGGCAGTGGCCAAAAAAGATGTGGCGGATGTTCGAACGATGTGGCGCGAGTATGGCTCGAAAAGCCTCACCATCGACAAGGCCAACCGCATCGGCATTGGCGACGCCAACGTCCACCGGGTTGTGATGCATGACGAGATAAACCGGTTTTCCTTCAGTCTTCGCTTTCTCAAGCTGTCCGGTCAGCCATGTCTGACGCTGCTGACAATAGTGCCCGCAATGGGTGCCCGGCTGAAGCGTGTCGAGAAACAGAAATCGCCCCAGTGGCGTGTCATGCACATATTGCACGAAGCCATCATCATCCTTCCGCGTTTCAGGAAAAACGTCACAAAACGTGGCACGGTCATCATGATTGCCGGGAATGAGAAAGGGCGCTATCGCCCAGCCATCCAGCATTCCGCGCAGTTTTTCGTATGACGCTCGCGAACCATGATGGGTCAGATCACCTGAAATGATCACCATGTCCGCATCGCCGTTATTGCGGCTCACATGGTCCATGCAGGTCTCGAAATTGTGGACCGGATCACTGTTCAAAATGGTTTCGGAATGAATGTGAATGTCCGAAATATGGATGAGTTTCATGACCAGCCCTCGCCTTCGTTTTCAGGAACAATTGACGCATCCGGGTTTCAGTTCAATAGCGAATCGAGTCAGCGCTTTGCAGTCATGACCCAATGGCAATGACTGTCAAATGTCATGGGTGAAGAATGTCGAACCGTTCCCTGATCTGTCGGTCCTGATCGGCGGAGAGATATTCCGGATGATGGGTTTTCAATATCTCGCGCGCCCGTTGTTTGGCCACGTTCCAGGCGTCATTCGCGCCCTTTTGCGCCCAGGTGCGTGGCTCATCCCGGTCGGCCAGATCAGGATAGAAATAATCGCGCTCCATCGCCGCCAGCGTGTGCGCACCACCCAGAAAATGCCCCTCCCCCAGCACTGCGTCACAAATCGCTTCGAAGCCAAGATTCTCTTCACTCACCTCCACGCCTCTGAGCGCGCGATAGGTGTTGGAGTGCATTTCATCGTCCAACACAAAGGCTTCAAAACTGGCACCCAACAGAGAGGCTGTCATGCCTGAGCTTTCATAGATCAGATTGCCCCCGGCCAGAGCTGCCGCCATTGAAGTGGTACCCTTTTCCATTCCATATTGCGCATCAATCGCCTTCGCGTCGGTCATCGAACACGCAACCCCGGACGGCAGGCCAAGCCAGTTGGACAATTGAGCGGACGCCGCATTGAGAACCGCCGTCTCACCACTGCCACCAATGAATGCGCCGGTGCGCAAATCAATCACCAGTGGCCAGTTGGAAAAAACCATCGGGTAGCCAGGTCTGATGGCGTGGACCATAATGAGACTGGCCAGCGTTTCCGCCAGAGATTGCGCGAGAAATCCGGCCAACGTCGCAGGCGCGGTAGCACCAGCCTGTGCCGCCGTTATGCACGATATCGGGATGTTGTGGCGGATGCATTCGTAAACAACGTCCACAGCATCTTCGCCATAGCGCATCGGAGAAATCACCGGACTGATGTGCGCCTTCACAAAGGGGCGTTTGGCAAAAGCGCCCTCACCGCCCGCCGCGATGTCGAACATTTTGACAATCGGATCCACATATTCAGCCAGCGTAAAGGACGTTGCTGTCGGTTTGGTCGTGTTCTTCAGCAACGCGTAAGCCGTGTTGACGTCGAGATCGAAATTGTCCGCCACGTCGGTTGCCACGCAGCAGCGCGTATACCAGCTGACATTCGCTAACGTGTCCTGAAGCCGGGTGAAATTGTGCAGGTCTGTGAGTGTAGAAGGGCGGTAGAGCCCGGTATCGATATCGAGCGTTTGAACCGCCGCACCGCCGGTGCCGAAATAGACCTTATCCCCACCGACCTCGATGGACCTGTTTTCATCACGCCCATGCAAAACGAATGTCTTGGCGGCCTTGTCGATTGCGTCTTCGACCAGACCGCGCGGCAAGAGAATGCGGCCTGCTCCATTATCGTGTGCCCCCGCTGCCGAAAGATCGTTCGTCAGCCGGTCCGGAACCTCCCCCATGCCCAGTTCATTGAGCAACCGCAGGGCGGTTTCATAGATGTCGCTCAAATCCGTTTCCGAAAGCGGTTTGTAAAATCCACCACGCTGACCGGGAGGGCACGGGTCAACAACCGTTTTGGCAGCGCGAGCCGCCATCCGCTCACGCCGTCCGCTGCGTTTGCGTCCCGGTTCTTCCGTTTCACTCATCAGCCCTCATCCATGCTTGCAAACACGTAAAGGCCGTGTTCCGGGAACCATATTCAGCACCACGCGCCATGCAACAACAGTCAAACCCTGATGATTAAATATTCGAGTTACAAATTCTAAAAATTCGGAACTCGTATTGTGATATTGACTTCCCGGCACCAAACTTGGCCTGCATACTCCAAACAAAATAATGCGGAGAGCGGGATGAAATCGCGCACCAAAGTTGTCGTTATCGGCGGCGGCATCGCCGGATGTTCAACGCTCTATCACCTCACGCAAGAGGGGTGGAGCGACGTTGTTCTGGTCGAGCGGGACGAACTGACCAGCGGGACCACCTGGCATTCTGCGGCGCAGGTGACGAATTTCGGGATGAACCAGACGATGGTCGGCCTCAAATCTCATTCCATACGACTGTATAAGGAACTGGCCGAAGACCCCGATTATCCGATCAATTATCACCACGGCGATGGCGGCATTCGCCTCGCCAATACCGAAGAGCAGATGCAGGGCTACCGGCATTTCTCATCCATGGCGCGCGGCATGGATGTCGACTTCGAAGTGATCGACGCCGAAGAATGCGCCCGCCGCCACCCGCTCATTTCAACGGACAATCTGGTCGGCGGGCTTTGGGATCCCCTGGACGGAGACATTGATCCGGCACAGCTCTGTCAGGCGCTTGCCCGTCGTGCCAGAAAGGCGGGAGCAGAAGTCTATCGCAACACGCCTGTTACCGATCTGACCCAGCGTGCTGATGACACCTGGACGGTGCACACCACGAAGGGTGATATCGATTGTGATATTGTCGTCAATGCCTGTGGCTACCGGGTCAATGAAGTCGGTTCCATGATGGGCGTGCACCACCCGGTCATGTCAATGGAACATCAGTATTTCCTGACCGAGGAAATTCCCGCCATCAAAGAGGCCGGTCACCGCATGCCCCTGCTGCGTTGCCCGATTTCAGACTATTATTGCCGTCAGGAAAAGAACGGCCTTCTGGTCGGTTTTTACGAACAGGACTGCCGCACTTGGGGCATGGACGGCATCGACCCGGATTTCGTCAACGCCCTGTGCCCGGACGATCTCGACCGCGTTACCGATGTGCTAGAAGGCGCATTTGCCCGCATGCCGGCGCTGATGGAAACCGGCATTCACACCGTGATCAACGGTCCCATAACCTATACGATTGATGGCGCACCACTGGTCGGTCCGATACCCGGCAAGCGCAATGCGTTTTGCATTATCGGCCTGCGCGCCGGCCTTGGCGAAGGCGGCGGCCACGGCTGGTTGCTGGCGCAGCAAATTGTTCACGGCGAAGCATGTTATGATACATGGTGCATAGACCCCCGTCGTTTCACGGGCCACGCGAATGTGGAACTGACCGCGCTGAAAGCTATTGAGGACTACCAAAACGAATTTCGTTTTCATTTCCCCCACGAACACCGCCCTGCCGGGCGCGGCGCCAAGACCACGCCGCTGACCCCTGTTCTGGAAGCGGAAGGTGCTGAATTTACAGTCGTTAATGGCTGGGAACGTGTGGACTACATCAAACCCTCACCCGACTTTCACCCGAGCCTGAGTTTTCATTTCGACGAGGCATTCGACATTGTTGGGCGCGAGGTGAAAAACGTACAGAAAAATGTTGGCCTGTGTGAGGTCAACGGGTTCAACCGGTTTGAAATCACGGGTTCAGGTGCCCATGCGTTTCTCGACCGCATGTTCTGCGGCACCGTCACCAAACGTCCCGGACGCGTCGGTTTGGGCTATCTCCTCAATCATCACGGCATGATCAAAGGCGAGGCGACGGTGGCCAACATTCCGGCATCCGACCGTGGCCCGGATCGCATCTGGTACGGTTCAGCCGCCGCCTCTGAATTCCACGACATGGACTGGTTGCAGGCCCATCTGAAAGACGGTGAAGATGTACAGATAAAGAGCCTGACCAATGATCAGACCATTCTCGTTCTGGCCGGGCCAAAAGCGCGCGATGTCTTGTCGGCCTGTTCCCGTGCCGACTGGTCGCGCGAGGCGTTTCCCTGGTTGTCAGTGCGCGAGTGCTTCATCGGCTATGCGCCTGCCACCGTCATGGGTGTGAGTTTTTCCGGCGAACTCGCCTACGAAATTCACGTGCCCAACGCCTCGCTCTACGCCGCCTATCGCGCCCTGCGCGAGGCGGGCAAGGCCCACGATATGAAGCTTTTTGGTGCGCGTGCGGTTGAATCCATGCGCATGGAAAAGGGCTTCCTCCACTGGAAGGCCGACCTGTTGACGGAGTTTGACCCGTTTGAGACCGGACTGAACCGGTTTGTGAAAATCGATAAAGGCGACTTTGTCGGCAAGGCAGCGCTTCAGGAACGCATGAAAGTCGGACCGAAGCGCAAACTCGTGACCCTTCACATCGATTGCAATCATGCCCCCGCGCGGGGCGGAGCATCCATCATGCAAGGCAATCAGATTGTTGGCACGGTGACGTCCGGCGACTGGGGTTATCGAACCGGCATGAACCTCGCCTATGCTTTCGTGGACCCTGATCACGCGGAGGCTGGTACCCCACTCACGATTGACCTTTTGGGTGATGTTTTGCCGGCACGCGTTATTGAAAACTGTCCCTATGATCCGGATTTTTCGCGCATGAGAGCTTGAGGCTTTTCGCACTAGCAAGACTTAATTCATGAGACGGAACTGATCTTCAATCCACGGAATGGCTTTTTGGGCGGGCTTCAGCGCGTGTTGCTCGATCAGCCCGCGCAGGGAAACTGACACCATATCGATGATGTCTGTTGAACATTCAGGCGTGGTGAACAGGGATATATAGCGGGCAAAGCTTTTAGCAGGAAACGGGCGAAGCGCCACCCGCTCGTGAAAACGGCGCGCCCGAAAATAGCAGAGCGGCGTGGTAATCGCCCACCCCGCGCCCGCAGCCACCATCGCCATCATGGTCTGGTTGCTGTCGATTTCGAATTGATGCGGCAGGGTGATTTTCAGCCGCCGCAACTGCGCCTCGATCTGGTTTCCGATGATCTGCTGATTGCTGTAGCGCAAAAACGGAAGCGACGATTCACCCTCCATGAAGGCTTGCGGATTCATGGTGCTGTCGACAGGCAGTGCCAGTGCAAACGGGTCACGCAACATTGGAAACTCCTGCGCATCCCCAATGTCTTCCGCACCACTATTGGCCAGGCCCATGTCAAGGCGACGGCGGCGCACGAGATCCAGAATTTCATGGCTGAGACGCGTTTGGTGCTGAAAACTGCAATGCGGCATCACATCAGCAAGATGCACGGCGAGTTCCGGTCCAATATCGCTGTCAAAATCCTCAATCAACCCAAGCCGCAGATTGCGCATCTGCAACGCATCGCCAGCAGTCGCCTCTGCACGCGCCCGGCGGATCAGCTGAAGCGCGTCTTCGATATGTTTGAGATAGACGCGCCCTGCCGAGGTAAGAACCATTGGCCGGCGCTTATGATCGATAAGCGCGACCCCAAGATCATCTTCCAGAGCGCTCAGGTGGTAGGAAACCGTGCTCATTGAGAGCCCGGTCTCGCTGGCAACGGCTCGAACGGAACCCAGACTTGCAGCCAGTTGAAAAAGCTCCAGTCGCTTCAGATCGGAATCAAATCTGCTCATCAATTCTCTCGACACGAAAACGGCCCGGCGATGCATGTGCGCATCACCGGGCCGCTATTGTCAAACCGCAAACTGAATCTGACCGGAGCCGAATTCAGTCAATGCAGCGTGTTTGAGTTGCGCTTATGCGAACCACCAGCGTTCGGAAAGCTTGTTCCCGTCATTCTGCCAGTTCGCTGCAACATCTGGTCCATGGGCAACATTCTTGCCATGGGCAAGAATAAAGTTGGCCCACATTGCGACGATAGCACCGCCATCATCATGCAACAGGCGCTGTGCTTCTGCGTACTGAGCTTTACGCTTCGCGTCGTCAGTCTCCGCGCGCGCCTGCACAACAACTTCGTTGAAGCGGTCCGCCGCAGGCGTGTCGCGCCATGCCGTATCGTTCCATGTGTTGTCGGCTGTGTAGGCAGATGAATACATCCAGTCCTGAGTCGGGCGACCGCCCCAGTAACAGGCACACCAGCCCTTCTTGTTCCAGACGTTCGACCAGTAACCGTCGTTTGGCTCACGCACCACTTCGATATCGATTCCGGCTTTCTTGGCGGAAGCCGCAACAAGTTGGCCAGCATCAACGGCACCTGCAAACGCAGCATCCGCAACCGACAGCTGGATTGGTCCAGAATGTCCGGACTTCTTGTAGTATTCAGCCGCCTTTTCCGGATCAAACGTGCGTTGCGCAATGCTTTCGTCAAAGAAAGGCATAACCCCATTGACCGGGATGTCATTGCCAACCACACCGTGGCCAAGCAGAATTTTGTCAACCAGTTCCTGCCGGTCGATGGCAAGTTTCAGTGCCATGCGAAGATCAGCATTGCCGAATGGCTCCACATCCAAACGCATCGGGAACGTGTAATGCTGGGTTCCGGTTGTTTCCAGAATATCCAGCGTTGGAACACGACCCAACAGGGCAACAGTCTTGGGATCAATCGCATCGGCGATGTCCACATCGCCGTTGAGAATTGCAGCCTGACGGGCCGTCGGATCAATAACGGACAACAGGTTTATGGCGTCGAAATGCGCATTCCCTTCTTTCCAGTAGTTGGGATTGCGTTTGAACGAAGCGCGCACGCCGGCTTCGAACTCTTCCATTGTGTAGCCGCCGGTTCCGTTGTCCTTAGCTGTCACATCAACATTGCCGGAGCCATCAGAGGCCATAATCATCAGGTGGTAGTCGCTGACGATGTATGCAAAGTCGGCATTGCCGGAGTTCATTTCGAAAATGACACGATTATCGCCGTCTTTTTTGATGTCCTTCACCGCCGAAACAAGAGCCTTGGCAGCTGATTTCGTGTCTTCACCACGATGGATATTGAAAGACGCGATAACATCGTCCGCAGTCAGGGTTTTTCCATTGTGGAAGGTGACATCCTTGCGCAGATTGAAAATCCACTTTGTTGCTCCGTCGGCAGGCTCAAAACTTTCAGCCAGTTCGCCGCGCAGCTTTCCGTCATTTCCGATTTCGGTCAGGTGGTTACCACGGGCATAAAGCGCCGCCTGGGTAAAACCGTTGTTGGAGGTTGATGGGTCGATTGAGTCGGTGGTGCTGCCATAGCCGTTGGCATGGCGCAGCAGCCCGCCTTTTTTGGGTGTGGCTGCTATTGCATCACCTGCCATCGACAAAGCGGTCGGCAGTGCCAGGCCCGTTGCGAGGGCGGACATGACAAACTGACGGCGGTCGATATGACCCGATGTCAGCTTGGCCGCTTCGTTCTTGAGGTAATCTTGTTTCTTCATTCATTTTCTCCCGTTGAATTTTTAGTCTCAAAGGCCAATTTGCTTACCTGTGAGCCTCGCCTCCATAGTGGCCCAGATGCTGACGCATAGTCAAACTTCCTGCCACGAATCCGCGACACACCAGTTGGTTTCGCTATGGTTTCTCTTCAGATATCGGGCAATTTGGCGAACACCACCCCGGTAGCGATCAGAAACTGCATGCTCTTTGTGCAAACACCATGACAACACATAGAATTGCGCAAATGATGGAACTGTCACTGCTGACAGGGTCGAAAGCAAAAGGCTAAGCTACAGCAAGCTGAAAAACGATTTTGAAAACGTGACGAAACTCAACAACACTTATCCCTCCATCTGGCATCTGGCCGAGCGCGCCAGAAAGCGCATCCCTTTTTTCGCGTGGGAATATCTCGACAGCGGCACAGGCATGGAGCGGCTGGTTGAGCGCAACCGAGCAGCGCTGGACGCGGTTCGCATGATGCCGCGTGTGCTTTCAGGGCGATTTGCCCCGAACATGTCTGTTACCCTGCTGGGCGAGACCTATTCCGTGCCCTTCGGCATTGCACCCATTGGTCTTTCAAGCCTCATGTGGCCGGAAGCCGAACTCATTCTGGCCAAGGCCGCGCAAAAGAACGACATTCCCTATTGCCTTTCCATGGTGGCAAACCAGACGCCGGAACGGGTGACCGAATTTGCGCCCGACCGGACCTGGATGCAGATTTACCCGCCCAGCAAAGTTGAGATTCTTCACGACCTGTTGGCGCGCAGCAAAGCAGCAGGCATTAAGACGATCGTCATCACTGTCGATGTTCCGGCGAGCAGCACGCGCGAACGTCAACTGGCAGCGGGTTTGACCGTGCCGCCAAAAACCACCGCAAAAACGCTTTGGCGCATGGCAAAGCGACCGGCCTGGTTGCGCCAAACCATGGCCAAGGGCAAGCCACGGTTTCGCACTATGGAAAGCTATTTCCCCGAAGATCAGATGAACGAAGCCGCCAAGCTGATTGCCAATATCGTCGATGGGCGACCCGACTGGGACTATCTGGACATTGTTCGCAAGGCGTGGGACGGCAATCTCATCGTCAAGGGCGTCCTGTCCGTTGAGGACGCCGGAAAGGCCATCACTCACGGAGCCGACGCGATTGTTGTTTCCAACCATGGAGGTCGTCAGTTCGACGCGGCTCCGGCGTCGATTAAAGCCCTGCCCGCGATTGCCGAAAAGGTCGCAAAACGCGTGCCCGTCATTTTCGACAGTGGCATTCGCGGTGGGCTGGATATCGCCCGTGCCATCGCACTTGGGGCAGATTTCTGCCTGCTTGGCCGCGCGTTTCTCTATTCCGTCGCAGCACTTGGTGACGAAGGTGGCGACCATGCCTATGAAATTTTGCGCAATGACCTCGCCAACAACATGATTCAGGCTGGCGCAAAAACGCTGGGTGATCTGACGGCTCTCTGAGGCGCATCAACTACGAGAGGTCGCAGGCCTCGGCGATCTCGGCTTTTGCGATCAGCGCGCCACGTTGCGAGACGACAAGTGCCGCCACGGATTGTGCAGCGCGAACTGCATCATCAACATTTTGTCCCCGCAACCGGGCAGCCAGATAAGCTCCGTTGAAACTGTCTCCCGCACCGGTTGTGTCGACCGCGTCAACTGGGGTGACCACGCAGTGGCGCAACGTCTCCTTGTCGACCTGCGAAAGCGTGTCGCCTGTTCCATCTTTTACAACCACTTCGCTGCATCCAAGCGCCGCATAACGCTTGAGGCTCGCTTCGGGATTGGTATCGCCGAACGCCATCTGCTCGTCGTCAAATGTCGGCAGAACGATATCACTGATCGAGGCCGCTTCCGTGATCACATCGCGCATGGTGTTCTCATCATCCCAAAGGGCCGGTCGGATATTCGGGTCAAAGGCCACGGACCAAGACCGCTCGTCCCGCTTACCCAAACAATCCAGCAGGGTCCGCCGCGCATCGGGCGCCAAGATAGCAAGCGTTATGCCGGACAGATAAATCAGGTTTGCAGACTGGAAAGCAGCATCAAACGCACCTGCATCATCCGCCAACGTTCGCGCGGCAGACTGGCTGCGCCAATAATGAAACCGTCGCTCGCCGCGAGCATCGGTCTCGATGGTGTAAAGCCCCGGCGATCGTTCGGCATCGCGCTGGACGCAGGACGTGTCGATATCCTCATTGTCGAGAAAGCTAACCATGGCGTTGGAGAAGTCGTCTTTTCCAACACGTGTGAAATATTTCACCCGCCATTCGCTTTGAGGCAGCAGCGCACGCATGGCCCAGGCAACATTCAGCGTATCGCCTGCAAAGCCCTGCGCCCAGGCCCCGTCCGGCGCACGCGAAAACTCGACCATGCATTCGCCAACGGACAGAACATTGTGCATGGTTGTCTCCAGATCAGCAGCGTTGATCAGCCAAGAACTGAAAAACTGGATTCCGTGTTGATCGGTCTTTTACGCGAATAAAAGCCGACATCAATATCCCGCTTGATATAGGGCAGTGTGAAGGTCAATGGCGCCGTGTCATGATCATTGCCAGCTTCGCAATAGTCCACAAGCGCCGCCATCATCTTGCCCGCAATCGGCGCATTCTTGTACTGATTGCCCGACGAACCGCAGGCCATATAATAGCCGCCCAGCGATGACTTGTCATAGATCGGTATCCAGTCAGTCGACGCATCGTAGAGATCAACCACGCCCCGGCTCTGTCCGGGAATACCGAGGCTTGGCACACGTTGCGCGAAGCGCATGGCCTGTGTGGTCCACTGATCGGTAAAACTGCGGTCATAATCGGTGTCGTTTTCCGTCCACTGATGTTCGTCGCATTCGGGGTCTTCGCTGCCGATCAGAATGTGATTGCCATGTTCCGGGCGCGAGTAAGTCGACACATCGCTGTCGGACAGGATCACGCCGTCGCGCTCTGCGTCAAACCCTTCCGGGGCCGGAACATGCACGACCTCTTGCCGCAACGGGCGAGTCTTGATCGTCATTTCCTCGGTCACGCCAGCCATCGCATTGATGATCGAAGAACCGGGACCGGCGACATTGATCACAATCGGCGCATGGATTTCTTCGCCATTGGAAAGGCCAACGCCGGTCACGCGGCCACCGGATTGCAGAATTTCGGCAACCTCCACACCGAGCCTGAATTGAGCGCCATGGAGGCGCGCCGCATCGGCCAGGTTTTGCGACGACAAGGCGGGATCGGTGACATATCCGGCCATAGGCCAGAACACACCGCCCGCAACCTGGGAACCGTTGGACTCTCCAAACCCTTCGTCGTTCATGCGCTTGGCGGGCGCAAAACTATCCATCGAAACGATGGGAAGACGCTGCTTGATTTTATCCGCATCCCATTCCTCAAACGGACAATCGAGCGCGCGGCTGTTTTCCATATGCTTTTCAAGATGCCCGTTGGCATCGGTCTTCAAAACAAGGCAGCCCACCTCTTTGAACTTCGCCAGATCGGCATCAGCCCCGAGGCCCAGATAATCCTGCCAGTCGCGCCAGTAATGATAGCCCTCCCAGGCAAATGCCGTGCCATCATAGGTCGAATAATGCATTCGAATGATGGCGCAGGATCCCGCTGTCGAGCCATGGCCAATCTGCGTGTTGCGATCAAGCGACAAAGTGCGCTTGCCCTGCTTCGCCATCTCAAAGGCAATCGCGGTTCCAATCACCCCGGTGCCGATAATGATCGCATCATAGGTTTCAGCCATTTCTCAACTCCCATGCACAGAGTGTGCGTATTCAACAAGCTCATCAATTTCAGACCGCCTTGGATGAACGCCCGTGAAACCGACAATATAGGTTGGCAGGAATGCCAGACGTGTTTCCAAAGGCTCGTTCAGTTCAGCCGCATAGTAACCGATCTGCATGTAATAAAGGATGCGCGCCCGCGTGACTGCATCCATTTCATCATAATCGAATCGGCGAAACATCGCTGTCAGCGCTGCAAGGCGGGTCTCGTCCGAACGGTCGAGTATGGCGCGGACGGAAGCCGACCGCCGCGCCCATTCGCGCACGGCAAAATCGAGCCGGTTGTTGAACAGCCGCACATCGATAAAGCAACGAAACACATTGCACACCGCCTGCGTGATGGTCACCGTTTCAATCTGTGCCTGCTTGACCAACGCGCCCGTATTGGTTGTTTCCCAATGGTCCAGCAACGCATCGAGCAGGTCCTGACGGCTTTCAAAATACCAGTAGAAGCTTGACCGTGACACGCCAAGCTTTTCACTCAGCGACAGGATTTTCACCTGTTCAACGCCGTCGCTGATCAACACATCCAAAGCAAGCGAAAGCCAGTCGTCTCGCGTGACCTTAACGTTGCCGACCAGCGGTTCGCCAGCGGTGCGTTCGGCCAGTGCCGCTGTTTCTGTCTTGCCGGACATCAATCAGCTTTCCGGCAGCGCGCCGCCCTCTGCGGTGCGCCGTTCGATGAAGTCTTTCAGATGGGCAACGCGGTCTTCATCCGCTGCAAACACCGCATCCTGTGCCAGCAATTCCTGCCAGTAGTTGGACGCCCGTTTGTCCGTATCCAGCGCACCGCGCTCGGTCCACGTTCCGAAATTCGACCAATCATAAATCATCGGCTCATAGAACGCAGACTTGTAGCGATCCATCGTATGCGCAGCCCCAAAGAAGTGACCACCGGGCTGTACCTCTTTCAGCGCCTCAAACGCGATGTCGCTTTCCGATGACGGTGTTTCAGTAAAAAGCTCCGCCATGATTTGCAACATTTCAATATCGGTGATGAACTTCTCGTAGGAAACTGTCAGCCCGCCTTCGATCCACCCTGCGCCGTGAATGAAGATGGTCGCGCCTGCGAGCAATACGCTCCATGCGCTCATTTGCGTTTCATGGGCCGCCTGCGCGTCATTGATATTGGCCGCGCATCCCGCTGCACTGCGCCAGGGCAGACCGATCATGCGCGCCAACTGACCCGCCCCCAGATTGGCCTTGAACTGTTCCGGCGTGCCAAACGCTGGCGCGCCCGATTTCATGTCGACATTCGAGGCAAACGCACCATAGCAGACCGGCGCGCCGGGATTAACAAGTTGCGTCAGTGCAATGGCTGCCAGCGCTTCCGCATGGCTGAGCGTCAGGGCTCCGGCAACGGTCACCGGTGCCATCGCCCCCATAAGGCAAAACGGCGTGACGATGGAGACCTGACCGGCCTTTGCAAAATCGATCAACCCCTGCGCCATCGGCACATCGATCTGCCTTGGCGAGTTGGTGTTGATGATTGTGTAGCAATGCGGATGCGCTGCAAATTCCTCATCCGAAAGGCCGCGAAAATCCCGGATCATCTCGAATCCGTCGAGAACCTGCGGCGTGCCACGCGAAAACAGGAACGGAAACTTGTCCGACTGGGTGAGCATCGCTTCCGTCATCGCATAATGACGCAGATGCAGCGGCACATCCTGCGGCTCTACAATCGGCGGCAGCATGTGCAGCACGTCGAAATGATGTGTCATGCGGATCAGTTCACTGAAATCCTGCAGGGTTCCCGGACGGCGACCACGTTTGAGATCGGTCGCATGAGGTGCCCCAGCTCCCGGTTGAATGGCCAGTTTGCCAAGCTCGAGAACCAGGTCGCGGTCGCGTGAACCCGCCCGAAGTTCAATCGATTTCGGAGCCGAAATCAAAGCGGCTTCAATAATGTCACGCCCGATATGCACCATCTCGGTCTCTTCATCGACCGTTGCTCCGGCAGCCTTGAACAGGGCCCGGGCCTCGGGCAGCAGAACCTTGATTCCAAGTTCCTGCAAAACGCGCAGTGACTTTTCGTGAATGGCCGCCGCCTTGTCTTCCGAGAATGCAGCAACCGGCGGAAGCGTGTTCTCGAGCTTGCGGTAATCAACCTTACGCTCGCCGCCTCCGACATCGGGAGCAGCGGGTCGGGCACGCCGGTTTCTGCGTCTTGCGGGTTGCTCGGTCATCCGCGCATCGCCTGACCCTTGGGATCATAGGGCGATGGCGCAATCACACGCGCATCGCGTTCAACGCCCACGATGTGGACTTTCAGATCGGTGCCTTCGCCAGCACAGTCTGCATTGACCAGCGCCATCGCGAGTGACTTGCCGACCGTATGGCCATAGCCGCCGGATGTGACGAACCCGACCTTTTCGCCATTGCGCCAGATCGGCTCGTAACCGCTCGCATCGGCGTCCGTCGCATCGACCTCCATCGTGACCTGAACTTGCGCTGGGCCGTTGCCATCACGCTCCGTGACGGCTGCGGCTTTGCCGACGAAATCCTTGTCCCAGTCGATCCAGCGGTCCATGCCGGTCATGCCCGGCGTGTAGCCTTGTGTGAATTCTGCCGACCAGATGCCAAAGGATTTTTCAAGCCGCAGCGACAGCAGCGCGTTAAAGCCATATTCTGCGATGCCCTCATCCGCACCAGCTTCCAGCAATGCGCGCCGCAAGGTGATGTGATCACCCATCCGGCAATGGATTTCGTAACCCAGTTCGCCGGCGACGCTGAGACGCCCGACCTTGCAGCGCAGCATGCCGATATCGAATTCGCCGCACCCCATGAATGGCAGTTCGCAGACCGGCCCATCGGTTAGCTTCTCGATCACCGCTTTCGACTTCGGCCCGGCCAGCGAGAAACCGGCCATGTCTTCGCCGAGATCGCGCACCGTCACGCCGTCCATCATGTGGTCGTTGAACCAGCGCATGTGCCATGTGCGCAGGTAATAACTGCCCATGATCCACCACGTGCCATTGCCCCAGTTGAAAACGGTGAGATCGCCCTTCAGGCGGCCGTCCTCACCCAGCATGGGCGCAAGCTTCGCGCGGCCAGGCTTCGGCAAACGCGATGCCATGATGTGGTTCAGCCAGTCTTCGGCTTTAGGGCCGGTGACTTCAAACCGCGAGAAGGCCGTGATGTCGAGCAGGCCGACACCCTCTCGCACCGCTTTGCATTCCGCCGCCACAATGTCATGCGCATTCGACCGGCGCAGCGATGGGGTTTCTTCAAATCCCTTCGGTGCGAAATAGAGCGGCACTTCCATGTCCCAGCTCTGGCCCCACAATGCGCCCGCCTCGGTCATTTCCGAATGGGCGGGGGTCATTTTGAGCGGACGCCCGGCGGGCAATTGTTCGTTGGGATACGTCATCACGAAACGGCGGGAATAAAACTGCCCCGTCGTTTCCTTGATGTATTGCTTGTTCTCCGCCCACACACCGTAGCGCGCGACATCCATACCGTAGACATCGGCTTCCGGCTCGCCATTGATCATCCATTCAGCAAGCGATTTGCCGACGCCGCCACCCTGCAGGAACCCGGCCATCACCGCGCAGGCCGACCAATAGCCGCGCTTGCCCGGAACCGGCCCAACCAACGGGTTGCCGTCGGGCGAGAAGGTGAAGGCACCATTGACCCAGGTTTTCACGCCGACATCCTGCAATGCCGGATAACGCTCGAAGCCGAGCGTCAATTCGTGCTCGATGCGGTCGGTGTCCTCCTGAAACAATTCCATACCGTAATCCCACGGTGCACCGTCCATCGCCCAGTGTTCTGTATTGACCTCGTAAATGCCGAGCAGCACGCCCTTCTGATCCTGCCGCAGATAGGTGAAGCCTTCCAGATCAACCGTCATCGGCACTTCGAAATCGATTTCCTCCAATTGCGGGATCGTGTCGGAAATCAGGTAATGGTGTTTGAGCGGCGAGACAGGCAGTTCAATCCCGGCCATGCGGCCCAGCTGCTTGGCCCAAAGACCACCGGCATTGACGACATGTTCGCAACTCACGGTGCCTTTTTCGGTCACCACATCCCAGCCTTCGAGCGTCTGATTAAGTTCCAGAACCCGGTTGTTTTCGACAACCGTCGCGCCACGCTTCTTGGCAGCACCGGCATAGGCGTGAACCGTACCGGTCGTATCGATATAGCCCTCGCGATCCGCCCACATGCCGCCGAGCAGACCTTCGCCGGACATGATCGGGTTGAGTTCCACCGCTTCTTCAACACTGACCAGACGGCAATCCTCAATGCCGATGGACTGGAAGGTACGATAAGCCGATTGCAGCCATTCCCAGCGGTCCGGCGTTCCGGCCATGGTGAGACCACCGGTCATGTGCAGGCCGATATCCTGACCGCTTTCGCTTTGAATCTCTTCAAACAGATCGATCGTATAGGCCTGAAGTGCTGCAATATTGGGGTCTGCATTCAAGGCATGGAAACCGCCTGCCGCATGCCAGCTTGAACCGGCGGTCAGCACCGACCGCTCAATCAGGCAAACATCACTCCAGCCCAGTTTGGCGAGGTGATAGAGCACCGATGCCCCAACGACGCCACCCCCGATGACCACAACTCTGTAATGCGATTTCATATCAGCTTTCCTCCCGAATTCAGGTGGAAGGCTAGACCCAAATGGACAGAACTGTCCAGTGCCTTTTGAAGGCGTTTAGGAGCTCGTGAAAAGCCGCCAATTTCAACAATAAAATCAAGGTTCGAAAAAACCGTTTGACCTTGCAGCTGCCGCGACTTACCCGAATTTCGTGAAACCGGTCGCCAAAACCGTTTCAGGTGCGAGGTCATGCATGAGCGCGGAACAGTTCGACTACATCATTGTTGGTGCCGGTTCCGCCGGTTGCGTGCTGGCCAATCGTTTGAGCGAGAACCCCAGGCACAAGGTCTTGTTGCTGGAAGCGGGAGGCACCGACCGTCGTTTTTGGGTGAAGGTGCCGCTTGGCTATGCCTTCACCTTTTCTGACCCTCGGGTGAACTGGCGCTACAACGCAGATGCGGACCCCGGTCTTAACAACCGCCAGGCCTATTGGCCACGGGGCCGTGTGATCGGCGGCTCCAGCACGATCAATGCCATGGCCTATCTGCGCGGCCTGCCAAACGATTTTGACGATTGGGAGAAGGCCGGCGCGGCAGGATGGGGATGGAGTGACATTGAACCCGTCTACGAAAGGCTTGAAACCCGCGCCGAATATGATGAGGCTGGAAAGCCCGTCACACGTGGCAGCGGCCCGCTGTGGGTGAGCGATCTCAGCCGCAACATGCACCCCTTCTCGTATCGTTTTTTCGACATGGCACGAGATATGGGATGGCCCGTTTCACCGGACATCAACAGCCAAGAGCGCGAGGGGCTGGCCTTATTGCGTAGCACCGTGAAAGATGGTCACCGCTGGTCGAGCGCCGACGCCTTCCTGCGGTCCGCACAAAAGCGACCCAATCTGAAAATCGTCTCCCATGCTCTGGTTGAACGCATCATCATCGAAAATGGACGCGCGTCGGGCGTTTCCTATCGGTTGGGCGAAAAACGTATGAACGCTTTTGCCGGGCGCGAAACCATCATCAGCGCAGGCGCAATCAATTCCCCGCAATTGTTGCAGCTCTCTGGCATTGGCGATCCGGAACTTCTCAAGAGCCATGGCATCAACGTGAACCACGCCTTGCCGGAAGTCGGTCATGGACTGCAGGACCATCTGGCCATCACCCAATATTATCGCGCGACGGTTCCTACGCTGAACAACCGCCTTGGCCATGTGATTGGGCAATATATCGCTGGCATACAATACATGCTCACGCGTCAGGGGCCGCTCGGCGTGCCGGTCAACCAGGTCAGTGGCTTCGTGCGTTCAAACCCCGACCGGCCACACCCGGACATTCAAATTTATTGCAATCCCGCCGCCTACTCGACCAACGCTGCCGGAAAAACCGAGATCGACCGGGAGCCGGGCTTTCTCTTGTCTGCACAACCAGGACGTCCAACGAGCCGGGGTCGTGTGCAGATCACATCCAACGATCCGAACGTCCCACCGGCAATCCAGCCCAACTCCCTTTCAACACAAGAAGACCGTGACACCGCGATTGCAGCAAGCCGCATCGTTCAGAAAATGGCTGCGACGCCGACCATCGCGGCGCTGACCAGACATGCGCTCGAACCCGACATTTCGCGCATGAATGACGATGAATTGCTGGAGAATTTCCGTGAGCGCGCGGGCACCGTCTACCACCCAACCTGCACCTGCCGCATGGGCACTGACGAAAACAACTCCGTCGTTGATGCACGGTTGCGGGTGCACGGTATCGCGTCTCTGCGGGTCGCTGATGCCTCCGCGTTTCCCAACATCACAACCGGCAACACCAATGCGCCAACAATCATGCTGGGCGAGAAAGGAGCCGCTTTGATATTGGAGGATGCCAGCTTGTAAGCCGTGCTTCCATACTGCTAGAGTTGTGGTCTGTTAATTGGATGCCGGGAGCATCCACGCATTGGAGGAACGATCTCATGAAAAAACTGACAGCGCTCGCTGCCGGGTTGATCTTTGCTGTTTCGGCGACCGCCGCAAACGCCGAGTCAAAAGACTATGTGTTGAATACCGCTTCAACGGGCGGCACCTACCATCCGGTGGGCACGGCCATTTCAACCCTGTCCAAAATCAAGCTTTTGCCCAAGCAGAAGTTCAGCCTCACAGCAGTGAACTCCGCCGGTTCCGGTGCCAATGTTCAGGCGCTTGGTGCCGGCACAGCCGACTTTGCAATCCTGCAAGGCCTGTTTGGCTCCTACGCTGCAACCGGCACCGGACCGGTGACGGCACCTCAGAAAAACCTGCGCTCCGTCACCATGCTTTGGCAGAATGTCGAACAGTTCGTTATTGCCGCCGACAAGGTGAAAACCGGCACGGTTGACGATCTCAAAGACATCAAAGGCATGACCGCCGGCATGGGCAAGCAGAACTCCGGCACAATCGGTTCCAACCGTGTGTTGCTCAAAGGTCTCGGCATCGACATGGAAAACGATTACACACTCGTTTTCGCCGGATACGGCCCAACGACCGATGCGCTGGCCAACGGTCAGGCTGTCGCGGCTGGCATTCCTTCCGGTCCACCAACCGGCGCGATCACCAAACTGATGGCCGCGAACGAAGGCAAGTTCACCATTCTTGATGTCAACGAAGAGCAGGCAAAAGCCATGGATGGCGGTCGCAACCTCTGGGTGCCTTACACCATCGCTGCGGGCACCTATCCGGGCCAGACCAAAGACGTAAACACCATTGCCCAGCCAAACTTCCTGGCCGTGAACGACAGTGTCGATGAAGAGCACGTCTATCTGCTGACAAAAACCATGTATGAGAATCTTGGTTTCCTGACGGCGATTCACCCGGCCACCAAAGCGATGGCTGTTGAGCGTGCCATGGCCGGCCTTCCTGTACCGCTGCACCCTGGTGCTGCGCGTTACTATAAGGAAGTCGGGCTTGAGGTTCCTGCTCGTCTTCTTGCCGAATAACCGGCTGACAGACTGAAAAAAGATCCGATAAAGGGGTGGGATGATGTCCCGCCCCTTTTTTCTTGAAGCGGGAGGGCGGGGCCGATGACGCAGACGGATGATCTGAACACAGCGCCGGAAACAATCGAACGACCGGACTGGCTGTCGCTTGAAGCTCTGGGCGCTAACAAACTGCGCTGGTTTCTGGTCGTCTTCACGGTCTGCTTCGGCATCTGGCACATTGCCACCAATATATTTCTGAACGAACCGGGCCAGTGGCAAAACGCCATTCACTTCGCCGGTTTCGCCTTCATTGCTTCCGTACTGTTCAGCCCGTTTGGCGCACGGGGTAATTCCGAGCCGGCGCTGTGGCTCGACGTTCTCTATGGCGCATTGGTCGCCGCCGCAGCCCTCTGGGTCGCCTATGCGGAAAACGGAATTTACGAACGCAGCCTCGCGATCACCGGCCAGTCCTGGCAATTTACGATTTTCGACTGGGCGGCGGGCCTGCTGCTGATCTTTGCAGCACTTGATCTGTCGCGGCGCGTTTCAGGTTGGGTCATCCCGATTCTGATTATTCTTTCGCTGTCCTATATTCTGTTTCTCGGCTCCTATCTGCCGGGTGTGTTCCGCGCGGCCAGCCTGCCGCTCAACGATGTCCTGTTCCGCACGATGTATAATGATGAGGGCATGTTCGGCATTCTGGCCGGGATATCCTCAACCAATATCACCCTGTTCATGATCTTCGGCGGCTTTCTGGTGGCTTCCGGCGCGAGTGATTTTGTCATCGAGATTTCGAAGGTCGTGGCCGGGCGCATCCGTGGCGGAGCAGCGTTCGTCGCCGTGATCTCGTCCGCTCTGACCGGCACGATCAGCGGCTCGGCCATCGCCAATACCGCGTCAACCGGCGTCATCACAATTCCGCTGATGAAGGCCAATGGCTTCCGCGCACGCTTTGCAGCCGGTGTGGAAGCCGCCGCTTCCACCGGTGGCCAGCTGATGCCACCCATCATGGGTGCCGGTGCTTTCGTGATGGCGAGCTACACCTCCATTCCCTATTCCACCATCGTGACGGTCTCGATCGTGCCCGCCATTCTCTACTTCCTCTCGGTCGCCTTTATTGTGCGCATTGAGGCGGTCAAATATCAGGTCGGTGACGATATCGAACTGGAAGTTCACAAAGGCAAACTGATCTCCGGCGGCCTCACATTTGTTCTGCCACTGACCGTGATGATCTGGCTTTTGATGTCGGGCGTGACGCCAAGCTACGCAGCATCCTGGGCCATCGCCGCACTTATTCTCGTTTCCTGGGGCACCAGCATTCTTGCCAAAGTGATCGGCAACGATACGTTTGAGCCCGTAGCCATGGGCCCGGCGAAAATCACAGAAGCGCTGCTCATTGGCATGAAATCATCAGTGATGACCGGCATCCTGCTCGTCGCCATCGGCATTATGAACAACGCGATTGTCACCAGCGGCATCGGCAATGGCTTCTCGCTGATGATCGCGCAATGGTCGCAAGGCTCCATTTTCGTTGCGATCATTCTCATCGCGCTCGCTTCACTGGTTCTCGGCATGGGCCTGCCCGTAACGGCGGCCTATATCATTCTCGCCATTCTCACCGCCCCGGCACTCGCCGGTATTCTGGCAGACACGATTATTATCGAAAAGCTGATCGAGGGGATTTCGGACCCCACCCAGTCTGCAATGTTCCTGCTGGTCGACAGTCCGCATATAGCGAAAGTTGCAACCGGCATGGCGCGCGAAGAAGCGGTCGCGCTGATGGAGGCGATGCCGTTCGAACTGGCGATCACCGTACGTCCCTTGCTGGTTGATCCTGCGTTACAGACAACATTTTTGCTGACCGCGCATCTGATCATTTTCTGGCTGAGCCAGGACAGCAATGTCACCCCGCCCGTTTGCCTTGCAGCTTTTGCCGCCGCCGGTATTGCCGGGTCGAAACCCATGCAAACCGGGTTCCAGTCGTGGAAGATCGCCAAGGGGCTTTACATCGTACCGCTGATGTTCGCCTACACCCCCCTGATTTCTGGCGAATGGGTGGAAGTCATGCAGATCGGGTTCTTCGCCCTGTTCGGCATCTATGCCACCAACGCGATCGTGCAATACTATGCCGAAGGTCCTATCAATCCACTGATTGCGGCTATTTTTGTTGCCGGTGCTGCAGGTGCTTATTGGCCGCTCAACCTGCCAGCCAACTTAGGTGGCGCAGCGCTTGTTATGGTCGCGATCTGGCTGTCGACACGCGCCCGAAAAGCGCTTGCAAATCCAGCCTGAAAGCGCCACATGCAGCGCGATTGATGGTAGCAATTACCAGAGCAAACCTTGCCCTGCTGCAAGCCCGGGTTTGAGGAGTGTCGCGTGTCTACAGAAATTCCGTCCGATCCGTATGGCGTGGATCAATGGGGCAAGGATTATGCGCGCGTTTCACCCGACGGTGATCTGGCGCTTCTGAACCCGCTTGATCCGGCAGCGCCGCCGATCAGCCTGCCATCCATCGTGAAGAATATCGAAGCGCGGGGCATTCAGTCGCCCGTGCTGCTGCGCGTTGCATCCTATCTCAAACACTCGATTGACCATCTCAATCAGTGTTTCGCCGATGCCATCGCGGCAAGCCAATACCGTGGGACCTATCGCGGCGTTTTCCCTATCAAGGTCAACCAGCAGGCGCATGTCGTCGATCTCATTTCCCAATATGGCAGGCAGCACCATTTCGGCTTTGAGGCCGGGTCGAAGCCGGAACTGGTCATCGCGCTCAGCCAGTTGCTGACCCGCGAAGCGCTGATCATCTGCAACGGGGTGAAGGACAAGGAGTTCATCGAACTCGCAATCCGTTCCCGCCAGATCGGGTTCAACACCGTGATTGTCTTGGAGAGCCTGAAGGAAATCGAACTGGTCATCGCGGTCGCTCAGGAACTCGATCTCGACCCGATGCTGGGTGTTCGCATCAAGCTCAACCACCGGGTCAGTGGCAACTGGGCCGAAAGCTCCGGCGACCGTTCAACATTCGGCCTGACGATCAATCAGATTGTCGATCTGGTCGACCAGTTGCGCAAAGCCAATCTGCTGCATTGTCTGGTCCTCCAGCATTCCCATCTGGGTTCGCAAATCCCGAACGTCAATGATGTGCGCCGCGCTGTCAGCGAGGCCTGCCGGGTGTTCACCGAACTGTCGAAAGAGGGTGTTCCGCTGGCCTATCTCGATCTCGGTGGCGGCCTGGGCGTCGACTACACGGGCCAGAAAAGCAGCACCGTCAATTCCACCAATTACACAACGGAGGAATACTGCTCCAACATTGTCGAAGTCGTCGGCTATGCGATGGAAGAGGCCGGGCTCGACCATCCAACCATCATCACCGAAAGCGGTCGGGCGATTTCCGCCCATTCGTCGGTTCTCATTTTCAGCGTGCTGGAAGCCACGCGCTATGACGACGCAAAAATGCAGCTGCCGGAGGACGGCGACCATCATTTCATTTCGGACCTTGCAGCCATTACCGATTATCTAACCGCCGAGCGGATGCAGGAATGTCTGAACGATGCCCGCTATTATCGCGACGAATTGCGGCGTCTTTTCAGCATGGGCAATATCGGCATTCGCGAGATGGCGCGTGCGGAAAAGATATTCCTGCACATTTCATCGCGCATCAAAGCCTTGATTGGCATGGATCATCCCCATTCCTCGGAGATGGAGGAGAAGCTCAATCAACTGGTCGATATCTATCACTGCAATTTCTCCCTGTTTCAGTCGCTGCCTGATGTTTGGGGCATCGATCAATTGCACCCCATCGTGCCGCTTCAGAGGCTTAACGAGGCACCGTCACGCCGCGCTATCCTGTCGGACATCACCTGCGATTCCGACGGCAAGATCGATCACTTCATCAGCCATGATGGTGAGGCAGCCTCTCTGCCAGTGCATGATCTGACGGACGATGAACCGTATTATCTCGGCGTCTTTTTCGTTGGCGCTTATCAGGAAACGCTGGGCGACCTGCACAATCTGTTTGGCGACACCAATGTCGTGACGGTGGATTTTGACGGCAATGGCGGCGTCAAAATTCTCCACGAGACCGAGGGCGACAGTATTTCCGACGTCCTGTCCTATGTGGAATACGACCCGCGCGACTGCGTTGATGCCTTCAAGAAAATTGTCGAACAGGCGGTCAGTGATGGAAAGATCGGCGTCAAAGAACGCAAAAGCCTGATTGCCGCTTACAAGGGTTTGATGAGCGGCTATACCTATTTTGAAAACAGCGAGCCGTTGTAAGTTTCTTATTCATTTCGGAAAGGGTCCTCCATGGGAAACGTATTGGTTGTCGGCGCAGGCGGTGTCGGGTCGGTTGCCGTCCACAAAATGGCGATGAACCCGGATCTTTTTTCAACGATCACCCTGGCCAGTCGCCGCAAATTCAAGTGTGACGAGATCGCCGCCGCCGTGAAATCGCGCACCGGCGTTACGGTTGAAACGGCTGAACTCGACGCCATGGATGTTGCCGCAACGGTTGCATTGATCAAACAGACCGGCGCAGAACTGCTGGTCAATCTCGCCCTGCCCTATCAGGATCTGGCGCTGATGGATGCCTGTCTCGAGGCCGGTATCAACTATCTCGACACCGCCAATTACGAACCGCCGGAAAAGGCGGAGTTCGAGTATTCCTGGCAATGGGCCTATCAGGACCGCTTCAGGCAAGCGGGTCTCACCGCCATTCTCGGCTCCGGTTTTGACCCGGGCGTTACCAGCGTATTCGCCACGTGGTTGCGCAAACACAAGCTCGACACCATCCGTCAGATTGATGTGCTCGATTGCAATGGCGGCGACAACGGCAAGCCATTTGCCACCAATTTCAATCCGGAGATCAACATTCGCGAAGTCACGGCCCCTGCCCGCCATTGGGAAAACGGCGAATGGGTCACCAGCCCCGCGATGTCCACCAAAGTGGCTTTTGATTTTCCCGGCGTTGGAGAGAAAAACATGTACCTCATGTATCATGAGGAACTGGAAAGCATGAAAACCCATTTTCCGGAATTGCAGCGCGCCCGGTTCTGGATGACCTTTGGCGACGCTTACATCAACCACGTTACCGTGCTGCAGAATGTCGGCATGACGGGCATTGAGCCAGTCATGCATGAAGGCGTTGAAATCATCCCCCTGCAATTCCTGAAAACTGTGTTGCCGGACCCGAGCGACCTTGGTGAACTGACCAAGGGCAAAACCTGCATCGGCGACATCGCAACCGGCGAAAAGGATGGTCAGGAAAAGACCTTCTACATCTACAACATATGCGATCATGAAGAGTGCTATGCCGAAGTCGGCAGCCAGGCTGTGGCCTACACAACCGGCGTTCCGGCAATGATCGGCGCAGCCCAGGTTCTGAAAGGCAATTGGAAAGAACCCGGCGTGTGGAACACCGAGCAGCTTGATCCTGACGACTATATGGACATGCTCAACCAGCATGGCCTGCCATGGCAGGTGCATGAACTGGACAAGCCGGTGGACTTTTAGGACCAACCCAATGGAGATGATGGAAACCCGTTCCGCCGGGGCGGGCACGTTCAGCCAGTTTGATCTTACCCGCGTTCCCTCGCCCTGTTTCGTAGTCGACGAATGTGCCATCGAGGCCAATCTGAAAATCCTGCGCGATGTGGCTGACCGCTCCGGCGCGAAAATCCTGTCGGCTTTGAAGGCGTTTTCGTTTCCCGCCCTTGCCCCACTGATCAGCCGGTATCTCGATGGAACCTGCGCCTCCGGCCTGTTCGAAGCCCGGCTTGCCCGGCAGTTCTATTCCGGCGAACTGGCAACTTATTGCGCGGGCTACAAAGCCGCAGACATGGACGAGATCATCGCGCTGAGCGATCATCTGATTTTCAACACGCCCGACCAGAAGAACCGGTTCCACCCCTTTGTCGAAAGGGCGGAGAAACAGCCCCATGTCGGCCTGCGCATCAACCCGGAACATTCGGAGGGCGTGGTTGAAAAATACGACCCCTGCGCCCCGTGTTCACGGTTGGGCTTCCCGGTCAGTCGGTTGACGCAAGACGCCATGGCAGGTGTTGACGGGTTGCACATGCACACTCTTTGCGAGCAGGAATTTGCCCCCCTGCTGCGCACCTGGCAGGCGCTGGAGCCGCAGGTTGCGGACTACCTGCCGAACCTGAAGTGGATCAATTTCGGCGGTGGCCACCACATTACGCGCGATGACTATGACCGCGATGCGCTGGTCGCCATGATCACCGGCATTCGCGAAAGCTACGGCATCGACGTTTATCTCGAACCGGGTGAGGCGGTCGCGCTCGACGCCGGCATTCTGGTGGGCGAAATTCTCGACCTGCCGGTCAACACCATGTCGCTTGCCATCACCGATATTTCCGCAACCTGCCACATGCCCGATGTGATTGAGGCCCCTTACCGCCCGGCATTGCTGGGCGAGAACGAGGCAGGAACGACCTACCGGATCGGCGGCCCCTCCTGTCTGGCGGGCGATGTGATTGGCGACTACACATTTGCCGACCCACTGGCTGTTGGCGAGCGCATCGCTTTTCTCGATCAGGCCCATTATTCGATGGTCAAAACCAACACGTTCAACGGCGTGCCACTGCCCGCCATCGCCGTGTGGAATTCGCAGACAGACACCCTGCGCATGGTGCGCGAGTTCGGTTACGAAGACTTTTTGGGACGGTTGATCTGATGACCCCACAATTTCTCGATGGTGAACTCAGCGCTTCGGAAAATGATCCGGCGACTGCGCGGTTTCGCATTATCCCCATGCCGCTGGAACGCACTGTCTCCTATGGCAGCGGCACGGCGAACGGCCCGCAGGCCATTTTGGAAGCGAGCGAACAATTGGAGCGTCTGTGCCGCGGTGATGAGCCATGCCGCCATGGCATTCACACTGTCCCGCCCGTTGATTGCACTGGCCCCCTGCCGGACGTCATGGCCCGTCTTTCACAACAAACCCACGAAGCAATGCTGGCGGGAAAAATTCCCGTCACCCTCGGTGGTGAGCATAGCCTCACCTATGGCGCGGTGATGGGGCTGCGTGAGGCGCTCGACCAACCCATCGGCATCGTTCAGATTGATGCCCATGCCGATCTGCGCAAGGCTTATCAGGGCGAAAAACACTCCCACGCGTCAGTCATGCAATTGCTCGCCAACGAAGGTGTCGCGCTCGCGCAGTTCGGCGTGCGCGCGCTTTGCCAGGAGGAGGTTGACCGACGCGAGGAGCACAATGTCTTTTATGTCGACGCCGAAGATCTGGTCACGCAGCGCATCCATGGTATCGAGCTGCCGGATGATTTTCCCGACCACGTCTACATCTCGTTTGATCTCGACGGCCTCGATCCCGCAGAGATGCCCGCAACCGGCACGCCCGTTCCCGGCGGCCTGTCATACTGGCAGGCCATTCACCTGGCCGAACACGCCTTGGAAGGACGCACGCTCGTCGGTATGGACGTGGTGGAACTCGCCCCCATTGAAGGTCAGGACGGCTGGAATTTCACCGCCGCGCAGGTGGCCTACAGCCTGATGGGACTGGCGGACCGGAGTTGATGCTGAACTGTGAAATACACAAAAAATGTCGGGAATCTGACATTCAGCCCCCCATTCCGGACAACACACATATCAGTCTCATGCTCTCAATTGGTCACGCGATGTGGCTTATGTGAAGCAAGGGTGGTCCCATGAGAACCGATGTGCAGGCAGTGGTGATTGGCGGCGGCCTGATCGGCTGTTCGATCCTCTATCACCTCACCAAATTAGGCTGGACGAATGTCATTTTGCTGGAGCGCGATGAGCTGACATCCGGCAGCACATGGCACGCGGCAGCTGGTATTCACGGGTTGCATGACAGCAACAATATCAGCCGCATCCAGCACTATACGATGAACCTCTACAAGGATCTCGAGCAGGAAACCGGTCAGGGCTGCGGCATTTTTCAACCCGGCTCGCTTTATCTCGCGCAAACTGAAGATCGCGAACACCAGCTTCGCCTTCAGGCCGCCAAGGCGAAACTCTACGGCATGAATTTCCATGAAATCACCCGCGCCGAGGCGGAACAGCTGCATCCGCTGGTCAATTTCGATGGCGTGCGCTGCATCATGTATGAACCAGATGGCGGCAATGTTGATCCATCCGGCGTCACCCATGCCTATGCGAGCGGCGCAAAGCAGAATGGTGCTGAAATCATCCGTTTCAACCCGGTCACCGCCACCGTGCAGCAACCTGACGGAAGCTGGATTGTTGAAACCGAGAAGGGGACAATCAAGAGCCAGTGGGTCATCAATGCCGCCGGTCTGTGGGGCCGGGAAGTCGCGGCAATGGCCGGGCTGGAATTGCCCTTGTTGCCGACCGAACACCAGTATTTTGTCACCGAAACCATTGATGAGATCAATGCGATTGATCGCCGTCTGCCATCCATTGCTGACCGCGATGGTGAATATTATCTGCGTCAGGAAGGCAAAGGCCTGCTGGTCGGCGCTTATGAGCGAGACCTGAAATTCTGGGCGGAGGACGGCACGCCGCAGGGTTTCGGTCACGAACTGTTTGATGATGATCTCGAACGCATCGAAGAAAATATGTTGCGCGCGATCGACCGCGTTCCCGTACTCGCCAATGCGGGCATCAAGCGCGTCATCAATGGCCCGATGATCTGGTCGCCCGATTCAAACGTCCTGTTCGGCCCGGTGCCCGAACTGCAAAACTATTTCTGCTGCAACGGCATCATCCCGGGGTTTTCCCAATCCGGCGGCATGGGCCTGCTCGCCGCGCAATGGATCATCGAAGGCGAAACCAAATACGACATGTTCGCCTGGGATGTGACCCGCTTCGGCGATTGGGCGGACAAAGCTTTCACAAAAGCCCGCGTGGGCAATCAATATGCCCACCGGTTCAGCATTCACTTTCCCAATGAAGAGCGTGATGCCGGACGCCCGGTGCGCACCCGCCCGGTCCACGACACCCAAAAGAAACTGGGTGCCGTGATGGGCCTGAACTACGGTTGGGAGCATCCGCTTTGGTTTGCCGAAAAACCCGACACGCACGACACCAACGGTTTCACGCGCCAGAACTGGTGGGAGCCGGTGGGCCGCGAATGTCGGATGTTGCGCGAACATGCCGGCATCATCGATATTTCGAACTTCGCCAAATACCGCGTTAAGGGCGACGGCGCGGCGGACTGGCTGAACGCGGTTTTTGCCAACAACATGCCAAAGGCAATTGGCCGCTCGTGCCTCACGCCGCTGATCGGCAAGCGCGGCGGCATCGCAGGCGATTTCACCGTCACACGCCTTGCCGAAGATGAATTCTGGATCATCGGGTCGGGCATGGCGGAGCGCTATCACCAGCGCTTTTTCCAACAGGTTCCCCTGCCGGAAGGCACCAGCTTTGAAAGCAAAACGGTTGCCCTGTGCGGGTTTAATATCGCCGGTCCAAAATCGCGTGAATTGCTGCAATCCCTGACCAACGCCTCGCTTGCGACACAGGATTTTCCCTTCATGCGTTCGCAATGGATCACCATCGCCGGTGTTGATGCGCTGGCCTTGCGTGTGTCCTTCACCGGTGATCTTGGCTGGGAGTTACATTGCGCCACCGAAGATCAGCAAAAGCTATACGATGCCCTGCTGAAAGCCGGTGAAGCTCTCGAAGCAGGCCCGGTCGGCTCACGCGCCCTGATGTCACTGCGTGTTGAGAAGGGCTATGGCAGCTGGTCACGCGAATACAGCCCCGAATATTGGCCCCAGGAAGTTGGCCTCGAACGCCTGTGCAAACTGGAGAAAGACTTTCTCAACAAGGACGCCGTGGTCGAAGTTCTGAAAAACGCGCCGCGCGAGCAGATGGTGCTGATCGCGATTGACGATGTCGACAAGGCGGACGCAACCGGCGGCGAGCCGATCTTCAAGGATGGCGAAGGCATTGGCCGCGTCACCTCCGGCACCTATGGCTACACGGTTGGCCAGTCGCTGGCGCTCGGCTTCGTCAAGAACGCCGCACCGGGCGATCAGGTCGAAGTGTACATTCTCGGCCAGCCTCACAAGGCCCGCATTCTCCAGGAGCCGCCCTTTGATCCCAAAGGCGAACGCCTGCGCGCCTGAGTGATACGATCACGCCGTCACGGCAAGTTATCGGAGTAGCACACAAAAGATGGCGCAGAGCCATCCGGCGTCAATGCGCCGCCCCTGCGGAGCGAAGGGCGCAGCCCGACAGCGTCAGCGCAAACACTCCCTATCTCGTGATGATTTCCGGACCCATCAAAGTTGTCGGCAACCATGTCGAAATCACCGGCACATAGGTGACGAGAATGAGGAACATGAACATAATGCAGACCCACGGCAGGGCCGCCTTGACCACGTTCAACACCGACATTTTCGCCACCCCGGCGGTGACGAACAGATTGAGCCCGACGGGCGGCGTGATCATGCCGATTTCCATATTGACCACCATGATGATGCCCAGATGAATGGGGTCAATGCCAAGTTCGACGGCAATCGGGAAAACCAGTGGCGCAACGATGATCAGCAACCCGGACGGTTCCATGAACTGGCCGCCGAGAAGCAAGATGATGTTGACGACAATCAGGAACATGATCGGCCCAAGGCCTGCCGCCAGCATCGCCTCGGTGATGATCTGGGGAATGCGCTCTTCCGTCAGCACATGTTTGAGGATCAGCGCATTGGCAATGATGAACAACAGCATGATCGTCAGCTTGCCAGCCTCGAACAGAGTGTTCTTCGTGTCGGGATGGAAGAAGGCCGTCAGCAGAGACTGCGGTTTGCGCAGGAACGAGGTGTTGTTTTGCCCGTGCGCTGTCGCCAACGGCCCCATGTCGCGATAGACGAAATTGGCGATGAAAAACGCGTAAACCGCAGCAACCGCCGCCGCTTCGGTGGGCGTGAACACACCGCCATAAATGCCACCCAGAATAATGATGATCAGGAAGAGGCCCCAAAAGGCTTCGCGGCCAGCATCAAAGATTTCGCGAAAACCCGCAAACGGTTGCGATGGCAGGCCCTTGACCTTGGCGTAGACGAAGATGCCCATGATCAACATAATCCCCGCAATCAGCCCGGGGAAGACACCCGCCAGAAACATGCGCCCAACGGAAACATCCGTGGCCGCAGCATAAACAACCATCACGATGGACGGCGGAATGAGAATGCCCAGCGTACCGGCGTTACAGATAATACCGGCAGCAAATTCCTTGGTGTAACCGGCTTCCCGCATGCCGGCGATCACGATGGTACCGATAGCCACAACGGTCGCCGGCGATGAACCGGAAAGGGCTGCAAACATCATGCAGGCCACGACCGAGGCAATCGCCAGCCCGCCGGAAAAATGGCCGACGAGGGCATTTGCAAACCGGATGATGCGGCGCGCCACACCGCCGGTCGACATGAAGCTGGAAGCCAGAATGAAAAACGGAATCGCGAGCAAGGTGTAGTGGCCGGAAAAGGCCGAAAACAGCGTCTGGGCAATCGACGACAGGGAGCCATCGGAAAAGACGACCAGAAACAGAATGCTCGACAGACCAAGCGCCACCGAGATCGGCACCCCGATCAGCATGAGCCCGATGATCAGGGCGAAAAGCAGAACTACAAGCATTTACGAAGCATCCCCCGCCGCACTCTTGCCGTCTGTGAGCACCGGATTATCCACCTCATCGGCATCGTGACCGGCAATCAGCAGGTCCTGCTCGCCGCGAAAAATGCGAATGGTCGCCTGCACGAAACGCAGCAGCAAAAGCGCCATGCTTAGGGGCAAAACAAAATAGGGAATAAAGCGTGGCAATTTCTCGTAGGCTTCACCCTCGTTGAAAACATCCTTCAGCCAGACGAGAAAGAACGGCACCGGAAGGTCCTGCGTTTCATAAAACGCCTGTCGGCCAACAAACGGAGCCCAATAGTCCCACGACCCTTTCAGCAGCAGCGCGGCGAAGGCGATGCAGCAGAGACCCGAAATCACGCTCATGATCCGCCGCACGCCGGTCGGCACCAGATTAACCACCGCATCGACACCGATGTGAAAGGTCTTTTTCACACCATAGGATGCGCCGATCAGAACCAGCCAGGCAAACAGGAAGACGGTCGCCTCAAGCGCCCAAAGAATATTGGAATTAAACAGATATCGCGCGATGACATTGGCGAATGTGATCAGCGTCATGATGCCCAAAATCAGAGCGATGAAAGTCTCTTCGATCGTGTCGAAAAACCCTTTGTCCGGTTCGCTGCCCGACATGCCGCTCTCCCAATCACACCCCGATCACGCCGAATACCAACCATCGCGTCGACTCAGCAGCCGACGCGATGGAATGGATTGTGCGGCGATCAGTTGTTCGCCTGAGCCGCGTTGATCAGTTCAGCGCCGATGTCGCCTTCGAACTTTTCCCAGACAGGTTTCAGGGCATCAACCCAGGCCTGGCGTTGTTCGGGGGTGAGTGAACGCACAACACCGCCCGCCTCAATCACCTTGGCCTTCGCCTCCTGGTTTACTTTGGAAGACTCGCCATTGCGTGCTTCCGTTACCTCTTTCAGAATTGTCGCCAGCTGGTCGCGCACACCGGCATCAAGGCCGTTCCACCAATCGTCGGATGTGACAACCAGATAGTCGATCACGCCATGGTTGGTTTCCGTAATACCATCCTGAACCTCGAAGAACTTTTGGCCATAGATGTTCGACCAGGTGTTTTCCTGGCCGTCGACCACTTTGGTCTGCAGCGCGCCATAGACTTCCGAAAACGCCATTTTCTGCGGGCTGGCACCCAGCGCTTCAAACTGTGCGACCAGCACTTCAGAAGGCTGAACGCGGAACTTCATGCCGTTTGCGTCACTCGGTGCCATCAGAGGTTTGTTGGCCGACATCTGCTTCATGCCATTGTGCCAGAAAGCGAGGCCCTTCAGGCCACGACGCACCATGGAATCCTTCAGCGCCTGTCCGGCCTCAGATGCCTGAAATGCGTCCACCGCTTCGATATTGGCGAACATGAACGGCAGGTCGAAAATCCGGAACTTCTTGGTGAAGGTCTCGAATTTCGAAAGTGACGGCGCTGCCAGCTGCAGATCACCGCTGAGCAGGGCTTCCAGCGCCTTGTCATCATTGTAAAGCGTCGACTGCGGGAACACTTCCATGCAGGCCTTGCCGTTCATTTCGTCGTTCACGCGCTGCGCCAAAAGGCTGGCCGCAATACCCTTGGGGTGCTTGTCGGTGTTGGTCACGTGCGAAAACTTGATAACGACTTCGCCTTCGTCACATGCAGCCAGTGCGCCCGTTGCCGTTGTTGCCATCAACGCAGCCGCCATGGCCGCAATTTTCATAATCTTCATGTCGTTCCTCCAGTACACAGTTGCACGCGCCACATTCACCGGGTCGCGTTTGAGCAATAGCAGACTGTCAATGTCCGCTGCAAAACGGGTCTAGTCAAGAACGTTGGGCGGAAAGAATGCAATTGCGGGCGACGGTTCAGTAGAGCGAAAAATACTCGCTCTGCTCCCAGTGCGAAACGGCCAGCGCATAACGATCCCACTCGGCCTGCTTGATCTTCACCAGATAATCAACAAACGCATCGCCCAGGGACGCCCGGTACAAAGCGCTTGTTTCAAAGGCCCTGATCGCGTCCAGCAGATTGGTTGGCAGGTGCTGATCATCCGTTCCATAGGGTGTTTCACACGCAGCAGGCGGCGCAAGTTTCTGATCCACCCCTGAAAGGCCGGAAAGAATTTGTGATGCGAAAAAGAAATACGGATTGGCCGCTGTTTCCGCCACGCGGTTTTCAATCCGGCTTGTCGCATCACCCGGCTGAAAAAGCGCCCGCAACATGGTGCCACGATTGTCACGACCCCATTGAATGCGGTCCGGCGCAAGCTGGAACGGCTGGTAGCGCTTATAACCATTCACCGTGAGCGTGGTGAGCAGGCAACTTTCCTCTGCATGGGCCAGCAGACCCGCCATCCATTGGCCGGCAATCGTACTCATATCCTCATTTGCACCCGGCTCGAAAAGGTTCGCACCCGTTTCAATGTCGACCACTGATTGGTGCAGATGCCAGCCGCTGGACGCACCATTTTCAACCCTTGGTCGGCACATGAACGTGGCGTGCAAACCGCGTATGGCGCAAACTTCCTTCACCATGGTGCGGAACATCACCATACGGTCAGCATGGGCGAGCGGATCATCAGGTTCGAAAGTAAACTCAAACTGGCTCGGCCCCATCTCCACTTCCATGGAGCGAACGGGCATGCCCATCTGTTCACAGGTGCGGCGCAATTCGTCCATCACCGGCTCAAGCGCGGCGTAGCGTGTTTCCGTCAAGAACTGATAGCCGGGTGCCAAAAGCCGTGTCTGCGGTGGCTGCCCAGGCATGGTGGCGTCAGCGTGCTCCAACGCGGGATCAACAGTCTGGAAAACATGGAATTCAATTTCCAGACCGACCACCAATCGCATGTTGTGACCGGCCAGTCGCGCGATGGCGGATTTCAAAACCGTGCGTGGATCAAACGCAATCGGTTCGCCGGATTTGTATACCGCATCACACAAGATCCATGCTGAATGCGGTGACCATGGCAGGCGCTTGAACGTGTCCGGGTCCGGCACCAGCAAAATATCGCCCGCGCCCCGCATGGGCGCGGCATCCGGCCCGTCTTCACCATTCCAAACCGGAAACACGGTGCGGTGGGATGTGTCCTTCAACAACAGGCTAGACGGAACTGCGATGCCGTTCGCCAGAACCGATGACAGCGCGCCAGCCACCAGTGTCTTTCCGCGCAGCACGCCGTGCTGATCGGTGAACAGAACCCGGATGGTTTCAAGCTGTGCGTCAGCGACATCATTCAACAACGCCTTTGACCGCGTCATCCGGTCTTCGTCCATCAATCCGGCGCGCGCCAGAGTTCCGCTTGTCAGTGCGGCTTCAACCTTGCCGTCACTCAATGGTCGCCCTCGATCGTCGCATTCCAGCCTGAGCACCCGGCACGCCGCTCACAATCACCGGCCAGATAGGCCTCTTTCCAGTCTCCATGATCAGCGATTGTGTCGTTGGAAACAGGGCCGTAAACATCGGAAGGCACGACGCCGTTGCGCATTGGCAACTCATTGTCATTGCCTTGCTTGACGCTGTCGATGGCCGCGCGCAGTTTGCGGCGCGCCCGGATGATCGCAACATCCGTTTTGCCCAGATGCTCCTTGGTGCGGTCCTGAATGCGCCCCATCGATTCAACCGCCCACTGGTCGTGCACGTTGATGTCGAGCCCCATGCCGGTATAGGTCACACTGCCCTGTTCTTCCGCATCATAACCATAATTGTTGCGCGCGTTTTTCAGCGGGGCATAGTCCGGCAAACGGTGCTCCTTCAACCGCTGTTCGCGCATCAGCTGTTTGTTGACCGGTTTGTCGAAACTGGTGAACATCGAATACCAGTAACAGGTCTCGTCATCGACCGGCACATGCCATTGGGTGATGATCATCTCGCGCGACATCGGGATGCTGATCGCGCCGGGGAAAATGTGGTTCGTCACCCGCACATGGGTGCGCCCGTCATCCATGTGGCGCAGCGCGATCAGCCGCATGCCGTAATCGGTATCCTCCACCGTGATTTCCGGGCGGGGATAGTCGCGCAGCAGCTTTGTCATCGGAATTTCGGTATTCGCCGCCTTGTCGCGAAACTGTTTGCCGTAGCTGTCTTCAGGGTCTTCATCCTGCAGGAAACGGTGCAGGAACGAGGCATGCGCCGGGTCGATGCCGACTTCCATCGCCTGCATCCAGTTGCATTCCCACAGACCCTTGAACGCGAAGACGTGGCTCTCCGGCGCCCGGAAACAATCGAAACTGGGAAAGTCCGGCGGATCACCCGGCCCCAGATAGGCGAAGACAATGCCGTTCTTTTCCACCACCGGGTAAGACGTTGTCTTGATGTTTTGATGCATGGTCGAACCTTCCGGCTCGCCGGGCTGCTCAACGCACTGGCCCGTGCGATCAAAATGCCAGCCGTGGAAAGGACAACGCAATCCGTTGTCTTCCAACCGCCCATAGCAGAGGTCGGCTCCGCGATGCGGGCAGGCCCGGTCGATCAGGCCAAGTTCGCCGCTGCTGTCGCGAAACAGCACAAGGTCTTCCCCCATCAGCCGCACCGGCACGACGGGGCGCTTCACATCCAACTCGTCGGACAACGCCGCCGGTTGCCAATAGCGGCGCAATACAGTACCGGCATCACTTCCCGGCCCGGTGCGGGTCAGCGTGTCATTGAGTTCCTGACTGATCACAAGGCAACGGCCTCCCCTTCGCCAACATGCGCAAGTCCGATTGATACATTCTCCTGCAAGACCGCAGGGTCATAGGCCTTGCGCGCAAACACTTGGCGCACCATCGGCTCGAAATAGCTGAGCGGCTTGCTTTCAAAATCGGGATCAAACGACGACTGGTCCCAGCGCTCGCAGAACGTCGCGCAGGTTTCAAAACAGGGATGATCCTTGAACTGGTCGCGGGCATTGCGATCCCAACCATAATGATGGGCGTAATAGAGCATCTGAAAAATGCCGTGATGTTCCACCACCCACGCCACTTCCCAGCGCACGAACGGGCGCAGCACTTCGGCCGAAAACCGGTCGTGATTTTGTGGTGCCAGCCCGTCGCCGACGTCATGCAACAGGGCGGCTACAATCCAGTCCAGGTCTGCGCCATCGGCCTCAGCACGCGTTGCCGCCTGCAAACCGTGTTCAAGACGGGTGATGCGATAACCCTCAAGCGTTGCTTCGCCCTGCCGGCGCATCTCATCGAGCACACGATCTGCCGTCAGCGCGAGATAAGGCTTTTCCAAATCATGAAGCAGCGCGTAATCCTCCTTCGTGCCGTCCTTCATCGCGGTGAATGAGACGGTTCTGCTGCCCTGCGTCGCGCCTTTTTCTCCCATCCCCTTTCCTCCCATGATTGGATCAACTGTAAAGCTGAACCGTGTCGCCTGCGCCAGCGGTCAGCGCCGCTGCCTGATCTTCCAGTATTTGCCGATAGAGTTTCACATCCTGCGGCGAAAACAAAGTCTCGGCGCCCTCGATATGTGTCCAGCCGCCCACAGGGTCATGACCGCGCACTGGCATTGCATAATCGCGGCCCGGCAGTCGCTCACGCACCTGCGGCGTGACATAGCGAATGGCAAGACCAATGCGCCGGTCATCGCTGCCATTCGCGCCGGAGGCATGGAAACAGCGCCCGTGATGCAAAGACATCTCGCCCGGCTTCAGCGGCCCATGCACCGCTTCCGTTTCATCGACCCGGGCAATCTCCTGCCCCCGTGACAACAGGTTGGCCGGGTCAAACGTGTCGTGATGGTCCACAATGCCGCTCCTGTGGCTGCCGGGGATGAACCGCATGCACCCGGCCTCCACCGAAACATCGCTCAGCGCCACCCAGGCAGTCACCTCATCATCGGTTTCGCCCATGCCCCAATAGGTGATGTCCTGATGCCAGCTCACCGTCTTGTCCGACCGCGGTTCCTTGATGAATAGTTCCACCGACCAGACCAGCAGATCAGTTCCAAGAATGTTTTCGACCGCATCCACAATCGCTTCGCTTCTCGCCAGCTGTGCGAGCAGCGGAACGACAACGTGACCGTTGACGCGGAAATACTGGTTCAGGTCGCGCCCGTCTGCCCCCTGTGAGTGATCGCGCTCGAGCGCCTCAATGGCCGCGCGTACCTGCGCCACCTGCGTCGCGTCAAACACGGGAATACCGGCGACAAACCCATCGCGCTGGTAATCAGCAACCTGTGCAGCGTTCATGACGGCACCTCAAACCTGTCTTTCGAACAAGGAGGCTAAATCGGATTTTATGTCCGGGAAAGATAAAAATATTTGAGTTAGGTTTTGCGTTGAGGGCAGCTTGGAGGCCAAAGTGTGCGATATAAAATCACCGTTCCAACGGCGGCTTCCACGCAGTCTGAGAAACAAACTTCACTGACTGTAGATGAAGCAGAGTTGGAATTATGGAAAGCTGTCTTTTTGGCTCGTGATGACGCAGTATGACCTGCTCGAAGGCAATCTGCTGAACGGTGAGAAAATTAATGGAGCTAGATGAAACCACTCTGAAGTTCATCCAAATTTTCCAACCCGGCTTGTTGGAAGAAAATATGGCGGTTGTTAGTGAACAAAAGAGATTTGTCTACTACACATCCGCTGATACCGCGATGAAAGTGCTTCTCAACCAAGAACTTTGGTTTAGAAACGCCACAGTCATGAACGACTTCTCTGAAATCTCATACGGATTGGGACTAATAAGGACAGTATTTTCCGGACCGGAAGGCGAGAGGTTTAGGGAAGCCGTTGAGGACATCTTTCCCGGCACGATGGAGAGAGCGGATGAACTGCTCTCTGGGTGGGAACACGATTGGGAATTCGAAACCTACCTTGCATGTGTTTCTATTCATAACCCAGAAGAAGACCAACGAGGGCGGCTTTCCATGTGGCGCGCCTACGGCGATACCGCGCTAGTCGTAAACAACACGCCAATGACTGCGGTCACCGATTTGTTGGCAGTGTTCTCGATCCCTGTCCTATACCTTTCTGAAGAAGGATTAGTCGCGCATCTTTCAAAAATTACAGACGCCATTTTGATCAACAGGAAATACTTACAGGATTTAGGACAAGACACACTCGTTGCCTACATTCATAACATGCTTTTTCGGTTTGCAATTGCGAGTAAGCATCCGGGGTTTGAGGAGGAGAAGGAGTGGCGATTGTTTTATCGTCCAACCGAACGGGAAAGTCCGGGTATGACGGAAGAAACGGTCGTTCTTGGAGGCCTACCGCAAAAAGTTTTCAAACTACGATTGGCGAACGAACCGAATAATGGATTACACAGCGCTGATATTCCGTCACTTCTTGATAGGATTATTATCGGCCCAACGGAGTTTCCATATGTGAGCTACAAAGCGTTTGTGGGAGTGCTGGATGATCTTGGGGTTGAAAATGCGGACTCGAAAGTAGTCCTGTCAGATATCCCTCTTCGCACAGCCTGAGTGTTATTGGTGCGTCCACACACAAAGCCGCCATTGGCACGGTCTCGTTGAATGGCGGCTTCGCCCGCATTGCGGTCACCCGCTGGAACATAATAACTCAATGGGTTTGCACCCCCTCGCCTTTAGCCGCGCTCTAAAAATCGCACCATCCATTCACCGTAAACTGCACCCTGCTCGCCGGTTGCAATTTGTGCGTGCGCGAGCTTAGCCTGATCTAGTGTCAGGGCGTTCCCCATCTCGACAATCAACTCATTCATGAACTGAGCAGACATTTCGGGGTGGTATTGCGTGGTCATCACGCGGGTGCCAATCGTAAAGGCGGCAAAGGGGCAGCCGGGGGTGATGCCGATGGTCTTTGCGCCTTCCGGCAAGCGCGAGACCTGTTCCTTGTGGGCGGCGTGAAGTGTGAGGCAATGGTGGGGCGGCTCCATCCAGTCCTGTGGCTCGAACTCGGTTTCCGCCGTTCCAACGACCCAGCCCTGCGGGTTGGTGCCCACTTCGCCACCCAGCGCCAGTGCGATTGCCTGATGGCCGTAACAGGCACCGATCAGCGGAACATCCTGCGCGATGATTTCGCGAATGAATGCAAGCAGCCGGGCCACCCAGGGGAAAGGGTCATGCACCGAAGCCGGGCTGCCGGTGATGACATAGCCATCAAAATCATCCGCATGTTCGGGGAACACATCGTCAATCACGGGAAACACCGTGTAATCCCAGTCCGGCCGAAACGGCTTCATCAACGCGATGAATTTCTGCCCGTCATCGGGAAAACGGCGGGCAAAATCCGAGGTGTCGTTGGATGTGAGAAGAATGGCGATGCGCATCACTTTTCCAATGACATGTTTTGCGTTTAACATGTTAATTATAGAAAAGAACGGAGGGATTGAAAGGCATGACGGTGTGGAAGCCAAAGGATGACGGCTTTGCCGACCTTTCCAGCCATGATGCCTTTCTGGAAGGCCCGCCCCACAATACGTTTTCCCGTTTGCGGCGCGATGATCCTGTTCACTGGACAGACTGGGACGGCGGCCAGGGCTTCTGGAGCCTCACCCGGTATGATGACATTTTTGCAGCCAACAGGGACTATGAAACCTTCTCCTCAGCCCGCGGCATTCGAATGGAAGATCAGACCCATGAGGAATATCTGGCACGCCGCACGTTTCAGGAAACCGACAGACCGGAACACTCCGTCACGCGCATGAAGGTGACGAGGGCTTTTTCGAAACCGGTGATTGCCGAGTTTGAGAGTCAGATTCGTCAATTGTGCCGTGAAATCTGCGATGAGACGTTCAGTTCAACCGAGTTTGACGCCACCAAAACCATCGCCCGCCAACTGCCCATGCGCATGTTGGGGCGCATCATCGGCACACCGGACGAAGATCTCGAATGGCTGGTTGAAAAAGGCGATGCGCTGATCGCCAATACGGATTCCGATTTCACCGACCACGTGCTCGACAAGCTGGAAACCGACGAATTCCGCATGATGCCCTTCAACTCTCCCGCCGGTGCGGAGCTTTACGTTTACGCAAAAGAGCTGATGGAGAAAAAACGCGCTGCGGGTGACACAAGCGGCGTTCTGAACATGATCATGGCGCCGGGGACGGACGGGTCCACCCTGTCGGAAAACGAGTTCCGCAATTTCTTCTGCCTGCTCGTTGCGGCAGGCAATGATACCACACGCTATTCCATCGCCGCGGGCATTCAGGCCCTGTGCGGTCAGCCGCAATTGCTTGCGCAATTGCGTGGTCTTGACCCGGTTGCTGGCGATGTTGCGGCCAGCGAAATCATCCGATGGGCAACGCCCACCATGTATTTCCGCCGCACCGCCACAAGGGATGTTAAAATGCATGGCAAGACTATTCGCGAGGGCGACAAGGTGCTCTTGTGGTTCGCATCCGCCAATCGCGACGAGACGCAGTTCGACCGTGCCTTCACGGTTGATCTTCAGCGCAACCCCAACCGTCATCTGGCCTTTGGGCAAGGCGGGCCACATGTTTGTCTGGGCATGTGGCTGGCGCGCCTTGAAGTGCGATTGCTGTTTGAAGAATTTTCAAAACGGGTCAAACATGTCGAGCAGACAGGCCCGGAAAAGTTTCTGCGATCCAACTTCATCGGCGGGATTAAAAACCTGCCGGTGAAAATAACACTGAACTGAAACGCCCTTGGGAGGAACCATGGCAGACCGTCTTCGACTTCTATTTTGCGATGCATTGAGCATTTCACGCGGTAAATACCTGCCCGCCAGCAAAATCGGCGACGGTGAGAGCCGGTTTTGCCAGGGCGTGTTTGGAACCCATTACGACAAGGATCTGCTGGACGTTCCCGGGTCTTTGCTCATGCACGGCCTGCCGGATATGGAAGCCCGCTACTCCGCTGCAGACATTCGCGAAAGCTGGGAGCCCGGCACCAAGGTCGTGGTTGGCGATCTTTACGGCATGGATGGCGAACCGCTTGGCCTGTGCGGGCGCGGTGCGCTCAAACGTGCTGTCTCAGCCTGGCAGGCCCATGGCCTCAACCCAAAGGTCGGGATCGAACTGGAATGTTTCGCCTTCACGCCAAATGATGACGGCAAGCTCGTGCCTTACGACAACCCCGGGGCTGTCGTTTACGGCACCGGTGCCTTTGCCGATCCGCTCGGGTTCAATGATGCAATCTGGGAAAAGGCGGAGGAGCTTGGTTTTTCGCTCGATTGCCACACGGCCGAATATGATGCGCCACAATTTGAATACACGCTCATGTTCGATAATGCTGTGAAAGCCATTGACGACATGTTCCTGTTCCGCCTGATGGCGCGGGAAATCGCGCTTGAATTCGGCGTTGTTCTCACCTTCATGCCGAAGCCTATTGCGGAGGCCGGCGGCTCTGGCCTTCACATCAATTTCTCCTTCACCGACGCCCGCGCCAACAACGCCATTGCCAATGGCGATAAAGGAGGGCCGGACAATCTCAACGATCTGGCGCGTGGTTGCCTGGCGGGCCTCATGCATCATCACAAGGGCCTTGCCGGTCTCATTGCGCCGAACGGCACGTCCTATCAGCGCCTGCAACCGGCAAGCCTGTCAGGCTATTGGCAAAACTGGGGTGGAGACCATCGCGGTGTCACGGCCCGCGTATCCGGCGAAGGCGACATCAAGGCCCGTCTGGAACACCGCATGGCCGATGCCGCTTCCAACCCCTACACCGCGACAGCAGCCGTCTTGCAGGCCGCGCTGCTGGGCGTGGAAAACAAATACGAGTTGCAGCCAATGGAAGGTGGTGACTGTTTTGCCGAAACCGAGGCAACAGTGGGTGTCGCAGCTGATCTGGGCGAAGCCGTTGCCGACCTGGAAACCGACACCGCCCTCAGCGCCGCCGTCGGACAGGATCTCGTTGACAACCACGTCGCGATGAAGCGCCACGAGCACGAAAAGACAAAAGACCTGGAAGGCGACACCCTGCGCGATTTCTACATTCACTATGTCTGAGCACTCATGCGGCTTTCATCATGCGCTTAACGCGCATCACTGATCGCCAAGACGCGACAGCAGCGCCTGATCGAAAGCTGTTCCGGCGGGGATGCCGTCGGGTTCATCCATGCCCAGCGCTTCGCGGGCTGCAAATGTGTGCAGGGGCAGAAACCGCCTTGCGGCACGGTTTGTGGAGCCGAGAGACCAAACCCGCGGGAACACGTTGATGTCCACGCAGAAGGCCTCGCCATCCTCTTCTCTCACCAACAGATCGAGTGCGAAATAGTCAATCTTGCTTGCCTCGTGAATGGCTCTGGCAAGCGCCGCCATCTTGTCGGTCACCTCAAACCCGTAGAACAGGTGCTCCGTCGTGCGAACACAGACGTTCCAGTCTTTCGACAGAAAAACCTTGCTCGACCGAACCCATCCGAAAACATAAAACAGCCGGAAGCGCCGATAATGTCCGTCACGCCACTTCGTATCGACAAAGCGAAACGCCCGAAAACCGGATTTGGGGCCGGTGTAATCGGCAAGCCATTTTTCTGAATTCTGCTCGCCGATCTTCTTGTAAACGGTAAGGCCGTTGTAGGCATCGGCTTCCGTCACTTCCTGCGCGACGCTGACGCCCGCTTTCTGCAGAGCCTCAAAGCAGCCGGATGAGTGGTAGAAATTGTAATGCTCCGGTGCGTTCAAAACCAGACATTCCGGCTGATCATCTATGGTACGTCTCAGCTCATCAATACGCTCCGGCGACAGCGGGTCCTGCTCGAAAACCCAGATGACATCAATCTTGCCGTCCGGTCTGGTGGTCTGCGCGTGAAATTGAGCGCTTGTTTTGTTGATCCATGTTTCCGTCAAAACGCAGATGGACGCGCGCGGTTTGGCTGTCAGCAGCCAGATCACATAAGGCTTTTTCTTAAGGCGGGAACGCCATCGACTGGCCCTGACCCATAGGGGCAAGCATCGGCGTCCCAGAAGTCCCAACAGGCCGCGATTGTCATTGGGTTTCGGCCCGCGCAACGATTCAATGTTCATCACGCTCACGCCCAATCGTCAGCATCCGATAGTAACGGCTCCAGAAGCCTTCATTTATGTTGTGATCGGTGACTGCCATATCAAAGCGTGCTGCCAGCTCTTCGAATGCACCCATGGATGCAAACAGATTTTTCCCAAAAAAGCGAAAGCGGTGAACCAGTTGATGTTCATCAGCGCTGATCTTGCCACCATCAAGCAAGGCATCGATTTTGGAGAATACGGCGGCATTGTCCACCATGCCGTCCTTCATCACATCTGCACTTTGGCTCAATCCCCACAGGCGCATTGAGAGCCCGAAAGCATCTTCACAGATTTCCGCATTGCGAAGTTTGCTCACAAGGCGGGTCCAATGCATGTCTTCCAGCTCTTGCGCGTCCGGCAGAACGGGGTGCCGCATGACAATCCGCCCGGCTGGTTCAAGGCATTGGGCAAGCTTCCCCATAAGCGCGGCCTGCTCGCCCTGCGTCAGCAGGTTAGGGAAAACACCGTCACCCAATATCGCACCGAAACGCCCGTGAACGGATGGGTCGAGTGCGAGCCAATTGTCCTGGACAATGGTTTCGCTGCCATTCGAAACAATCCAATCGCCATACACATCAATCGCTTTCTGGCTCAGCTCCATACTGACGATTTCAGCGCGGGCATCCAAGGCCGCTTGCCGCAGTTCGGGTGTCATGCCCAATACGAGCACTCGGCGTGATTGCGCATTCTCCAGCGCCCTCACCATGTTCTGGCGATAGCACTCGACTTCCCGACCCGCTGGTGATCCGGCACGGTGGCGATGTCCGTTTCCGGCAATCCGAGCCTGAAGGTCGCGCTTTGACCAGGACATTCCCATGCTCCTTCTGGATTCTCATCCGATTTGCCGATTGGACATCAGACTTGCTCGTTTTGACCTTGATTATCAACACATTAGTCAGTGAGTTCCAGCATTCCCCACTCCCTCGACACCCCACCCGCGTCATCCTCACCCCCCGCAACACAGAATCCCGGTCTCCATTCAAGCCTCAAAACAAGAAGCTGAAAACAAAACTTATCCCCGCGCTCTCCATGTGCCCCATACTCTCCTCACACGCCCGGTTCGACCATCGGAAACGATCGTTCGTTGCCGTGCCGGGGGTGCCGGTGTTCGGGGGATCAGGCTAACGATCTGTCCTCCGGAGCGCTGCCTGTGAACCCGGGTCGTGCGTGGAAATCGTAGGCCGCC
>JBCDDX010000016.1:0-68659 GCA_039180085.1 Pseudomonadota bacterium
ATGAAGAGAAGATCGACCTTTTGGAGAGTGAAAAAAGACGTTTTGCCGATCAAATAAAGCAGATTCAGAGCGAAAAGCGCCCCACCTTTGAGGAGCAACTAGAACCGGCCTTAAATTTCATCACAAATCCTTGGAAACTATGGGTTTCTGGTGACATCACATTGCGCCGTTTAGTGCTTAAATTGGCCTTTGCGGACCGCCTTCACTATGACCGACAAACAGGGCCTAGAACCGCCCATTTCTCTATGCCTTTCAAGGCTTTAGCGGGTATTCAAGGTGGTGAAAATGTGAATGGTGGGCGATACTGGGATTGAACCAGTGACCCCTACAATGTCAATGTAGTGCTCTCCCGCTGAGCTAATCGCCCGTCATTCAAACGGTGGCCGCACGAAGCGGTTTGCCGGGATTGTCGCTCAATTGGCGACTGAGGCTCTAGACCACAAAACCAATGTGCTCGTCAACACGCATTAAGTGTCAAATCAGATGCAGAGCTGCGGCACACGCAAAATGCGGCAGCGCGCATTATGCAGCGAGCATTTTTTCCACTTCGTTCACCAGATCCCGCAGGTGGAACGGCTTGGACAGTACTTTGGCGTCTTTGGGCGCGTTGGATTCTGGGTTGAGCGCTACAGCGGCAAATCCGGTGATGAACATGACCTTCAGATCAGGGTCCAACTCGGTCGCCCGACGCGCCAGCTCGATACCGTCCATTTCCGGCATGACAATATCAGTCAACAGCAGGGTAAACGGCTCTTCACGCAGCCGCTCATAGGCGCTTGCTCCGTTGTCATAAGAAATCACGTCATACCCTGCGTTGGCCAAAGCTTTGGCCAGAAAACGCCGCATGTCATTGTCATCTTCTGCAAGGAGAATCTTGTTCATTGTCACCTCTTCTGGCGCAGGGCGTTTTTTGCGAATTTATATGTTTTACCGGCTTGGGCAAACCCAATATCCCATGCGGGTAAAGAACGGATAAACGGATGACGCATTTGGCGCTGCCCCACAACGCCAAATGCTGGACAAGCTCGCGATCAAATGACACTCTTGCTGAACACGCGTTGCCGCTCAGCACAGGACAAACCGTTGGAACTGCCGGGTACTCAAGATCGTCTGAATGTTGCAACAGAAGAGTTTTTTTCTGTTCTTGCACCGGCCGAGCAGCGTGTTCCTTTCGTATTCAATTCGCCTCACAGCGGTAGCAATTATCCACCATCGCTCGTTGCTGCATCGCGGCTGACCCCGCACACGCTGCGCATGTCGGAAGATGTTTTGGTCGACAGACTGTTTGATTCCGTTGTCATGATAGGCGCACCGCTTTTGCGCGCCCATTTTCCCCGCGCCTGGCTGGACGTTAATCGCGAACCCTACGAACTCGACCCCAAATTGTTTCGCGAAAAACTGCCGGCCCACGCCAATACCCGGTCGATACGCGTTGCCGGAGGGTTGGGAACCGTTCCCCGTCTGGTTTCAGAAAACCTGCCCATCTACGAAATACCACCAACGCTTGCTGATGGGATGGAGCGCATTGAGCAAGTTTATCGCCCCTACCACGAAACGCTGCGCAAACTGATTGCACAATCAGTCGTGCAGTTTGGATATGGCGTTCTCGTTGACTGCCACTCCATGCCATCCAGCGACAGCAAATCTGAACAGAAAGTCCGGCCCGATATCATCGTCGGTGACCGGTACGGAACCTCATGCAATGGCGAGATCAGCGGGTGCCTTATCGATCAGTTTTCGGCACTGGGTTACACGGTTGCCCGAAACAAGCCCTATGCGGGCGGTTTCATCACCGAGCACTATGGCAGGCCGTTGAAGGGTCTTCATGCGGTGCAGGTCGAGATCAATCGCGCACTTTACATCGATGAAGCAACCCTCCAGCCGCATGAGGGATTTGAAAAACTGCGCCTGGACATTCGTCAGGTCATATCAAACCTCGTGAGCCTGCCGGACAGCGGGTTTTTTGCTGACCCTATTGCTGCTGAATAGACAGACAGCATAAACACGCGAAACGTTCGAACATCGCGAGAATAGGTTCCGCATGGAAAAGGCTGACAAATTACACAGTGATGCGCTGGTGGATTTTCTGGCACGCTTGTGCGACGCCGCCGCTGCGGAAACACTCTCTGTATTTCGCCACTCTGCGCGGGTCGACAACAAACTGACCGACGCATTTGACCCCGTAACCCAGGCGGATCGCAACGCGGAACAAGCCATTCGCGCTCTCATTGAACAACATTGGCCTGATCATGGGATCATTGGCGAGGAATTCGGCACCAGCAATGAACATGCTTCGTTTCAATGGATCATCGATCCGATAGACGGAACGCGCGCTTTTATCTCCGGGCTGCCACTTTGGGGCACGCTGATCGGCCTTTACCGGGATGGCCTGCCCTATGCCGGCGTTATGGATCAGCCGTTCACCGGTGAGCGCTATTTCGGCCTTTCCGCCGGTGCAAACGATATCGCACGCAGTTTTCTTTTGGCGGGCGACAGCGAGCGGCAGACGATCAGCACGTCAACCTGCCAAGAATTGAGCAAAGCGACGTTGATGACCACCGCGCCTGAATTGTTGGACAATGACGCTGACAAGGCCTTTTTCGACGTTCAAAAGGAAGTGCAACTGACACGTTATGGCTGCGATTGTTATGCCTATTCAATGCTTGCAGCAGGCCATGTTGAGCTCGTAATCGAATCCGGCCTCAACATTTATGACATAGCGGCTCTTATTCCCATTGTAGAAAGCGCTGGCGGGCTGGTGACCAACTGGCAGGGACAACCGGCCCACCAGGGCGGGCAGATTCTTGCCGCCGCCAACGAAACGCTTCTTCAGGCAGCGATCGCGAAATTAAACTGAGCCCTTAAACTTCGCTGCCGGGCACGAAAGCATCAAACGCAGCAAAAAACTGTTCACGGAAAATGTCCCGTTCCTGCATGATCTCGTGTCTGGCACCCGCAATTGTCAATTGAGCACCGGAACGCATGCCCCGGCCAAACTGTTCGACGATCGCCGTGTCGACTATTGCATCGCTGCCCGCTGCAACAATCAGCGTCGGGATGGATATCGCGCTCGAATACCCGGTTTCGCGAACGCGTGCCATGGCGCGACACGCTGCAAAAACCCAGGAAACCGTCGGAACACCGAGAAACAGCGTGTCATCACCCTTCAGAATATCCCGGTTGCGCTTGTAGCGCTCACTGTCGGATGTGAGTTTATTGCCCAGAAACGGTTTATCATTCGGCTTTGTGCTTGTGCTGCCGACGGAGAGTCGTCCCAGCCCCAGAAACGTGAGAATGCCCATGGCGCGTCGCAGTGCGGTTTGCCCAACCGGAATGTTGTTCAGCGCAAGCAATGGTGCGCAAAGCACCATCCGGCGTATCCGGTTTGTAAGCGCCGGAGCCGCGAGAAGCGCCACCAGCGCGCCCGTGGAGTGGCCCAGAATGTAGAACGGCGCCTTGCAGTCCGGCAGCGCAACCTCGTTCAAAACAGCGTCCAGATCGTTCAGATATTGATCGAAATGCTCAATGTGCCCCTTGCAGGGGTCAGACAAGAGGCGATCCGACCGCCCTTGTCCGCGCCAATCGAAGGTCAGAACACCGAATCCGCGCTGGCGCAGATCATTGATCGTTTCAAAATACTTTTCCGTCGCCTCATTGCGCCCGTGCAGCAAGATCACTGTCCCCTTTGACGGGCGCTGTTCAGCCTGCCAACGGGCATAGCGAATGCGTGTGTCATCAACTGTAATCACAAATCCGACCTCCGCGCCGGGCGGGATCGGATTATTGGGAGAAGCGGAAAGATGCGCGGAAGGTTGGGCGGGGCTGTCCATAAAAACGTGCTATCTGTTTGCCTTCCCTTCCTCAAGAGAGTTGCTCCATCAAGCCACGATAAAACCAACAAATTTTCGAGACCTGAACGCCCTGAAAACTCTTGAAACGGCCAAATCGGAGCACCATATTTCGGGCGTGGATGCCAAACCGGGTCCATATTCAAACGCCGCTGCCCGTTTGGGAGATGCGTTTGGTTTCAACACAATCGCTCAAAAGAGGATTATCAAATGAGACATGTAGACTTTAGCCCGCTTTATCGCTCAACCGTTGGTTTCGACCGTTTGTTCAGCCTTCTGGACTCTATGGGTCAGCCCGAGCAATCAAGCCCCGCTTATCCGCCTTACAATATTGAGCGGACTGGCGAAAACACTTACCGCATTTCGATGGCCGTTGCCGGCTTTTCCGAGGACGATCTCGAGATCGAAGCCAAGGAAAACACGCTTCTGGTCAAAGGCAGCCAGTCCAAAGACGAGGACGAGAACACCGAAGTTCTTTTCCGCGGCATAGCAGCGCGGAATTTTGAGCGCCGCTTCCAACTCGCAGATCATGTGGAAGTCCACACAGCTCACCTGGAGCATGGTCTTTTGCACATTGATCTTGTGCGCGAGATTCCCGAAGCCATGAAAGCTCGCAAAATTTCCATTGGCGGCGCTTCTGCGAAGCAAATTGAGGCAAAAGCCGGAAAATCCGGCAAATAAGCCTCACAAACATTTCCAGACTGAACCAAAGTCAACTTCACTGGCCCGCAACCACACCGGTTGCGGGCTTTTTTGTGCGATTTTGCCGCTTTGCAAACGGTGAATGTTTGCGTCAAAACTAGGTCAGCATCGCTGTCCAATCTTGCTATTTGCAAAACCTTTGGGTAAATCGACGCCAGTGGCTACGCCTGATCGGCTGGGCCATACAAGCAAACACAAGAGTTTGGCTCGTCTCAAAATCTCTGACATCGCGCTGTAGTGCATGTCAGGAACCGCGTTCGATGTGACGTGTTGAGGGCAATCGAGCCGTCCTTTGGCTTCTTCAAAGCCGATGACCCAATTTCTGCATGGGAGACATGACATGACCAATTCTGCTGGACTGAGCCAACCGCTCGACACGACAAAGGTCTCCCGCAAAGCGAAATCCGGTCTCTACGATCCGCGCAACGAGCACGACGCCTGCGGCCTTGGTTTCGTCGCCAATATGAAGGGCAAAAAGTCCCATCAGATTATCAAGGACGGCATTCGCATTCTGGAAAATCTCGAGCACCGGGGTGCAACCGGCGCAGATCCGCTGATGGGCGATGGTGCCGGTATGCTTGTGCAAATTCCGCATGATTTCTTCGCGGCGGAGTGCGGCAAGCTTGGTTTCGATCTGCCGGATGAAGGGCTTTATGGCATCGGCGTGTTCTTCATGCCCAACGACGATGCGATTGTTGACAAACTCAAGACCAGCATCACCAAAGCGACTGAAGGTGAAGGCTTTTCAATAATCGGCTGGCGTGAAGTGCCGGTCAGCAACGAAAAGCTGTCAAAAGACCCGGAAATCGCCGCATCGGAACCGGCCCATTGGCAGGCGTTCATCACCAGCGATGAGGCCTCGCGTGATGACGCATTTGAACGTTCGCTCTATATTCTGCGCCGCGTGATTTCCAACAACGCGAAACAGGAGCTGGGCGATCTGGAAGACTTTTATCCCGTCTCCCTGTCATCGCGCACGATCGTTTACAAAGGCATGTTTCTGGCGGACCAGCTCGGCCCCTATTATCTCGACCTTCAGAACGAACGTTTCGTGTCGGCCCTTGCTCTGGTTCATCAGCGCTTTTCCACCAACACGTTCCCGTCCTGGAAGCTGGCGCACCCTTATCGGATGGTCGCCCATAACGGGGAAATCAACACCCTGCGCGGCAACGTCAACTGGATGGCCGCACGGCAGGCAACCTTGTCTTCGCCCGCGTTCAATGACGATATCGAGAAAATCTGGCCCGTATCCTACGAAGGCCAGTCCGATACCGCCTGTTTCGACAATGCTTTGGAATTGCTGTTTCAGGGCGGATACTCCCTGCCGCATGCGATGATGATGCTGATTCCGGAAGCCTGGTCCGGCAATCCCTTGATGGATGAAGAACGCCGGGCATTCTACGAATACCACGCAGCATTGATGGAGCCATGGGACGGCCCGGCTGCCGTCGCGTTCACCGATGGTCGCCAGATTGGCGCGACGCTGGACCGCAATGGCCTTCGCCCTGCCCGTTATTTTGTGCTAGATGACGACACCGTTGTTCTGGCTTCAGAAGCCGGCACCCTGCCCTTTGACGAAAGCCGCGTTGTCACAAAATGGCGTCTTCAGCCGGGCAAAATGCTGCTGCTTGACCTCGAACAAGGCAAGATTATTTCCGACGAGGAAATCAAGAAAGAGTTGTCGACGGCGCAACCTTATCGCAAATGGGTGGAACAGACCCAGATTGTTCTGGAAGAACTGCCGGGCAAAAAATCGTCACCCCGCCGCCATACGGGCGATAGTTTGCTGGATGGCCAACAGGCGTTTGGTTACACACAGGAAGACATCAAGCTGCTGATGACGCCGATGGCCACCACCGGCCAGGAAGCGCTCGGCTCGATGGGAACGGATACGCCCATTTCGGCGATCTCGTCCAAAGCAAAACTGCTCTACACCTATTTCAAACAGAACTTCGCACAGGTCACCAATCCACCGATTGACCCGATCCGGGAAGAATCGGTCATGAGCCTTGTGTCGTTTATCGGCCCACGTCCGAACCTGTTTGATGCAGAAGGCGCGTCTGGCAACAAGCGTCTGGAAGTGCGTCAGCCGATCCTGCGCAATTCCGATCTGCAAAAAATCCGCGATATCAGCGACATCGGCGACAACCAGTTCGTCTCGCGCATCATCGACATGACTTACAACGCTGAAGACGGTCCGGAAGGCATGAAAGCCTGCATTGACCGTATGTGCCAGCGCGCCGAGAAGGTCGTTTTGAATGGCGATAACATCATCATTCTGTCCGACCGTCAGTTCGGCCCCAAGCGGATTGCAGTGCCCGCTTTGCTCGCAACTGCCGCCGTACACCACCACCTGATCCGCAAAGGCCTGCGCACATCGGTTGGTCTCGTGGTTGAATCGGCAGAACCGCGCGAAGTGCACCATTTTGCAGTTCTGGCTGGCTACGGCGCTGAGGCGATCAACCCCTATCTCGCGTTCGAGACGCTGGCTGAAATGCATTCCAACGACTACTTCCCACCAGAGGTGGACGAAGAAGAGGTCATTCAGCGCTACATCAAATCGATCGACAAGGGCCTGCTGAAGGTGATGTCGAAAATGGGCATTTCGACCTATCAGTCGTATTGTGGTGCGCAGATTTTTGACGCCATCGGTTTGTCGAGCGAATTCGTGAAAGACTATTTCACCGGGACCGCTTCGCAGATTGAAGGCATTGGCCTGGACGAAATTGCCAAGGAAACTTTCGAACGCCACCGCGAAGCCTATGGCGACGTGCCGGTTCTGCGCAACGCGCTTGATGTCGGCGGCGATTATGCACTGCGCCAGCGCGGCGAAGCGCATGCATGGACATCTGATGAGGTTACGAACCTGCAGCACGCAGTGCGCGGCAACAGCAAGGAGCGCTATCGCGCCTTTGCCGAATCGATCAACAAACAGTCTGAGCGCCTGTTGACGATGCGCGGCCTGTTCCGTCTGCGTTCGGCTGAAGAAACAGGCCGCACGCCTCTGAGCCTCAACGAGGTGGAGTCAGCATCTGAAATCGTCAAACGCTTCGCAACGGGCGCGATGTCCTATGGTTCCATTTCGGCCGAGGCGCACGAAACGCTGGCGCTTGCGATGAACCGTATTGGCGGCAAATCCAACACTGGCGAAGGTGGCGAGGAAGTTGAGCGCTTCACACCGATGGCCAATGGCGATTCCAAACGTTCGGCCATCAAGCAGGTGGCTTCCGGTCGCTTTGGCGTGACGACGGAATACCTAGTCAATGCCGACATGATCCAGATTAAGATGGCACAGGGTGCAAAACCCGGTGAAGGCGGCCAACTGCCCGGCCATAAGGTCGATGCCGTGATCGCAAAGGTGCGTCACTCAACCCCAGGCGTTGGCCTGATTTCGCCGCCACCGCACCACGACATCTATTCAATCGAAGATCTGGCGCAGCTGATCTACGATCTGAAAAACGTCAATCCTGCTGCCGATATCTCAGTAAAACTCGTGTCCGAAGTGGGCGTGGGAACGGTCGCCGCAGGCGTTGCCAAGGCGCGTGCTGACCATGTGACCATTTCCGGAATGGAAGGCGGCACGGGCGCAAGCCCACTGACGTCGATCAAACATGCCGGTTCCCCATGGGAGATCGGCTTGGCGGAAACGCACCAGACCCTGATGAAAAACAAGCTGCGGTCCCGCATCGCCGTACAGGTCGATGGTGGTCTCCGCACCGGGCGCGATGTCGTTATTGGCGCGCTGCTGGGCGCTGATGAGTTCGGTTTCGCAACCGCACCACTGGTCGCGGCAGGCTGCATCATGATGCGCAAATGCCATCTGAACACCTGCCCCGTAGGCGTTGCAACGCAAGACCCAGTTCTGCGCAAACGGTTCAACGGTGCACCGGAACATGTGATCAACTACTTCTTCTTCGTTGCCGAAGAAGTGCGCGAATTGATGGCGGAACTCGGCTTCCGCACCTTGAGTGAAATGGTCGGCCAGATCGACGTTCTCGACCGTGAAAACGCAATTGAACACTGGAAGGCCCGTGGTCTCGATTTCTCGAAACTCTTCTACGATCCAAAGATGGGTGATGACGTTCCGCTCTACCATTGCGAAGAGCAGATCCACCACATTCATGATATCTTGGATCGCAAGCTGATTGAGCAAGCCGAACCCGCGCTTGAAAACCGGGAACCGGTCAAGATCGAGATGCCGATCACCAATGTCAGCCGCTCGGTGGGCGCCATGCTGTCCGGCGAAGTTGCCAAGCGATACGGCCACAAAGGTTTGGCCGACGACACGATCCATATCAAGTTCACTGGCACGACCGGACAGGCCTTTGGTGCCTGGGTGGCCAATGGCGTTACGATGGAAGTCGAGGGCGAAGCCAACGACTATGTTGGCAAGGGCCTGAGTGGCGGCAAACTGATTGTCTATCCCCCAAAAGAGGCGACACAGATCGAACCGTCGAAGTCGATCATTGTCGGCAACACTGTGCTCTACGGCGCCATTCAAGGTGAATGCTATTTCCGAGGTGTCGCGGGCGAGCGTTTTGCGGTGCGCAATTCCGGTGCCGTTGCCGTTGTTGAAGGCGTGGGCGACCACGGCTGCGAATACATGACCGGTGGCGTTGTTGCCGTTCTTGGCTCAACAGGCCGCAATTTCGCAGCCGGCATGTCCGGCGGCATCGCCTATGTGCTCGACGAAGACGGCACATTCGAAATTCGCTGCAACATGGCGATGGTCGAACTGGAACCGGTTCCGGAAGAAGACGATCTGATGGAATCAGAACACCACCATGGCGGTGATATTGAACACCATGGCCGCGTGGACGTTTCCAAGGACATGACGCGCTACGACGATGAGCGCCTGCGCCAGCTGATTGAAAATCATCAGCGCTACACCGGCTCCGACAGGGCGACCGAAATTCTGGAAAACTGGGAAGAATACCGTCCCAAATTCGTCAAGGTCATGCCGACCGAGTATCGTCGCGCCCTGCGCGAAATTGAAGAAGCCCAGATGGCTGCTGGTGTGGCCGCTGAATAGGCGGCCACCACGTTCAACGCAAACAAATATTGAAGTGCAGCCAAGGGGCCGCTTCAACGGGAGTAGACGACAATGGGTAAAGTGACAGGTTTTCTGGAGATCGACAGGCAGGATCGCAAATATCGTCCCGCTTCTGATCGCATTCGCAATTTCAAGGAATTCGTTATTCCGCTGCCCGAGCAGACCCTGCGCGATCAGGCGTCGCGCTGTATGGATTGCGGCATTCCGTTCTGTCACGATGTGAAAGGGCTGAAAGGCTGCCCGGTCAACAACCAGATTCCGGACTGGAACGATCTCGTTTACCGCGATGAGTGGGAGCGCGCGTCGGAAAACCTGCATTCGACAAACAACTTCCCTGAATTTACGGGCCGCATCTGCCCGGCACCCTGCGAAGCGTCCTGCACGCTGAACATGATCGACAGCCCGGTCACGATCAAATCCATCGAGTGCGCAATCGTTGATAAAGCCTGGGAAAACGACTGGATCAAGCCACAGATTCCTGATCGTAAAACGGGCAAATCCATTGCAATCGTTGGTTCAGGCCCAGCCGGAATGGCGGCCGCGCAACAGCTCGCCCGCGTGGGGCACGAAGTGCACCTGTATGAAAAGAATGCCAAGATTGGCGGCCTCATGCGCTACGGCATTCCAGATTTCAAAATGGAAAAGACCCATATCGACCGTCGCGTCGATCAAATGGCCGCTGAAGGTGTGATCTTCCACACCGGGGTGCATGTTGGACAGGATATCACGGCAGAAGAACTTGTCGAAAAGCACGATGCAGTCATTCTGTCAGGCGGCGCGGAGAAGCCCCGCGATCTGCCTATTGAAGGCCGCGATCTTGCCGGTGTGCATTTCGCGATGGAATTCCTGCCCCAGCAGAACCGCCGGGTGGGCAATGAACACAACGACAACGCTGAGCCCATTCTGGCCAACGGTAAACATGTCGTCGTAATTGGTGGTGGCGACACTGGATCCGATTGCATCGGCACATCCATCCGCCACCGCGCGCTTTCGGTCACACAACTGGAAATCATGCCAACACCGCCGGAGAAGGAAAACAAGCTTCTCACCTGGCCGAACTGGCCGCTGAAAATGCGCACCTCGTCCAGCCAGGAAGAGGGTGCAGAGCGCGAATTCTCGGTGATGACCCAGCATTTTGAAGGCGAAGACGGGCGCGTCAAACGCATTCACTGCATCCGGGTGGACGAAAAATTTCAGCCCATCGCCGGTACTGAATTTACGCTGAAAGCGGACCTGGTGTTGTTAGCAATGGGTTTTGTCTCGCCGGTCAAGGAAGGCATGGTGGAAAGTCTCGGCGTCGATCTCGACCCGCGCGACAACGTGTTGGCCGACACGATCGACTACAAAACCAGCCATGATAAGATCTGGACGGCGGGCGACATGCGTCGTGGCCAGTCACTGGTTGTATGGGCGATCCGCGAAGGACGTCAATGCGCCCATGCGGTGGACAAAGCGCTGATGGGCGAAACCGTTCTCCCGCGCTAACGCGTGGTGAGTGGATCAGACGGTCAGGGCACACAGCTCAAACGCTATGACCCGCCCAAAGCCAAACGAACCTAGTTGGAATTGGCGCTGACCACACTCGGCGCAGCCGGAGCCACGGCATCCTGCACTGGTGGCCACGCATAGTCATCCACACGCCCGACGCGCCTTGTCGGCGATGCGACCGGACGTGAAATGATCGGTTCACGGGGAACGGCTGCGGGTTGTTTCTTCGTGCTGACATCACCGGCAAGTTCCGCAGCGCCATCAGCCGAAGGATCATTCAATCTCACAACGATGGTGCGTCTCGTCTTTTGCGGATCATATTCTTCGGATTTCGGAAGAACAGCGCCAGAGTCCAGTCCCGTCACACCAGCAACAGCCGTGTCGCCACCCAGTGTGTTTGTGACAATCGATTCGACATAAAACGCCAATCGACGACGGCCTGCCTTGGTGAGGTTGATGCCATCTTTGCGGCGCAAAAGGGTGATTTGGCCCTGAATATCAGGGCCCGACCGACTGTAATTGCCATCGGCGTCGGAGAACCCGTCCCAGACATCGATAAACTGCCCTGTTTCTGATGCTGCGGCGGCTGCATAATTTTCGTTAAAGAACAAATAGTCTTTGCTCATGCCCTTAAAACGAACTGGCGGAAGACCGACCCAGGAATAACGGATGCCGCTCGTTTTAAGCGCTTCCCCAAGTGCTGTCGTGCGTGCCTTGTATTCCTCATCCCATTCGGGGGTGCGGCGCTTGAGGCGCTTACCGCCGCCTTTGATCATTTGCCGGTCGTTCGCACCGACCATGGCAATGATGTAACTGGGCTTCTCTTCTTCGATCAGCTTGGGCAATGTCTGTGACCAGTCGACAATGTCATCGCGCACGAAGCCCGAGAGCGCTTTTGAGCGGTCAACAACAACGATATTGGCCTGATCAGCCATCGCATCGGCCAATCCATCGGCAAGACCGCCGGCGAAGAAATCGCCAACAACGAGCACTTTTTTCGCATCATCAGATTTTTCGACTGCGGCTTTTGCAGCGGTCGCTGTCGATGAACGCGCAACACGGCGCTTCGAGCGATTGCGCTTCTTGGCGCGACGGACCCGCTTCTTGCGCTTGGTAACGACAGCCTTCTTGGCCTTCTTGCGGCCAAACAGCATACGGAACAGACCGCGCCGCTTCTTCTTCACTTCCTGGGCATCTGCCGTAGAGATACCGACTGTCAGCGCGACGCCACGTTCAGCACTCTTGAAAGCCGGTGTCAGAGAAACACCGGCAATCAGCATTAAAAACGCCAGAATGATCCGAATACGTGGCACTGTTTTCCGTTTCCTGAATTGCCGCCCGTTCTTCGAGGCGACAAAGCGGCAACGGGTCAGCGCAACCGCTTGAGCAAATTGGGCGATTCAAATCCCGTTGGGTTCAAACCGAGTTTGATCTGGGCTTTTCGAATGGCGGAACGTGTGCCGCCACCTATTTTCCCATCGATTTCACCATCATACAACCCCATACGTGCAAGCAGGGTTTGCAGTTCAATCTTCTGTTCCTCGGCCAATTTGGGAAACGGCCTTGGTACAGGCTTAACAAAGTCTCCGTAACCGGCAATTTGGTCCGCAAGATGGCCCACCGCAAGGGCGTATTTGTCAGAATTGTTGTACCGTTTGATCACAAAAAAGTTCTTCAGCATCAGGAATGCCGGTCCGCTCTTCCCAGCAGGAAGCTTCAGGACCGCATTCTGACCGGGACGCGGAAACGCCCTGCCATTGGCACGTTTGACGCCCAGTTTCGCCCAGCTTGCCAGTGTCCGCGTCTTGCCCGTCTGACTGGCCACGCGCGCTGGAATTTTGACCTCATAGCCCCAGGTTTGACCGGTACGCCATCCATTGCGCTTCAGCAGATTGGCAGCGGTTGCCAACGCATCCGGAATGGATTCCCAGATGTCCTTGCGACCATCACCATCAATATCCTGAGCATAGGCGAGATAGCTTGTCGGGATGAACTGAGTGTGCCCCATGGCACCAGCCCAGGAACCACGCAGCTTGTCGGTACCGATACGTCCGCTTTGCAGAATCTTCATTGCACCAATCAACTGGGCCCGCGCAAATTTCGCACGTTTGCGATCAGCATAGGCCAGCGTCGCGAGAGAGCGAATGACGCTACGCAGACTGCTCTGCTTTTTCATCGCCTCGCCATAACCGGATTCCATCGACCAGATGGCCAGCAGGATATGGCGGTCAATCCCGTATTTGCGCTCAATTCTTGTCAACCAGCGCGCCCAATTGGCTTTTTCTTCCTGCCCACGGGCAATGGTTTTCTCATTCACACGGGAGTCGAAATACATCCACAATTGCTGACGGAATTCAGGCTGATAGCGGGCCAGTTCCAGAACCTCCGGATCGGCGGAATTGATGCCATCGAAAGCGGCATTGTAAGTGCGGCGGCTGATGCCACTCTTGGCAGCAGTGGCATAAAACTGCTTTTTCCACTTGCGGAATCCGGCACTGGCCTCACTTTCAACCGTGGTCAAGACAAGACCGGCCAGCGCGACCGAAAATCCAAGTGCAATCAAAAGAGACGTTCGAAACAGGTTTCTGAATTTCAACATTTTTGTCATCCATCCATCGACACATGTCATGCAGTGTCGGTACTTGTTTAAGATGCTGGGGTTGCTTGACCTGATTAAGAGCACATGAGCTCTTAACACTTCGTTTACCACGTTGCTTCGCCGCAGCCACCGCCGACACGTTTTGTAAGCAAAACATGTCATTCGTGATGAAAATTTGACCTGATCTGCCAAAACGCGATTTTGGCATCGTTTGCCGGAGCCAACCTTGACCAAACCCGCCTCATCGCCTGCCCTGAACCGTCCCGTAAAAAAAGCTGTTTTTCCCGTTGCAGGGCTGGGCACCCGCTTCCTGCCAGCATCCAAGTCGGTTCCCAAGGAAATGCTGACCGTTGTTGACATGCCAGTCATCCAATACGCCGTGAACGAAGCCAAAGCTGCGGGAATTGAACACTTCGTGTTTGTAACCGGACGCAACAAGGCAGTCATTGAGGACCATTTCGACATCCAGCCGGAACTGCGGGACACGCTAGCCAGCCGCAACAAAACCGAAATGCTCGACATTCTCGATCGGTATCAGCCAGCTGCCGGGGCAACCAGTTTTACGCGCCAGCAAGCTCCGTTGGGTCTTGGTCACGCCGTTTGGTGTGCCCGTGATATTGTGGGTGACGAGCCATTTGCGCTTCTACTGCCCGACATGGTGATGAAAGCGAAAGACCACGGTTGTCTGGCCTCCATGATGGATGTCTATCGCGAAACCGGCGGTAACATCGTCGCCGTTGAAGAATGCGACCCAAATGACGTTTCAAGTTATGGCATCGTTGCCCCTGGCGAGGCTCTCGGAAACGGCTTTGAGATCAAGGACATGGTTGAGAAGCCTGCGCCGGCAGATGCGCCGTCCAACCTGATAATCAATGGCCGCTACATCCTGCAGCCCGAAATCTTCGGACTGTTGGAAAATCAGGAGACCGGCGCAGGCGGTGAAATCCAGATCACCGACGCCATGCTGCGGCTCACGCAGGAACAACCTTTCTACGGCTACACGTTTGAAGGGCAGACGTTCGACTGCGGTTCAAAGGAAGGGTTCATTGCAGCCAATATTCACTTCGCGCTTGATCGTGACGACACTGGCCCCATCATTCGTGATGTCATTGAAAAAGCGCTTGCCGAATGAATTGCGACTCGTGTTCTACCTGATGAGCCGCACCCCGGCGCGAACAGTGAAAGCGTCATAATCAGCACTTTCCTCAGTGCTCAAGGCGCGCTCGTACCCGACACGCCCCGTAAGCGAAAGCACGCGGTTCAGCCGCCATTCTGCACCGAGTTCCGCCTGCAGGAATATGTCTTCCCTGTCAGATGCGTCGTAGTCGCGGAAAGAGCCGAACAGGCGGCCATTCACACCCAGATTGGGACGCACTTCGCGGGCGTATCCAATCGAGGCGGCGTGAACCACAGACCCGTTCTCATCTTCAAGGATCGAACCTGCGAGCGTCGACGAAAGGGTCGTACTGATCGTGGTCAGTCGCTCCGGCGACCAGTTGAGGGTGGCTGCAATCAGAGGACTTGAGAGGGTCGACAGGGCTTCATCATCGAAGTCTTCCGCACGGAAACCGGCTCCGATCGTGCCATTCAGCTTTTCTCCCAGATTGAAATCGAATCCGGCTTGAACTTCATAGATACTGCTGTCGCGTTCATTGCCGTTGCGATCCACTTTTGTGTCGTGAGAACGGGCACCGGCAGAACCCTGAATGTATGGCCGAAAAGCCGGGCTGACCTGATAGGACGCACGTAATGTTCCAAGATAAAGGAAGTTGTTGCGATCATCCTGAGGAAAGTCAGGATTTCCCGTGATTTCAATGTCGCCAAAGGTTGTACGGGTTACAGACCCGCGAAAGCTGGTTGACCAACGACCGAAATTGTAGGCGAGCTCCCCGTATCCCTCGATGTCATTGATGAACGGACGGCCCTCCAGATTGAAAGGAGGCGTCAGTCCGAGATTTTCACTTGTCGGGCTTTCCGTTGTCAGCGCATAGAAAAATCCAGCGCGGGCCACGAGGTCACGGTTTATGTCAATTCTGAGTTCGGCTTCAGCATCCGCCGTTGGCAGATCATCAGCATCGGAGCCGAGAAACTTCTGAAATGCGCCACCCACCTGCCCGCGCAATTCGTGACGCGCCCAGTTCGATTGAAACCGAACCTGCCCGCGCGTTTGCGAAAAGGCGGCACCTTCCCCATTGGCCGTGAAATCCGCATTGCTCGTGTAGCCGATGTCCTGTTCGATTGACGGGAAAACATCGAATGACCCGAGCCGCAGCCCCAGCGGAGCAAACGGGTCATCTTCAGGGTCCTGTCGCGAGCCTTCAATTGGAAATGCCGGGCTGTTGGAAAGCGGCGTCGGCTCGCCCGCCGCATTGATGGTTCCGACTTGCTGTGCACGAATTGCGCGCGTGTTGCCGACACCGGAGTCATTGTCTGATTCTGCCTCAAACGAATTGATCGCTTGCGCCCTTGTGGAGGTCCGTCCGGCCCGGCGATTTCTGCCATCATCATCGTCTTCCTCGTCCGTTGACGAGGTTTCAACGGGATCAGGGAAAACCGCGCGCAAATCCGGCTGCTGCTCATCAGCATCATCAATGCCATTGAGATTGTCATCCGTTAGGGGAACTTCCCGACCAGCGTTGACTGCATCATCGTCCAGACTGGTCCGCAAGCCATTGGCACCATTGGCGGTTTGCGCGCTCGTCAGTTGCACGTCCCCCATCACCGCCGCAGCCGAAAGCGCGAGCGCAAGCATCCAGGATCGTGATGCGACGGTTGTCACGGCCAATCTGATCTCGCAAAGCCAAAATCCGGACGCAAATGCGGTCCGGTCCATTACCGAAATCTAAACAGTCGTGGTTAACGCTTCCTTTCCACCAACTATTTGAAAAACCGGCATGATGAACACTTTTCATTTCACCGCAGTGCTTGTTTGAGGTAGGCAGGCGCCATGAACACACCACTCGATCATGATTCCATTCTCAGCTCAGCGCTTCGTACGTTGACGACAGAAGCCAATGGCCTTCAGGCACTCAGTGCTGCGCTTGAGAACGAGCTGTCTGAACCCTTCGCGAACACCATTGGTGTTTTGAAAGATATCGCCGGGCGGGTCATTGTGACGGGCGTCGGCAAAAGTGGCCACATTGCCACCAAGATGGCCGCCACACTCGCTTCAACCGGTACGCCCGCATTCTTTGTTCATGCAACAGAAGCCAATCATGGCGATCTCGGCATGATTGCACGGGATGATGCCATTGTTGCCTTCTCATGGTCCGGAGAAACGACCGAACTTCGTGGCGTTCTGGACTATGCGAAACGCTTCTCCATTCCTCTCGTGGCGATCACCTCGAATTCGGATTCAACGCTCGCCCGTCATGCAGACTTCGTGTTGGCGCTTCCAAAGGAAAAAGAAGCCTGCCCACACAATCTCGCTCCGACAACATCGGCGATCATGCAACTGGCGATCTCCGACGCAATAGCCGTGGCACTTCTTGAAAGCCGCAACTTCACGGCCGACAATTTCAGCGTGTTTCATCCGGGTGGCAAGCTTGGCGCTCAACTCACCCATGTCAAAGATGTCATGCACAAGGGCGATGCGGTGCCGCTGGTTGAAAGCGGTACACAAATGACAGAAGCCATTATGCAGATTTCGGCCAAAGGCTTTGGCTGCGTTGGCGTCGTGAAGTCAGGAAAGCTGATTGGCATCGTCACGGACGGCGACCTGAGACGGCATCTGTCGACCTCACTCCTTGGTGAAGTTGTCGACGACATCATGAACCCTCACCCTCAAACCGCTCAGCCTGATATGCTGACGGCCAGCGCGCTTGATGTGTTGAACAAACGCGCCATCACGGCATTGATGGTAACGGACAATGAAACGCCCGTTGGCATCGTCCATCTTCATGATCTCTTGCGTGTGGGTGTGGCGTAAAAGACATCTGAATGGCAGCGAAACGGCGGTGGCCAGCGATTGCCAGGCCTTCCGCTTCGCCCGGGACCACGATGGCGGTCATGCAATCCGTTGCGTTTCGTCCAGCTTTTGCAAGTGCTCATCCCGAATGAACTGTCGGCTGCGCTTATCGAGATCTTCACGCCATTGCTGTTTGGCCGCTTCATTTTCGAAGGAAACATTATTGATCGGGTAATGCATCGTCTTGAGAATTTCGGCTGGCTCAAGTGGGCGATCAAGAAGAAAGCCCTGAATCTCCTCACACCCTTCCGAGCGCAACATCTCAACGTGAGCGCTGGTCTCGACACCTTCTGCCAGTGTTGTGATGTTGAGAGCCTTTGCCAGCCCGAGGATCGAACGCACCACCGCAAGGCTCTGGTTTGATTCATTCGCCGCATGGATGAAGGATTTATCGATCTTCAATTTGTCGAGCGGGAAATTGACCAGATAGGCCAATGACGAATAACCCGTTCCGAAATCGTCGAGAGAAATTTTGACACCGAGCGTACGCAGATTGGTGAGCAGCGCTTTCGTCATTTCCGGGTCTTGAATCAGAACGGATTCAGTGACTTCCAACTCGAGGCGCTGTGCGGGAAGCCCGCTCTCGGTCAAGGCATCAATCACCTGATGGATCAGGCGGAACCCCTGAAGTTGTTTTGCGGAGAGATTGACCGCAACCTTTTGCTTTCCGGGCCATTTCATGGCGTCCTTGCACGCCTGGCGGATAACCCAGTCGCCGATCTCGTGAATTAACCCCGTTTCCTCGGCGAGCCCAATAAACATGTCAGGCTGGATAAGACCGCGCACGGGATTGTGCCAGCGCAACAACGCTTCAAACGCCACAGCCTCACCGGAGCCGAGTTCGGCCAGGGGTTGGTAGACAAGCTGAAGCTCATCGCGGCCCACCGCTTCGCGAAGTTCAATTTCCAATTCGCGACGCAACTTCAGAGCCACATCCATGTGTTCAGCATAGACCTTGCACATGTTTCTGCCCTCCGCCTTGGCACGATAGAGCGCAAGATCAGCACTGTGGATGAGAAATTCTGGATCATCCTTTTGACGGGAAGCAATCGCAATGCCAATGCTGCCGGACATCGATATCCGGTGCCCACAGACCTCAATCGGCTCTTCAAATGCGGCCAACAAACGATGAGCGGTGTCGAGGGCGTCATTCACACCAGCAGGGCATTCCAGCATCACAGCGAACTCATCGCCGCCGAAGCGAGCAGCCGTGCCCTGCGTTCCGACCGTTTTTTCAAGGCGCGCCGCAACTTCCTTCAGCACCGCATCTCCGACCATATGACCCAGCGTGTCATTGATCGACTTGAACTTATCCAGATCGAGGTAAAGCACTCCAACTTTAGGCCCGGAAGCTGACTGGCTTTTGATCCGCAGGCGAAGACTTTCCGTGAATTCAGACCGATTGGCCAGCCCGGTCAGATGATCAAACCGCGCCAACTGAGCGAGTTTCAACTCAGCCATTTTTCTTGTCGTTATGTCCGAAGCCACACCGCGGTAGCCGATGAAGATACCTGCATCATCATATTGCGCCCTCCCGCTCAAGCTCCACCATATGGCATTGGCTGGAGAGGCCACATTGCCGATTTCGATAGCCAGATCGCGGAAGTCCGAACGCTTTTCCATCAGTTCAGAAACAGCCTGAAACTCATTCGAAGATTGCGCATTGCTCACATGTTCTGGAGAAGACGATCGAAGGTCGCAGAGCCTGGATGCACGCAACTCCTGCTCCGAAATACCGGATTTTTCAATGAACCTGGCTGACGGATTGATGAAGTACCCGTCCTTGTCGGTTTCCCAAATCCAGTCACCAGCGTTTTCCTCAAACTCTTTAAGCAGCAGACCGATTGTTTTTCCCGATTGAGCAATTTCCTGTTGCTGCACTTGCTCGTGCACGAAACGATGTCCGTATGTGTGGGTCGCGCACATGATTGCAAACGCATAGTTGGCGAGCAAAAGACATGCTGCATACAGCACAGGTTCGCCGCTCATAATCAAAGCAATCAAACCGCCTGCACCAATGGTCAGGCACATTGCGCTTGCTGCCGCCGGAACAACCGACAAAGCAATTGCAGCACCGCCCATCATTCCGGCAGTCAGGCAGGTAATGAGCACTTTCTGTGCCCATTCAGCATCATTGAAAAACAGCACGGGCACAGCGGCCCAAACCAATCCGATGAGCAGCGAATTCTGAACGGCCTTGGATGTTGATCGCGCGGGCTTGGCGGAATAACCATGCTTTGCCCGCGCCTTATAATAGTTTGCAACGCCAGCGGTCAGAACTATGACCGCAATGGTCGCCCAAATCATCAGTGCACTGGAATGGACGCCTCCCCAAAGAACAGCAACCGTCAAAAGCACGTTGAACAGGGAAACACCCAACATGGCTGGCGTTGAATCTGTCAAAGCCAGAAGCTGACGCCCCCGGACTATGGCCGCCAATTTCGGTTCAACATCCAGTTCCTGCACCGGGTCGGGCAAAACAAAACGTCGAACTTTGTGCGCTAACCCTCGCATGACAAAAGTTCCTTCATCCCTTTCCAAACGGAATGAAGGAACACAATTGCCGTAGCGTTAACTTTTCTTGTTGCTGTAAGGCTTTAGCTCGAGATCAGCAGATATTTTGCAGATTGGGTAAACTGGTCATTAAGCTTTTTCGTTCGTCGCCGGAAACTGGCTAACTTAAGATCAAACCTTCTCAACGACGAGAACATCGTCTTGCAGGCCAGTGACGCGGACTTTGGTGCCCGCCGGAAGATCCGGGCCCTTGACCCGCCAAGTCGTATCCGCGAGACGCACGCGCCCGACGCCGCTTGCAATCGCCTGGTCAAGATCAACCTCGACACCGACAAATCGCTTGAGAGGAGCATTCAGCCCTTCAGCAGCATCCGTCTTGCCGTCGCGTCTCATAACGGTACGTCCAGCGAATACAAGCACCAGCGAAAGAGCGGCAAAAGCAACCATCTGAACTTGCCAGGGCCACCATTTGACATCCGCAAAACCAGTCAGCGTCAGGGTGCCGATGATGACCGCAGAAAGGCCGAACCAGATCATGTAGACACCAGGGACCGCAACTTCGCCCAGCAACAACATCAGCCCAATGACAAACCAGAACCACGGGCCAATGTCAGTAATGAACTGAACGATCATGATCAGGCTCCCGTGTCGGTTGATGGGACGGTGCGGGTTCTGCGCTTGGTTGGCGTCTGCGGCGCATCATTGCCGCCCTTGTTGAACACTTCCTTGGCAATCTCTCCGATGCCCCCGAGAGAACCTATCAGCGAGGTTGCTTCCATCGGCATCATGATCACCTTCTGGTTCTCGGCTGAGCCGATCTCGCGCAGAGCTTCTGTGTAGCGCTGAGCGACAAAGTAGTTGATCGCCTGACTGTTTCCCTCACCGATGGCTTTCGACACCACGCGTGTTGCCTCAGCTTCTGCCTGTGCTTCTCGTTCACGCGCTTCCGACTCTCGGAAAGCTGCCTCACGAAGGCCTTCAGCCTCAAGAATCTGCGATTGCTTTTCGCCCTCAGCGCGCAGGATTGCAGCCTGACGTTCACCTTCAGCTTCCAGAATTTGCGCCCGTTTCTCACGCTCGGCCTTCATCTGGCGGGCCATCGCGTCCACAAGATCTGTGGGGGGATTGATATCCTTGATCTCAATACGGGTCATTTTGATACCCCAGGGCGCAACCGCGTCATCGACAACACGCAGGATGCGCGTGTTGATCTCATCGCGTTTTGACAGCAATTCATCGAGATCCATCGACCCCATCACTGTACGCAAATTGGTCATCGTGAGGTTTAGGATGGCATTCTCAAGCCCGCTTACCTCATAAGCCGCCTTCGACGCATTCAGAACCTGAAAAAAGGTGACACCATCGACGCTACACGTCGCGTTGTCCTTCGTGATGACCTCTTGTGTTGGAACGTCAAGCACCTGCTCCATCATGTTCAGTTTGGCGCCGATACGTTCGACAAACGGCCAAATCAGGCTCAGACCCGGTGTTATTGTTCGGTCATAGCGACCAAGACGTTCAACTGTATAGTTATAACCTTGAGGCACCATCTTGATCATTGACAATATGCCAACAACTAAAACAACGCCCAAGACAAGTATTGCAATATCACTTATTTGTAGAAACATAGCTTCCCCCTTTATTTGTACGAACTTTATGTAGGTGCAAAATCCAAAACTTCAATCAAAGATTGCGATAAACTTGCATCAAGAGCGAAAAATCAGATCCAGCCTTGCAATTCACGCGACACGATGGCCTCGATAAGAGCCATACCCTCCGGGCCATCGTTCAGACACGGAATGTGACTGAAGTGCTCGCCACCATTCGCTTCGAACTCCTCGCAAACCTCGCCTGCGATTTCCTCCAGAGTTTCCAGGCAGTCGGAAGCGAAGCCGGGGTTCACGACGCAAATGCGTTTGACGCCTTCCTGCGCAAGCCGCTCAACCGTTTTATCAGTGTACGGCTGCAGCCATTCCTCCGGGCCGAAGCGGGACTGAAATGTGGACAACAGGAAGTCATCACTCCAACCCATCTTTTCGCGCAGGAGACGCGATGTTTTCAGACAGTGGCAATGGTAAGGATCACCCTTTTCAAAATAGCTCTTGGGAATACCGTGATAAGAGGCAACGATATGTTCTGGCTCAAAATCCAATGTCTCCAGATGTTTGGTGATCGATTGAGCCAGGGCATCAATATAGGCCGGATCGTCATGATAAGGCGGCACGGTCCGCACCGCCGGCATCCAGCGCATTTTCATAAACGCTTCAAAGGCTTTATCATTCACCGTGGCCGTCGTGGCGGCGCTGTATTGTGGGTAGAGCGGGAAGATCAAAATGCGCTCGCACCCCTTGTCCTGCAACGCTTTCAAACGGCTCTCGATTGATGGATTGCCGTAGCGCATGCCCCAGTCGACCTCGACGTGGTCAAACCCGGCAAGACTTTCGCTCAATTGTTCAGCCTGTGACCGGGTGAATGTGCGCAGAGGCGATTCATCACGTTCTTCGTTCCAGATTGACGCATATAGCGCACCTGATTTTGCGGGCCGCGTGTTGAGAATTATGCCGTTGAGCAATGGCCACCAAATTATGCGCGGGGTCTCAATCACGCGACGGTCAGACAGGAATTCCTTCAGATAGCGACGCATGTTCTTTTTATCATGGCCATCGGGTGTCCCCAGATTGACGAGCAAGACCCCGACTTTGCCAAAAGCAACATTCGGATGATCTTTCGGAAAACTGGCGGCAGACACATCCCGTTCAAAAGCCTTGGATGAGGGAGCAATCGTCATAACTTATCCTGTGGGTTCGCGTGGCATTTGCGGGCATTCAAGCCAGCAGCCAGGCGCCGGTCCATTGTTGAGAATGCCCATACCCCGCCTGCACTGCACAAGGCAAATATCACCTCTGTTACCACCTGTCGCATTGGTCGTTTCAGGCAGGCCAAGCCGCTGTGATAACGGGGATAAACTCGCGGGGCCATGGTGACGAACCAGCCCGGAGGTGCAACACTGAATCCAGGTTCACGGCCTCCCCAACTGGCTTTGATCACTGGACATTTCGGCAACGACGCAAATTGAAAATCAAGGAGATGGCGATGACACCCATTTTGAAATCCATTGCAGCAGCCTCGCTGGGCCTCGTGCTCAGCCTTGGCGCTGCAGCGCAGGCTTTGGCCCAAAAGGTCGATGTAAGCTTTATCGTGGCGAGCGACATGGACACCATGTCCGGCAAGGACAGAGGCGGTGTGGCCCGTCTTGCAGCTGTTGTGCGCGCAGAACGTGCTAAAGGCGGCAATTCGGTCTTTGTTTATCCCGGCGATCTGCTTTCCCCCTCAATCCTGGCCGGTTTCGACAAAGGGGCGCATATGATCGACCTGATCAACATGACGCCACCCGACATACTTGTGCCCGGCAACCACGAATATGACTTTGGTCCAGACGTCTTTCTGGAACGCATGAATGAGGGCAATTTCCCCAAGCTTGCAACCAACACACGCTACCAGGACGGCAATCAGATACCCGGTTTCACCGACACGTTGATGAAAGAGTTCGGTGGCGTGAAAATCGGTTTCATGGGGCTGACAACCGAGGACACGCCTGAGATTTCAAGTCCGGGCAATATCGTGTTCAAGTCCAACCTTGATACCGCTCGCACCACCGGAGACGCCCTGCGCGAACAGGGTGCCGACATGGTGGTTGCCGTGGTTCACACAGCCCAGCGCATGGACTTCGATCTTCTTTACCGAGCCGGTGTCGATGTTGTGCTGTCCGGCCACGACCACAACCTTCACGTTTTCTATGACGGCCGCCGCGCGCTCGTGGAGTCCAAGGAGGAAGCGGAATATGTAACCATCATGGACATCGCGTTCGAAATCGGCGAAAGCCGCGGCAAACGCAAAGTCAGCTGGTGGCCCAATTTCCGCATCATCGATACAGCCACTGTGACACCGGACCCGGAAGTTGCCGCGAAAGTGGAATCCTATGAAGCAACGCTGTCGAAAGAGCTCGACGTGGTCATCGGGAAAACCGACGTGGAATGGGACACCCGTCGCGCCAGCGTGCGCACGAGTGAAAACGCGTTCGGCAACCTCGTTGCCGACGGCATGCGCGAAGCTGTTGGCGCTGATGTTGCCATGACAAACGGCGGTGGCATTCGCGGAAACACGGTCTACGACGCGGGCCATACCGTCACACGTCGTGATGTTCTCACAGAACTGCCGTTCGGCAATGGAACCGTGAAACTCGAGTTGAAGGGCGCCGACATTCTGGCTGCCCTTGAACACGGCCTGTCCGGTGCACCGGAACCCGCCGGGTCGTTTCCCCACATCTCGGGGATGACGGTTGTTGCAGACACCACCAAAGCCGCCGGAAGCCGTGTCACCGAAGTGATGATCGGTGGCGCGCCTCTTGAACCTGAAAAAACCTACACGCTCGCAACCAATGACTTTATGGGTCGTGGCGGCGACGGGTACAGCATGTTTCGCAATGGTAAAGTGCTGATCGACGCATCATCCGCGAAACTTATGGCCAACGACGCGATGGCCCGGGTTCGCAAACTGGAAACCGTCACCACCGGCATCGACGGCCGTATGAAGCTGAACTAGTTGGAATTGCGGAACCAAGCATGAAAGGGGCGCGGAGGTGATCCGCGCCCCTTTTGCTTTATTGATGCTGCGCACAAAGTTTGCTGTGCCTATTGGTCATAGTCCCGTTCGTCCGAAATCACTTTCCCATCGTTGGGAAGTTCATGCGTCAATTCGACTGAACCGCTCAACTTGGTAGTCGCCTTCAGTGTGTCTGCGACCGCAGCGGTGTTCACCTCGACACCTGTTACCTGCAAAACCATCGCGTCCTGATCGCCTTCGCGGCTGACCACGAGACGCGCGCCCGTGATTTCCGGATGGGCTTTGCGCACGGCATCGACTTGCTTGGGATCAACGAACATCCCCTTCACCTTAGTGCGCTGGTCGGCACGTCCCATCCAGCCGCCGATGCGCATATTGGTGCGCCCACAAGGCGATGTGCCCGTAACCACTGCCGACAAGTCACCAGTTCCAAAGCGAACGAGCGGATAGGCTTGCGAGAAATTCGTGACAACCAGCTCGCCGACCTCGCCATCCGGCACGCGGTCACCCGTACCAGGACGCACGATTTCAACGATCAGATCTTCATTGACGATCATGCCGGGCACCAGTCCGTCCGCACTGCGGCTTTCATAAGCAATGACACCAAGGTCTGCCGTGGCGTAGCATTGCATCACGTCAACACCGCGTGCCAAATAATCATCGCGCATGGACGGAAATAACGCGCCGCCGGAAACCATTGCGCGCTTGATGGAAGACAAATCCATCGACATCTCATCAGCCTTGTCGAGCATGACCTTCAGATAATCCGGCGTCCCGGCATAGGCGACCGGTTTCAGCGTCGCCGCCGCTTCAACCTGCATTTCGGTATTGCCGATCCCGGCGGGAAACACAGTGCAGCCCAGCGCACGCAACCCTTCATCCAGAATAAAGCCGCCCGGCGTCATATGATAGGCAAGCGCATTGTGCACCATATCGCCCTTGCGAAACCCTGCTGCGAACAGGGCGCGTGCGCCAAGCCACGGATCAGCGCCAATACCTTGTGGTTCCCAAATTGGCCCGGGTGACAGGAACACGCGATTGCCTGTCAATGCATCAGAATTGGCAAAACCACCGAACGGTGGATTTTCTCCCTGCGCCTCCATCAATTGAGCTTTGCGCAAAACCGGTAATTCAGCCAGTGCAGCACGTGACGTGACCGACGAAAGATCGATGCCATCGAGATGCGCAGCCAAACCCTGAGAAACAGAGACGGAATTTCTCAGATACTCCGGTAAGCGCGCAAAGAGGTCAGCCTCGCGGTCGGCAGGGTCACGGGTTTCCTGAGAGTCAAAATGATCGGTCATGAGAGCTTATGCCTGAGTGGTGAAAGGAATTGCGGGCTGGTGATCACACACGTTCAAGTGTCACTTGCTTGTGTTGCGACAGCGCTTCAACAATCGTTTCCACACCCGCATCAAGGGGCGCAAGATCAATGCTGAAGGCAGGTCGTGCAGCCGGTGAATAGGCTTTGCGTATGGCCTGATGGTCCGTGGTCGCAGGCCACAAAAACACATCAAGCTGAAATTCGTTTTCCGCCCTCAGCAAGCGCAGATCTTTGATGGCGTCCCAAGGCACCGCCTGGGAGGTATGGCGCGCGTCGTAAAGGCCATCAGGCCGCACCGCCAGAATGACGTCATTGCGCATATACCGCCAGATCATGGCGGCTGAGCAAAAGCTGAAAAATATGGCCGCCGACACCCCCGTAATCCAATAGGGGTGGGTGAAAACCATCATCCGCACAAACAGCCAGACAAGAAAGCTGACGATTGCGGTGAGCCCCAGCGCCGTTATGACGGAGGAACGAAATGAGCCACGGGAATAGCGGTATTGCGAAGCCATCAGGAAGATATAATGCGCTTTGCGCCGATATGGAATTGCCAATTGCTTAGAGTGGCAATCGACAATTCCAGGCGCTTTAATCGCAATGAAAGCTTAAGCACCGCCCAAACGGCTGAGGAGACGACGCACCATGGGGGCGACGACCAATACCGTTGGAAAGGCAACAGCCCACGAAAAGGACCAGTTCTGCATCCACGCAGCCATGAAACCGGCCTCAAAGCCGGTCAGGCGCAAAGTGGAAATGCCCGACACGACGAAGGACATCATGCCGGACAGGAGCAGGCCGAAAACAATCGGAACTATCTTGGGGCTTAGTCTCACGCAGCCTCAATCATGCGATTGGCGCTTTCCAGAGATTCCGCTTCGCGCACCATCAACTGGTCAGCCGTGATCATGGTGACATCGGTAATCCCAACAAAACCGAGTACGTGGCGCATGTATCCCGATGCAAAGTCGATTGCGCTGTCGGCTTCGGTACCGCCCGACGTGATCACGAGATATGCCTTCTTGCCTTCTAACAGGCCTACCGGCCCGTCGGGCGTATATTGAAACGTTACATTGGCGCGGGCGATCTGATCAATCCAGGCTTTCAAAACCGCCGGAACGCCGAAATTGTAGATCGGAACACCGAACACAAGCGTGTCCGCTGCCTGAACTTCTGCAACCAATTGCTCAGACATGCGCAGGCGGTACCGCTGCTCATCAGACCGATCATCACTCGGTGTAAAACTGGCCTCAATCCATTCAGCATCAACAAATTCAACGCCTTTCGAAACATCGCGTTCGATTGTTTTGAGATCGGGATTCTTGAGCATCAGTCGCGCGACAAGATCATCGACAAGGCGCCTGGAGTAAGAGCCGGCGACCCGGCCGCTGGAGTTGATTTTCAGAACTGTTTGAGGAGCGTTGGTGGTCATGCGAGTTTCCTTTGATAATTTATACTGAATGGTATATAAAGTGAACCGCAAGCCAGAAGTCAAGGATTTTGTATTATATGGTACAAAAAAAGAAAGGCCGACCCAGAAAGTTTGATCGCGACGCCGCCCTGGAAGCCGCCATGCTCGTGTTTTGGGAAAAAGGATATGACGCTGCATCACTTGATGATCTAACCGCAGCGATGAGTATCAATCGCCCCAGCCTCTATGGCACCTATGGCGACAAGGCCGCTTTGTTTCGTGAAGCAATGCGTGCCTACGGCGACACTTACGGAAAATCGGCGATTGAAGCGTTTTTGGGCGGAACCACACCGCACCAGGCGGTGGAGGGTTTTCTCAAAACACTGATCACCAACAACACGCAAGAGGCGCCGTCGCCCCGCGGTTGCATGATGGCCAATTGTGGCCCAACCGTTTGTGAAACGATGGAGGATGTTGCGACAGAATTGCAAAATGGCCTTGCAGAAACCGAGCAACTCATTTGCGGGCGATTTGACGCCTTTCGCCAACAGGGGTTTCTGCCTGAAGACTTTCCGTCAGTTGCACGCGCCACCATGCTGGCCGACATGATGTACGGCCTTGCCTTTCGCGCACGCACGGGGACCTGTCGTCAGGATATGCTGTACCAGTTATCGGATCGCGTGGGCGCAATTTTGAATTAGAAAATGAGCGGTCAGCGGCAGCGGCCAACTTTGCGCATTGCGCGTAACAGAGTGCTTAGGCCAGCCAGCGTTTGCGGCGTTTATAGTGTTTCACATCCTTGAAGCTCTTGCGCCCTTCGCCACCGACGCCGAGATAGAACTCCTTCACATCTTCATTTTCACGCAAAGAGGCCCCCTCCCCGTCCAGTACGACACGGCCAGATTCCAGAATATAGCCGTAGGTCGCATAGCGCAGGGCGATATTGGTATTTTGCTCGGCCAGCAGGAAGGACACACCTTCCTGAGTGTTGAGCTTTTTTACAATATCGAAGATCTCCTCAACGAGTTGCGGCGCGAGACCCATCGACGGTTCGTCAAGAAGGATCATTTCAGGTCGCGACATCAACGCCCGGCCAATTGCACACATTTGCTGCTCGCCGCCGGAGGTATAGCCCGCCTGAGACGTACGACGCTCGCGCAGGCGGGGGAAATAATTGTAGACCATTTCAAGGTCATCGCGAATGGCCGCATTGCCGTCCTTGCGCGTGAAAGCGCCGGTCAGCAGGTTTTCTTCGATGGTGAGATGGCCAAAACAATGGCGGCCTTCCATCACCTGGATGCAGCCGCGCTGCACCAGATCGTTGGGCGATAGTGATTGCACTTCCTCGCCCTTAAAAAGGATGTTTCCCTTGGTCACGTCCCCACGCTCTGCGCCGAGCAGATTGGAGATCGCCTTCAGGGTGGTGGTTTTGCCGGCACCATTGGCACCGAGAATAGCAACGATACCGCCACGCGGAACAACCAGCGATACGCCTTTGAGAACCAGAATGACGTGATCATAGATCACCTCAATATTGTTGACTTCCAGAATGGGTTCAGCGGGTTCAATGCTTTCAGCAACGGACATGGCACGCTCGTTTGGAATTGGGTTCAGAAAAACCGCTCCCCGAAATTCTGTTCGGGGAGCGGCCCTGCCCTGTTACGGGCATTGTTTTGCGATTAACCGCAGGTCTGGGTTTTCCAGTCTGGCTTGTCAGACACATAGTTTGCGGCTGCTTCTTCAAGCAGTGGGCGCACAACGGCTGTGTCCGGCGCGATTAGATCAGAAACGCGTTCCCAGTTGTCGCCGGTCCACTGTTGGATAAACACCGAGCCAGCGCCCTCATGGTCCTTACAGGAACCTTTGATGGCACCGGTGAAGCCTTCAAGACCAAGCTCTTTCAGGCGCGCTTCCGACAGATCGAAGTTCTCAAGACCATCACGCATGTCAGCGCCGGTGATCACCTTTTTGCCGGTCATTTTCTGTGCTGTGGCAATCGCTTCTGCGATGATCACAGCGTTAAAGAGACCGCGGTTGTAGAGAACGTCACCAACCTTGTCTGGCTCAACCTGGCTCTTGCCCGCATCGACGACATATTTCTTCACGTCCTGCAAAGCTGGGAAATCAGCACCAACGCCGGAGAAGTTTGCAGCGAGATAGCCCTTGCCTGCAGCGCCAACAGGGTCGAGGTCAGCATGCGCGCCGGCCCACCAGTTGCCGATGAACTTGTCGAGCGGGAAGCGGATTTTCGCAGCTTCCTTAACGGCGGTCGCGTTCATCGCACCCCAGCCCCACATAATCATCCAGTCGGGACGCTCTTTGCGAACGTTCAGCCACTGCGAGCCCTGGTTCTGCATTTCCTTCACGCCGACAGGAAAGCCGACCCACTCAAAACCAAGCTCAGGTGCGAGCTTGTCGAGCAGTGGAATAGGCTCCTTGCCGTAACCGGCATCGAGATAGATGAAACCGATCTTCTTGCCCTTCAGGCCACCATTAGCATCGATATATTTCAGGATCGATGACATCTGGCTCCAATAGGAAGTCGGATAGGTAAAGGTCCATGGGAACTTCTCACCGACAGCAGCGGCTGACAGGCCGTAGCCCATGGAAAGAACGGGGATCTGATCTTCGGGAGCTTTCGGGATCAGCTGCAACGTGATGCCGGTTGAGTAAGGGTTGTAAACCAGCGCGCCATTGCCCTTTGTGGCTTCATAGCACTCAACGCCCTTTTGCGCGTTGTAGCCAGTTTCACACTCCTCAACCTTCACCTTGACGCCACCGATGCCGCCGTCACGCTCGTTGAGCATGGCGAAATAGTCGTTGAAACCATTGGCGATAGGAATACCACCACCGGCGAACGGGCCAGTTCGGTAGCTGAGATTTGGAATATAAAGCTCCTCAGCACTCGCCATTGTAGCGAATGTGCCGGACACAGCCACCGTGGCGGCAGCCAGCCCGAGAACGAGAGATTTCAGTTTCATTGTCTTCCTCCGATTGAAGACGCCTCCCAGCGCCTTTGGTTGAAACCTTGGATGTCGTGGCAGAAGCGGGGTTTCGAACCGCCCTTGCCAAAGCCTGCCTGATAACAGCGCAGGCTGGATAAAATCAGCCGTATGGGAACGGCCAGTTGCGAAGCTTCTCCTTTGTGATCTGCCAGAGCCGCGCCAATCCGTGCGGTTCAACGATCAGGAAGAATATAATCAGGCTCCCGATGATCAACTGGGTGATATGTTCCACTGTCGCCGCGCCAATATCAATGCCAAGCGAGACCGGGAATGCACGGATCAGGATCGGCAAGACCCAGATAAAGGCCGCGCCCATGAAACATCCAATCAGCGACCCCATGCCGCCAATGATCACCATGAAAAGAAACAGGAAAGAATGATTGATGTCAAAACTTTCCACTTCCGCCGCGCCGAGCCACATGAACACCATCAGCGCACCCGCCACACCGCAGAAATAGGACGACATGGCAAAGGCTGATAGCTTTGCATTTAACGGCTTGATGCCCATCAGTTCCGCTGCGATATCCATATCGCGGATCATCATCCATGATCGGCCGATACGCCCACGGATCACGTTGGAAGCAACCCATGTGAGCAGAATGACGATGGCCAGAACGACAAAATAACGCGTGGTTGGGGAAGCGGACGCGCCCGTGATGGCGGTGCCAAACAGCGTGCGCGTTGGCACTTCGATGGCACCGGAATCATTGTAGTTGTAAAGCCAGGCGATGCGGATAAAGCACCATTCCAGAAAGAACTGCGCTGCCAGCGTGGTGATTGCGAGATAAAGCCCCTTGATCCGCAGGCTCGGAAGACCGAAGACGCAGCCCACAGCCGCAGCGAAAAAGCCAGATGCAAAAATGTGAATGAGAATGTTCACATCCGGAAAGATCGTTGTCAGCTTGTAACAGGAATAGGCCCCAACCCCCATGAAAGCACCCGTGCCCAGCGACAATTGCCCGCAATAGCCGGTCAATATATTCAACCCGATCGCCGCCAGCGAAAAGATCAGGAACGGGATCATAATCGAGTTTAGAAAGAAATCATTTCCCAGGAATGGAATTGCGACAATTGCGATGAACAAGATGAAGCCCAGCCCGATCCTGTCCTGCAAAATAGGAAAAATCGCCTGATCGGCCTTGTAACTCGTCTTGAACTGACCTGCTTCACGATAGAACATCAGTTCTTTTCCCCGCTTGATATTGCTCGACGCCGGATTGGCTTCGCAGACATTTTGGCTTCAAGCCCCGCCTTGCGCTCTTCAATGGAGTTGTGGACCAGTTGCGCAACCTTGGCGCTTTGCGCGGTCTGCAGATCGAACACTTTCATGTGGCGCAGTTTCTTGCCCATGCCTTCCAGCAAACCGTTTGGATCGTCCACCGCAGCGCCCCACCAAAAGCCCAGATTCACCCGGTCCTTTTGCGGCATGAGATAGCAATAGCTTTCGCTCATCTTCTTTTCGCCGAAGCCGAAAGAGACGGCGCGATCCCCCTTGCGCGGTACTTCAACGGTATCTGGATGCAGGCCAACAACGAGCGCGCGCAATGCGCCCGCAATAGCGGTGATAGCATCAGGACAATCCCCGAAGACATCATTCCACGTGCCCAGTTTTGTGATTGTGGCCACCATGGAATCAAACCCGCTCGATAATCTTTTCGCCGAACAGACCCTGCGGCCTGAACAACAGGAAGATAAGCGCCAGCATATAGGCGAACCAGGCTTCAACGCCCCCGCCCAAAAGACTACCCCAATATACCTCGAAAACTTTCTCGCCAATGCCGATGATCAACCCGCCAACAATGGCACCGGGAATGGACGTGAAACCACCCAACACAAGAACCGCAAGCGCTTTTAACGCGATGATTTCAAGGGCAAAAGAAACGTCGGACCGAGCGCCCCACATGATGCCCGTCACCAGCGCAACAACGCCTGCGGCAAACCACACGATGACCCATATCTGATTGAGCGAAATGCCAACGGAAAGCGCTGCCTGGTGATCATCTGCCACCGCACGCAATGCTCGCCCGATACGGGTTTTGGAAAAGAATATAGCCAGAGCAATGACCATCAGTGTGGCAATCACAACTGCCGAAATATCGATATGCTGAAACGAGACACGTCCACCGAAGACCTCCCAGTCCGTGACACCAGTTGGAAGACCAAGCTCTTCGGTGATCATGGATTTCGGCTCGCCACCGAAAATGCCTTCACCCGCGCCCTGCAAAAACAGGGTCAGGCCAATCGTTGCCATGAGCAGAATAGCATCGTCCTGCCCCACCAGTGGGCGCAGCACCACACGTTCAATGCCGATGGCCAGTATGCCCATCACAACCAGCGTCAGGAACAACGCGATCCACGCCGGAACACCCATCGCGTGAAGGCCGACCAACGTCAGTGCGGCAAACACCACCATGATCCCTTGAGCGAAATTGAAAACGCCGGAGGCTTTGAAAATCAGTACAAAGCCGAGCGCGATCAACGCATAGAGGATACCGGAGACAAAGCCTTCCCAGATCGTCTGTAAAAACAGATCAGGAATTTCGAACATCAGTTGAAACGGTTCAATGAATACAGGCGCGAGAAATTCCATCAGTTCACTCCCCCACCAGTTCCGGAAACAGCCCGGCCAGACCCAGCCCGATCATCAAGACGGCAATCGCCCAGCGTATCCATTTGGGCACCATGATCAGCGCTATCCCGGCAAAGAGCAGAAACATTGAAACGGCCTGCGGATAGGCTTTGAAAACATCCATCACGCCACTCCATCAATGGGGCACTCCAAGATAGGCATCGATGACGTCCTGATTGGCCTGCACGTCCGCCGGTTCGCCATCTGCGATTTTCTTGCCATAGTCGAGAACAACCACCCGGTCGGCCAAGTCCATCACAACCCCCATATCGTGCTCGATCAGCGCAATCGTGGTGCCAAACTGCTGGTTCACATCAATGATGAAGCGGCTCATGTCTTCTTTTTCTTCCAAATTCATGCCCGCCATGGGTTCATCAAGAAGCAAAAGATCAGGCTCCAGCGCCAAAGCGCGACCGAGCTCCACTCGCTTTTGCAAACCGTAAGGCAGTTTGCCCACCGGCTGGCGGCGGATGTGCTGGATTTCAAGAAAATCGATGATTTCCTCCACCCGACGACGGTGCGCAATCTCCTCATCTCGCGCCGGTCCGTAGTAGAACATCTGAGCGAAAAAACTCTTGTTCATTTTCAACGAACGCCCGGACATTATGTTGTCCAATGTCGACATGCCGGTGAACAGCGCAACGTTTTGGAAAGTCCGGGCAATTCCGGAAGCAGCAGCTTCATAGGGCTTCATCTTGCGCCGCTCTTCACCTCGGAAAGTGATCGTACCTTCCTGCGGGTGGTAGAAACCGTTGATGACATTAAGCATCGACGTTTTACCGGCTCCGTTGGGTCCGATAATCGCCCGCACTTCGCCTTTCAGAATATTGAACGAAATGTCCTCAATCGCCGTCACTCCGCCAAACCGCAAAGTTACATTGTCAACGCGCAGAAGCTCTTCGCCTGTCGCAATCCCGTCCTCACGCCCCGACGACAGGTTCATTTTTTCAGGTTGGGTGTGAACGTTCACTCTGCCGCCTCCTTCATGGTTTCGGGAGCGTTGACGTCAGCGTCCTGAATTTTCACGGTGGCCGAAATCTTGCCCTTGCGGCCATCTTCGAACACAACTTCGGTCTCGACATATTTTTCTGTCGAGCCATCGTAAAGCGCTTCGATGAGAGGGCCATACCGCTCGTTGATAAACGAGCGACGCACCTTTTGCGTGCGGGTCAGTTCACCATCATCGGCATCAAGCTCCTTGTGCAGCACAAGAAAGCGATGGATTTGCGCACCAGCAACACGTTCTTCTGAGGCGAGGTCGCGGTTCACGTGATCGACATGTTCCGCCATCATTTTGTAAACAAGCGGGTGGTTGGCAAGTTCCTGATAAGAGCCATAAGCAATATTGTTGCGCTCAGCCCAGTTGGCCACAGGATGCAGATCGATATTCAGCATCACGGTCGTGTAATCACGCCCATCGCCAATCGCCACAGCTTCTTTGATGTTCGGGAAGAACTTGAGCTTGTTCTCGATATATTTCGGCGGGAACATCGAACCGTTGTTCAGCCTGCCGACATCTTTTGCGCGGTCGATGATCCGCAAATGGCCATTGGTGTCGAGGAATCCGGCATCACCGGTCTTCACCCAGCCATCGGCAGACTTCGTTTCCGCGGTCGCTTCATCGTTTTTATAATAACCCATAAAGACGCCGGGAGAGCGATAGAGCACCTCGCCATTATCCGCGATCTCAATTTCCACATCCGGCGACGGTGTGCCGACGGTATCAGCAGAAATTTCACCATCCGGTTGAGCGGTTACGTAGACGCTCGCTTCCGTCTGCCCGTAGAGTTGTTTCAGGTTCAGCCCGATTGACCGGTAGAAACGGAAAATTTCCGGGCCAATCGCCTCCCCCGCAGTGTAGCCCACTTTCATGCGTGTCATGCCGAGGCGGTTTTTCAACGGGCCATAAACCAGAAACTCGCCAAGCGCATACAAAGCGCGATCCTTCAGTGAAACGCCGCCTTCCTTGTTGAGGATTTTCTCGCCGACACGATTAGCGACACCCAGGAAGTATTCAAACAGCTTCTGCTTGATTTTGCTGGCATCCTCCATCCGAACCGTGATGTCTGTCAGCAGACCTTCAAAAACGCGTGGAGGCGCAAAGAAATAGGTTGGAGCAATTTCGCGCCGGTTTTCCGTCACGGTCTCCGGACTTTCCGGGCAGCAAACGCAATATCCTGATGTCAGCGATTGCCCATAGGAGAAGATGTGATCGCCAACCCAGGCGAGCGGCAGATAGGCGATAATCTCGTCGTTTTCGTCAAACCCATCAAACGCATTGGCATTGCGCGACGAGATAACGAGATTGTCGTAAGACAGCATCACGCCCTTCGGTTTGCCCGTGGTGCCAGATGTATAGAGCATGACGCAAAGGTCGCTGCCTTTACTGGCCGCTATTTCTGAGAGCCATTCCTGCTCTCTTGCAGCGTTGGCCTGCAAGGCTGCCCGGCCTTCGCTTTGCAGCGCGCTGATCGACTTCAGAAATGGTTCGTCATAGTCGGCCAGGCCGCGCTGCCAGTCGTAGAAAATGTATTCGAGCTTTGGCAGTTGGTCCTTAATCGATAGCAATTTGTCGACCTGCTCCTGATCCTGCACCACCGCGAAACGCACTTCCGCGTGTTGCAGAACATAGACCATTTCGTCCGCTACGGCGTCGGCATAAACCGGTATGGGCACGCCACCAAGCGCCTGAACGGCGCAAAATGTCCAATAAAGCGCAGGCCGGTTCGAGCCGACCACAGCAACCTTGTCACCGCGTTTCAGACCGGCATCCTGCAGGCCGATTGAGAAGGCCCGCACTTCGTCGAGCATCTCAGCCCAGGTCCAGGTCTGCCAGATGCCGAAATCCTTGTGCCGCATGGCCGGTCGGTCGGCAAACGCCTTGGCATTGTGCAACAGCAATTTTGGAAATGTGTCCAACCCGTCAGTGGCCTTGGCCATAGAGCAACGTCCTCCCAAACGTCCGTTCATGCCGCGCTTATGTTACGCTTTGGCAAAAACGTTACAAGGATACGCAAATCCGCGATACCTTGTAACTAGTTTTCCGCACGATGGCGCAGAACGCAAGTACTTCTTTTGTTGTATTTGAAACTGGCAGACCCGGATTACGCACCGGTCCAGTCAACCCACCGCCCGTGAAAATCACCGCGGCCAAGAACATCATCGCGGCCATCCGGCCAGGTTTGCAAACGAATTGACGCACCGGGCGTTTGTCCGTCGGCCTCAAAACGCAACCAGGCCAAGGGCGATGAATCGGTAGCACGGCCGGCGGCGTTCATAATGACCGCTTCTCCAGCCTGTTTTCGCTCATCAGGCAGATATTGCCACGCGATGGTTGAGTAAACGACCGTGCAGACTGCGGTCGGCAAATCGGACAATTGGTCTTCCAGCCAATCAACAGCATCCTGCTTCGCCAGTTTTACCGGATTTGCCTGCGCAATTGCGATGGCATGATCCAACCGCTCACGCCGATCCAACTGATCAGCCCACAGATAGGATCGCAGACGCATCACATCCTTTGGGTCAGAAATGTCGAGCGGATTGATGTCACATCCACCACGTTCAACGATATCGACCTTGTGGGCCGTGGGAGACGTTCCCCGCCACTCGGGCTCTAATCTGAGCAGGCTGTCCTTGTCGCCATAATTCAGATCGCCATGCCTGTAGGCGAAACGGTCCATGTGAAGATTGAGCCCTGCGGACGCCCCGACTTCCAGAATTCTCAGCTTTGGCCCAAAGCGCCCTGCGATGGTCATTAGTCCCGGCCACAATACGTTGGAACGCTGAACCTCATTGGTTTGTGGCGGAGACTCCATCCAATCCAGCAAGAACGGTTCATGTTCAACAAACACGTCAACCACGATTTGCCATGGCGGTGCGTCGCTGGAATGAGGTGGATAGTGCGCTGCCAGTTCAGGGGCCGCGTTGGAAATCACCAACGCGTGGAGCCCGCCGCACAGGCGCAGGGGGATAGAGTTGTGAGACGGCCCAAGCTCGCCCGGCCAATTGAAACACAGGCGGCCAACCGCCGTCGTTTCGTCAATGTTTGAACCAATCAACCGGCAAAGGTTCGCCGTAAACGGAGAACCCAGATTGTCGCATGGCACGGCCTGCTCGAAAAACGCTTCCTGAACACGCGACAAATCTATTCCGCCGCTTCCAGCGTCTTCAGCGAACCAACATTTTTGAACGCCGCCCGCAGGCTCATACGTTGCGCTTCGGCTTTTTCGACATTGCCCTCTTTCACATGGCCGAAGCCGCGAATGAGATCGGGATAAGACGCAAGGCGCGCAGCTGCGGTCAGATTGTCTGGTGTGAGACCTGCAACGATTTCATCGAGAACAGCTTCATAATCAGCCAGCAATTGCCGCTCCATTTTGCGCTCTGCGGTATAGCCGAACACATCGAACATACCGCCACGCAAGAACTTCAGACGGGCGAGGTAGCCAAACGCCTTCAGCATGCGCGGGCCATATTGCTTTTTGATCAGGTGGCCCTTCTCATCGCGTTTTGAAAACAGCGGCGGTGCGAGATGGAATTCAAATGAATCCCAGCTTTCAAACTGGCTTTTCACCTGTTTTAGGAAATCGCCATTCGAATAAAGACGCGCAACCTCATACTCGTCCTTGATCGCCATGAGTTTGTAGAGATTTTGCGCAACAGCCTGGGTCAGCGCTTCCTTCTTGCCGCCCACTGCAGCTTCGGCTTTGCGCACCTGGGCAATGCGATCGACAAACCGCCGAGCATAGGCTGCATTCTGATATTCCGTCAGGCGCGCAACCCGTCGCTCTATCGTTTCATCTACGGTTTCCGATTTGGCCCGATGCTCCAAAACCGTTTCCTGTTTGGCTTGAACGGTTGGCAGCAACGACTTGTCATGCGCGGCAACCCTGCCCCATTCGAAAGCCGCAGTGTTCATCGGGATCTGCACACCATTCAGTTCGATGGCCTTCATTATGGCGTCGTATCCGACCGGCAGGCCACCGTTCTGCCAGGCAAAGCCAAGCATGAACATATTGGCCGCGATGGCATCTCCCAACAGAGCAACGGCGAGCTTCTCAGCTTCCACGACCGAGGTGTTGTCTTTACCAGCGGTCTTTTCCAGCGTCTTGATGATGCGCTGCGTGGGGAAGGAAAAATCAACATTGTGGGTGAATTCACCGGAAAGCTTCTCATGGCTGTTGAGAACGACTTTCGTCCGGCCCGGTTCAATAGAGCCCAGCACCTTTTGCGTCGATGCGGTGACCATATCGCAGCCGAGAACGAGATCGGCACCGGAAGCGGCAATGCGGATCGATTTGATGTCGTCCGGCGATGGCGCAATGCGCAGATGGCTGGCAACCTCGCCACCTTTTTGCGCAAGACCGGCCATGTCGATAATCGCCGATCCTTTCCCTTCCATATGGGCGGCCATACCAAGCACAGCGCCGACGGTCACAACACCGGTCCCACCAACACCAGTGACAATCACGCCATAGGAAGAGGTCAGCGCGGGCAGTTCCGGGCGCGGGATATCCGGCAATTTGGCTTTCAGGCCCGGCGCACTTGCGCCGGTTTTCAGCTTGCCGCCATGGACGGTCACAAAGCTTGGGCAAAACCCGTTTATGCAGGAGAAGTCCTTATTACAGGACGACTGATCAATCTGCCGCTTGCGGCCATATTCCGTTTCCACCGCACCAACGGCAACACAGTTGGATTTCACACCGCAATCACCACAGCCTTCACAAACCTGCTCGTTGATCACAACGCGTTTGTCCGGATCAGGAAATGCGCCACGCTTGCGGCGGCGGCGCTTTTCTGAGGCGCAGGTCTGATCATAGATCATCACCGTGACGCCTTCCATTTCCCGCAATTCTTTTTGCACACCGTCGAGTTCAGAGCGGTGGTGAATGGTTGTGCCGAGCGGCCATGAAATCTGGCTCGAATATTTCTCCGGTTCGTCGGATACGATCACGACGCGTTTCGCGCCTTCAGCAGCCACCTGCGCTGCAACAGCCCATGGCGTGAGCCCGCCTTCGTTGGGCTGGCCACCCGTCATCGCCACCGCGTCGTTGAACAATATCTTATAGGTGATGTTCGTGCCGGTATCGACGGCATGACGCAGGGCAAGAATACCGGAATGGTTGTAGGTGCCATCACCCAAATTCTGGAACACATGGTTGCGTTTGGAGAAATGGCGTTCGCCCACCCAATTGACGCCTTCGCCACCCATCTGGGTGTAGCCCTCGGTCGAACGGTCCATCCACTGAACCATGTAGTGACAGCCGATACCGGCATAGGCACGACTTCCATCAGGCACATGGGTGGAGGAGTTGTGCGGACAACCCGCACAGAAATACGGAATGCGTTGAGCCACACCCTGGGTAGCCTTCAGCGTTGCCTGAGCCTCTTTGAGGTGCTTGACCCGCGCCGTCAACTTGCGGTCTTTGGCATAGCGATTGACCCGCTCGCCAATGGCAATCGCGATCTGGTTGGAATCCAGAGCCCCGTGGATGGGGAACAGCCACTCGCGCTTTTCGTCTTTCTTACCGACGATTTTTGGACGGTCATCCTGTCCATAGAGCTCTTCGCGCAACTGCACTTCAATCAGCTCGCGCTTCTCTTCAACCACGATCACTATGTCGAGGCCTTTGGCGAAGGTCCGCAATTCATTGCGCGAGAGTGGCCACACACAACCGCATTTGTAGATGCGCATGCCCAGATCATTGGCTCGCACTTCATCAATGCCGAGATCGTCTAGAGCCTGCCTGACGTCGAGATAAGACTTGCCGGCTGTGATCACACCGATCTTCGGCGAGCGCCCACCACTGGTAATGGTCTTGTTGATCTTGTTGGCCGCAACGAAATCCTGCACCGCATAGCGCTTGTGCACATGCAGGCGTTCTTCCTGCACCAGAATAGGATCGTTGGGACGAATGTTCAGACCGTCCTTTGGTCGGCGGTCAGCTTTGGGTTCCACCGGTACAATGCGCTCCAGGCTGCCATCCACAACGGCAGTCGATTCGATCGTGTCCTTCACGCATTTCACGCCGACCCAGACGCCTGCATAGCGCGACATCGCGTAGCCAAGCGTGCCGTAGTCGAGAATCTCCTGAACACCGGCCGGTGACAGGATTGGGATTTTCAGATCGAGCAGGTGAAACTCACTCTGGTGTGCAGTGGTGGACGATTCCGCTGTGTGGTCATCCCCCATCAGCAGCAATACGCCACCATTCTTTGATGTCCCGGCCAGATTGGCATGACGGAAAACATCGCCGGAACGGTCCACACCCGGGCCTTTGCCATACCAGACGCCAAACACGCCATCAAACTTGCCTTCGCCGCGCATTTCGGCCTGTTGGGTTCCCCACAAGGCCGTTGCTGCAAGGTCTTCGTTGAGCCCGGGCTCGAAAACGACATCGCTCTTTTTCAAACGCGCCTGCTCTTTCCACATGGCAAGGTCCAGCCCGCCAATGGGAGAACCGCGATAGCCGGACACATAGCCAGCGGTGTTCAAGCCATTAAGGCGGTCGCGTTCCTTCTGCATTAGCATCAGGCGGACCACCGCCTGCGTACCGGTTATGAACACGTGCTTCTTGTCGAGTTCGTATTTGTCGTTCAATTGAACGGGTTTCAGCGTGACCTTTGTGCTGGTCTGCGTTGCAAGCGTGCCGCTCGCCTTGCTCGCTTTCGATGCGGGTTTGGCAACAGCCTTTGACGCTGGCTTCGCGCGTTTTGTTCGGGTCGCTGAAGTGGTCTTGTCTTTTGCAGCCATATCATTCGCTCCCATACATCATGAGCCCAAAAACGGACTCGCATTAGGTAAGGATAGTTGACCTAAATTAGACCAACGTCAACTCACAATTCATCGATTCGAATTTGCCCGACATTCGGACCATATCTTACCCAGCAGACAACAGCTTTGGCAAAGACGTGGCAAGTCCTGGAAACGCAAACAACAGGCCAAGGACGATCAACTGTAGGAGAACATAGGGTGCGACACCGCGATAAAGCGCCGTCGTCGTTATCGTGCGGGCAGCAACGCTGCGCAAATAAAACAACGAGACGCCGAACGGCGGGGTCAGAAACGAAGTCTGTAAATTGACGGCAATCAAAACGCCCAGCCACACCGGGCTCATCATCTGCCCATCAGCCATGGGCAGAGCCAGAAGAACAGGCGCGACCAGCGGCACCACCAGATACGTGATTTCCAGAAACTCAAGAAAAAATCCGAGCACGAAAATCACGACCATGACAACGAAAACGGCACCCATTGCACCGCCCGGCAAGCCGCCGAGCAAGGCTTCAACCCGTGCTTCGCCACCGAGGCCACGAAACACAAGCGAGAACATCGAAGCGCCAATGACGATCAGGAATATGATTGAGGTGAGATGCGCAGCCTCTTCAACGATTTCGCGGAACAAGGGCAGTGTTAATCGACGCAACAACAAAGCCAAAAGCAAAGCGGCTGCAGCACCAAGGCTCGCTGCCTCGGTTGGCGTTGCAAGACCGCTGACAACAGACCCCAAGACGGCAACGATCAAAAACATCGGCGAAAGCAATCCGATGATCGAGACTGACAAGGGCGCTCGCGCTGGCTCCTCAATGGATGAACCGGATTCTACCACACTGGGAAAGCGCAACCACTGATAGGCGACATATAATCCGGCAATCAGCAATCCCGGCGCGATGGCGCCCACAAACAGGTCAGACACGGTGACGGGATCAGGGGCAAAGTTGCCCGCGCTCAACTGGGCTTGTTGCCAGGCAGCAGACATCTGGTCGCCAAGAACAATAAGCACGATGGAGGGCGGGATGATCTGGCCAAGCGTGCCGACCGCAGCAACTGTGCCGCCCGCTTGGGCGGGCGTTATGCCTGAGCGCAGCAGTGACGGCAAAGCGATCAGGCCCAGTGTCACAATACTGGCTCCCACGATGCCTGTGGAAGCCGCCAAAACAGCACCAACGATTGTGACACTGATCGCTAGACCGCGCGGACTGTTGCGTCCGAGCACAGCCGTTGCACGAAGCATGTCGGCCGCCAGCTGGGACCGATCCAGCACCAGCCCCATAAAAACGAACAGGGGGATCGCCAACAGGATGCCGTTGCTCATAATCCCATAAACACGCGATGGAATCGCCTGAAACAGCGCGGGATCGAACGCGCCACCCATAGAGGCCAACACTGCGACAAGTACAGAAACGCCACCAAGTGTGATGCCAGCCGGGTAGCCCGCCATCAGCAATGTGAAGACGAGGGCAACGAGGATGAGATCAATCCCCATCCATCTGCCCGCTTGGTGGAGAATCTTTGCGCAATGCCGCCATAAAACCGGCGATGAGCATCAAAACCGCAAAGATGGGAATCGCGGTTTTCACTATAAACAGCCCTGGCAAACCATCGGTGCCAGCCGTTCCTTCAAGGCTTTGCCAACTGCGGGCAACATAAGGCAGCGATGTCACCAACAATGCGCCCATCATTGGCAGCAGCAAACAAAGAGCACCAATACGGTCAAGCGTCTTGCGCCATCTTCGGCTGAGGCTTCGATCCAGCACGTCGATCCGCACGTGACGGTTCAGCGATAATGTCCACGCAGCAACCAACATGAAACAAGTGCCGTGGAGCGCAAGCGAAAGATCATCCGCCCAGCCAATGGCAATACCAAAGCCTTCGCGCAGCACAAGAATGATGATTTGCAGAGCCAGCACGGCGGGCAAAAACCATGCTGCAACACGCCCTATTTTCGTGATCAAACGACCCATTCGATCCCTTCCAATATCGCTCCGGCCCGACGAGCGGGCCGGACAGTCTTTATCAGAAGTTCAAAGATATATTGCGGTGGCCGGATTGGCACGAGGCAATAAACAGACCCTGTTCCCGTGTCAGCCCCGGCTGCTGGCGCATACCGATAGTGTCACGAAGCTCTCCTTCAAACGCAATCACCGATTGGGCCGCCTCACCCTTTGCCCGCTTACGCCATTCAATCTGTTCGCCATAAAGCTCAGCTGCCTTGTCGAAGTCTCTCAGCGCCTTTTCTTTATCGGCAGATGACTTACGCAACTCGCGCCTGACTTTCGAAAGGCTTGAGCGAATGTCGGACGTCCCTTCGATATCATTCAACCGGCGCGAGAAATCATTCACCGCTTCCGACATCGGCCGCGCTTCCTTGGCAACAATATCAGCACGCAATCGGGCAAATTCGGGTTCGATTTCCAGATATGCGTCGGTCGATGCAAGAACGTTGCCGAGATTGGCGACGGCTTCATAGGCATTTTGCGAAGTGCGTCGGAACTGGTTCCGCAGATTCGTTTCTTCTTTCGTGAGCTTCAGGAACGCTTCGCGCCTTGATTTCCAATCATCCGGAATTTGCGCAAGCAATTCATCACGTTCTGCGGTGAGCCTTTCGATGCGCCCCTGAAGGCGCTCACGGGCGTCCGCATTTTCATCGCCGCGCAGGCGTGAAATACGCGTCTGCAATGGCTTGATTTCAGCTTCGACCAGCCTTGCATCACGCTCAAGCGCTCGAACCTGGCGGTGAAGCGGTGCATAGTCAACCGATGCAGCGGCAACAGCCTGTTCGGCGGACTTGGCCTGTTTCAACAGCTCCACGGCCTTCTGGATGTCCTCGAAACTACCACTGAATTCCTTGGCCAGATCATCAGGTAGTTTTGAAAGATCAATCGATTTGGCTCGCTCAACATATCCATCAAGTGTGCCGCTTTGCGTCACCAGCTTGTCGTGGATATATTCCTCAACGCAATATTGCAGCCGTGGATTGCGCGGTGGTGGGGCTGTATCTGACAACATTGAAACGCGGTTCGGCAGATAGTTCACCAGCGGAGGATAAAGGCCGACGATGAACAAAGCCGCTATCTGCAGCGCGATGAAAGCGATCACGCCCTTGTACATATCAAGCGTTTTGACAATCGCCGGCGCAACGCCACGCAGGTAGAAGAGTGCGAAACCGAAGGGTGGTGTCAGGAACGACGTCTGGATATTCAGGCCGATCATCACACCAAGCCAGACGGCTGTGATATTGGCTTCAGGATCAGCAAGCAGGATCGGCGCGACGATCGGCACAACGACCACGGCAATCTCAATAAAGTCGAGGAAAAAGCCGAGAATAAAGATCACCGCCATGACGATCATGAATTTCGACCAGAAGCCACCGGGCAAGGATTCGAGAAATTCCTTGACGAGCTCCTCACCACCAAAAGCACGGAAGGCGGCGGTCAGCATCGCGGCACCAAGCAGAATGATGAACACCAGCGAAGTCGTCTTGGCAGTTTCAATCATCACGCCTTGCAGCGTGTCGTCCGTTTTGTAGGCCCGCCAGCCGCTCCAGACGAGCGCGACAAGCAGCATGACGGTTGCCGCCACACCAAGAGCAATTCCGAAACCGTCGCCTTCCGCCCAAACGGCTTTGACATTCATCGGATAATTGGCGATTGCGAATCCTGCGACCACCAGTGCCGCTATCGCCAGGAGCGCAGGATAGTAGGTTCCGCGCTGTCCTTCAGTCAGCCTGTAACCGGCCATGATCAGCGCGCCCGCCGCGCCGATGGCTCCGGCCTGGTTGACCGTGGCGATGCCCATGATGATCGAACCCAACACAAGGAAAATAAGTGCCAGCGGCGGGATCAGGATGAGGCACACCCGGCCCCAAAACGCTGCATCGAACCGACCTTCATAAGGAACCGAAGGTGCTGCAGATGGGCGCAACAGCGCAAACACCAGAATGTAGAGCATGTACAAGCCGACCAGCACGAGGCCCGGCAGGAAAGCGCCCAGGAACATCTCGCCCGCACTTGTCGAGGAGACATCAAATTGAGACGGCATCGTCAACTCGCCGGTCGAAGCCTTGTGCAGCGCCTTGCGCGCGGTGGACGCCTGATCGGTTGCAGACGCCAGCTGGTCCGCCAGAATGATAAGAACAATCGATGGCGGGATAATCTGACCCAACGTGCCGGATGCGGCAATCGTGCCCGTCGCCAGCGGCTTGGAATAGTTGTTGCGCAGCATTGCCGGCAATGAGATCAGCCCCATCGCCACCACGGTCGCACCAACGATTCCTGTGGTGGCAGCAAGCAGCGCGCCCACGAAAACCACGGAAATACCGAGACCACCGGGGATTGGGCCGAAAAGCTGCGCCATCGTGACCAGAAGATCTTCCGCGATCTTCGAGCGCTGCAGCATGATGCCCATGAATATGAACAGAGGGATCGCGATCAGCGTGTCGCGATCGACATCCCAATAGACCCCTCGAAGGTTCGTAACCCCCGCCGAAAGCCATTGTTGTGGCCCTCCGGAATGGAAATAGGCATCCGTATTGCCGGCAAAAACCCAGCCGCATAATGCTGCAAGAGCAATTGTAAGAATGGCCGCACCAGGCAGCGCGAAAGCCACTGGATAGCCGCAGCCGAGCGAGACAGCCATAATTGCAACCAGAATGGCGAGAAAGAGCAGTTCCATACTTCCCGCCTCCTAATGCGATACCGGCTCGTGGTCGACATGTCCGGGCTCGCCCCGGTAATCGGCCGTGGCCTCAAAGAGATAACTTACAAACTGAATCAGCATTGTAATCGCAAAGATGCCGAGAAACGCCGCCATCTGATACTTCACAAACATGCCCGTACCACCGGTTTGGGTAACCTCGAAATTGGCGACGGGTGAATTGATGATCGATTGTTTGCTGCCGAATCCAAATGCAATGATGACCCACGAGGTTGTCATGCCAAGCAGAATGGAGCCGAGTGCATTCACGAAGCCTTTGGTCTTGGTTTTGAACCCGGCATAGAAGACATCGACCCGCACATGCCCCTCATCCAGAAGCGTGTAGGCGGACGCGAACAGAAACAGCGCTGCATACCAATAGCGCACCAGATCGCCCATCAATGCCTGTTCGTAGGAAAACAGGAAGCGGGAAATCACGATCAGCAACTCAGCCAGCACAATGAGCAACGCAAGCCAGGTGAACCCGAGTGTGCGGGTAAAAAGAGCAGCGACAAACGCCAGAATCACCAGAGGCGTGTGAACATAAGGCCCAACCCACTGTCCACGACCGAGGCTGCCCACCGTGTCGGCGTCGAAGAAGATCGGGAGGAAGCGTTCCACACGCAAGAAAGCGATGGTCGCGTCGACAAGTCCGACGAAAAGCACCGCGAAAAAGAACGCCCGCACCAGATAGATATTGAAATCGCTTATCTTGCGCGCATCCCAGCGCAAGGAGGTGTTCGAATTCCGCACGACATAAAAGACGGCTATTGCGATGGCTGCAGCGTAAATTGCGACGGAAAGCAAAGCGGCGCTGCCACCGCCGGAAAACACTGTGGAAAGTGTCGGAAAATCAAAGCCGACGATCAACACATTGTTGATCATGAAAGCGGCCAAAACAGCCAGCGTTACCCAACCAAATATTCTGATGAATGGCGCCGGAGCCCCCTCTTTTGCCACTGCATTTGACCGGCCATCAGCCGACAACGCCTCGCTCATAACACCTCACCCGTCCCAGCGGTTTTGCAGCCGCCATTACCCCTCTCCGATCAACCTACTGGTGAGTAGTGAACGGACAATCAGAGCCTGTAAAGAGAAAGCGGAACCGAAGCCCCGCTTTCCAAGTCAAAACCGTTTCCGGCTTATGTAAGATCCAGCACCCGGTTGCGCTGGTTGACAAACGTCGTCTCGAAGTTCGCCATGAAGCCACCAATTTCCTTGAGCGCACTCTGGAAGCTGTCATCAATCTTCGCGGCAAGCGGGGACTGGGCCCGGGTTTCCTCGAAGACTTCCGCGGCTGCGTCGCCGAATGCATCCCAGACATCGTCATTGAATGCTTTCACCTGTACGCCATGGTCGCTGACAAGGCGGGCGAGATACTGGCCGTTATTGGCCATGGCTTCTTCGTGAGATGCCGCATGCTCTTCCATGCAAGCTGCGGTGATGACCGCTTTTTCCCAATCCGAAAGGCTGCCCCACCAAGATGCGTTCATGCCGAATGCAAGACCACCGCCTGGCTCGTGCATGCCACCAGTGTAGTAGAACTTGGCAGCTTCGTAGAACTTCATGAAGTAGTCATTGTAAGGACCAACCCACTCCGTTGCTTCGATCGCGCCTGAAACGAGGTTTTCATAAATCTGACCACCTGGCAGCGACACAGTGGATGCACCAAGTTTCGACATAACCTGACCGCCAAGGCCAGGAATACGCATCTTCAGACCTTTGAGATCGTCGGCAGAGTTGATTTCCTTGTTGAACCAGCCACCGGCCTGCGTACCGGTAGAACCGCACGGCAGGGCTTTCAGGCCGAATTCTCCGGAGAGCTCGTCCCACAGCGCCTGGCCGTCCTTGAACTTGGCCCAGGCATTCCACTCCGGTGTTGTCATGCCAAATGGTACGGAGGTGAAGTAGGCAAAGCCAGGATGTTTACCGACCCAGTAGTAGTCGGCCGCGATATACGCCTGAGAGTTGCCACCGGCCACTTCGTCAAACACATCGAATGCGCCAACGCGTTCGCCTGCAGCAAAATATTCAGTTGTCAGGCGACCTTCAGAAAGCTCGGTAATGCGTGCAGCAAGGCGTTGCGCCGAAGTCCCAAGACCGGGAAAGTCGCGCGGCCATGTTGACACGATGGTCATGGTCTTGTTGCCCTGCGCAATGGCTGGTGTTGCAAGCGCAACTGTACCGACAGCACCGGTAACACCGGCCTTCTTGATAAATGAACGTCTATCCATGGATTATCCTCCCAGTTCGTTCACACATTGACGGCCAGAAAACGTTCGTCTCCCGACCGTGGTTTAACTATGCTATGATCGCAATACACCACGCATTGAGACTGCAAAGCAATTGCGTACTTCTACGGAGGCTGAAACCTCCGCTCCCCGCTAAAAGTCGCTCGCGCAATTTACAAAGGAAATGAGCTTGAACTTCAAGACAAAACTTTTGGCCATCGCGGTGTTGCCCGTTCTTTTGATATCGGTGGCTTCGTTCGTGGTGATTCAGATACAATCCAAGACGCTCGCCAACGCTCAGGTTCAGGAAGTTGAGAACCGCACACTGAATGCGCGCAAGGCGGAGCTGGAGAAAATGAACCAGCTGGCCCTGAATGCAGTTCAAAGCCTTTACAACGACACCAGCCTGCCGGAGCCCGCCGCGCAGCGCCGCGCAAAAGCCCTTCTGCAAAACATGGCTTTCGGTGAAGACGGCTATTTCTTTGTCTATTCCAGCGATGGTACCAACATCGTACACCCTCGCCTGCCGCATCTGGTCGGCAAGAACTGGTGGGATCTTCAGGATCCCAACGGCGATTATGTCATTCGCAACCTGATCGAGGTGGCAAAACAGGGAGGTGGTTTTCATCAATATGTTTGGAACAAGCCATCGACCGGCGCTCTTGCGAGCAAAATCAGCCATGCGGTCTATCTGGAGAAATGGGACTGGATGGTTGGTACCGGTCTATATGTGGATGATTTGCAGGCCGAAGTGGCCGCTATGCGAAGTGCTCTTGAAAATTCGATCGGGCGAACAACCAGCGTTTTGATTGCCCTCACACTTGCCGGAATATTTCTCGCCGCTGTCTTCACATTCTCGATCAGGTTGAGCGAACAGCGATTTGCAGATGCCCGGTTACGCGATCTGACGCACAGAATTGTGGAAGTCCAGGAAGACGAACGCAAACGCGTTTCCCATGAACTGCATGATGGCATTTCACAGCTTCTCGTTTCGGCGCGCTACGGGCTTGATCAGGCAATGGACCGGGTCGGCGCAAAATCGACAGCTCGCGATGCGCTGGCCAAATCGATGACCACGATCGAGAACGCGATATCTGAGGTCAGACGTATCTCAATGGCTTTGCGTCCCTCGCTTCTCGACGACATCGGACTGGCGGAAGCGATCTCGAATCTGGGGCGGGAGTTCGGCGAACAGTCGGGCATGAAAGTTGATGTAAAAACCGAAAAGGTTTCCGACCGCATTTCGAAGAAAGCGCAAACAGCCCTCTTTCGGGTCGCCCAGGAGGCCTTGACCAACATTGCCAAACACGCCGATGCCAACACGGTAACCATCCGACTGGCGACCCGCAAAAATCAGGTAAGCCTCTTGGTTGAAGATGATGGCGTTCTCAAACGCGATCTGCTTTACGCTCTCTCTACGCAAGACAAACTACCACCCAGCATCCGCAGCGCCGGGGTGGGCTTGCGCAACATGCGCGAACGCATGGATGCCTTCAGTGGAACGCTGGAAATCACGTCTGCACAGAAAGGCGGACTGCGCATTGTGGCCCAAATTCCGGTTCTCGGAAGTTCGGCACAACGCGACGCGAGCCCAGAAAACGACAACGAAAAACCAGCAAGCCACGATGCCGCCTGAAAATCAGACTTCCATCAACCTGCTGATCGTCGATGATCATGAACTGGTTCGTGACGGCATCCGTGCGCGCCTTGAAACCGCATCAGACATTGAAATCATCGGCGAAGCGGTCGATGGCGAAAGCGCGATCAAGCTGACCCGGTCTTTGAAACCCGATCTTGTCTTGATGGATATCAACATGCCGGGAATGAGCGGCCTGGATGCTGTTGCTGAACTGCGTCATCAGGGTTTCACATGCGGCATTCTCGTTTTGTCGCTGCACAGCAACAGCGAATATATCAGCCGCGCCAGAGCCCTTGGAACCAACGGATATGTTTTAAAGGATTGCAGCCAGGAAGAAATGATTTCGGCAATCCGGATGGCTGCGTCAGGTGGCTTCTACGAGCGTTCACCCGACGATTCCGCGCCCGTTTCGGCCATGCCGAAAGCGCACGACCCCTATGGTCTGACGGACCGCGAGCGGGAAGTGTTGTGCGCCATTGCTCGCGGAAAGCTGAACAAGCAAATTGCCGGTGAACTCGATATCTCAGTGCGCACTGTGGAAAGTCATCGCTCAACAATTCGCCAGAAAACCGGCGGCGGCAATGCCGCCAGCCTGGTTCGCATTGCAGCCCAACTGGGCCTTGGGCAATAGCAGCTTTTTCAACTATCGCTTTGGCAAACTAGTAGTTGAAATATCGCCCGTTGACCCAGCCGGTAGCGCCACCACTGTTTACACGGACCCAACGACCACGCGTTGAAAGCACCCGCACACCGCACTCGCTGGGGCGCAGATAAGACACAATGCGGCTGCTGGCCGTGGGGCGACTGCGCATATTCAACACATCATTCAAGGCCACATTGACCACGCAACCCGTAACAACACCTCCGCCAATGGCTCCATCGCCCTCATCGCCTTCTCCAATGTAGCGAAGGTTGGCCCAGCCCTGGCGGCCTCGCCATGTCACATATCCCCAATTGCCTGACCGTCTCAGAATACGAACCCCACATCGTGATGGCGAAATGAACCCGACAATGCTGGTTCGGGACGACGCGCCCGAACGGAGGTTAAGCACATCATTTGGGGCAACATTGATAACACAGGCAGCCGAGACGCTCTGCGGTACAGTGATTGAAAACAGTCCCGAAAAACCGACCGCCGCCGCCGCGAGCAAAGCAAGCCTCACTCCCCGTTTTTTAAAGCTGATTGGGTGCGGTGACCGCTCGGGCAAAAACCATTTATGGCGCATAGAACATCTCCTTTTACACCCGTGAAATTGCATTCCGCAGTTCACCGGATGTTGTTTTGTCGATGCCCCCATCGGCGCACAAAGCGAAAAAGGCGCGCCTCTTTTTCGCGCAGATTTCAGTTGCTTTGCTGGCCCACGATACTATTTGTTATAGCCAGCCTCAAGATCACGAGACATGGGGCGTCGACCCCATTTTGACCGAGATGCAAAAAACTATGAAACCGTTGATTGCGATAACGTCTGACTTCAAGCACGTGGAACCCTATAACTGGCATGCGACGCCATCACCATATGTAGATGCAACCGTTCAGGTGGCCGACGCCATGCCCGTTATTGTGCCGAGCATCGGCGAAAAGCTGGAGCTTGACGCTTTTCTGGATCGCGTCGATGGCGTGCTCATCACCGGGTCCCGTTCAAACGTCCATCCGTCTCACTATCAACAGGAAGCAACATCGGATCATGAGCCATTTGATCCGGCTCGCGACGCCACAACGCTGCCACTGATCCGCCGAGCAATTGAGCGAGGCATTCCACTCCTCGCCATCTGCCGCGGAATTCAGGAACTGAACGTCGCTCTCGGTGGTTCCATCACCCCGGCGTTTCAAAAGAACCGCGCGATTGAAGGGCATGGTTATCCATGGGAAGGCACGCTGGATGAACGCTTTTCGATGGCGCATCCGATAAATGTGAAACCCGATTCCTGCATCGCTGATATTCTGCGTGAAGAGCTTGCCAACGGCGCAGTGAAGGTGAATTCACTGCACACACAAGCGCTCGACCGGTTGGGACATAACATCGTTGTTGAGGCAACAGCGGCCGATGGCACCGTTGAAGCTGTGACTGTTGCCGATGCACCGGGCTTTGTGGTGGGTGTGCAATGGCATCCGGAATATTGGGCTGAAACCGACAACCCTTCAAACACGATTTTCAAGACCTTTGGCGCGGCTGCGCGCAACCACATGACCAGCAAATTCCAAACTTTGGCGGCAGCAGAATGAGCGGCCACGATCACGACCACTCCCATCTGTCAGATATGGACGCTCGCGTGCGGGCGCTTGAAAGCCTGCTAGCCGACAAGGGATACATCGATCCGGCAGCGCTCGATGAAATTATCGAGACCTATGAAACGAAGATCGGCCCACAAAACGGCGCGCATGTTGTAGCAAAGGCATGGATCGATCCGGACTTCAACAAATGGCTCAGGGAAGATGCAACAGCGGCCATTCATTCGCTCGGTTACACCAGCCGACAGGGCGAGCACATGGTGGCTGTCTTCAACAGCGACGATCAGCATCACATGGTGGTTTGCACCCTGTGCTCCTGCTACCCTTGGTCGGTTCTGGGGCTGCCTCCAACCTGGTATAAGTCTCCGCCCTATCGCTCGAAAGCTGTGATGAACCCGCGTGGTGTTTTGAATGACTTCGGCGTTTCCCTGCCTGAAACGACTGCAATTGAAGTGCATGATTCCACAGCTGAAACCCGCTACCTCGTGGTGCCTCAACGCCCGGATGGAACGGATGGCTGGAGCGAGGAACAGCTGGCACGGCTCGTCACCCGCAACTCCATGATCGGCACCGGTTTTGCCCGCAGCCCGGACGACATCTCATGAATGGTGGCGCAGACCTTGGCGGCATGCATGGCTTTGGCCCCGTCGTTGATGACCCGGACGAGCCGCATTTCCACGCTGGCTGGGAACCCCGCGTCATGGCCATGGTCGTCGCACTCGGGGCCTGCGGCCAGTGGAACATCGATCAGTCGCGCTTTGCCCGTGAAAGCCTGTCACCTCCCGACTATATGCGCTGGCCTTACTATCGCATCTGGCTCGAAGCCGCTGAAAAGATGCTGCTGAAAGCCGACATGATTGCAAAGAACGAACTGGGCGAAACAAAGTCTTTAACACCTGCCATTCCCGTCAAAGGGACAATGGAACCGGAAAACGTTTGGGCGAAACTACATTCCCTTGCGGGGTCCGCCGAACGTCCGGGCAGCACGTCTGCCGCCTTTGCCGTGGGTGACAACATCCGCACCATCAACAACCACCCAGCCGGTCATACCCGCCTGCCCCGCTACGCCCGCGGTCACAACGGCGTGGTCACAAAAGTTCTGGGCCATCATGTTTTCCCGGACAGTTCAGGCAATGATCTCGGCGATGATCCGCGCTGGCTCTATCAGGTTCGCTTTCTTGCGCAGGAATTGTGGGGTGAACAGGCCAATCCACGCGACAGCGTCACACTCGATCTGTGGGAACCGCATTTGCGGTCAATGTCGTGACGGCGGACGAACCCAAGGCCCGCTTTTTTGAAGGCCTGCCCACACATGAGGGCGAACCCGTTTTCGCCGAACCCTGGCAAGCACAGGCCTTCGCGCTGACAGTGAGCCTTTACGAACGCGGCACGTTCACGTGGTCGGAATGGGCCGAAGCCTTAAGCCATCAGATCAAAAAGGCGCCGGAGAGCAGCGGTGCCGACTATTTTCACTACTGGCTCGCGGCACTCGAAACCCTGATGACAGAAAAAGGCCTGACCACCCAGGACGCGATCAAAACCCGCGAACAACAATGGCACGAAGCAGCCGCCAGAACCCCACACGGTGAGCCGATTGAATTGTGAGCGGGATGACATAACCCGTCCGGCCTTCAACTCTAAGATGACCGCTCAAGAGTTTGGCATCTGGTATTGGCCGGTCAGCCTTCTGCGAGAAATTTGCGAAGGATTGAACATTCCGGCAGCGGGAAACAAAGCTGACCTTCGAAAGCGCATCGAATTCGCGCTGGACAATCCGAACGCCGCGCTCCCGAAAGTTGAAAAGCACGGTCCGAGAAGTCGCTTCAAATGGAGTTCAGAAGAGCTCTCCAGAGATAGCATCATAACGGACAACGTGTCATTCGGGCCCAACGTTCGAAACTTTTTTAAGCGCGAGATTGGCAAGCGATTTGTGTGTCATTCAGACTTTATGGACTGGGTGAAAACAAACGTTGGCGCGACACTAGGCGACGCAATATTGGCGTGGCAGGCGCTTGAAGATCGCAAGTTGGATCCGACATTTCGACGCGAGATAGCCGAGTGCAACAACTACCTTCAATATCTTCGCGACATTCGTGATGCGAATACGGCACTGACAGTCGCAGACGCAAAAACGTGTTGGGACGAAAAGAAGATTCGCCCAACTATCGATGGAATTGTGCGCTACGAGAAAGAAGATTTGAGGTTTTTGGATCGAAATTGAGCGGACATGCTCCGGTTGCCGCGGTCAGTAGTCAGTACCAACGGAACTCATCCCAACATAGCCTCGGCAATCGCCACCAGCCTGCTGTCGCTGCCTCTTGGGCCCATCAGGCTGACACCCATGGGGGCGTTGTGGACTTCGGCCAGAGGGAGCGTGATCTGGGGGAGACCGGACAGGCCGGACAGGCAGAGCAGAACGAGCGCTTTTTCGCGGAAATCCTGAAGCTCAGCATCGCTGGAGGCTTTCAGTGGCGCACAACTGGGCATGGTGGGAAAGACCAACAACCCGTCGTCACCAATAAAGGCTTCCAGCTTTTCCGTGACGGTGCGGCGCACCTCGGTTGATGCACGAAATTCATCGTCCGTAATGGATTGTGCAAATTCGAACCGTTCCTTGATGCCCGGGCCGAGATCAGGATTATTGGCTTCAATCCACGAACCAAGCGCCTGCCAAGCTTCGTAAGCCTGGCATTTACGGAATGCCCAATAGGCAGCATCGAGATCAATGCCCAGCGTATCCAGCATCCGCTCATCTTTGAAATGAGCGTCGATCTTTTCCGCCGCCTTGGCATAAGCGCGATATTCAGCATCACCAATCAGCAAGGCATCAAGTTCTGGGCAACCGAGCAGTCGTCGGAGCGGCGTGTCGTCCGCATCATCGCCCAACACGACGTCCGCAACATTGCCATAGATCACGGCATCTTTGGCAAACCAGCCGAAACAATCAAAACTCTCCGCCAGCGGCATGGTGCGGTCGAGAGAAATACGGCCGTGGGTCGCGCGCAGGCCAATCAGCCCGCAATAGGACGCCGGGCCACGCACGGACCCGCCTGTATCAGAGCCGGTGGCAATGTCGACAATTCCGCCGGCAACCAGTGATACCGAGCCGGAGGACGAGCCACCCGTCACCCGATCCGGCGCGCGCGGATTCACCGGCGCGCCGTAGTGTTTGTTGATGCCGGTCAGAGAAAAGCACAACTCCTCGCACTGGCTTTTGCCCTCGATCTGTACGCCAGCGTCCAGTAATTTTTGGACAACGCTTTGCGTTTCCGTATCCTGCTCCGCTTCCGCCAGCCGGGTCGGCGACCCCCAGCCGTTTGGATACCCAACAACCTGAAAAATGTCCTTCACCGCAAGCGTCAGACCCGCCAGGGGCCCTGATTTTGAACGCGGCACGTCCACATGGGGGTAGTCACACCAGGCGTTCAAATGCGCTCCGGCACGGGCAGTTTCAGTCATCATAAATTCTCTCTGTGCTTGTGCGACCGCAAGACGCGGGAACGGTTTCTAGGTACCGCACATTTTTCCTGTGTTGCTGAACGCAATGACACATCAACTCAAAGGAGAAAACAATGGAAGCCTCAATCCTCATTCCCGCACTGTCCATCAGCACGTTTCTCGCCGTCCTGCTGTTTTTCGGCTGGTCCTACCTGCGTACGCGCCGCATTCAGAAGCGCAAGGACGAGATTTAGCCGCAGCCTGGTCCGCCGGACCTGCTGACACTATTCACCCAGTGCGATCAGGCCCGCCTCCCCTTCTTCGGTACCGAACACGAGGCGCAATCCGGCCTTGTCCCAACCGAGCGATGTGATGGCGCCTTTGCCGGGGCGGCGCAGCAGGTTCTCGGCAGCATCGTCGATCCGCACCGCCATCACCATGCCATCGGCATAGCCAATGGCCACCACGTCGGCAGCCGGATGGCAGGCAACTTCGGTGACCATGCTGTCACCGCGTGTGCCAAGTTCTTTCGGCGCCTTACCCATGGGCCCATCCTTGCCGGAAAACGGCCAGCAAATCGCAGCTTGTGCACCGGAAGACGCGAGCCATTTTCCCTTGGGTGACCAGGACAGGCTTTTTGGTTTTGCGGGATAGCCGGTCATGCGCATGTGCTTGCCATCGCCCGATCTTTTATCGTCAAGCCGCCATCCATGCAGTGCATTTTCTGCCATCGATGTGACGATATATTTTCCGTCAGGCGAGAATATCACTTTCGTGTGCGCACCGTCCCAGTGCAGATCGACGGGCTTCGATTGCCCCGCCACCCAGTGGAGCGAGACACCGTTGTAGCGACCAGCCGCAAGGCGCAGTCCCTTGGGCGCAAAATCGAGCCCCTCCAGGGCGCGGTCATGCACAAATTCCTTTAACGCGCCATCAGTCAAAACCCACGCAGTGCGTCCGGAAGCGAAGCCAACAGCTCCGCCCGGTCCGCAGGCAACAACATCAATCCACTTGCGTTCCTGTTTCGCCAGTTCCACCGTTGTGCCACTGCTATCTGTCCGGACAACGCGTCCGTCTTCGCCACCTGACACGACAGACTTCGTATCAAGCGCGAGGCATGCGCTCAAAAGCCCGTCATGCGCCTCAGCTACGATATCTCCCGAACCGGGAAGGCGCAGTGTACCATCAGCCAATGCGAAAACCGGCTGATCATCAATGAAAGCGGCAAGCTCAATGTGTTCGCCAAAATCATATGGCGCGATGGTGACCATTAATCACGCCGCGATGCAGGCATTGAACGAACGCTCTATTTTTTCGGCATCGAGATTGCGGCCGATGAAAACGAGGCGTGTTTCGCGTTTCTCGTCGACCTTCCAGGGACGCTGATGGTCGCCTTCAACAATCATGTGCACACCCTGCAACACAAAACGATCATCATCACCCTTGAAGGCAACAATACCTTTCAGGCGCAAAATGTCCGGCCCATCAATTTGGGTGAGCTTATTGATCCACGGAAAAAACTTCTCATGGTCCATATCGCCGGCCCGCAGGGAAATGGATTTCACCGTGGTGTCATGAGTCTTGGCGTCCAGTTTATCATGCCCATGGTGATGATTGTGGTCGTGATGATGGTCATGATCACAAGCCGGACCGCATTCGTGATCAGGGTGATCATGATCATGCGCATGAAGGAAATGCGGATCATTTTCGAGAATGCGGTCAAGATCGAACGAACCGCGGTCAAGCACTTGCGCTAATTCAACTCCAGACCGCTCGGACATATGTATGACGGCATGCGGATTGATCTTGCGCACGGTTGCGCGCACTTTTTCAAGCTCTTCCGCACTCACAAGATCGGTCTTGTTGATGATTACCACGTCGGCAAACGCAACCTGATCTTCCGCCTCTGGCGCATCTTTGAGGCGCAGCGGGAAATGTTTTGCATCGACCAGCGCAACCACAGCATCAAGCTGCGCCTTTGCGCGAACATCTTCGTCCATGAAAAATGTCTGCGCGACAGGAGCCGGATCGGCAAGCCCGGTGGTTTCCACCAGAATGCCATCAAAGCGCCCTTTGCGTTTCAACAGCCCTTGCACAACGCGCACGAGGTCGCCACGCACGGTGCAGCAGACGCAGCCATTGTTCATTTCATAGATTTCTTCATCCGACTCTACGATCAGATCATTGTCGATACCGATTTCACCGAACTCGTTGACGATAACCGCGTATTTCTTGCCGTGATCCTCGCTCAGAATGCGGTTCAAAAGCGTGGTTTTGCCGGAGCCCAGATAACCGGTGAGAACGGTTACGGGCGTCTGGTTCGATGAAGCGGTGGTCATGAATGTGCCTCTTGATGCGTTTCAGCCAACATAGGGCTCAGCCATCTTTCAACAAGGTCAAATCGAAACGGGTTACGTCATTGATCAGTTCGACAAGCCCATCGACCGCAAGCGCAAGCAGGCTTTCTCCTTTTTGCGCAGACGCGGCGGCGGCGTTGCCTGTTACGCCTGTCGGATTGAGATCCTGTATTTTCCAGCCGAAAGCGTGAGGTCCGTAGGCCCTTAAATGGTCAAAGGTATCAGCAAAATGCGACTGGGCATTCGAGAAATCAGACGTTTTGGACATGTCAACCAGATCAGGCCGCAACGCCAGCATGACAGAAGTTTCGATCTCACCGCCATGGATACCAAGCGCCTGCTCATTCTCACTGACGACATCAGTGCCTTTTAGAAACCTGTCCCATTTCGTCACCACCGCCAGCATGGAATGACGCACACGCAGTTCCTGCGCAACGATGGCGGCAAGCGGTGAATTGCCGCCATGCGCGTTGAGTAGCAGGAGGCGCCGAACCCCGTGCGCAAACGCTGTGGCACCAATTGCGGTCCACCGTTCAATCGCCTCGGTGTGATCCAGCGATTTGCTGCCTGTAAAATCCATATGTTCCGGCGAATATCCAACAGGTTCCACTGGCAGAAAACGCACATCTGCATTCTTGGGCAATTTTCCAATCAGCCGCTCGCAAATGCCCTGCGCGATCAACGTATCGGTTTCAAACGGCAAATGCGGACCATGCTGTTCCGTCGCACCCAAGGGCAGCACAACTATGGTTGAAGCCTCAACGGGATCATCGTCAAGTGTACCTGTTGAAGCAATCCAATCCGCCATCAGAGACTTTCCAGAAATGCCTTTGCCGCATCACCGTGTTCGCGGCGCAGACGCACAATATCCATATTTACGGGATTAGCATCTTCAACCGTCCATCTGCCGGCAATCATAACCCGATCAGCGGAATGCGCGCCGCACAAAACCAGCGCCGCCAACGGATCGCCCGCGCCGGAGAACCTTAATTCATCAAGCTTGTAGAGAGCGAAGTCAGCCTGTTTGCCAACAGCAATTTTACCGATGTCATCGCGGTTAAGACAGCGCGCAGACCCTTCCGTCGCCCAACGGAACGCATCGAAATGGGTGACACTCTCCGCGTTATACGTCAGCCGGTTGATCATCAGCGCGTGGCGCACTGATTCCATCAGGTTGGAATTGTCATTCGAGGCGGAGCCATCAACACCCAACCCAACCGGCGAACCCGCGGCTTCGAGCTCTTTCGTGCGGCAATGGCCGGATGCCAGCACCATGTTGGAGGTCGGGCAATGACAAACGCCGACACCCGCTTTGCCAAGACGGGCCACTTCATCATCATTGAAATGAATGCCGTGGGCGAGCCATGTTCGGCTGTTCAGCCATCCCAGTTCTTCCAGATAATCGACCGGGCGATAGCCATAATGCTCGACACAATAATTGTCTTCGTCGATGGTTTCACCCAGATGCGTGTGGCAGGTACAGTCGTGCTTGTGCGCCAGTTCCATGGTTTCGGTCATCAGCCGCTTGGTCACGGTGAAGGGAGCGCAAGGTGCCAGCGCAACCTGCAACATCGATCCGTCCGAGCGGTCATGATAACGGTTCAGCACACGCTCACAATCAGCGAGGATGGTATCATCATCCTGCACGATCGAGTCGGGGGGTAGTCCACCATCTTTTTCCGAAAGGCTCATGGAACCGCGAGTCACGGTCATTCGCATACCCAGGCGAGCTGCTTCCTCAACCTGGATGTCCATCGCGTCTTCCAAACCGTCAGGATAGAGATAGTGATGGTCGGAAACGGTGGTGCATCCGCTCATCATCAATTCGGTCAACGCGAGACGCGTCGCCAAACGAAATACATCCGGTTTCACATTGCGCGCCCAGATCGGATAGAGCGCTTTCAACCAGGGAAACAATTCCTTGTTGATCGCCTCCGGATGCGCGCGCGTGAGCGTTTGAAAGAAATGATGATGGGTATTGATCAGCCCCGGCAGCAGAACATGCGCGCTTGCATCAAACACTTGGTCGACCGGCGCGGACGGTTCGTCCCCGGTTTGAACCAGTTCGACAATCCGGCTGCGTTCCACTACGACGCCGCCTCCGGCGTTGTCAGCCAGCACTGAAAGCGGATTTTTGATCCAAAGGCGCATGAAAAATAACTCAAATTGGGAATCCCGAAGCAATCCGACGCTAAACAGTCGTCTGCGCAGGAACAAGACTTGGTCTGGGAAAACTTGGCCGTTCCAATTGTGACATGCGAAAGCTTGCCGTAAAGCTGATTGGGACAGGAGTGCAAGACGGGTGTGAGCAAAAGAGTGGCTGCGAAAATTACTCTTTCGACAATTGCCGACGACCTTGGCGTTTCAACTGCGACCGTGTCGCTTGCCTTGCGGGATTCTCCTTTGGTGGCCCAGGCAACGCGCGACCGTATTCGCGAGCGGGCAAAGGAAATAGGCTATGTTTACGACCGCCGGGCCGCGAGTCTGCGCACCCAGCGTTCTGATATCGTGGGCGTACTTGTGCGCGACATCATCAACCCGTTTTTTGCTGAAATCCTTCGGTCTATCGAGGCTGAACTAGGCACGAACAGGCAGACCTTCCTGCTGTGCAATCATGCCGACAATATTGAACTACAGAACGATTTCATTTCAACGCTCATGCAGTTCGGCGCCGATGGCGTGATCATGTCGCCATCCGTCGGCACTGATGCGGAAGATATTGCTCGCGTCGAAGAAGCCGGTTTACCTGTTACACTGGTGGCGCGAACTGTTGAGGATGCCGGTGTTCCCGCTTTCTTGGGCGATGATGAAGCCGGTTTCCTGATGGTCACGCGACACCTGATCGAAAAGGGCCATCGCGACATCGCAATTGTCGGTGGCACCCGCAACACATCGACAGGCCGAGCACGCCGTCGCGGCTTTCAGGCAGCGTTTACAGAAGCTGACCTGCCCGTACCCAAGCGTGCCGATCTGGAAACGCCCTACGACCGAAAAGCCGGGTATAACGCTGTCGAAGCTATCCTGGCTGATGGCCCGCCGCCCACCGCCATTGCCTGCTGTAGCGACACAGTTGCACTGGGCGTCATGCATGGCCTGCGCCGCCGGGGGTTAGAGCCTGGAAAAGACGTTGCGGTGACCGGCTATGATGACATCGAAGAAGCGTCTTTCTCCTCCCCACCGCTGACAACCGTCGCCGATGGTCACGACGAAATCGGGCGGCTGGCAGCCCGCGCGCTTTTCGCTAAGATTGGTGGAAAGACGCCCGATACAGAGCCGGTTCTGATCAAACCTGAACTGAAAATCCGCGAATCTGTGGAACGCAGATCTTAAACAACGTTACCGGGCGGCGGTGGAACCGCCCAACTCATCGTCAATATGCGCCTGAATGATGGCCTCAAAACTGGTTTCAGACTGAAATCCCAGTTCACTGGCGCGCGCTGCATGGAAGCGACGGGGCCAGTTTGCGACGATGGCAGCAATTGTATCGTCGGGCTTGCGCTCAATGAGCGCTGCTGTTTCCGCACCGGCAACGCGTTCCAACGCGGCGATCATTTCGCCAACCGTGATCGCAAGACCCGGCATGGTGAGATTGCGATGCGGACCAACGGTTTCACCGTCAATTTCAGCCGCATGAATGCAGAAGCCAACGGCCGAGCGCGGGCTTGCGACCCAATGCATCACATCTTCCTCAACCGGCAAAACAGCGCTCTGCCCCGCTAAAGGTTCACGAATGATATTGGAGAAGAACCCGGACGCCGCCAGATTGGGCTTTCCAGGACGCACGACAACGGTCGGCAGGCGAATGCCAATCCCGTCCATCAGTCCTTTTCGGGTGTAGTCTGAAAGAAGCAGTTCGCCGATTGCCTTTTGCGTGCCGTAGGATGTCAGCGGCGTGCGGTGGTAGTCATCTTCGATGGTTGCCGGAAAGGGCGCACCAAAAACTGCAATCGAGGACGCATAAACGACACGCGGTGTGTAGCCCTCATGAGAAATGATCGCGTCAAACACATTCTGGGTGCCTTGCAGATTGACGCGGTAGCCTTTCTCAAAATCGCTCTCGGCTTCGCCGGATACGATTGCTGCGAGATGGAAAATCACGTCGGGCTTTTCAGCCACCATTGTCGCGACAATGCCTGCATTGGAAATGTCGCCAGCACTGGTCGAAATGGCAATTGAGCCAGAGTTTTCAATTGTCGGTTCCACAACATCAAAACCATGGATCGATTGAATGCTCTGCCCACGCAATGCGCCATCGCGCAAAAGTCGCTCAATCAACTTGCGCCCGATCATGCCGGCAGCACCCAATACCAGAATTTTCATTTCCGCCTCCCGGGTCGATCGAATTTACAGCGTCCAGCCACCGTCAATTGGAATGGCAACACCCGTTGTGAAGGCACTTTCATCGGCCGCCAGATAGGTGGCGAGTGCCGCAATTTCGTTTGCCTCCCCAACTCGTCCCATGGGTTGGCGGGAAACGAACATTTCCATTGCCTTTTCCATGCTGCCCACTTCCTTGCCCAGTTCTTCAACCCGCGCTTCCCACGAAGGTGAGCGCACGGTTCCCGGGCAAATGGCATTGCAGCGTATGCCGTGGCGAATGAAATCCACGGCAACAGACTTCGTCAGTCCGATAACCGCAGCCTTTGTCGCTCCATACACATAGCGGTTCGGCGCTCCCTTCACCGATGAAGCACCGGAAGACATGTTGATGATTGAGCCACCGCCGTTCTCCAGCATGGCATGCAAGAACGCTCTTATGACCCGGTGCATGCTGGTGACGTTTAGATCAAACGAAAAAGCCCAGGCATCATCATCGCATTCGAGCACGGACCCGTGGTGCACAAACCCCGCGACATTGGCAATGATATCCACCGCGCCAATATCGGCAGCAGCCGTCTTCACCGCATCACCGTCCATCACGTCAAGCTTGCGACCATCGAGACCGGACGAAGTCAGATCAGCGACAAGATCATCATTCACGTCCGTTGCAATGACCCGTGCCCCTTCCGCGGCGAACATATTCGCGATAGCGCGTCCGATGCCCTGCCCGGCAGCCGTTACGAGAGCCGTTTTCCCATTCAGTCTGTTGCTCACGATACCTGCTCCTTCAATGCGCCCAGCTTTGCGATTTGCTGGCCATTTTTGTCAAAATTATCCGCTGAAAGCCAGCGCTCGAATGTCCGCTTTTGAGCGGGCCACTCCCTATCGAGCATCGAATACCAGGCCGTATCACGATTTTCGCCCTTGACCACGGCTGCCTGCCTGAACACCGCCTCGAACGTCATGCCAAACCGCTCTGCGGCCCGTTTCGATGGGCCATTGGCATTGTTGCACTTCCACTCAAAACGGCGATAGCCAAGTTCATCGAAGACATAGCGTGCGAACAGAAAATAAGCTTCGGTCGTGACAGGGGTTCGCGAAATGCGGCCACCCCAGAAAATATGCCCCGTTTCAATAACACCATTTGCTTCGTCGATCCGCATAAGGGTCTGACGCCCCTCGACACGACCTGTCGCTTTGTCGATCACGGCAAAATAAAGCGGGTCTTCACTGGCTTCCGCTTTCGCCAGCCAGCCCTCAAATTCGTCGCGATTTTTCGGCGGATATTCTGGCAGATACCGAAATCGCATATCCGCATCGGAAAGTGTGGCCGCCTCAAATAATTCATCCCCATGCCGTTTGGCGTTGAGCGGTTCAAGACGGCAAAACCGCCCTTCCAGAACGAGTCGAGCCGGTCGCGGACGGGCGGTCCAATTGGAAAGGTCACTCATCTGAAACCTCTATGGAACCTCTATTGATCTGCACTTGGACCTTGCGATAACACCGTTTTCGCAAGACAATCCACCTCAAACTGTCAGCGGGAAAATCCAGACACATGTTAGAAACCATATCGGGCTTCGATCGCATCGGCGAGGAGAACGCCTTTGCAGTTCTCGCACGCGCCACCGAACTCGCCGCCGCAGGAAAAAACGTCATCAATCTGGGCATCGGGCAACCCGATTTTCCGACACCGGATCACATTGTGGAAGCTGCCATCAAAGCGTTGCGCGATGGCCATCATGGCTACACACCGGCAACGGGCATTCTGCCCCTGCGCGAAGCGGTCGCCAAGCGCACTCTGGACACAACAGGCGTGGAAGTTTCGCCCGACAACATTTGCATCATGCCGGGCGGCAAAGTGACCATGTTTGCCGCAATCCTGATGATGGGCGAACCCGGTCGCGAGATCATGTATCCTGATCCCGGCTTTCCGATTTATCGTTCGATGATCGAATTCACCGGTGCAACACCCGTGCCAATACCAGTGCGGGAGGAAAACGGCTTTGCCTTTTCTGGTGAAGAAGCCCTTTCGCTGGTCAACAGCAAAACCAGTCTGATTATCCTCAATTCGCCCGCCAACCCAACAGGCGGCGTAACCCCGCGCAGCGAGATCGCCAAACTTGTGGCAGGGCTCGAAAACTTCCCAGCCGCAGCCATTTTGTCGGACGAAATCTACGACGTCATGACCTACGACGATGAAGAGCATGTATCGCTTTTGCAGTTCCCGGAAATACGCGATCGATTGATCGTTCTGAACGGCTGGTCGAAAACCTGGGCCATGACCGGTTGGCGCATGGGCTGGTCGATCTGGCCGGACCAGTTGTTCGACAAGGTTCGCAAGCTGGCAGTCAATGCATGGTCCTGCGTCAACGCTCCATCGCAATATGCCGGTATCGCCGCCATCGAAGGCCCACAAGACGCTGTCGCTGACATGATGGCAGCGTTCGACAAACGCCGAAAACTGGTTGTGGAACGAGCCAACGCACTGCCTGGGGTGGCCTGCGCAACTCCGAAGGGCGCGTTTTACGCCTTTCCCAATATAAGTGGAACGGGCTGGAAGGCGAAGGCTCTCGCATCCGCCCTGCTCGAAGATGCTGGCGTTGCCGCTATTGGCGGGCCTGATTTTGGCATATTGGGCGAGGGCTATTTGCGCCTTTCCTATGCCAATTCCGAAGACAACATAGCCGAAGCCATGGACCGTATTGCAACGTTCTTAAGCGAGCAGAAATCTTGACGTCTGGGCGCTAAGGCAGGGCGTTCGCCGCCTCAAGCGCGGGCAGCAACGCGCGCGCGGGCGTAGCGACCATTTCATCCCATGTTGGCTGCACCGCTGCCCGCCAGCGGTTCCATTGGGTTTGCGTAAGTGTGTAGACCGGGACATCGGCCCGAATGACAACATCGCGCAAAAGCCGGTTACGCCGCACGGTTTCGAAATTGGCCTGCTGTAGCGCACGGGTAAAACTCTGCTCAAGCCCGCGTGCAAGTGGCGGCTCCAGCCCATCCCACCATTCTTTGCGGCCAATAAGAGCATAGCCATGATACCGGTGGTTGGTTGTCAGAACCACTTTCGCATTTTTGGCCAGTTCTGCCGATACAATTTCATTCCAGCGTGCGAACGCGCCCTCCGCGTCCTTTCGCACAAAGGCTTTGAGTTTTTCATCCTCCGCGAATTCCTTGGGAATAGCCTTGGTCGGCAGGAACCAACGCAATGTGTTTTGCAGACTCACAGCAATACGCAGGCCCAGCATATCGTCGGGATTGACCACCAGTCTTGAAGCCACAAGCTGATCGAAACCCTCATGAGCCAGACCGAAAGCCTGCAACCCTTTGCTGGCCAGCGTGTCATAAACCGGTGTCAGCGTCTCTCTCTCGGAGAATTTCGTGACAGCCTGAAAATCGCGAAACGCAAACGGTTGAGACAGAATGCCCAGAGCCGGTGCTTCGGTGCTCAGGGTTTTGGTTTCTGCAAACGCCAGGTGCACAGTGCCTTTTCGGACTGCATCGGCGATCAGTTCATCTTTGAACTGTCCCGTATCACTCACAAGTTGGAGGCAGGCTCTGCCCTGCAAATCCTGATCGACAAGTGACTTCAGTTGAGCAACCGCCCGTTGATGGGCAGGCCGGGTCGCGTCAGACGATGTTGCAATGGTGATCACACGCTCATTGGCGTCGCAGTTTGCAAGCGCCGAACCCATCATCGCGGCCATCGAGGCAACGATGAAACAAAACAACGCTGCGATGTGCCGTGCTGCAATCATGATCCCTGTCCGTTTTCTATTCTGTCATCGAGTTTGCCGCGTGCGCGCATGTATTCCGTTGGCGTCTGCTCTCCAATCACCTGCCCCTGATCTATGAGAAACACCAGATCGGCCAAACGGCTGACCTCATCACGATGATGGCTCACATAAACAATTGGCACATCACTTTCATCACGCAAACGCTCCAGAAAGGGAAGAACAGTGAGACGTCGTTCATCATCCAGGCCTGTCAGCGGTTCATCAAGCAGGATGAGATGCGGATCAGCCAGCAAAGCGCGGCCTAAAGCAACACGTTGCGCCTCGCCACCGGAAAGATGACGCGGCATGCGGTCCAGCAGGCCACCAAGATCAAGCAGATCAAGTACGCCTTCGCGGCCCACAGGGTTCTTGCCTGCTCCAAACATCAGGTTTCTCTCAACACTCAAATGAGGAAACAAAAGAGGGTCCTGAAACACAACGCCGAGTTTACGTTCTTGCGGTGGCAAATTAATCCCAGCCTCGGAATCGAAGTAAACGCGCTCTCCGACATTAATACGCCCGACCTCGGGCGTCCAAAGGCCCGCAATCGCCCGCAGCAAGGTTGTCTTGCCCGCACCCGACGGACCAACCAGCGCAGTGACGCCCAAACCTGCCGAGATATCGGCATCGATTGCAAACGTTCCGACTTGTCCCGTGATGCGAAGGGTCAACAAGGCTATCGCTCCCGTTTTTTCTGACTGCGCATAGCCAGCCATTCGGAAAGGAAAATAGCCGCAAACGAAATGGCAACGGCAAGAACCACCAGCGTCATGGCAGCCCTGTCGCCCGATGGCGATTGCAACAACGAATAGATCGCCAGCGAAAGCGTTTGGGTCTCTCCTGGAATATTCGACACGAATGTAATCGTCGCGCCAAATTCGCCCAAAGCCTTCGCAAACCCCAAAACAGCGCCGGAGAGAATTCCCGGCCATGCCAGTGGCAGCGTAATCGTCCAGAACGTGCGCGCGCGCGATGCGCCGAGCGTGAACGCCATTTCGCGCAAGCGCTCATCCTGAATTTCAAATGCCAGTCTGATTGGCCGTACCAACAACGGAAATGCCATCACCGCTGCAGCCAGCGACGCGCCAACCCATGAGAAAGTGAACCCCAGTCCGATTGAATCAAGAAATGAACCAATCCATCCCCGGCGGCCAAACATGCTTAGCAGGAAGAACCCGGTCACCACAGGTGGCAGGACGAGTGGCAGGTGTACCAACGCACTGACAAGAGCGCGGCCTCGCCAACCCGGCTTTGCCAGTGCCTTTGCGATCAAAATTGCGACGGGCAAGCTGAAAGCGACAGCAACCAACGCAACCTTCAGCGACAGCGAGACAATGGAAAGAAGGGCAGGATCGAAAATCATTGCAAAGACTTAGCGCGGTTCCGGCCGTTTGAAACCTGCTTTTTCAAAGATTTCGAGCGCTTTTGACCCGGTCAAAAAAGTCACCAAATCGCGCGCATCCTGCGATTGGGCTTCGGTACTATCGTCTCTGACGTTTGCGACCGCTGCCACGCCGTAGAGAATCTTGCTGTGATGCTGCTCGGGAAACGTCCAGGCGACTTTCACCTGCGGCTCAGCAGCCGTATCGGTCGCATAAACAATTGCCGCCCCAACCTCACCCAAAGCAAGCTGGCGCAGGGTCACCCTTACATTCTCACCATAAACGGCCTGCCCTCTTGCCTTGTCCCAGACTCCCAAGGACTGGAGGGCCTCGCGTGCATAGCGCCCTGCGGGAATGGATTCTGGATCCGCCATCGCGAAACGCGATTGAGTGAGCAAACCCATCGGATCAGCCCAGTTTTCGACCTCACGTCGCACAGCGATAACCAGCTTGTTGCCAACCAGAGCAGCACGGCTGCCGGCCATCAAAAGGTTTCGTTGCTCCAGCCAGTCCAGCCACAGCTGGTCGGCTGAAACAATGGCATGCGCCGGAGCGCCCGCCTCTATCTGGCGGGCAAGCTGAGCTGTGCCAGCAACTGAAACAAGTAGCGTGTTTGATGTTGCTGTTTCATAAGCACGCGCAACCTCACCGATTACATCCGTCATGCTGGCGGGTGCAAAAAGAACGAGACGTTTGCCATCATTCGCTTCTGCCATGCGGCCTGACAAACCCATAAAAAGAAAAATGACGACCATCACGATCGTTGGAAACGACCGTGCAGATGGGAATTGAATTGACATAAGGAAAAAGCCGACTGCGCTAGGAGCCACAGGCCTGAGCTGCGAGTTCCGATATGGCGTCATAATCGCCATTGGCAATCAGATTGGCGGGTGCGACCCAAGAGCCGCCTACGCAAATGACGTTATCAAGTGCCAGATACCCCGGAGCCTTTTCGGCATTCAAACCGCCGGTTGGGCAGAACTTGAGGTCGGGGAAAACGGCACCCATTGCCTTCAGATAAGCCGGTCCCCCAGCCTGTTCAGCTGGAAAGAATTTCAAAAACTCATAGCCCTCAACCATAAGCCCCATCGCTTCGCTGGGCGTTGCGATGCCGGGGAGGAGAGGAACATCGGTCTTCGAATTGGCATCCATCAAATCCTGGGTAGCACCGGGTGCAACCAGAAACTGCGCGCCCATTTCGATAGAATCCACCATCAAAGATGGCCCCAAAACCGTGCCAGCGCCGACGATGGCTCCCTTTACCTGCTTGGAAACGGCCTTGATGCAGGACAATGCTTCCTTGGTGCGTAGCGTAATTTCAATCAACGGTATCCCGCCCGCAACCAGTGCCCGGCTGGTTTCGACAGCCTGATCAACATCGTTGAATTGCAGCACGGCAACCACAGGAGACAGTCCGAGATACTCGGAAAGACGCTGGTTCTTTGATTTCATGTTATTCCGCGTGTTGCAGGGGGAAGCATTGGCCGCAGATTAGGCGATACGCCCTGAAATGGAAAGAAGCCCTTTTCTAAACTTTTTACGCAGCCTTGAACGCAACCGCCCCAGGCCACGTCCAAGTTTCGTTTTTCCATCAAACGAGGATGCGTTTTTCCATTTTCCAACTGATTTTCCAGCGGATTTCACAGAGTTG
>JBCDDX010000017.1:0-68550 GCA_039180085.1 Pseudomonadota bacterium
CTGATCCCCCGAACACCGGCACCCCCGGCACGGCAACGAACGATCGTTTCCGATGGTCGAACCGGGCGTGTGAAAGGAGTATGAGGGAGCGGGAAAGCGCGGGGATAAGTTTTTTTGGGAGCCGGGCTCAAATTCGCAACGTCGACACCAAAGCTGCGTTCACCGTTGACTTAACATGACGATGCTGGATGGCAGCAATGCGGACCAAGTTGCCATTTGTGTTTGTAAACTTGATATCTGATTTTTTGTAAGACTACATTGATGCGATTGAGTGCTGTTCGAGAAACTTCTCCAACCTCAACGCATCCGGTTTCACTTTTCGTAGCTCCTCACTACCGAATGCAAAATTCACCCGATTGTGCCAATCAAGCTGTTCCGCGAATTCCGGAACCAACCGCCGGAACAAGGCTCGAGGAATGCGCCAGCTTTTAGGGCGCTTTCCCGTGATCGCGAGGTAGGTGGCTTTCATCTGCGTCACCGTCATAACGTCACCCGCCAGATTGATTTTACGACCCGCCCAGGTGCTTGGGCTGGTCAACGCCTGGGCTGCCATCCAGCCAAGATCCTCTATGGCTAGCATCTGAAATTTAGTGTTTCGATCAAGCGAACCGGCAAGCACCGGGAACATTAGTGCGGGCTTCATTTCAGGGTTCAGGAGGTTATCCATGAACCACACGGTGCCTAAAAGCGTCCAGTCAATGCCACTACGTTTTATGTCGCGTTCTAACAGTGCTTTTGAGATGAAATGCTCCGGTCCACCGGGCGCTTGGCCGTCGCCCATGCTGGACTGAACAATATGGCGGACCCCGGCAGCCTTTGCAGCTGCCAACACAGCCCGGCCTTGTTCCAATTCACCAACAAGACCAACGCCCGGGCTGTAAAAATCTTGTACTGAGAAAACGCCGTTAACACCTTCGAACGCAGCAGGTAGCGTGTCAGGTCTGGACAAATCGCCTTCGATCACCTCTGCCCCCATCCTGGCAAGCATCTGCGCATTGGACGATTTCGCGCGGCGCGTCAGGATGCGGATGGATTGCTCACGCTTCAGCATTTCGCGGGCAACCGCTCCCCCTTGCAGGCCAGTGGCCCCGAGAATGAGAAAGATCATTGCGTATTCTCCAAAGTGATGAATTTGCTGATAGTCTCCGCCACTCGAGCGGGTTGTTCGATGACAGAGATGTGTTTGCCGTCGACAGGAGCAAAATGGCCATTCGGAGCCAAAAGGGCGGCCTTAGCCTGTATGGCAATAGGATACATCGCATCCTCTCTCCCGGCGATGACGAGTGTGGGAACGGTCAGTTCAGCCATGCGATCGATCAATGGGAAGCCGGACAAGATGACTGAGCGGACCGCGGTTGCCAGTTTCGCGGGATTGGCTGCCTTCAGCATATCGTGAAACGCGTGAGCATAGGCCGTGTTTGCCGCGAGGACGCCGTCCGAGAAAAAGCTCTCTGCGACTCCATTGCGGAATGTTCGCGTCTTCAATGCCCACCGCGCGCCGCTCGCAATAAAACGCGCCTTGAGGCCAGGGCGCTTCGAGTCGATCTGCATGGGCGTGTTCATGAGCACGAGAGCTTTGACGCGCGTGGAGGACATTAGTGCCACATGTGCTGCCGTGATTCCGCCCCACGAGGTGCCACCGACAACCGTCTTGTCGAGTTCGAAGTAATCCATCACCTCCGTCATCGCCTCAGCGCAATCCTCCATGGTGAACTCATCCGTAGTGCCGTCACTTTGCCCATGGGCGGGACCATCAATGAGCAAAAAGCGATGGGAGGTGTCCAAGATCGCGACGAGACCGTCGTAGATGTGATGGTCAGTGAAGATAGACGGCCAGAGGACGATCGTCTCGAGCCCTTGGCCAGTTTCAACGACATGAAGTCGCCCCAGACAGGTCGGCACGGTATGGGAAACTGGCGTGGCTGCGGAGAATTCAGTCATTGCGGTAATCGATTAACTCCAAAGTAATCAATGATTACATATATCGTGTTGCGCTGAATGTAAACAGTGATTACAAATGAGTTATGGTACAAACAACTCCCCGCGATGCGCATCACCACGGCAACCTCAAGGAAGCCCTTGTTGATTATACCTTGAACGCTGCTAACGATGGCTTGTTGGTCGATCTCTCTGTGCGCAAAGCGGCACGGGAGTTGGGTGTGTCACCCGGCGCGGCCTATCGCCATTTTCCCGATAAGGGCGCGCTCTTGCGCAGTGTGGCAGAACGGGGATTCGATGCCTTGGCCGCCGACTTTGAGCGGGCCGTTCCCTTCGATAGCTGCGCAATTGATGCAGCGGATGCACGAAAACGGTTTGCCGCGCTGGCCATGGCCTATGTTTCTTTTGCGAATTCGCGCACGGAATTGTGGCGTCTGATGTTCGGTCCGTTCGGTGTGGCTCCTGGTGCAGCATCTGACCGGCCCTCAACCTATGACTGGCTCGGCAAGTGTTTAGCCGAACTCGCGCAGCACCATATCATCGAGCCGACTGGAGCCGACGAGCAATTCTTTGCATGGTCTACAATTCATGGCATGTCAGATCTTCAAGGGTCTCCAGCCTTACGCGTGCAGCCAATCGCAGAATCCGTGGATCGACAGTGTGCACTGATCCTCTCCGCACTTGCACCTCGCGGATAAAGCCAATTCGAGAAGCTGACATTCGCCACCTTGCAACAACTTTGTAAGTTTGGACTCAGAACCGACGTTAGGCGCTTAGCGAACTGGTCGGCCGGTTGTGCGGCCTTTGATGAATTTTGCGTTCCAGACTTCCTGAACCACGGGGGTTTCAGGGTCGTTGATCTGGTTGAGCAGAATTTCGGCGGCGCGGCGTCCGGCGGCCTGGATGGATGATTGCATGCTGGTCATGAACGGCGCGATTTCCTCACCATCGGATGGCATGAGGAAGGAAAGCAGGTCGTCATAAGTTGCAATCGAAATATCGCTTCCGAGCGTCAGGCCACGTTCGCTGATCGCGCGCTGAACACCGATGGCCGACAGGATGGATGAGCACATGATCGCGGTTGGCGGGTTCGTGGAATCGAGCATTTTTCCCGCAACCGTATGGCCATAGGGTTCGGTCATGTCGGCGCTGAACATCAGTTCCGGATCGACAGTCAATCCATGGGTACGGAGCGCGGCTTCAAAACCGGCCCTGCGCCGCTGGGCGAAATTCATCGTTTCAAGACCGTTGATCAGAGCAATACGGCGATGCCCCAATTCGATCAGGTGATTGGTGAGCGTTTCGAAGGCGGTTTTATTATTGACGTCGAGAAAGGCGTAATCGCGAATATCGCGCCCGCAACGGCCGTGAACCAGAAACGGCAGGCGCAGGTTTTTCAGCAACTCAATGCGTGGTTCGTCCACCATTGGCCCGTGCACGACAACCGCATCGACGCGCTTGCGGCTTGCAAAGTCGCGGTAAAGGCCCGCTTCGTCTTCCGGTGCTGCGGCGCGCAGCAGCATGTCGTATCCGGCAGCGGCGTAGGTTTCGCTTGCGCCGGCCAGAAAGTCGGAAAAATGCGGGTTGATCATGCGGTGCTGCGACACCTGAACAACGTGGCCGATCACCTTCGTTTTGCCGGTTGCGAGGCTGGTGGCGGACAGGCTGGGGCGATAATTGAGCTCAGCGGCCACCTCCTGAACCCGCTGTCGTGTGCGCTCGCTCACTTCGGGAAAACCGTTCAGCGCCCGGCTGACGGTTGTTTGCGACAGGCCAAGATGCAAGGCCAGCTCTTTCAGGTTCACAGCCTTATTTGACATGGTTTGAAGAGGTTCCTTACTGTCCTGCCCGACACACATGTGCGCAGAATTGCCATTTTCCCGCTGTAATGCTGCTTGACAATTCATCCGCGATGCGCCCATTGTGGCACAATCCAAAGCGCTTTGGAAAGTCTGATGGAAACTTCAGACATTCTGGTGAGCGGATGAGGTGGCTGGCCAAAGATTTAAGACCGCCAGTCGGGAGCAGAAAAATTGATGCAATATGTGTGGCCTGCAGGGCCAGCATTTGCCTGGAGGAAATTATGAAAAAACTGATCGCTGCCAGCTTGCTGGCATTTGCCTTGTCGTCCGGTTCTGCTTGGGCTGACGGTCATTCCAATTTGAAATTTGCACCCGGCGAAGGCGCCTTCAACTGGGCCAGCTATGACACATACAAGGCCTCAGCGCCCGATCTGAAAGGCCAGGACCTTTCCGTATTCGGCCCCTGGACTGGCCCTGAGAAAGACAATTTTGGCGCGCTGCTGGCTTACTTCAATGCAGCAACCGGCGCGAACGCGACCTATGCGGGTTCGGACTCGTTTGAGCAGCAGATCGTGATTGATGCGGAAGCAGGCTCAGCGCCGAACATTTCGGTTTTCCCACAGCCCGGCCTTGCAGCCAACCTCGCTTCGAAAGATCAGCTGACACCACTCTCCGACGATATGGCGAAATTCGTTGCCGACAATTTTGCGGCGGGTGAATCCTGGGTTAATCTCGGTACCTATAAGAACAAGGCCGGTAACGACGCCTATTACGGCTTCTTCTTCAATGTGAACGTGAAGTCGCTCGTCTGGTATGTGCCGGACAATTTTGAAGATGCCGGATACGAAATTCCAAATTCCATGGAAGAACTGAAGGCGCTGACCGATAAGATCGTTGCTGATGGCGGGACGCCATGGTGCATCGGTCTGGGTTCCGGCGGCGCAACCGGCTGGCCGGCAACCGACTGGGTTGAAGACATGATGCTGCGCACACAGGCACCGGAAGTCTATGACCAGTGGGTGGCCAACGAGATCAGCTTTGATGATCCGCGCATCGTAGCCGCGATTGAAGAGTTCGGCGCTTTCGCCCGCAACGACAAATATGTCGATGGTGGTGCCGGTGCGGTTGCAACGACCGATTTCCGCGACAGCCCGAAGGGTCTCTTCACCTCGCCGCCGAAATGCTACATGCACCGTCAGGCATCGTTCATCCCGGCATTCTTCCCCGAAGGCACGAAGCTCGGCACCGATGCTGACTTCTTCTACTTCCCGGCGTTTGCTGACAAGGACCTTGGCACACCCGTTCTGGGTGCCGGAACGCTGATGGCGATCACCAATGATTCCCCTGCTGCGCAGGCGTTCATGGATTTCCTGAAAACACCCATCGCGCATGAAATCATGATGGCGCAGGGCGCGTTCCTGACACCGCACAAGGGTGCCAATCTCGACACCTATGAAAGCGCATCGCTGAAGAAGCAGGGTCAGATTCTGACCAATGCTACGACTTTCCGCTTTGACGCGTCGGACCTGATGCCCGGCAAAATCGGCGCGGGTGCTTTCTGGACCGGCATGGTTGATTATGCGGGCGGCAAGGCTGCCGGTGAAGTTGCCAGCGGCATCCAGAAGGAATGGGACGCGATCAAGTAAGCTCTGCGGCTGAACGCGTTACCTATTCAACCAAACAAAGGCACGGGCAGATGATGCCCGTGCCGCTCCGGTCGCTATAGAACGGGCCTCGCATAGAGCGAAAACGTTACTCCAATAATAAGAGGCGCAAAGCCCTTCTTCTGGACGAATCCGCAAGGGGGAATCTGCCATGTCTGCTGAGACACACAGTTCGTCTGCCGAATATACCGGTGCAAAGGCGAATGGACTGATCGTAACTGCTGCTCTGGTTTTGCTGATCATGCTCGGCGGTGTTGCCCTGAGTGCAGCGCTTGCAACGGTGGCTTACATCGCCCTTTCAGGTTTCATGAACCAGGCGCTCATGCAGGCCATGCTGGTGATGGTGCTGGGCGTGGCGGCGTGTCTAGGCTATTTCTGGGGCAGCAATCGCTTTCTTGATACGATATACCCTGCACGCGGGCAGGATGCTGCCAGCAATATTCTCAAGGCCAATCAGATCCGCCCCTGGCTTTTTCTCGGGCCGGCGATTGTTCTTTTGACGATCTATCTCATCTATCCTGTTTTCAACTCGATCTGGCTTTCGTTCCGCGGCCCTTCCGGCGACACATCTGTCGGGCTGGACAATTATCGCTGGCTTGCGAGCGACCCGGCGTTTCGTGAAAGCTTCTTCAACAACATTCTGTGGCTGATTGTCGTGCCCGCAGCTGCCACTGTGTTCGGGCTTATTGCAGCAGCACTCACTGATAGGATCAGCTGGGGCAATATCGCAAAGAGCCTGATCTTCATGCCGATGGCGATTTCGTTCATCGGTGCCAGTGTGATCTGGAAATTCATCTACGACTATCGCGCGGAAGGCACTGACCAGATCGGCCTGCTGAACGCGATTGTCGTGTGGTTTGGCGGCGACCCAACCGCATGGATTACGGTTCCCTTCTGGAACAACTTCTTTTTGATGGTCATTCTGATCTGGATTCAGACCGGTTTTGCGATGGTCATCCTGTCGGCGGCCCTGCGCGGTATTCCCGAAGAAACCGTTGAAGCTGCGATCATTGACGGGGCCTCCCCACTGCAGATTTTCTTCAAGATCAAGGTGCCGCAAATCTGGGGCACGATCGCGGTTGTGTGGACCACCATCACCATTCTGGTGCTCAAGGTTTTCGACATCGTGCTCGCCATGACAAACGGCCAATGGGGCTCGCAGGTGCTGGCAAACTTCATGTTTGACTGGATGTTCCGCGGCCTTGATTTCGGACGAGCCTCAACAATCGCCCTCGTGATCATGGTCATGGTTGTGCCGATCATGTGGTGGAATATTCGCGAAGCCAGGAAGGATATGTAGCATGTCCGCAGGAGTTGGATCACGCCCCGCCCTCAGTTGGGTCGTCAATATTTCGGTCATCCTGCTGGTGTTGGCCTGGACTTTGCCGACATTTGGCATTTTGATTTCGTCCGTTCGCGATAAGAACCAATTGGCCCTGACAGGCTGGTGGACGTCGCTGACGGCATCGGAACGCAATCTGCCTCCGGTACGCGCAAACCCGCCGGTTGAAGCGCAGGAACGCGACGGGAAATGGGTTCTGGAAGGCAATGTCTTCCGCGACGGTTCCGGCGAAGTTCGGGTGTTCGGCATTTCCTCACGCGAGCCGACAAAATTTGAAATTGGTGAGACAGCCGAATTGCGAGACGGCGGTGTGCTGAAAGTTGAATCCAACGGCGATTATCTGATTTCTTACGACCAAAAGCCGGACGGTGAGCGTGGCCAACGCATATTCGTCACCGGCGTTGAACCACCCAAATTCACGCTCGACAATTATGACCGGGTTATCAATTCGGAAGGCCTGGGGCAGAGCTTCATCAACACGCTGACGGTAACCATTCCGGCGACGATTATCCCGATCCTCATCGCCGCCTATGCTGCCTATGCATTGGCGTGGATGGAATTTCCGGGGCGTGCGCTGTTGCTGGCGGTGGTGGTTGGTCTGCTAGTCGTGCCTCTGCAAATGTCGCTCATTCCGCTGCTGAAACTGTATACCAATATCGGCATCGGCAAATCTTTCCCGGGGATATGGCTGGCGCATACCGGCTTCGGGCTGCCGCTCGCAATCTACCTGTTGCGCAACTACATCGCCGGATTGCCGCGCGAAATTCTGGAGAGCGCGCGTGTCGATGGCGCGACGGATTTCGACATCTTCCGCAAGATTATTCTGCCCTTGTCCTTCCCGGCGCTGGCATCGTTCGCGATTTTCCAGTTCCTTTGGGTCTGGAATGATCTGCTGGTGGCGACCGTGTTCTTGGGAAACAACGAGGAGCAACTGGTGCTGACCGGGCGTTTGCGTGAACTGCTTGGTTCGCGTGGCGGCAATTGGGAGATTCTCACCGCATCCGCCTTTGTCACAATCCTTGTTCCCATCATCGTTTTCTTTTCCCTGCAACGCTTCCTCGTACGCGGCCTGCTGGCCGGTTCGGTGAAGGGCGGCTGATTATCCGGAATTTCCCAAATGAACGTTCTGCACGATTTCAGAAACGACACCGCGCCTGGCGTGATCACAAGCCATCACCACGACCCCGACTGGTGGCGTGGCGCGGTCATATACCAGATCTATCCCCGCTCGTTTCAGGACAGCAATGGTGACGGTATTGGCGATCTGCGCGGCATTACCCAACGGCTGACGCATATTGCGTCGCTGGGTGTCGATGCGATCTGGATTTCGCCTTTCTTCACATCGCCCATGCTCGATTTTGGTTATGACGTTTCGGACTACAAGGCCGTCGATCCGATGTTCGGATCGTTGCAGGATTTCGACGCGATGATTGCCGAGGCTCATCGCCTCGGGCTTAAGGTGATGATTGATCAGGTGATCTCGCATTCATCAGATCAGCATGCCTGGTTCGTTGAAAGCCGGTGCGACAAGACCAATCCGAAAGCGGACTGGTATGTGTGGGCGGACGCGAAGCCGGACGGTTCACCGCCCAACAACTGGCTGTCGATCTTTGGCGGTTCGGCCTGGGAATGGGATACGCAACGCTGCCAGTATTATCTGCACAACTTCCTTGCCAGCCAGCCGGATCTGAACTTCCACAATCCGGACGTTCAGGATGCGGTGCTCGATGTGGTTCGTTTCTGGCTGGACCGCGGGGTCGATGGCTTCCGCCTCGACACGATCAATTTCTACGTCCACAGCGCCGGGCTTGAAGACAACCCGCCGCTTGCACTGGCCGACCGCAATGATTCCATCGCGCCTGCAGTGAACCCCTACAATTATCAAAGCCATAAATTCGATAAGAACCAGCCTGAGAACATTGCCTTCCTGAAACGCTTCCGGGCTTTGCTGGATGAATATCCGGCGGCAGCGGCAGTGGGCGAAGTGGGCGATGCTGAGCGCGGCCTCGAGCTTGTTGCCGATTACACATCCGGCGATGACATGATCCAAATGTGCTACTCATTTGACTTTCTGGCGCCCGAACCAATCAGTGCCGGTAAAGTGCGCAGCGTCGTCACCAATTTCGAAAAGACGGCACCCGACGGCTGGTCGTGCTGGGCATTTTCCAACCACGATGTGGTGCGCCACGCGTCGCGCTGGGCCGACAAGGTGGAAGACCGTGATGGGTTTTTGAAAATGACGGCGACGCTGATCCTTTCGCTGCGCGGGTCGGTGTGCCTCTATCAGGGTGAAGAGCTTGGCATGACCGAAGCGCTGATCGCCTTTGAAGATTTGCAGGACCCCTACGGTGTTCGCTTCTGGCCGACATTCAAGGGGCGTGACGGATGCCGCACCCCGATGATGTGGAGCCACAATGCGCGCAATGGCGGGTTCTCAACCGAGTCTCCATGGCTGCCGCTGCCGCCGGAACACAACCATCTTTCAGCCGATCTGCAGCACGGCGATCCGGATTCTTTGTTGAACCACTACCGAGACGCCCTAACGTTTCGCGCGCGGTACCCGGAGTTTTCCAAAGGCAGCATCCGGTTTTTGGGAACAGATGCCGACGTTCTCACATTCGAGCGCAGCCATAACGGCAACACGATGTTCGTGGCCATCAACATGAGCGACAATGAAGCGCGGACCAGCGCTCCGGATGAACAATTTCAGGCGCTCATTGCGCCTGGAGCCCAGGGCGAGCGGGATGGTGGCGAAATCGTTCTTCCATCCTACGGCTTCTATTTTGCCCGCAACCAAACAGCAGGGGAGTGATTTCATGACTGGCTTGATGCTGACTGATATTCGCAAGGCCTATGGCGAAACGCAGGTCATTCACGGCGTTGATCTCCAGATCAATGAAGGGGAATTCGTGGTCTTTGTCGGCCCGTCCGGCTGCGGAAAATCCACTCTGTTGCGCATGATTGCCGGGTTGGAATCCATCACCGGGGGCATGCTGGAAATTGACGGGCAAAAGGTCAACGACCTGCCGCCCTCGCAACGGGGCATCGCCATGGTGTTCCAGTCCTACGCGCTTTATCCGCATATGACTGTCTATGACAACATGGCGTTTGGCATGAAAATCGCCAAAGCCTCAAAAGAGGAAATCGAGGCGCGGGTGGCCAATGCAGCATCGATTCTGCAGCTCGAACCTTATCTCGACCGCCTGCCCAAAGCTCTTTCCGGCGGGCAGCGCCAGCGTGTTGCTATTGGCCGCGCGATCTGTCGCGACCCGAAGGTCTTTTTGTTTGATGAGCCGCTTTCCAACCTTGATGCGGCCCTGCGTGTCGCCACGCGTATCGAGATTGCGAAATTGAAGGAAAGCATGCCGGAATCCACCATGATATATGTGACCCATGATCAGGTGGAAGCGATGACCCTGGCTGACCGAATTGTGGTTCTGTCGGCCGGTCGCATCGAGCAGGTGGGCGCGCCGATTGAACTTTACGAAAAACCATCCAACCTGTTTGTAGCAAAATTCATCGGCTCACCTGCGATGAACATTGTGCCGGCGACGGTGACCAAAACCGGCGCTGCGACTGGTATTGAAATTCATGGCGGCAAGAAAATCACCGTGCCGATTGCCAGTGATGCCGGACTGAAGGGCCAGGCGGTTTCCCTCGGGTTCCGCCCGGAAGACAGCACGGTTGCTAAGGGCAAAGCAGCTTTTGTGGAAGGCGAAATCACGCTGAAGGAATCGCTTGGCGAGGTCACCAATCTTTATGTTCAGGTTGATGGTGTGGAAGAACCGGCGGTTGTGAAAGTGCCGGGTGTTGTTTCGCAGAAGCGCCACGACACAATCGGTGTCGAAGCCCCTCTCGACAAGCTTCATCTTTTTGATTCAAATGGTCAGTCATTGCTCTATCGCAATGGATAGCTGACCGAGGTCCAAAATGGTGAAAATCACAGCCGTCCGCTCGCAACGCTTTCAGGTGCCGCTGGCGGAGGTTCTGGTGGACGCCAAACACGGCGACCACACCCATTTTGAACTGATCACGGTGACCATTGAACTGTCCGATGGGAGCAGCGGAACCGGCTATACCTATACCGGTGGCAAGGGCGGTCATGCGATCATCGCCATGATCTCGCATGATCTCGCACCGGTTCTCATCGGCTGTGATCCGAGCGATATCGAAGGCCTGCATGACGCGATGTACTGGCATGTCCACTATGTCGGGCGGGGTGGAATTGCGGGTTTTGCGATCTCAGCCGTCGACATCGCGCTGTGGGACATTCGTTGCAAAGAACGGGGTGAGCCACTCTGGAAAATTGCAGGTGGCGCGGGCAACAGGGCTAAAGCCTATTGCGGTGGTATCGATCTCAATTTCCCGCTTGAGAAACTGCTGAACAACACGCGCGATTATCTCGCGCGTGGGTTCAACGGGATCAAGATCAAGATCGGGCAACCTACTCTGGCTGAGGATGTTGAGCGGATTTCTGCCATCCGCGATCTCATTGGGCCGGACATCGCGTTCATGGTCGATGCCAATTATTCGATGAGCGAGCAACAGGCGATTGAGGCGGCGCGGGCGTTTGAGCCGTTCAATCTGTTGTGGCTTGAAGAACCCACCCTGCCTGACCACTACGTCGCCTATGGCCGGATTGCAGACGCCACGGGTTTTCCCCTCGCGATGGGGGAAAATCTGCATACGATGGAAGAGTTTGAACTCGCCTTCGAATACTCAAAGCTGAGTTTCATTCAACCGGACGCCAGCAATTGCGGCGGCGTGACCGGGTTTCTGAAAGTGGCAGAAATGGCGAAACAGATCGGCATTCCGGTTTGCAGCCACGGCATGCAGGAACTTCATGTCAGCCTGGTCGCCGGCCAGGAAAATGCCGGTTGGGTGGAGGTTCATTCATTCCCAATCGATGAATACACCCTCCGTCCTCTGGTGGTGGAAAATCACATGGCCGTCGCGCCGGATGATCCGGGGATCGGCGTGACGTTCGACTTCGAAAAGCTGGCGCGGGTGCACCAGCAATAGCCTTTTCGTGTTTCCGCCAGACCGCTATTCGGTGATCTGATCGTAGGCGAGGGCTGCCACGATATGCACCCGGCGTGTCTCACCGCCATTCAGCGCGGTGTGATAGCCGCGTGTATCGGTAAAATAGACCGACCCATCGGCGGGTAAATGCGTGACATGATGGTTGACGATGAAAAGCGAACCGGGATTGGTGATCACCGGAATATGCAGTCTTGGCTCCGGGTCGCGATGCCATGAATTGCAGTTGTAGAGGCCTTTGGAAAGCACGCGTGTGCGGCCAATGGGAAAGCGTTTCGCCAACTCGGCATGCACCTCTTCAAAATAAGTGCCCGCGAATTTCGGATTGAAAACATTGAACTGGGTCTCGGCCACGAGGTCTTCGCGGGGCTCCTCCACGTAGCGATCATCGCCGCGCAGCCAGTAGCGGCCTGAAAGATCGTTTTCGGTCCATTCTGTCTGGCCGGGGCGTTGGGTGAGGGGCAGGGCGGCGAAACCGGCATCCTGCATGGAGCCCTGATAGGCTTCACGCGCAAGGCATTCATCCAGTGCGGCCTGCAGCCTGCCGATATCGAACTTCAGTTCGAGGCGCTGAATGCCGGGGCCGGGCACGAAATGCGCAACACTTTCAGTGTCCGGCCGGCTGGCCATCCAGCTCTCCACAGCTGCCGTGTCTGAGTCCTGCACTTTGGTGGAAATGGTCATCGATCACCTCGTTTGTCTGTCTGCGGTGCCGTTTTGTGGTTCACGAGCAACGCATGTCTGCGATTTGCGCGCAAGCTGGCAATCTGCGGTGTGGTGAAAGCGTCACGAATTTTAGACAGGTGACTGGCGCACTCAGCGCGCCAGTCAGTCGGCTGGAAGTAGTCGCTCGAGCGTTTACCCGTCAGGCATTGCCCAAAAAGGTCAGCGCCCCTTCGCGAGAGCCTTGGCCTGTTTGACCCAGTCTTCGCGGTCGATGCGTCCCTTGAAGCTCAGGTGATCATCGACCCAGGCGCGCTCGGCCTTTTTCCATTTGGCGATCTGTTCAAACTTGTAGACGCCAAGTCCGTTCAAAATGCCTTCGATTTTCGGCCCTACACCCGAAATCATTTTCAGATCATCCGGCTTGGTAGGCTTACGCATTTTGGGTGGCGCATTGTCTTTCTTTGGCGCCGCAGCTGTCGATTTGGCTTTGGCAGGCGTTGCCGCTTTTGCCTTGGCCCGTGTCGCTGCCTTAGGCGTTGCTTTCTTGACCGTTGCGCGCGAGCGGGCGGAAGAAAGTGGGACGGCCTTTTCGACAGCGGTGAGTTTTTTCGCCGGAGCTTTGGTCTTTTTCGCAGGTGCCTTTACAGCTTTTGGCTTTGCTGTTTTGGACGTTGCTGTCGCAGGCTTCTCTCCCAAGACAATCACCGGTTCCATGGCATCGAGCACACTCTGCGCGAGATGACATTTCACCTGGTGGCCATTGGACAGGTCGCGAACCGGCGGTACGTCCGTTTCACACAACGTGCCTTCGACCATGGATTTGCGCGGGCAACGGGTCTGGAACGGGCAACCGGATGGCGGGTTGAGCGCCGAGGGGATATCGCCATCCAGAACGATGTGCTTTTTCTGGACACTGGTGTCTGCAATCGGGATCGCGGACAACAGCGCTTCCGTATACGGATGATAAGGCGGCGAGAAAATCTGATCTGTCGTGCCCTGTTCAACGATATGACCGAGATACATCACCACCACGCGGTCGGCGATATAGCGCACGACGGACAAGTCGTGGCTGATGAACAGCATGGTCGTTTTGGCCTCACGCTGAATGTCCATCAGCAGTTCGGTCACAGCGGCCTGCACCGAAACATCGAGCGCAGAGACGGGCTCATCGGCCACCACAACCTGAGGCTGGCCGGCGAAGGCACGTGCGACGCCAATACGCTGTTTTTGCCCGCCGGAAAGCTGGCGTGGCATTCGGTCCGCAAAGGCGCGCGGCAGTTTCACAAGATCCAGCAATTCCAGCATGCGGTTGGTGCGGTCTGTCGTGGTTTCACCGATGCCGAATTTTTCCAACGTCCGAATGATCTGCGAGCCCACAGTGTGGCTGGGGTTAAGCGTGTCGAACGGATTCTGGAATACCATCTGAACCGATGCGACCGTCTTCTTCGTGCGATCATTGACCTCGGTGTCGCCGATGTCCTTGCCGCGCAGTTCCACCGAGCCGGATGTGGCTGTTTCCAAGCCAAGGAGCACTTTCGCCAGAGTGGACTTGCCGCAACCGGATTCGCCAACGATGGCGACGGTTTCGGATTCGCGCGCCTGGAAGCTGACAGTTTCGTTTGCCTTCACGGTTCGGGTGTCACCACCGCCGAAGATCTTGTTGGCGGCAACGTCATAGTACTTCTTCAGATCGCGGATATCGAGCACCACATCGCCGGGGGCTGCCGGATCTTCAACCAAGCGGCGTTCTGGCTCGGCTTCCCAATCAATGTCTTTAATGCGCATGCATCGCGAGCGGTGATCGGGCTGTCCGCTGACCTCGTTCATCGGCACGGCATGTGCGTTGCAGATGCTTTCGACATAGTGGTCGCAGCGCGGGCCGAAATTGCAGCCGTGCGGGCGTTCCATCGGCAAGGGCAACTGGCCCCGGATGGAAATCAGCGGGCGCGAGTTCTTGTCAGCGCCGGGCAGGGGAATCGAGTTGAACAGGCCCTGCGTATAAGGGTGGCGCATCTGGTCGAACACCTCATGCACGGTCCCCGTTTCCACAGCCTCGCCGGAATACATGACGGTGATGCGGTCGCAGGTTTCCAGAATGAGACCCAGATTGTGCGAGATGAACAGCATGGATGTGCCGGTTTCACGGCCCAGCTCTTTCACGAGTTCCACGATGCCGGCTTCAACGGTCACGTCGAGGGCGGTTGTTGGTTCATCAAGCAACAGCAGGTCCGGTTTGGACAACAGGGCCATCGCGATGACGATGCGTTGCTGCTGACCACCTGAAATCTGGTGCGGATAGGCGTCCATGATGCGGGCCGGGTCCGGCAGTTTGACCGAATGTAGCATCGCGAGCGAGCGGTCGTAGGCTTCCTGCTCGCTCACCTGTTCATGGATCAGCGGCACTTCCATCAGTTGCTTGCCGATCTTCATAGCCGGGTTGAGGCTGGCCATCGGCTCCTGATAGATCATCGCGATTTTGGAGCCGCGGATGTCTCGCAGTTCCTCGTCGGACATCTCGCCCATGTCGCGGCCCTTGAACTTGATCTTGCCGCCGACGATTTTGCCGCGATTGCCCATGTCGCGCATGATGCCCAGCGCGACGGTGGACTTACCGCAACCTGATTCACCCACAAGCCCCATGGTTTCTCCGGGCATGACCTTGCAGGAGAAATCCATCACGGCCGGAATTTCTCCGGCGCGCACGAAGAAGGAAATGTTGAGGTTTTCGATTTCCAGGATCGGTTCTACAGCTTTATCCATCATCTTAATCCTTCAGGCTTTCTTCGCGCAGACCATCGGCCAGCAGGTTCAGACCCAGAACGAGCGACATGAGCGCCAGCGCGGGGGGCAGAGCCAGATGCGGATAGAGCGACAGAAGCTTGCGGCCCTCATTGATGGTCTGCCCCCAGTTGGGGCTTTCCGGCGAAACGCCCAGCCCGAAAAACCCAAGCGTTCCAAGCAGAATGGTCGTGTAGCCGATGCGCAAGCAGAAATCGACGATCAGTGGACCGCGCGCGTTGGGCAGAATTTCCCAAAGCATGATGTACCACGGGCGCTCACCGCGCGTCTGGGCAGCGGCCACATAGTCGCGGGTTTTGATATCAACCGTAACGCCACGCACGATGCGGAACACGGTCGGCGAGTTGACGAACACGACCGACACAAAAATGTTCAGCAGGTTCGGGTCCATATACAAAACGCCAAACGGGTCCGCATTGAACACGAGGCCGATATAGGCCCAACCGCCGATCAAAAGGGTGATCGCCATGAAGATTGCGAGCTTGCCCGGCTGAGTTGAATAGCGCGACACCCACAACACCACAAAGAAGATGATCGGGAACAGGAACAGCACCAATGCCATGATGTTTGGCACGGACGCGACCCATTGCTGACCGCCCCAGAGTTGGTAGACCTCACCGTCGGCCCTGATTTCCGGCGTTACCAGCAGGAAGAAGAGCAGGATGACGGGGAAGGCCAGGACGAGGTTTGCCACAAAGGTCAAAATCGTGTCAGTGCGTCCGCCGCGGAAACCCGCAGGCAGACCAAGCGTGATGCCCACCATGAAGGCGAACAGGGTTGCCGCTGGGGCGATGATCAACACTTCACGGCTGCCATAGACCATGCGGCTGAACACATCGCGGGCCAGATTGTCACCACCCAGAAGATAGTGAAGCCCTTCCTGATCGCGCACCGGCCAGCCGGGTTTCTTGTTCTTCATACCGGACAATTGGTCCAGTGCATCGAAGGTTGCGATCTGGTCAGCAAAGATCGCTGTCAGAACCCAGAAGAGCACCAGAACGAGACCAACCATACCGATGGGGCTGTCAAACAGCTTGCCGTAGAGACCGAGGTTTCTGCGGAAGTAGAATGACGCGGCAAGAATGACGATCAGGCCAATCCACACGGGCAGGAACTGCCCCATGATCTGTGCGAAAATTTCGAATCCACCAAGACGTTCCATAATCGCTCTCCTCAGCTGACGCGGATGCGTGGGTTGAGGAAGACGTAGCCGATATCAGATATCAGCTGCGTAACGAGGACCACGACAACGGCGACGACGGACGCAGCCATCATGAGCTCGATGTCATTGTTGCCAACGGCCGCAACGAGGGTCCAGCCGAAGCCCTTGTAGTTGAACAGGGTTTCGATGATCACCACGCCGGTGAGCAACCACGGTATTTGCAACATGATCACCGTGAACGGGGCAATCAGCGCGTTCCGCAAGGCGTGTTTGAGCACAACACCCCAGAAGGAAAGGCCCTTCAGACGCGCGGTTCGGATATATTGTTCCGTCATCACCTCAGCCATCGAGGCGCGCGTCATGCGGGCGATGTACCCCATGCCATAAAGCGCGAGCGCGATCACGGGCAGGGTGAAATTGGTGAACGTTATGTCGTCCATCGCCGATGCGGCGGTGCCTTTGAACCATTGAAGCCCGCCCAATCGGCTGGCGAAGACGACGATCAATATAACCCCCGACACATATTCGGGCGTCGACGTTGTGATGATGGAAAAGGTCGAAAGCGTGCGGTCCGTGCGTGAACCTTCCCGCATGCCGGCGAAGACGCCGATGACAAGCGCCGCCGGTACCATGGTCAGCATGACCGCCAGCATGAGCCAGCCGGTCAGCGACAGTTTGCGGCCGATGATCTCGCTCACCGGTTCCTTGAACACCAGCGACTGGCCCCAATTCCCCTGCAACAGGCCACAATAGTTTGGTGCGGTTTCGGCGGTCAGATCACCCCTGATGCAGCGGCCCGTGACTTTTCCCGTGTCCGGATCCGTGCGACGCCAACCGGGCGCGACACCCAGCCATTCTCCGTATCTTTTGAACAGGGGTTGGCGGTAACCGTTTCGTTCCAGCCAGTTTTCAACCTGCACATCCGTCATGCGCTGGTTGCCTTCACTCTTGGTCAGTTTTTCAAGATTGGGATCAAGGTTGACCAGATAAAAGACGATGAATGTCAGGCATAGCGCCGTGAGCAAAGCCACACCGCTGCGCCTCAGGATAAAGCTAAGCATACCGCTCCCCATTTGCCATTTTTGGCAGTCCGTTTGGACTTGTGGCGGTCTTTTCGACCTGCCGGTTTAAACTGGAGTGTTTCAACTATCCCAAAGCAAAGCAAGGGTTTGGCCCAGGCAAATGCGACAAACTGACAAAAAAAGGGGCCGCAGATGCGGCCCCTTTCTCAATTCACCTTGTTGCGTTGGCGAAACTTATGTCCAGTAGACTTCTGCCGGATGGAACTCGAAGGAAATGTGGTGGGCGGTACCCATCAGATTTGACTTCGAGAAGTTGGTCAGTGTCCGCCAGTATGGCTGAATGGTCACGCCTTCGTCCTGCATGATCTTCTCAACTTTGGCGACCAGTTCGCGACGCTTGTTCACGTCGGCGACAGCGAGCGCTGCGGTGAGTGTTTCATCGAACTCTTTGTTTGAGAAACCGGATTCGTTCCATGCTTCACCGGAGCGGTATGCCAGCGCCAGAACCTGAACGCCGAGTGGGCGGTGGTTCCAGTTGGTGGACGAGAACGGATATTTCGCCCAGTCGTTCCAGAACGTCGAGCCGGGCAGTACGGTCCGCTTGACCTTGAGGCCAGCCTTGCGCATCTGGTCGGCAACCGCGTCGGTTGTGTCCTTGCGGTAACCGGCGTCGATTGAGATGAGCTCGTGCTCATAATCAGCCATGCCGGCTTCTTCCATCAGCGCTTTTGCACCAGCAGGATCGAACTTCACATCGCCGATGTCTTTATAATCGGGATGCATTGGGCCGACATGGTGGTTCTGAGCGGGAATACCCAGGCCGTTCATGCCAAGCTCGAGGCAGACCTTGTTGTCGACTGCCATCTGGATAGCGCGACGAACGCGAACGTCTGCATAAGGCTTCTTGCCGTCGACTTCCGCCTGCTGGTTGGGACGAATGACGATGGTCGCTGCGGTGACGATGTCATCGCGACGCCAGTCGCCGATGGCTTCAAACAGTTCGATGAACTCACCTTCGAGCGAGTAGGTTGTATCAACCTCATCAGACTCAGCTGCTGCAACCCAGGCAGCAGGCTCTGTGCCATAGTCGATATACTCAAAGCGATCGACCCATGCGCCATTGCCCTCGTTCCACCATGTGTGGTCCTCGTTGCGCACCAGAACAGCTTTAACACCAACTTCCATGGATTCAGGCTTGTAAGGGCCGGTACCGATTGGATTGGAAAGCGCTGTTTCAGGTGTGAAGGACTTGTGCACGATTGCTGCGGGATAGTCAGACATGCCTGGGATCAGGGAAATGTCAGGCGCAGGCAGGTTCAGTTTCACCGTGTGGCTGTCCACAACTTCAATAGCGCCCGGCAGTACCTTGTCGGTACCGTTTGGATTGCTGTCGGACTTGGCGTCAATCAGGGTCGCGAAACGACCGGCCATTGAGTTGCCCTCAACGGTCTTGTCACACCAGCCTTCAATGTTGCGGGCAACATCTTCAGCGGTGAAGTCATCGCCATTGTTCCACTTGACGCCCTTGCGGACTTTCAAAGTGTAGGTCTTGGCGTCTTCGGAAACTTCCCAGCCTTCCAGCAGCATGCCGTCGAACGTGGCATCGTTGTTGTACTGGACGAGATATTCGTGCCAGCCGCGCGCGAAGTTGGCGATCTGTGACCAGTCATAGGTGCGCGGATCTTTCAGAGCGCGAACTTCTGTCTGATAGCGAACGGTGCCGCCCTTTTTGGCATGACCATCAGCCAGTGCCGGCGTAGGCAGGCCGATCATCGCATAAGCTGTGGCGGCGGTTGCGCCGAACACACTTGCTGTTGCAAGAAATTCGCGACGGCTCATTTCATCGCCGGACGAACGAATTTCGTCGGCCATCTCCACCACATGTTTGGGCATAGGTTGCCCGTTACGCTTGAAAAACTTCATATTTGTCTCCCGATTGAAGTTTGGATGCACGCTGTTATCGCGCGTTTCAATTCCAATGTTGCCCCGCTGAGCAAGTCAGCATTGTCTCAATAACGATTCCATTTGTCGTGTTCTCGCCGTTTGGTGTCGGGAACCTAACAGGTGAGTTTCGGTTTGTTGAGTCCGCGTTTCATAAAATTGACGTAACGTCGATTTTACTCATTTTTTGGTTATTGAGTGTCATTTTGGCGGTTTTTCAGGGCCAAGCGGAACATTTTTGCCGAAAATCGACGGAATATCGCCGTTTTTGGCAACTTGCTGAGTCTGCTTTCACACCACGGGCACAAACAGTTTTTCAAGGAATGCATAGAACCAGCGCGCCTGCGCGTCGTCGTGTTTCATCATCAGTGAAGTCTGCTCTCGGCGCGTTTGTGCGCCCGGCTCGCCGTAGGGTGCCCAATCGGCATTCTGCCAGCGCCGAAACCCTTCGATTGTGACTTCGGGGTGAAACTGAAAACCGTAGACCTTGTCGCCATATCGGAAAGCCTGATTTGCGAACCGGTCGCTGGTGGCGAGCGGTGTCGCCCCTTGTGGAATTCCAAACGTGTGGAAGTGCGACTGGGTGACGATCAAAGGATCATCAAGAAACCCGTCAGCCTGCGCGGTTGGTCGCACCTCGTAATATCCGAACTCGTAAACGCCATCGTCTCCCGCCCCCGCAAAGGCCCCCAGATGCCAAGCGATCTGCTGGCAGCCCTGACAAATGCCCAGCATGGGAATGTCAGCCTGCAGGCTGGCGGCAATCCAGCGGTATTCGTCTTTCAGGAAGGGGTGCTTCTCAATATCATAGGCGTTGTATTTTCCGCCATGGATCACCGTGCCTGCGATGTCCGGTTCAATCGAACCGTCACTGCCAATGGGCGGGACATTCTCTCCCGCAAATGGCTTGCGCAGATCGACCGTGTAGCCGGCTCCCACCAGATAGGAATAGATGCGATCATCAGGCGGGTCATCACCGTGTCTGACAACAATGATACGGTTTTTCATCTTCTAATCTCGCGACATGGAAATGGATTTCTTTGTCTTTGATTGTTGATGCAGCAGAGCGTGAGCGCAAGACGGTGGCAGGATAAGGTGACGCTTAGACCGGTCTTGATCTTTCCGGTGCAAGCAGCAAAACAGGTGCAGCGAAATTCAATCGGGTGTTGCGATCATGCCGACCAATCTCACGGATGCCCAGGTGGCCACTGCCGCGCAGCAGCTCTTTGAAGCCGAAACATCCGGTGTGCAGACCGGTCTGCTTTCCATTGCTCATCCGGATATGACGATGGATGACGCTTACCGTGTTCAACATGCTCTGGTGGAGTTGAAAAAGGCGGCAGGGCGAACAGTCATCGGCTGGAAAATCGGCCTGACGTCTAAGGCCATGCAGCAGGCGCTCAATATCGAGACGCCGGATTCCGGGGTCCTGCTGGACGACATGAATTTTCCAAACGGCGCGAACATTCCTGCACACCGATTCATTCAGCCGCGTATTGAAGCAGAGATTGCCTTTGTGATGAAAACCGACCTCGAAGGGCCTGATGTCACCGCTGACGATGTGCGCGCAGCAACAGACTATGTGACGCCCGCTTTGGAAATTCTCGACACACGCATTTTGCGCAAAGACCCGGCATCCGGTCGAGCACGCATTATCGTGGACACCATTTCAGACAATGCCGCCAATGGTGGCATTGTGCTGAGTGATGAGCGCTTTGGTGTTGATGAGATGGATTTGCGCTGGATTGGCGCGATTGTCATGCGAGACGGAGAGGTGGAAGAAACCGGCCTGGGTGCCGGTGTTCTCAATGATCCCGCGCTTGGTATCGCATGGCTTGCCAACCGATTGCACGCTTATGGCGACAGGATCAAAGCCGGTGAGGTGCTGCTTTCCGGCTCGTTTATTCGCCCTGTCGAAGCCCCGCATGGCAGCAGTATTTTTGCTGATTTCGGTGCGTTCGGCACGGTAAGCTGCCATTTCGAATAGACCCGCGCGCCAACGAGCATGGGATCAATAGGGCGCGATAATCGGTTGGGCTTTCAGGCCGGATTCCTTTGTGGGAACACCTTCAAAGACCGACCCGTTTTCAAACCATGATTTGGGTGCTGGTGCACCCCACAGGGTTTGGCGCTGCGGGTCCGTCAGATCCCAGCGGATAGGTTCATGATCAGGGTCGACGGTCTGATAGTCAGAGCAATAAATTTCGGTGCGATGGCCGTCCGGATCGGTGATGTACAGAAAGAACGCATTGGATATTCCGTGCCGCCCGGGGCCGCGCTCGATATTGGCGACATAGCCGGTGGTGGCCATCAGATCGAGCAGATCAATGATGTTGAGTGGCGTCGGTACCCAGAAGGCGATGTGGTGCAGGCGTGGCCCAACACCATTGGTGAAAGCCATATCGTGCACACCGCCCTTGCGGTGCATCCATGCCGCCCAGACGTGGCCGCTTTCCTCATCTTCCGTATATTCGGTGACGCGGAAACCCATTTCGTTGTAAAAGGCAACCGCGGCATCGACATCGCTGGAAAAGCAGTTGAAATGGTCAATGCGCAACGGTTTGACGCCCTTATAGAGCGCGTATTTCTGATGAATTGTCGGCAGGCGATCCATTGTCGCGTAGAACTGGAGGGGAATGCCCTGCGGGTCGCGGGCGCTCAGGGTTCGGCCCTGCCATGGCACATCGACCCATTCGGTCGGCAGCGACTTGCCCTTGAAGAATTTCTCCAGCCCGTCGAGGTCTTCTTCGCTGTAGACCTTAAACGCAAGCGCGCGGACATTGGCCTCATCGCTTTTTGTCAGCTTGAGGCTGTGGTGATTGCGCTCTTCCATGGCGCGCAGGCAGATGGTCGTGTCATCTTCGTAACTCACCTGGAGGCCCAGAATATCGACATAGAAGGCTCGCGAGGCTGCAAGGTCTGTGACGCCAAATTCCGTGTGGCTCAAACGAACGATGTTGAAGTCCGGTTTCAGATTTGGGGCGGGAATGGGCACGACTTATCCTCCAAGCTTTGGAACGGCGTGGGCGCTTGTGGCGAAGGCGATGTTTTTGGTTTCCATGTAGAAGTCAAACGACCAGTCGCCGCCATCACGGCCGATGCCGGAATTCTTCACGCCGCCAAACGGGGTGGGCAGGTGGCGCACATTTTCCGAATTCACCCAGATCATACCCGCTTCCATCGCTTCAGTGAAACGGAATGCGCGGGTCACATCATTGGTCCAAAGATAGCCGGTCAGGCCATATTCGGTGTCGTTGGCGATTTCCAGCGCTTCTTCCTCACTGCTGAATTTCAGTGCAGTGAGAACGGGTCCGAAAATTTCTTCCTGCGCGACACGTGCTGAATTGTCTGTCCCAGAAAACAGGGTGGGGCGCACGTAACATCCGCCGCCCGGACCGTCATAGGCCTCACCGCCGGTCACGATTGTTGCCCCGTCCTGTTTGGCGGTTTCGAAATAGCCCATGACCTTGTCATAATGAACCGGATGGATGAGCGGGCCGATGACGGTTTTGGGATCAAGCGGATGGCCGATGGGAATATTGGCCGCTTTCTCCGCGACCATCTCAACGAATTTATCGTAGATCGTATCCTGAACCAGCAGGCGGGAGGATGAGGTGCAGCGTTCGCCGTTCAGCGAATAGATCATGAATACGGTGGCATCAGCGGCGCGTTCAAGATCGGCGTCGTCAAACACGACGACAGGGTTTTTGCCGCCGAGCTCAAAATGCACCCGCTTCAGCGTGGCCGCACCCTGCTGCATGATCATGGAGCCGGTGCGTCCTTCGCCAACAAAGCCAATCGCCTTGATGGCCGGATGTTCGGTCAGTGCCTTGCCGGCCTCTTCGCCCAATCCGTTGACCGTGTTCCACACACCCGCTGGCAATCCGGCCCTCTCGGCGATTTCGACCAGCAATTTGGCGCTCAGAGGTGAAAATTCAGCCGGTTTGTGAACAATCGTGCAACCAGCGGCGAGGGCAGGGGCGATCTTCCATGTTGAGAGCATGAAAGGCGTGTTCCACGGTGTGATCACACCCACGGGGCCAATCGGGCTGCGTGACGTCAGATTGGTCTGATTGGGCGCGTAGATCGACTGGCCGTCGCGGGCCGACGGCGCGCGGTCAGCAAAGAACCGAAAGTTTTCCGCGCCGCGCAAGGCGGCCTTCGCCATAAATTTCAGCGACTGGCCGGTGTCCATGCATTCAACAAAAGCGATTTCTTCCGCCCGCGCGACGATGCCGTCCGCAATCGCATGGAGAATCTCGCGTCGTTTCGCTCCGCTGACAGCGGCCCATTCGCCAAAGGCCGTTTTGGCGGCAGTGGCTGCGGTATCGATATCCGATGCGTCGCTTCGGGCAGCTGCGGCAATGACGGAAAGATCGACCGGACTGATAATGTCCATCGTCGAACCTGATGCAGCTGCGACCGAAGCGCCGTTGATGTGGTTCAGAACACCATCGTCTTTGAAGCGCTTCAGATAGCCGTTTGCGCGTTCAATATTGTTTTCGAGCTGGTTCATGTTTCGCCTCAACGCCGTGTGACGCTCGTGCGCCGCCATATTCACTTAACATGTTAATTATAAACACATGAGCGCGTCAAGGCATTGCCTCGCTCGGTGATGCGGCGAAACATCAAAAAAGTCTTCGATCCACTATTGAAACCGTGAAAGTGTCTGCCCGGCTGCCTGCGTCAATGCGTTGGCAGACTGGCCGCTGCGGGTCAGAATGCGCAATCCCACATAGCTGAGGGTGAGGCTCTTGGCTTCGCCCATCAGCGCCCGTTCATGGGCGTTGCTGAAAGCCTTGGTGTCTTTCAGGGCCGTGGCGAAGGCATCGGTCAGCCGGTTGACCTGATCATTGACCACCGCTTCGATTTCTTCGTCATCAGAGGCGAGACCAGCGGCGGAATTGCACAGCAGACAACCGCGACGATCACCGCTTTGGGCAGCGGCAATGGCACCGTCGAAAACCAGCTCAATTCGCTTCTCGGCCTTTATGGTCGTATCGTTGAGTACATCGATACCGGGCTGAACGTAGAGTTTGTCGTAAAGCGCTAGGGCTTTCAAAAACAGCGCTTTCTTGCTGCCGAAGGCCTTGTACAGGCTGCCGCGTGCGATCTCCATGCCTTCCAGAAGGTCCGGAAGGCTGGTTTCGCCATAGCCGTGCTGCCAGAACACCTGCATGGCTTTTTCCACAGCGATATCAATGTCGAATTCTCTTGGCCGAGCCATTGCGCCCCTTTCGCGTTGATTTGATTGTCATACAGGTAAGTAACCAATCAGTCAACAACTCACGCATCAGTGATCGCTCGTTACTAGAACGATTGGTTCCTAATACCCACATGATGGTCATCGAAACGGACCAGCCCCTTGGATTTGATAATCCCTTGGTCCCGAATGAAAGGAACGACCCCATGTTGAACGAAATGACACTGAGAAAAGTTGGCCCCGGTGCAGCATCTGCATTCGCTCTTGCAATCATGCTGATGGTGACGGGCGCTGGCGATGCCATGTCCGTTGAAATGGCATCCGCTGCAGCAGACGTTGCATCCCAAACACTGCGCTAAGCGACCGGCAGCATTAACGAAAATTCCTGAGGGGGAAACCGTTGTCCGGTTATCCACCCTCATCGCCCTTTAAAACTTGATAATACGAATGAGAGTTCCGATTATGAACACCCTTGCAATGGAAAGAACCGCAGTCATGAATGATGCTGCTATTCCAGCCCTTAACCTTCGCCTTCTGGTCACCGCCCTGGTTGCCGGAGCTTTTGCTACAATCGGCTTTGATCTGTTTGGCCAGACTATTTCACCGCTTCTGAAAGGCATCGCCTCGCCTTATCTGGGGGCAAAGCTGGCACCGGTCGGACTGGCAACCCAATCCCTGTCCGTCATCTTGGGTGTGCCCGGCAAAACGCTTTCGTCGCTCGGTATTGGCCACGGCATGCACACGTTGACGGGCCTTTTGCTTTACCCTCTCGGCTACCTGATGATTGCCCGTCCGATCATGAGCCGCATTGTCAATCTGCCCTGGTGGGTGATGGGCATTGTCTATGGCGTGGCGCTGTTTGTTTTCGCGCTTTACATCATGGCTCATCTGGTCGCCGGCAATCCGCCATTCCTCGGCTGGGGCGGTCTCACTTGGGTTGCACTTTGGGGACACATTCTCTTCGGCGTTATCGTTGCCGGTGTGGCCCGCTACCGCGACTAGACTGTTTGGCGCTCAAGCGCTCCAAGCCAACCTCACTTCCACAAGACTGTTTGGGCGGGAAGCGTAAAAGCTTCCCGCCCTTTTGATATGTCAGAACAGGCGTTGACTTGACGCTGCTGATGCCGGACGCTGCATGCTCTTGTTTTGATTGGGAGGTCGAACATGCAGCAGGGGAGAGGCTCATGTTCATGATGGTGCTGAACATCCTGTTCGCCATTAACACGACAATTCTTCGGATTGGGCGTGCGCTGGCGTGGATCGCTCTGGGCATTATGGTCGCCGTCATCCTGATTCAGGTGTTTTTTCGCTACGTTCCGTTTCTCGATGCCTTGCCGTGGCCGGAGGAAGCCGCCCGGTTTCTGATGCTCTGGATGACCGGGCTGATCGCTCCTTCCGCCTATCGCTGGGGCGGTTTCGTTGCCATCGACATGGTGCCGCAGGCGCTGCCGAAAGCGATCTGCGCTGTTTTGATGATTGTCCTGCTCGGGCTTTCAACACTTGTGTTGATCGTCGCCGTTCAGCTTGGCTGGCAGCACACGATGGGCTTTGGCGGGAATTTTGATTCCTCATCATTGCGATTGCCGCTCGACTGGTTCGGCGGAACCGACACCAAGATCAAACTGCGCTACATGTATGGTTCGCTTCTGTTTTGCGTCGTCATGATGCTAGTGATCAATATTGAACTGATCATACGCTCGGTCTTCGCGCTCGTTTCGCCCGACACCGAATTGCCCGATGACGACTCGGCCACAAACATGGTGAGGGCAGACTAGATGCTGGTTTGGTTTCTTCCCGTCTTTCTGATCCTGCTGATGATCGGCCTGCCGGTGTTTTTCGGCCTATTGTTCGCACCCGGTATTCTGCTTTGGCTGAACGGGCAGGAGCGCGATATCGCGCTGCTCTACCGCAATGTCTATAACGGCATGGATTCGTTTCCGCTGATGGCCCTGCCGTTTTTCATGCTCGCGGGTGAGTTGATGAACCGCGGCGGTATCACCACGCGACTGGTGGAATTTTCGCAAGCATTGATGGGCCATCTGCGCGGCGGACTGGCCCATGTGAATATTCTCTCATCAATCCTGTTTGCGGGTCTTTCCGGTTCTGCCGTTGCTGATACGTCCGCGCTTGGATCAACGCTTATTCCCGCAATGGAGCGCAATGGTTATTCGCGCAAATTTGCTGCCGCGATCACAGCTGCCAGTTCGGTGATCGGGCCTATTATTCCACCCTCCGGCATCATGATCATTTACGCCTATGTGATGGGCGAAAGCGTCGCTGCGCTGTTTCTGGCCGGCATTGTGCCCGGTGTGATGGTGGGCGTTGGCCTGATGGTCATGGTGCGCCTTCTGGCCGACCGCTATGACCTTCCCAAGGCGGAGCGGATTGTCCAGCGCGGACAGACTCTCAGCGAAGGCGAAAGCTTCATTTCTTTCGCGCTGCTGCGCATCAATATCGCCGGGCTGCTGGTCGGTCTGTATCACGGCGTTTTTGCCCTGATTGGAACACTTGATGCTGCCAAGCCGGAAATCAACAGCTGGTGGATCATGCTGTTCATGCTGCCGGTCGCGCATATCATCGTGATGATGGTGCGCAAGAGGGTTAGCGAGGACTTCCGGATTGTTTGCAAGAAGGCCGTCGCGCCCCTGCAGACGCCGATCATCATTCTGGGCGGCATTCTGATCGGCGTGTTCACACCGACAGAAGCTTCGGCCATCGCAGTGGCTTATGCGCTGGTGATCTCGTTCTTCGTGCTGCGGTCGATGAAGCTTTCCGATCTGCCCTCAATTCTCATGAAATCCGCGCTCGGTTCTTCAACCGTCCTGTTGCTGGTCGGTGCTGCGGTAGCTTTCAAAACCGTTGTCAGCCTGTCCCATGCACCTGAACAACTGGCAGATTCCATTCTGGGCCTGTCCAGCGATCCACTGATTCTTCTTTTTCTGATCAATGTCCTGTTGTTCATCGTCGGCATGTTTTTGGATGCCGGCCCGGCGATCATCATTTTGGGGCCGATCCTTGGGCCGATTTTTGTCGATCTCGGCGTACATCCGGTGCATTTTGCCATCATCATGTCGGTTAATTTGACGGTGGGTCTTGCCACGCCCCCCATGGGGCTGGTTCTATTCGTGGCATCGTCGGTGAGTGGCGAGAAAGTTGAAACGATTTCGAAGGCTATTCTGCCTTTCCTCGCGGTTGAGATCGTTGTGATTTTCCTGATCACTTACATACCGGCAATCTCCATGACCATTCCACGACTGACTGGTTTTGTGCAGTGAATTTGACGACTGAAATATAATTGGGAGGACCCTGAATGCTGAAGAAATTTTTGAAGACCGTGACGCTGGCCGCTATGCTGGCCAGCACATCGGTTGTCGCCATGGCGGCGGATTACACAATCCGCGCGACGGCAAACTCAAACGAAAATGACGAAGACTATGATGGTCTGGTGGTTTTCAAAAACTATGTCGAAGCGGCCTCCAACGGCGCTATTGCGGTGGAGCTGTTCATCGGTACGCAGCTTTGTTCCAAAGGGGCTGAGTGCCTGCAGGGCGTGGCTGACGGTTCCATCGATGTGTACATCTCCACATCCGGTGGCGCTTCCGGCATTTTCCCCTATGTGCAGGTTCTCGATCTGCCCTATCTGATGGCGAATGACCGCGTTGCTGAGCATGTTCTGTCCGGTGATTTCACCCGCACCGTGCGTGATATGGCACTGAAGGATTCCGATAACAAAATCCGCCTGATGACCGTTGGTAACACCGGTGGCTGGCGCAACTTTGCCAACACGAAACGTGTTGTGAAAATGCCGGAAGACATGAAGGGCCTGAAAATCCGCACCGTTGTGGCCGATCTTCCGCAAGAGCTGGTGAAAGCCCTTGGAGCATCACCAACGCCAATTCCGTGGCCCGAACTGTTCACCTCGTTCCAGACGGGCGTTGTGGAAGGTTCCAAAAACGGCATCACCGACATCATGGGCATGAAATTCCCGGATGCTGGTCTGCAATATGTCACGCTTGATGGCCATGCCTATATGGGCGCGCTGTGGTGGATGAACAACGACAAGTTCCTCGGCATGCCGGAAGACATGCGCCGTGTTGTCGTTGACGGTTTTGCTGCCTTGCAGCAGGCAACATTTGCATCTCCAAAGCGCAAGTCGATCCAGGCTTATGAAGAGTTTGTAGCCGGTGGCGGCAATCTTTATGTGCCAACGCCAGAGGAAAAGGCGGCTTTCAAAGAGGCTGCTGCGCCCGTGTACGACTGGTTCAAGGCCAATGTGAAGGGCGGACCTGAAGTATTCGATGCCCTGACCAGCGCTGTTGCGGCAGCGGAGGCCGACATCAATGCGGGTCTTGAAAAAGATCTGAAATAGGTCTGTTCAATTTCGGGTCGGCCAGGGTTTCACGACCATTGGCCGGCCCGAATTCGTTTTGAGGCCTTGTGCATTGGCCTAGCGAAACGGGTACAACCAGGATCGATAGTCATCGATCAAAATATGGGCCTTTTCGATTTGTTCGGGCGTCATTTTCTTCACAACTTCTTCCTGGGAAATCGCCGCATCGGGGTCGCCTCCGATGGCCGACAGGACGTACCAGGTATAGGCGCGCACGAGGTCCGGTTCGGGCATGCCGCGCCCGACTTCGTAGTACCAGCCAATGCCGGATTGCGCGCCCGGATGGCCTTTCAGCGAGGCGCGCAGATACCATTCAAAGGCGCGCACATCGTCTCTCTCGACACCCAGTCCCATGGCGTACATCACGCCAATCAATTCCTCAGCGTCGGCGTTTCCCGAGCGGGCGGCGGGGTGCAATTGTTCAAGCGCCTGTTTGAACTTTCCCGCTTCCATAAGCTGGCGCGCCCCTTCAATCTCGGCGCGGGCCGGGGTGGTGAGGATCACAAGAAGGGCAAGGCACAGAATACGCATTGTGTTTCCCGGTTGAGTTGGTCTGTTGTTGCTGGTGCTATTGTGCTGTCTCTCACTCCGGCATTGCAAGCGCAAGAGTTGCCGGAACCGCTTACCGCGGATTCGTTTCTCAAGACCGACGAGAGAAAAGCAGCACTCGGGCAATTGCTTTTTTACGATCCGATTCTTTCCGGCAATCGCAATATTTCCTGTGGCACCTGCCACAACCACGACCATGCCGGGGCAGACGGCGTTTCGCTCGCCATTGGCGAAGGCGGCAAGGGTGTTGGCCCGAAACGTATTGCGCTTGATGGGCCGGACCGAATCGCCAAACGCGTTCCAAGAAACACCCCGGCCTTGTGGAATCTCGGCGCGAAGGAAGTGCGTATTCTGTTCCATGACGGGCGGCTTAGCCCATCGGACATTTTTGGCAATGGCTTCAATTCACCAGCAGAGGAATGGTTGCCTGAAGGGCTGGATTCGCTTCTCGCTGCGCAGGCACTGTTTCCCCTGACGGCACAGTTTGAAATGGCGGGCAATCCGAAAGAAAACGAGATTGCCGGTGCCGTTCATGACCGCATCGATGCGGCATGGCCTATCATCGCCAAGCGGGTGCGCGGTGTGCCGGACTATGGCCGGAAATTCGTTGAGGCGTTTGATGAGATCGATCATGCCAGCGATGTTACCATCGTGCAGATTGCAAACGCCCTTGGCGCGTTCATTGGCTCGGAATGGCAAAGCTATGACTCTCCGTTTGACCGCTATCTCGCGGGCAATGAAACTGCGCTCAATGCCCAACAAAAAAGCGGGTTGAAGGTTTTCTACGGCGAGGGGGGGTGTGCATCCTGTCATTCCGGTTCCTTGTTCACCGATCAGGAATTTCACGCGCTTGCCCTGCCGCATTTCGGGCCGGGGCGAACGCGGCGCTTTGACCCCTTTGCGCGCGATGTCGGGCGCATGGGCGAGACGGACCGACTTGAAGATGCCTACCGTTTCCGCACGCCGGGCCTGCGCAATGTCGAACTGACTGGCCCTTATGGACACAACGGTGCCTACAGGACACTTGAGGGCATCATTCGTCATCACCTCGACCCGCAAAACGCATTCGATCAATGGCAAACGAGTGAAGCAACCCTGCCGAAAGTGCCCTGGCTCCAGGCTGTCGATTTTGTGTCTTTCAATGACCGCCGGGAGCGCCTAAGGCTTCGCTCGAAAGTGGATATCGAGCCGCGCAAGCTTGACGATTCAGATGTTGAGAATTTGGTGGCGTTTTTGAAATCCCTGAGCGGAACGCGCTCGCGCGATGGCCGATTGGGTAAGCCGAAATCGGTTCCAAGCGGCCTGCCGGTCGATTGATTGTAGAAAGAACACGCATGTCAAACGCACAACGAAATCTCACGCCCGGAAAACTCTGGGGCATGCGGCGCATGGCTGACAGCAACGGCATTTTCAAGATGACGGCTGTCGATCAACGCCCGCCGATCAAAAACCCGATTGCGCAACATCTTGGTGTTGAAAGCGCGCCTTGGGAGGAGGTTGCCCGTTTCAAGACACTGCTTGTCGAGACATTGCAGGACCAGTCAACGGCCATGCTGCTTGACCCGCATTACGCCATTCCCCACGGGATTGACCGTCTGTCCCCCACGAAGGGGCTGATTGTCACGCTGGAAGATTCCCTGTTTCAGGAAACACCGGGCGGGCGATTGTCCTCCAACATTGACGATTGGTCGGTGGAAAAGATCAAGCGCATGGGCGGTGATGCGGTGAAGGTTCTCGCCTGGTACCGCCCCGATGCCGATAAAACCGTCTGCGCTGCCCAGCAGGATTATACCAAACGCATTGGCGAGGCCTGTGCGCGCTATGACATTCCATTTCTGTTTGAGCTGCTGGTCTATCCGCTCGAAAAAGATGCTCACCAGACGACCGACTATGTTGAGCTTCAGGGCAAGAAGGCCGACGACGTGTTGGCGTCGGTCGAAGAGTTCGCAAAGGCGGATTATGGCGTTGATGTCTTCAAACTCGAAAGTCCGGTTAACGCTTCCGACGCTGATGGTTCTGCCGAAGTGCAGGCGTTGTTTAACGAGATGGGTCGTCTGTGCGGCCGCCCATGGGTGATGCTTTCTGCGGGAGCGGTCAAGGCGGATTTCCGCAATATTCTTGATCATGCATTCAAAGCGGGTGCCTCTGGCTTTCTTGCCGGTCGTGCGATCTGGCTGGATGCGTTTCAGCACTATCCGAACTGGGAAAAGATCGAACAGGAACTGCGCGGCGATGCAGCAAGCTACATGAGCGACATCAGTGCGCTGGCTGATGCGAATGCCCGCGATTGGGCGCAGCACGCCTGTTATGGCGCTGATGGTGCACTGTTCACACCTGCCGATGCCGGGTTCCGCCACGCCTATTCCGGAATGGAATGACCGATGAAAATTGCCATTCTGCCGCTGGCACGCGCCACATTTGATGTCGAATTCGCCCAGGAGAAATTCGACGCCATGCTGGCGGCGCTTGACCAAACCGGGCATGAAATTGTCGGTCCGCGCGAATTGCTTTTTGACGGCGATGCTGCGCAGGCCGCGATCAGCAGTCTGACGGGCGAGACCGTCGATCGGGTTCTTATTCTGCAGGTCACCTTCACCGACGCTGCCATCGCGGTTGAAATTGCCAATGCATTTGCTCAACCGCTTTCCATATGGGCGGTGCCGGAACCACGGCTGGGTGGCCGCCTGCGGCTGAATGCGTTTTGCGGTTTGAACCTTGCAAGCCATGCGCTTGGCCTCGCGAACCGTACATTCTCCTGGGCTTATCGCGATCCGGTGCTGGTCACGGGCGCGGAACTGGAGGAGCTTTTCTCCGGCCAAAATCAGGTTTCGCGGATGGACGGTGTGCCGCCCCGTTCAACGGACACCCAGCCCGGGGAGGATATCAAGGCTCGCCTATCGGGCCGGCGTGTTGCGCGGTTGGGTGAGCGCCCGGACGGGTTTCACACCTGCGACTATGACAGCAAAGCGTTGTTGGAGCTCACAGGTGTAGCGGTTGACGAATATGGCCTCGACCGCCTGTTTGATGAGGCGAAGAGTGTGCCGGATGAAGAAGCAGCATCGCTGAAAACTGCCGTATCAGAAAATTTGTCCGGCATGGATGCCGTCGATCCGGATCAGTTGAAACGGTCTTTGAAGCTGAAAGTGGCGCTGGACCGGATCTCCGGAAAATCCGGCTACGATGCGTTTGCCATTCGCTGCTGGCCGGAAACGTTTACCGAATATGGTGGCGCGGTATGCGGGCCTGTTTCCATGATGGGCGAAGCGCGGGTGCCGTGTGCGTGCGAAGCTGATGTCTATGGGGCGGCAACGCAATTGCTGTTGCAGGAAGTTGCTGACGCGCCCGTGTTTCTCGCCGATCTGGTGGACATGGATATTGACGACAACACGGGTGTTGTCTGGCATTGCGGGCAGGCGCCCTTGTCGATGATGGCGGGTGATGGCGAAGCCATGGCCACCATCCACACCAATCGCAAAATGCCGCTGCTCTATGAGTTTACCCTGAAGCCCGGCGTGGTGACATTTGTGCGCTTGTCGCAGGCTTTTGGTGAGCCGAAACTCATCATTGCGCGGGGTGAAATGATGGACAGGCCGATGGCATTCACCGGGACATCCGGTGTTGTGCGGTTCGACAATGCGGCATCTGACGTGTTGCAGTCGGTCATCGACAGCGGTCTGGAACACCACATGGCGCTCGCCTATGGCGATCATATTGAGGCGCTGCACTCCGTGGCTTCGGCCCTCTCGCTCCCGGTTCTGGAGCTTTGAAATGACGGTTCGTTACGGCCTGATTGGCTCCGGCATGATGGGGCAGGAGCATATCCGCAATATCCACTTGCTGGATGGTGCCGATGTTGTTGCCATTGTAGACCCGGATGAGGGGATGCGCGATCAGTCTGTCGCTCTGTGTGGCGGGCAGGCGAGGGGTTTCGACAATCTGTCGGACCTGCTTTCTGCTGATATGTGTGATGCCTATGTCATCGTTGCGCCCAACGACACGCACCATGATATTTTGATGGATGTGCTGCCGGCCAACAAGCCGATCCTGTGCGAAAAGCCGCTCTGCACAACGGTTGCCGATTGCCGGTCTGCTATTGAAGCGGCAAGCCGACACAAAGCGCCTGTCTGGGTGGCGATGGAATATCGCTACATGCCGCCCTTGCAGCGTATGATCGCCATGCTGGACAAAGGGTTGGCCGGACGGCGTGTGATGATGTCAATTCGTGAACACCGGTTTCCGTTTCTCGACAAGGTGGGTGACTGGAACCGCTTCAGCGCCCGCACCGGCGGCACGCTGGTCGAAAAATGCTGTCACTTTTGGGACCTCATGCGTCTGGTGCTGAAAAGCGATCCGGTGCGCGTCTATGCGTCGGCGGCTGTTGATGTGAACCATCTCGATGAGCGCTATGACGGGCAGCAGCCGGACATTATCGACAACGCGTATGTGACAGTGGAGTTCGCCAATGGTTGCCGTGGCAATCTTGATCTCTGCATGTTTGCGGAAGGGTCATACTGGCAGGAAGTTGTTTCGGTGACGGGCGACAAGGCACGCATTGATGCCTGCATTCCGGGCCCAGCCCGATTTTCTGCGGATGGCAAAGAGCGGCATTCGGAAGTGATTTTATCCGACCGGGTCACGAAAGAGCCGGCTCGCGAAACGATCGATGTCGACCATGCGGTGCTCGCAGCCGGTGACCATCATGGATCGACATTCTTTCAGCACCAGAAGTTTCTGCAGATGGTGCGCTCAGGAAACGGCCAACCGGAGGTCAGCCTTGAAGATGGTCTTTGGTCCGTGCGTGTTGGTGAGGCCGCGGAGCTTTCAGCGAAAAGCGGGCAAGCGGTCGTTCTCTAACCTCCACGCAGCCCCGTGTAAGGCGGTGTATAATAAGGCGACGCACATTCTTGTTTGAAGAATTTATCGACGTCTATCGTGTTGTTCCGAACATTGTAGCCCATATTCAGACGGATGCAGTAGTCGATGTGACGCTGAGGAAGACGCCCGCGTGTCTTTCCGAAGTCTCTTCTTCTGGCTTCGAACGCGCGCTGACGGCGCAACCGCCGGCGCTCAATGAGGCTCAGTCCCGACACCGTGGTGTGTTCGAAGAAGACCGCTTGCTCTTCCGTTTCGGCCTGCGCGGCAATGGATGCGGGTGCCCATCCTGATGCCAATGATACTCCAACCAGCAGTGCGAGCGCCTTAAGCGACGATGCGATGCGCTTTGAATTCATGGCGGTTTCTTTCATTTACAAAAGGACCCTCTAAACTTAGCTGGTCGCGCATAACAAACAACCGTCATAGCGTTTTTTTGTTCCACGGATCAGGTGGGAAAATGTCGCTGGGTTGACTGCGTTCTTGGTGCTTGTGTGCGCCAGCCACTTCTTATTAAAAAGGCGCGTCCTTCTTCCAAATCCGTATTCGGTTTTCGTTTCATGTCCCTTCGTTTCGGTCGTCCACTTCTTGCCATTCCTGGCCCGTCCATCATTCCGGACCGGGTGTTGAACGCGATGCATCGCGCGTCGCCCAATATTTATGAAGGTGAACTGATTGAGATTGCCGACACGCTCTATCCTGATTTACGCACGGTCGCTCAGACCAGCGGGCAGGTGGCAATCTATATCTCAAACGGTCATGGCGCTTGGGAAGCAGCGCTCAAGAACACGCTGGTCGCCGGTGATCGTGTCCTCGTTCTGGCGACGGGACGGTTTGCCGCCAATTGGGGCAAAATGGCGGAAAGCCATGGCATTGAGGTCGATGTTCTGGATTTCGGCATGCAGTCGCCTGCTCATCCTGACGCCGTTGAAGCCGCCTTGCGGGCCGACACGGACGGCAAAATCAAAGCGGTTCTGACGGTGCAGGGCGACACGGCATCGTCTGTGCTGAACGACATTCCCGCCTTGCGCGCGGCGATTGATGCGAGCGGAAGCGATGCATTGTTTATGGTCGACTGTATTGCGTCGCTGGCGTGCGACCGGTTTGAAATGGACAAATGGGGTGTCGACCTGATGGTGGCTGGTTGCCAAAAAGGCCTCATGACCCCGGCCGGGATCTCGTTCGTCTTTTTCAACGACAGGGCACGTGCCGCGCGCCAACGGGCATCACCTGGTCAATACTGGGACTGGGTGCAGCGGACCGAGGGGACCGTCTTTTACCAAAAATTTGCGGGCACGGCCCCAACACACCATATTTTCGGTCTTCGCGAGGCGCTCGATATTCTCGTTCATGAGGAAGGCATTGAGGCGGCGTGGAAACGCCACGAAACGATTGCCCGCGCCGTGTGGGCAGCTCTGGACGTATGGGGTGAAGGGGACGCGCTGCACCATAATGTGGCGGAGCCGAACAAACGCACGGTGGCGGTTTCGACGGTCACCACCGGCCCGGGACTGGCTGTCGAAATCCGCAAATGGTGCGAGCAGGAAGCGGGCGTTACGCTTGGCATATCGCTTGGTTTCGGCGAGCCGGGCTCACCGGAATGGGCCTGTCGTTTTCGCATCGGCCATATGGGACATTTGAACCTGCCGATGGTGATGGGCGTGCTGGGCAGTATTGATTGCGCTTTAAAGGCGCTGGACATCCCGCACGGTGATACAGCCCTTGCAGCGGCGGCTTCGGTGCTGTCGCAACACTGATCTCTGCGCCAGCACAAACATGAAGCGTTACGAGCGGCGGGTTTTGCAACGCCGCTCGCAATTGAAGTCAGTCTTTCAGCGTTGCGCTACTCGCCCGCTTTCAGCGTTTCCAAACGCAGGCCCTTTGCGGTTCGGTTGGGAAAGCCGAGCCAGTGGTTGTGCTCCGGCTTGTTGCTCCCGTCTTCGTTCTTGGCCCAGACGCTGTCGTTCGAATTGGGCACAAGGTCGAGATACGGCCCCATCTTCTCATTGCCTTTCAGGTGTTTTCCAAGCCAGGCTGTTACGAAATGCTGAGAGATGTTGTTCATGCGCGCTGAGTTCCACACGGCATCGTTGTAATGCTCGCTCAGATTGAATCCGAGGTCCGCATCCACCTTGTTGGACTCAACTGGCGCAGGCATTGGAGCACCGGCATTGTGGTTGGCGTTTTCATAGGTGAGCAGAGTGCGATCAACACTGGTCGCGCTCTTCCAGATTGCCCGAATGCCGTTCTCATAACCTGATACATCGTCCACCGAACCGGCAACGAACATCATGGGAATTTTAACACCCTTGAGTGTTTCGGCATCCCAGAACGCGAAATTCATGCCCCAGGGGGCAAAGGCAACAGCGGTTTTGATGCGCGGGTCTGGCAAATTGTTATGTGTGTCGCTGCCGCTTTTGTGCACAGCGAGCGTGCCGTGTGGTCCGCCCCATGCATAATCGACCGACGTTTGGGTCACACCGCCCCCTGCCGTGATGACGGCACCGTAGCCACCCATGGAATAGCCGATCAAACCGGTGTTTCCGGCATCCACCTTACCGTTGAGGAAGGAGCCTGCATCTTTCGACATCCGGTCCATCTCATTGAGCACGAAAATCTGGTCTAGCGAGCGATTCACCAGTGTGGAACCGAAGGCCGCTCTGGTGCGATAGGTGGAATCGGTGTGATCGATCGAGGCTACCACATAACCTTTTGACGCGAGGTTCTCCGCCAGATGGGAGAGAAGAAAGCGGTTGCCTGGGTAGCCATGCGAAATGATAACAAGCGGCAGGTTTTCAGCATCTGCTGCAGGTTCGGCATCGCGCACCGCTTTACCTATCAGTTCAACCTCCGTCTTCCCGTCGCGCAGATAGGCTTTGAGCGCCTGATCACCAGTGGCGCCCTGTGCAGCTGGATACCAGACCTCCAGTGTCAAAGGGCGATCGTAGCGCGGCAACTCAGCCGGTTTTGGTTGCTTTGGATCGATCTTCAAAATGTCGACCTGATTGGGATTGACGACTTCCAGTTGGCGTACGCCTATCGCGCTTGCTCCATAGGCGGCGAGTTCCGGTGCGTCTGGGCGCTGGGTGTCAATTCTGTTCTCGGCCAGCGCGGCCCCTGAAACCATGGCGAGAGCCCCGAGGGTTCCGAATGCAAATTTGATGTGTCTGGTCATGGGTCTCTGGGTCCGCCTTTTTATTGAAATATCTGTTTGGAGCCTAACACGGTCTTGCGATCAACATGCAATGGCAGGCGTGGTTTCGTGTCAAAAAATGTGATTGTGAGTCGGCGCTCCTGAAGTCGTGACTTGCAATTCGGCGGTGTCTGGTTTTTAATTAATGTATTAACGATTAAACACATAATGATATGACCGATTTTGAACGCTCACTGCCGATGATCCTGAACCTGACGCTTGATGCGATCATGCCGGCCTATCGCGACCTGTTCACACAATATGACCTGACAGAGCCGCAATGGCGGGTGTTGCGTATGGTCTGGAACGATCAGAACATCACGTCGGCGGCGCTGTCGGAAAAGACACTTCTGTCGCCGCCCAGCCTGGTGAGCATCATCGACCGTCTTGAAAAAAAGGGTCTGGTGTCGCGCGTGCGTTCGCTGACGGACCGCCGACAGGTCTATGTCGTTGCTACCGCCAAGGGGCGGGCGTTGCATCAGGAAGTCATGCCGCATGTCGTCGCGATCCACGAAGACCTCAAGGTTCGTGTGAGCGACGAGGAATGGGCTGCGATGGAGACGATACTGAACAAGATACGCCGCCCCGCTGGAGCGAGCAATTTGCACGCTGTGGGTGATGTCTGACGCCGTTTTTGCGGCTGCGAAACCGAATTGAAGAGGAGAAACGAGATGGGACTGGTGGAAACGAAAGCGACGTTCGAGGCTTCGGCAAGTGGCAAGGGCATTCGCACCGGAGAGCAATATCTCGTCGGGCTTCGCGACGGACGCGAAGTCTGGACCCGTGGTGCCCGCGTTGAAGACGTGACCCGTGAGCCGGGTATGGCGCGGGGCGCTGCAACTTTGGCCGGTTTTCTCGACAATCAGCACAAGGACGAATTTCGGGATCGCGTGACTTATGTCGATGACGATGGTGACCGCTGCGCGATGGCATATAAGATGCCCAAGTCCGCAGAAGATGTGGTGGCGCGCGGGAAGGCCTATTACGAATGGGCCAAATGGTCGAATGGCATGTTCGGCCGCACACCCGACTATAAAAATGCGTCGCTGATGGCGTTTGCGTCCGGTTCAAAGTTTTTGGAACAGGGTGTCAAAGGGCCATGGGGCGACAATGCCGGTAAGGCCATGGCCGAGAATATGGTCAATTTCTACAACTATGCGCGCAAGAACGATAAGGTTCTCACCCACACGCTCGTCAACCCGGCCTTCAACCATTCACAGGCGGCTTCGGGTAAATATTCAGAGAAGGTGGCGCTTCATGTTGTGAAGGAAACGGATGCAGGGATCATCGTCAATGGTGCACGTCTGTTGGCGACGCTCGGGCCGTTTGCCGATGAAATCGAGGTTTTCCCGTCGACCGTGTTGCGCGGGTCTGAAGACAACGTGCCCTTTGCGTTTGCCTTCGCCCTGCCGATTGCCACCCCGGGCATGAAGCTGATCTGCCGTGACAGCTATGATGAAGGCAAGTCGAACTTCGATGCGCCATTGGCCTCACGCTATGAGGAAATGGACGCGGTTGTCATTTTCGAAAATGTGCTTGTGCCGTGGGAGCGCGTGTTTATGTACGCGCAGCCGGAGCTTTGCAATCAGGCGTTCAACGCAACCAATGCCGTCGTTCACATGATGCATCAGGTCGCCTGCGGCAAGCTTGCGAAATCGGAATTCATGGTTGGTCTGATGTGCGCCATCGCGAAAGCAACGGGTCGCGACAAGGATTTGCACACCAAAGGGCTGATCGCGGAAGTCATGCAGATGACTGAAACCGTACGTGCATTGCTGTTTTCAGCGGAAGCGCAGGCGCATGAAGATGAGTTCGGCAATTTCATTCCGTTGCGCGGGCCGATTGATACATCGCGCAACATGTTCCCGAAAATGTATCCCCGCATGGTGGAAATTCTGCAGCTCATCGGGTCATCTTCCCTCATGGCGACACCTACAGAGGCGGATTTTTCCAATGATATGGCGCCCGATGTGGAGCAATATTTCCAGCTTGCAAACATGGACAGTCGCGACCGTGTGGCGCTCTATCGTTTGGCCCATGATGTGGCTATTTCGGGCTTTGGGAGCCGACAGGCGCTTTACGAGCGCTTCTTCTTCGGCCCTCCCGCGCTCATGGCGTCAGCCTATTATGATCTTTATTCCAAGGATAACCTGATTGATCGTGTCGACAGCCTGTTGGCCTCAAACTGATCTGACGCTAGACACGCGTGATGGACAATCAGCCTTTCTCTGCCCGTGATCTTCGCGATGCACTGTCGCGGTTTGCAACCGGTATAACAATCATCACCGCGACCGATGCGGCCGGTGAACCCGTTGGCATGACCGCTTCGAGCTTCAATTCGGTCTCCATGGATCCGCCGTTGATATTGTGGAGCGTGACCAAAACGGCGCTTTCAGCGCAGGCTTTTCATGATGCAAAGCATTTTGCAGTTCATGTTCTGGCGCGCGATCAGATGGATTTGTCGAACCGATTTGCCAAAAGCGGAACCGATAAATTTTCGGGGCTGAAACTGGACTACTGCGCCAATGGTGTCCCGCTTTTGAGCGAAACCGCCGCGCGGTTCGATTGCCAGCAATGGGCTGTCTACGAGGGCGGCGATCACTGGATCATCGTTGGGCAGGTTCTGGGTATCAGCAGTTCCAATGATGACCCGCTCGTATTTGCCAACGGGACTTACGCGATTGCCAATCCGTTGCGACCCGACATCGAAACCGATCGCAAGGTTGGTGATCAATCAAGCCCGATTGACGGGTTGCTGATCTACAACCTGTCGCGCGCTTACCGGCAACTGGCTGACCGGTTCCATGACATTGTGCGTGGAAGCGGCCTGACGCTTTCGGAATGGCGCGTTTTGGCGTCGCTACACGGTCATGTTTCGCGCGATTTCAACGATCTCGCCGTTCGCACATTCGTTGACCCTGCCGCTCTCTCCGATCTGTTGACTGAGATGGGCGAAGAAGGTTTGTGCACCGTTGATCGCGATGGCGCAGTCGTCACGGTGCGTGCAACGCGTGCGGGGCACGAGCGGGTTGAACACCTGTTTGAATTCGGCGAAAAGCTCGAGCAAACAACACTCAGCAACACAAATGATCTGCAGGATCTGATCAATCTGTTGCGGGAGGTCATTGCGAACACCGATCATGACATCGTCTGATCTGCACCCTGTTTATTCTGCGACGCTGAATTAACGTATCCGCTTTTCATTAAATGTGACGTGCTGAGCCGCCACACTGCCGGTCTCGTTAGGGTGAATTTAGTCTTTACTCTGTGAAATGGTCATGCAACCAGACTGCAACCAGGCGATCACACAGTCATGACGACGACCAATAATCCGTTCATATTGCGCGGAAATTGATGATTGCCCGAATTTGGGTAAATGAATGCGGGATTTCTTGTCTGCACGATGGCGTGGAATTCATTTCACGATTGCGCTCGTCCTGATTCCATTTCTGGCCTATCTGGGCAGTGACCTTTACAACAACGCCTGGCTGCGCAACCTGAGCATCACCAACTCGTTCTTCGGGTTGGTCTTCGCCATCGCGTTCGGATATTTTATGCAGCGGCGTTTGACGTTCTACCCCGGTGTTACCGTTGCCTCCTACATTGTGCTGAGCCATTCGCTGGCGTTTGCTGTTCTGATCGCGGTCTATTTCGGCCTGCGCCTGGAGTACAGCCGCTCCATGCTGCTGCTTGGATATTTCATGTCGCTCCTGTGGTTTCTGGGTTGGGATTTCGTGATGCGTCGCTCGGTGACCACACGCATGGCCATCATCAAGGGCGGAAACTATAAGGACGTTCAGAACAACCGGGTGATTGCCTGGTCGGTTCTGGAAAAGCCGGAGGATTACAGCCCGCAAATGGGGGCGATTGTTGCTGACCTGCGTCATGATCACGGCGCGACCTGGGAGAGTTTTCTCGCCAAGGCTGCTCTGTCCGGCATCGCCGTTTATCACAGCAAGCAGGTTCAGGAAAATCTGTCTGGTGCCGTTTCGGTGGAGCATCTTTCGGAAAACACGTTCGGATCGCTGATGCCGAACAGTGTCTATTTCGGTATCAAATCGCTGCTCGATTGGATCGCGGCGCTGGTCTTGCTGCCCTTTTTGCTGCCTGTTCTGATTGTCATTGCGGGCCTGGTGAAATCATCGTCTCCGGGACCGGTCTTCTTTCTGCAGAACCGTGTTGGCCATCGCGGTCACGTGTTCCGGTTGATTAAATTTCGCACGATGGAACAGAAGTCCACGAAGCCTCGTGAGGTGACGGGTGGTGAAGACGCAAATGTGTCGCTCGATGACTACATGACCAAGGACGATGATATGCGGGTCATCCGCTACGGTCGTATGCTGCGCCAGTTCCGGCTGGATGAGCTGCCGCAAATCTTCAACATTCTGCGCGGCGAAATGAGCTGGATCGGACCAAGACCGGAAGCGGTGGAATTGTCACAGTATTACGAGTCGCAAATCCCGTTTTACAGCTATCGCCACATTGTGCGGCCGGGAATTTCCGGTTGGGCGCAGGTGAATCAGGGCCATGTCACCGACAAGAATGAAGTGGCGATGAAGGTCCGTTACGACTTTTTCTACATCAAGTATTTTTCCGCCTGGCTGGATTTTCTGATCATTTTCAAGACGGTGAAAACCGTGCTCTTTCGCCGGGGGGCGAAATGATGCGTAGCGCTGATTTCCACCCATGCACTGGTCGTCGGGATTGATCGCGTGAAGATTTCTGTTCTCACGGTTTGCTACAACAGCGCTGAAACCATTGCGCACACGCTGGACAGCTTTTGTGCTCAAACGCATGAAGACAAGGAGCTTGTGATCATTGACGGCGCTTCAACGGACGACACACTGGCAGTGGTCGATCGATATCGGCAGCCCGGCATAACGGTGTTGTCCGAGCCGGATCGCGGTATGTACGACGCTTTGAACAAAGGGCTTGGCCTTTTTACCGGCGATGCATTTGGCGTTCTCAATGCCGATGACACTTATTCAGGGCCAAATGCGCTTGCCACCATCGCAACCGGTCTTGCCGATGCTGACATGGTGCATGGCAATTTGCGTTTCGTTGAAGATCATGAAGCCAAGCGTGTGGTTCGCCGCTGGACCGCGTCCGATCCCGGTGAGCGGCATTTCCGTTCCGGATGGATGCCCGCCCACCCGACATTCTACGTTCGCCGGCATGTTGCTGAAGATGTGGGGCTGTTTGACCTGCAATATAAAACCGCATCGGATTATGACTGGATGATGCGGGCGGTTCGCGCCGGACATCATACACTTGGACGCATAGACGAAACTCTGGTCGATATGCAGCAGGGTGGCAAAAGCACAGTCAGCCTGCGGTCACATATTGACCATAATCTGGAGGCATTGCGCGCGCGGCGAAAATGGCTGGGCGCGGGCCTGGTGGATTATGCCTTGTTTGCAAAACCACTCGGCAAAATAGGGCAGTATTTTCAAAGGTAAGCCGTCACAAGACGGTGCAGAAGCGGGCAATTCATGTTATTGAATGAATGGATTGGCCATTCAAATGCCACAAGTCGTTGCCAAGCCGCTGTATGAGGCTGTAAGACAAGCGGAAATATGACGTAGGGTCATATTCAAGCAGGGCACTCCGTTCGTCTTCTTTATTGGCAATACCTTTTGGTGGATGGTAAAATTTGCGTTCTAACGGATCTTCGGGGTTGGGCGTCGTACCAACCGGACGTTGAGGGCATGACTGAAGGATCTGGCGGCATCCAATGAACAATCTCCCAACTTCTTCCGGCGCATTGATGCCGAGATCAGACGGCGTGTTACCAGCTTTTGCGCAACCGCAATATGGCTACCATATCGGCTATGATCAGCCGCACAATGATGGCGGCTTCGATCTCGTAAAGCTCTTCTACCGTATTTTGAAATATCGCTGGATGGTGGCGGCCTTCATTCTGGCCGGCATTATTGGCGGAATTGTCTTTACCTATATGCAAACCCCGCAATATCGCGCGACGACATCGCTGGAGATTGTGACATCGGGTGCGAAGGTGTTCAGCGATTTTGAAGTCGTTGGGCAAGCGTCGGATTTCCGGGTGTATGAAACCGCGCGCGAAAAAATGCTGTCGCGTGATCTGGCCGCGCGGGTGGCCTTCAAACTCAATCTTGCCAACAATGAGACGTTTCTCGCACCGGCGCCATCCTTCTCGTTCTTCAACATTTTTCGCCGTATCTTCAACATCGACAACACGGCTGACCTGGACGAGCTCACTCCGGAACAGCGTCAACGCTATGCTCAATCGGTGATCCGGGGCGGCACCGAAGTCTCACTGGTGCGCAACACCAGCATCCTGCAACTCAGCTTCTCGCATCCTGATCCTGCCCTTTCGGCAGAGGTGGCCAACGAACTGGCGCGAAGCTATATCGACCAATTTGTAGATCAGACGAGTGAGACATCGGAACTGGCCCGTCAGTTCATTGCCGAGAAGGTCGCCGAGGCCAAGATCAAGCTTCAGGATTCGGAAAAAGAACTCGTCGAATATGCGCAGCAGGAGCGGATAACGCTGACCGGCGATGATGTTTCACTCATCACTTCGAATATCGTGGAAATTAACCGTGCGCTGTCGGAAGCCATTCAGGAACGTCTGGCCTCGGAGAGCATCAATCAGCAAATCAACGAGGGGGCGTCGGCATCGCTTCCGGACGTGTTCAAGAGTGACTCGATTTCAAAGACCAAGCTTTCGATTGCTGAACTGAGCGCAAGGTATCAGGAAAAACTGAGCACGCTGAAGCCGAATTTTCCGGAAATGAAACAGCTTCAGGCGCAGATCACCGAACTCAGAAATCAGGTGAACGCCGAGGTCGCCGCACTTGCCCGGTCCGAACAAATCAAACTGGAACAGATCAAGGTCAAGGAAGCCTCACTGCGTTCGGAACTGGCGCAACTGGAAGCCCAACAATCCATTTTTCAGGAAAAGAACATTCAGTACACGATCCTCAAACGAGAGGTCGATTCCAACCGCAAGCAATATGACGCGCTGGTTGATAAGCTGAATGAGGTTGGCATCGGGTCTGAAATCAAATCCTCAAATGCTTCCATTGTTGATGCCGCCACGCGGCCATCAGGCCCGTTCTCTCCACGCCTTTCCATCAATGTTCTGAGTTTTGTCGCGCTGTCGATTTTCCTTGTTGGCTTGGCGATCTACATATTCGAACTGCTCAACAATACCTTCACGACCCCCGATCAGGTCGAATCGGAACTGAACACGCCGGTGCTCGGTATCATCCCGCTGGTCGAAGACCCGCTCGATACCAATCCACAATCGAAAGTCTCGGAAGCTTTCCGAACGTTGCGAACGTCGGTTCAGTTCACCGGAACGGACACCACGCTCAAAACCATTCTGGTGACGAGTTCGGAACCATCGGAAGCGAAAACCACCGTCGCCTTCCGTTTGGCCGAAGGCTACGCCGCTTTGGGCCGAAAGGTTCTGGTGATCGATGCGGATATGCGCAAGCCGCGCATGCACCGTCTGCTCAACCTCGAAAACGGAATGGGGTTGAGCAACCTGCTCGCCAATGTGGTGCCGAAAGGTCAGGTCGTCGATATCTTCAAAGACACGCATATTCCCGGTGTCTCATTCCTGTCGGCCGGCACAATTGTGCCCAACCCTGCAGACCTGCTCGCGTCCAACCGGATGAGCTTTACACTGCATTTTTGCGCGAAGAAGTTTGATCTGATCATCGTGGATTCTCCACCGGTCATGGGCTTGTCCGATGCCCCTATTCTGAGCCGGCTTGTCGATGGTACTCTGTATGTTGTGTCGTCACGACAGGTGACCAAGAAGGCCGCCGTCAACGCCTCGGAGCGGTTGCGCAATGCGGGGGCGAGCATTATTGGCGCCGTTCTGACAAAATTTGACGCGCAGAACCTCGATTACAAGTACGAATACAAGTACATGCAGCAGGACTATTACGAGTATGCGTTGCCTGAGCCGAAAAAACCATTTCTGGCGCTCGGTATGAAGGGTGGAAAAGAGGACCGGTCTGATGGCGATAATCCGCGCGGCTTTTTTGCTGTTTTTTTCAATCGTTTCCTGCGGCGTAGCGCTTAACGCGATCAGCAATTTCACAGCCTCGGCGAGTCCTGAAACATCGCTGCAACTCAACCCGCTCAATCTGCGCGCCAGACTGCGTCATGTTCGCCAAATGCTGGCTCCACCAAATGTGAGCGATGAGTCGCGGGCCCAGGCTGAGGAGATCGCGACGAGGGGCCTTCGGCTTGAACCCTTTGATGCGCGGCTTTATGCGCTCGCCGGGTTTGCGAAAGAAGATCAGAAAGCAGCAACCACGCAAGCCTATTATCAGCATGCGCTGAGGCTGCTGCCCATTGAACGCCTGGCCCTAATCCAAAGGCTTGTGCACCACATTGATAATGGCCAGCCGAAAGAATCGGTGGACCTGTTGGAGATGTTTTTTGTGCGCTGGCGGGATCAATGGTCCGCTATGGCACCGCTCATTCCGGCGATTGCGACAGATGAAACCGCTTATGACGCTTTGGTCGAGCGGTTTGTCACGCGTCCCGGCGGGCTTTACGGTCTCGTCACACCTTTGGCGCGCGAAGCTCAGACATTGCCTGTTGCGGAACGGCTGGTGAGAGATGCTTATCGACGCTCCGGGGTCAACGTTCGGCGTTCCGCCAATTATACCGTGGAAAAATTGTTTGCCGCCGGGGAACCACGCAGAGCCTATTTCCTGTTTCTCCAGACGCTGAGTGACGTTGAAAAGGAAGAAGCAGGTTACGTCTATAATGGCAGCTTTGATCTTGTGCCAAACCGCAACAGGTTCGACTGGACCATGCGCAATCAGGGTGGAACGAATGTACGCCGAGTGTCTCGCAGCGTTCCGGCTGATGATCCATCACAGGCGAAACTCGCGAACAGTGCGGAAATCAGCTTCCTGAATACCCCGGTTAATTTTCGCGGCCTCAGCCAGTACCTCTATCTGCCGCCCGGGCCTTTTGAATTGAGCCTCACGCACTCAACGCGTGGTTTCAAGTCGCCAAAGCCGTTCACACTGGAGGTCCGGTGTGTGCAGGGAACCCGCAGAATTTCCAGCGTTGAAATTCAACAGGGCGATGCCCGTGAGAAGACGGTGACTACCGCGTTTTCTGTTCCGGTCCGGAATTGTGGTTTGCAGCAGATTACCTTTCGTACGGACCCGATTGTCGAAAGCTGGCGCAATCGTTTTTCCGGAACCGTTCTGGTTCATGATGTCAGTTTGCGACTGGTGACCCAGCAATGACTTCGATCACCGGGTTGGAACCTGCTCCCAAACGCGTGCGCAAACCTGTCTTGGGTGATCCGGGGTTGGCTTTGAGCACTGTTTCGCGAAATCTCTTCGGCTTGCTTCTGGCAATTGGTATCGTGCTCGGCGGTGGTACGCAGAACGGTATCTGGACTGACAGTCTTATAGAACTTCTGCTCATTCCCATGGTTATCTGGGGTGCCTGGCATATGTCTCACAGCCGCCTCAGCGTTTCGGTCAAAATCTTGTCCGTTGTGATTCTCTTCGTTCTCCTCGCTCAGTTTTTGCCATTTGCTCCGCCGCTTGCGCTTCCGGACTTCAATGGCACAGCATCCGGCCAGATGTTCTGGAGCGCCTCTCCGTCGCGGGCGCTGGAAGCTTTCTTTTTCGGGGTCACTTGCGTTGGCGTGTTCTGGTTCGTTGGCAATCTGGAAACCAGAGAACAGATCGCCCTGTTGCGGTTTGTCTTTCTGGCTGTCGGCATTCATTGCATGCTGGCGATTGTTCAGCTTTCCTATGACAGTCAGTCCAACTTTGAGACGGTGCTGCCCTTTACGATCCGGGCGGGTCTGTTTGCCAATGAGAACCATTTCTCAACGCTGCTTTCGATGATGATCCCGCTTCTCGCCTGGCGTTATGCCATTGTGTCGCGTCACCTCTGGGCTTTTCTGCTGGTTTCCATTCTCATCGCCGGATTGCTTTTTGCAGCAGGTTCAAGAGCCGGTATGGCATTTGCCAGTTCTCTGGTCGTACTAAGCCTGTTCTGGCTGCAGTTCCGTTCGCTTCACCCAATAGTCAAATTGGGTGTTTTGGCGATTGTGATTGTGTTGGGGTTCACCGGACTGGTTTTTTCCGATGCTGAAGAAGCCATTCAGCAAGACCTGCGAAGCCTGTATTTCGCCAATACATGGGAAGCAATCAAAGATCACTGGATTTTCGGAACCGGGCTTGGAACATTCGTAGCCGTTTATCCGCTTTACGAAGCACGTGAGGAGATTGTGAGTGTTTATGCGAACCACGCTCACAATGACTATCTTGAACTCATGCTGGAAGGCGGGCTGATGTTCCTGATACCGATGGTTTCAGGCGCTGTTCTGATCGTATTGCGTGCTCTCAAAAAGAACAGGATGGATGTATTGGCACTGAGCCTTGCGCCGGTGCTTGTTCACAGCATTGTGGACTATCCACTGCGCACCTTTGCTGTCGCACTCGTCTTTTCTGTTCTGGCCGCGATGGTGTTTTCTCGCCGCTCGCCAAGCGACAGATTCGGGTATTAAATCAGCCATTCCGTTCAAGATGCTTGCTGCATAATCGTCTTAAATCAACTGTTTAGGACGGTTTCGGCAAACCTTCTGTCTTTCATCTTATCCCCGTCGGCCGCTGTCCTCGTAGTCTGCACCCTCCTGGTTCACGGAGGTCGACATGGAAAAAACAGAATTGCTGCAATTGCCCTATATTATGGAGGCTCAGGCGCAAAAGCATGTGACGCATAACGAGGCAATACGCATGTTGGACGCGCTTTTACATTTGAGCGCGGTCAGTCGCTCCGCATTGTCGCCGCCTGCTGAGCCTGCACCCGGAACGCGATATCTTATTCCCAATGGTGCTTTGGGTGACTGGGAAAGTCGGGGTGATCAGATCGCCGTTTTCCAGGATGGGGCCTGGGAATATTTTCAGCCGGGTAGTGGCTGGAAGCTATGGCTGGAAGATGAGGCCACGCCTCTTGTATTTGACGGCACCGTTTGGGCACCCCTCGTTGATCCTGACTATGACAATCTGCCCTCCGTTGGTGTCAACACCCAGGCCGATCCGACAAACCGTCTGGCCGTCAAATCGCCAGCCGTTCTGTTCAGCCACGACGATTCGTCTCAAAGCGAAGACATGCGTTTGGTACTGAACAAGTTTGCGCCTTCGGCGACGGCTTCCATTATTTTCCAATCCGCATTCACCGGCCATGCAGAGTTTGGGCTTGCAGGAAACAACGACTTTCTCCTGAAGGTTTCAGATGGGAACGGCAACTGGTTCAACGCCATTGAAGCACGACATACCGATGGCGCGGTATTCGTGCCCCACGCTCAGCCATCCTCCGTGACCCGCTCGAACATGGATACGAATGGCCTGTTCACGACGGTCGAAAACTATCGCCCGGATGGCTCGCTTTGGCGGCGCTCCGTCTTGTCCGGCGGTCAATCGCCGGAATATGCGCAACGCGATTTGTCAGTCTTCGATGCAACGGGATCGACCAGTGTGGCCCAATACACATTTGATCTGACTTACGCGAACGGCGTTCTTGTTGAGGAGACTGTGCGATGATGGAACCTGATCTGCATTTTCATGGCCTTCTCTCGCCTACTACGCAGCCCGTAACGGCGTTCGAACCTGCCGCCCTCTTCAGCGGCGGTGAAAATGGCGTGGTGCTTGACATCTCCAGTCCGACCACCCTGCTGGAAGAACTGTCTTTGCCGCAGACAGTGTCCTTATCGGGCCAACCGGTGGGGACGGTTCTGGACCAGTCCGGCAATGGCAATGATATGGCGGCTTATGCGTTGACTGCGCGCCCGCAGCTGACTGTCGGACCAGGCGGAGAACGAGCGCTTGTGTTTGACGGTTCCAACGACATGATTTCATGTCCCATCAGCTTCCTTGCCAATTCACCAAACGCCACCGTTCTGATCGCCTTTCAGGGCAATCAGTCTGCCGGATCGCAATATCTGGTGGCTGAAGGCGCCATGAATACGGGTCAGATGACCGCGTTGTTTACGCCCGTTCGAGCAACGGGCGGGGAAAATATTCTGCGTCCCTATGTTCGCACGGATGCCGGGTCAGTTTTGGTCAACAACGAGAATATCGGTATCGACTGGCACGTATCGTCGCCTGCTGTCGTTGGTATTGTGTTGGAAAATGGTTTGACTCAAGGATTCCAGAACGGCGTGCCAATGGCGCCACAATTCCAACACACTTGGCAGTCGATTGATGTGATGAACAGTTTCTGTCTGGGTGGAACGTTCCGGAACACGCCGAGTCTTTTCTCGATGGCCAGCGTTTACGGATTGATTGCGATCGACCGGGCGTTGACACAAAGCGAACTTGCAGACGCGACATCATGGCTGGCACAGCGTGCAGGTATCTCGGTTTAGATTGATAACCGGGACCCAAAAATTGCAAAGAGAGCCGTGCTCATCAGAGGATGCGTGCGGCTCGCTGTGAATGAAACGGATGTCAGTTTGACGCGCGTCTGCCTTCCAGTGCGTCCTTTATGACTTCGTCAAAACGAAGCCGTTCGGACAGCATTCTTTCTGCTATGGATGGATTGAGAGGCTGTTGTTCGCGCAAGTTACCAAGTTTGCGGAGCGTTTCGGCCAATGCCGTGGGGTCGGTGTTTTCAACGGCGATATGAGCAGCGCTAAACTGTTCGGCAATGGACTCGATGGTGGAGTGTTTGCGCAAGATTGCCGGCACCTGCCACTGCATGGCACGACCGAAAATGCCTGAAGCCTGATCATAGTCAGGTGCATAGCAGCACCAGATGAAATGCGCAGCGGCGTACAGATTTTCGAGTTCCTCGTCTGTGATCCGTCTATCGATCAGGTGCCCACCGGCTTCTTGAAACGTTTCAGCGAGAGGCTCGCACCCCTTCTCGACACTTCCAGCACATACGACAAAGAGTGTTTTCTGCAAGTCGGGTGCAGTAGCCATCGCTTTGGTGAGATAGGAGAAGCCTTTTATTTTCGTCAGAGAGCCCGGAAAGCACAGAATAACGCGCCCACCGGCTTGTGCCGTTAATTCGTGTGCGAGATCGCCCTTTGCTGGTGGTCGGATGACATCACCAGCCAACATGTCGAAATACTGAGGGTCCAGAATGCCGCGATGCGCGACTTTTTCTAAACGCGGATCTGCTTTAAATGGTGTGATGGTAATGAGCTGTAATTTGGGAATCAGCCGCATCGTCTGAAACAACATTCGCTTGAGGCGATAAATGCGTTTTCCCGTTTCAAAGCATTTCTGCGGGCGCAGGAAAAGCGCTGCGGTTGGTTTGAAAAGCAGGGTTCGCAAAATGACGATGACAATGAACCAGAGGATGTCATCGTCCAGCGTTGCAAATAACAGTTTCCGCGCGCGCGCCATTTGGATGAGCAGGGAAACCGACATCGCGCCATGAACCGGTGTCAATGCGAACCGTGTCGCAAAGAAGTCGAGATAGGATTGGCGATGGCCGGATGGGTTGACCGCATAAACAAGGTCACGTTTGTCCCCGGTATTGGTGCCTAACGCGTTCATTAAACGGGCCGCAATCCGGGTGCTTTGGCAACATGACGGCCACGATCCTGAAGGGCGCGGCTTGTTTTCCTGCTCGGGCGTGTTCGTTGAGACGTGCTGGCTTGAAAGCCATCCAGAACACATTGGGAGGAAGTGGGACGTCTTTCGAAGATCACGCGTTCACCACAGTCAGGACATCATCCCACATGGAAAGGGCATCTTTCTTGATCTTTACTGCCGCCGTTTTCAATTCTTTCGCTTGCTGCGTGCGCGCGCGTTTGTCTGTGACGATGTGAAGTGTTTTCTGCAGTTCGGCTTGTTCAATGCCCGGGCTGATCAAGGCTTCGGGGCAGCTATAATCGTCAAACAGCATCTCATATTTGTGGCTCCAGCTTGTCCCAATAGCTGGAATGCCCTGAGACAGGGCGCTGACCAATGCATGATAGCGGCTTGCCAAAACAGCATCGCAATTGGCAATGATCGACTTCGCCGCAAGCGCATCGCGCGGAAACTCGATCTTCAGTGGCGACTGAAGACGATCATTGATCTGCAAAGCAAGTTCACGGTCCTGCTCGCCTTCGTGGATGAGGAAGAACGGATTGACACCCGCGGCCTGCAAAATCTCGATGCTGGACATCATCAAGGGGAGATAGCGGTCGCTGCTGGCACCCCTGTTTTTGTCGATCATGCGCGCATTTGGAACGATCGCGACGCCGCCATCGATATCGCTTCCGGCACCAGATGCGCTGTGATCAAGCAGGTTGGTAAAGTCCGGCGCGAGCCTTATGTGATCTTGGTGGCCTGCAATGTCTGTCAGATGTTGCAGTGAGACCTTGTCGCGCGCGAAGATCAGGGATGCATGCTCACACACGCTCGCCATGGCTTCGCGAATTTCCGGCGACGTGAACGGGCCGAAAGCCTGAGGCAGCATGATCAGCTTTTTGCCGTTGCGGGACCAGTCTTTCGCGCGTTTGGCCAGATCGATTGCCGGGTTTGCGGTCCACTGATCGGAATAGGCGAAGCCTGCGGCGTCGAGAACGATGTCAACCTCGCTGTCGGTGATGAAACCGTAACGTCGCCGGATGCGCTGGGGCAGCATTTTCAGAACCTGACCGAGATCAAAACCATAGCGGCGGATTTCCGCCCGGTGCCAGAGGCCATATCTAATACGGTCTGCAAATTCGGTCGTGTGGTCTGGCGTTATGACCGGTATTGAGCCCGGCAGCGTCTCCTCAAGTTTCTGCACTACCGTTATCAACATCATGGCCGCGCCCTTGTTCACGAAACCGGCTCTTCGAATCTCAAAGGTTTTGTTCATCGGTTGATCGGCACCTTCCGGGTTTTCAAAAGCACGTTTGTCCCTTTCTTTTGAGAATAGGGTATTTCGCCATCGGGGTCCGCCACACCAACCGCCAGGAGCATGATGGTGCGTTCATGTTTTTCCAGCCCCAAAGCTGACTGCATTTCACGTTCTCGGCTTTCGATGTCAGGCCAGTTGATGGAACATGTCGACAGGCTCTTGGTTTGCAGCGCCAGCATGAGCTGCATGGAAGCGGACGAGGCATCAATATAGATCAGATGGCGGTCACGTTCTTCGGGATAGCATGAAAGGTCACCAATGATGACGATAAGGCAGGGAATGTTGTCGGCAAAGCCGCCGGTGCCACCTGCCAGTTTGGCAAGGCGCGTCGCTTCCTGCGGGTCATCGGCGATGTAAAAAGAGTATGGTTGGCGATTGCAGGCCGAAGGCGCGGTTGACGCAATTTCGATACAGGCTTCGATATCTGCCCGGTTGACCCGTTCGTCCCGATACCAGCGCACGGACCGGCGTTGCGCGGTCAGGGTTTTGAATTCATCAAAAGTGATCGTTGACTGCGGGCGCGCATCGCTGGGGTAGGGGGTGCTTGGGTCGCTGGACTTCTGGTATTCAATGGCTGAAAACCTTTGCCTGGCGGGGGCGATTTTCGGGCTGTCTGAGACGACTGAGAAATAGTCGCTCAGAACGTCGCCGGCCCATTTGTATTCTTCATTGTCGAGCTTTCCGGCGTCCGATGCGCGGTCGAAGAGACTGACCGTTTCCGCGATATAGTCTTCCGCAAACACCGGTCGCCTGGGGCGCATGATGAGCCCTTTTTCCAGACGGTGAATGTTGCGCCGCAGATTGCTGGAACTGGCCTGTTGGGCGATGTCGGAGCGCCTGTAGGCCGCCTTTCCTTTGAGCACGGCCTGCTGCTCGCGGCGAAAATAGGTACTCAGAAACGTGTAATACAGTGATGATGTGAACCCGGAAACACTTGCCGGGCCCGCGAGACGGTTTTGAAAACGTCTGACGCCAATGCGCCACACAATCTGGCTCGTGCTTACAGGGTTCCTGGCGAGACGCTTTACCAGATGAGCAACGCGCGAGATGACGTCAGACATGCAATGCCTCCCGCCGGTTGAAGGCGATGGCAAGGCACTGCGCCGCCCCGCGCCAAGGCATGACCAGGGCGCGTGTCATCATAAAGAACAGAGGGCGTGTCTTAGAGGAAAACAGGAGCATTGCGAATGAAGCGGCTGCGTAGGAAAACACCGTTGCGTATCCGGCTCCTATACCACCAAACTGGGGTATCAAGACAAGATTGAGACCAACATTGATCAGCGCACCGGCGCCCTGGGTGATCAGTGAAAAACGTGCGAGCTTTTCAATCAGGATCCAGCGGCTGAATGCATAGCGCATAAAAATGAAGGGCAGGGCGAAAACCTGAATCAGAAAAACGGAAATGGATGGCGTATAAGCCTCGCCGAACAGCAAGCTTATTGCCCATGGTCCAACAATCAATGATGCTACCAGAACACCCAGACCCATGAATGCCAGAAGGTCAAAAACCGCCTGAAGCCGGTTGCGAAACTCGCCCTCATCGTCTTTGCGCAGCTTTATGAGACCGGGGAACAGCGAGGCAACGATTGCAGCTGGAACAAAGTACGTCACTTCGGACAGTTTCGCAGCAACCGCATATGTGCCCACTTCGTCCGCGCCGGATATCCAGCGAAGCATGACCTGATCGATCCTCAGATAGATGGTGGCGAATATCGACCCTGCAAAGACCATCCATGATTCCGACAAAAGGCGCTTGGCGGTTGCGCCTGAAAATTTCCAGTCAGACAGGGGAAGCCCTTCCTGTTTGCGATAGAAAAGATAGAGGATTACAGCGACCAGTGCGGCCTCTGCGGCAGTCATTGCGCCGATGAAAATCACCGACACGCCATAAGCCACCATGAGCAGTTTGGATGCAGCGCTGATCAGAGCACTGATCACAACGCTCCAGACAACGAACTTGGCGCGCACAAGCGCGTGGAACCAGTTTTTCAGGAGCGAAAACGGTGCGACTGCAACAAAAGCAGCAGCGCAGATAATCAGCCAGAACTCATTGCTTCCCGTTGGTGCTGCCGCAAATGCATAGAGCGCCAGCGCCGCCGCAGCGAGCCAGTAGGCCACCAGTTTCATTCTGAAAACGGTGCCGAGTATCACGGCCGGTTCCTGTTCCTTTGAGACAAGCTCGCGGACGATCAGGCCATCAAGTCCCAAATGGCCGGCAATCGCGAACAGGGTTCCCAAGGATAGCGCGTAGGACAGCAATCCAAAATCCGATGGTCCGAGATAGCGGGCGACGATGGGCAAAACCGCAAGCGCAATAAGACTGACAAACACCCGCTCGAAAATCAGCCATGCGGAATTGGACAGAAAACCGGACGGTTTCATGATGTATCACGACGCTTGTGGGCGAGGGTTCTGACCGACAAAGGATGTTGTCCTTTCAGTGATCTGATGATCTGTGCAGACACTTTTTTCAATGCGGCCATTTCATTCAATGACAGCTTAGCGGTTCCCGTGAGCGGCCTCATTATGCTGTGTATCACCTGGAATCTATAAGTGTCCTGAAAAGCGAGGCTGTTTTTGCGACATTGGTTTGTGCATCAAAATTGGATTTTGCATGTGCGATTGTTTTCGCTTCCATTTCCTGCACAGCATTCGGCTCGCAGAGCTTGTTAACAGCATCTATGAATGACTTTTGATCAGTGATCTCGAATACAAACCCGGTCTCGCCTTCCACAACCAGCTCGGTCAGATTTGGCAAGTTGGTCACCATTGATGGCTTGCCCATAACGGCGCCTTCAAGAACACTTCGGGCGCTGTGTGTTTTGAGAAATGGCACGAAGATCACGTCTCCAAAGTCGATCAACGACGCGACGTCATCGGTGAAGGGAAGCGCAACGCATCTTGGTGATGCGTTGATCTCTTTCTCGACGCTCAACTCATAGTCGTGGGGATTTTCCCTGAAGCCTGCGAACGCAAATTTTGCCCTTGGATCCAGGCTACTGTCAGTTTGATTGATCAAATCGATAGCAGCTTTCACGCCATTGTCAGGCACGATCCTCGCCATGTAGACGAACACGATATCGTTTTCGTCCCAGCCCGCCTGTTTGCGCATATCGCGTCGCGCATTGGGTTGAGGAACGAGGCTTTCGGGCTCGATGAAGTTGTAAATGACATGCTGCCGGGCGGGCTCGACATTCACGGTGTCCAACCCAGCCTGATCGATGCCTATAAACGCGTTCATTTTAACTTTGTTAAGCCAGGCCAGAAACTGGCCCCACCAGTTCTGTAGCAGAGGCTCCCTCACGTGGGCGACCACGGGTGTTTTGCGTGAGGCAAAATGGACGCCCCATCCAACAGCAGCCAGGGATGTTGAATTGATGTGAACCAGGTGAGGTTTTAGACGTCTCGCAATTGTCCATAAAGTCCAGGCCGTCAAAGGAAAGGACAATAGGGCGTACATGCGTTCGCGCAGAGTGTGGTTCGGAACAGCATTGGAGCCGTGAAAGGGGCGCAGATGTTGCTCTTCAAGAACCGTCGCACCAGCCTTGACGAACAATTCTCGCGTCCATGAATTTCCCGGACGTCTGGGAATGATAACGAAAGATTCGAACTCTCTCTTGTCCAGTCCTCTGATGAGGAATGCGAGACTTATTGGTGCCCCGCCTTGTTGGGTTGCGTGATGAACAAAGAGCAATCGTTTTTTCATGCTATCGACCCGGTGTGTCTCGTGCTGGCGCAAAAAGACCCGCTGTCTGGGCACTTGGTATGTGATGTGATTGGCTCAGAGGTCGCATGGTGTGATGTCTGGCCTGATACCAGAAAACGATGACCATTGTTGAGGAAACCCAGAATGTGGTTGATCCCCAAAGGTTGCCGCTGAACAGGCCGCTCAAGCTGTCTTTGAAAAAGATGATGGCACAAAAAACTGCGAATACCGGATATTGACGGCTTCGGACAATTGAGACTGCAGCCTTTGTCGCGAAGATCAAATGCAGGATGAAGGGGATCGTACCCAGTAGCCCAACGGCCATGAGGGATTCCATGTAAATGTTATGCGGGTAGAAATTCACGCTCTGTTCAACTGCATACCGACCGATGAGTATGTTGTCTTTGAACTGCTCCCAAGACCCCCAGAATGCCTTGTACCGCAAATAGGTTGCCACATCGTCGTCGATGTTTGTCTGTTGTAGTCGGGTTATGACGATGTCGTATATTTCCTCGCTGTAAAATATCAGCAAGAGACTGGTAATGCCTGTCAGGCCAATCGTGACCAGAATACGCCGGCCGCCACGCAACAGCATAACGTAAATCAGAATGGCAATCGCGCCGGTGACATATGCACCGCGGGAGCGAGCATAAAGCACGACCGCCAGCATAAGCGGTATTATCAGCATTGCCTCGATAGACCAGCGTCTCGATTTTCCAAAAGCCACGATGAAGTAGAGCACAAACCCGAACGCGGTATGCGCGAGAGAAATGGGGTTGATTTTTTCGAGCGTCATGCGCCTTTCTGAGGTTTCCAGCAGAACATCAAGATTGAGGCCAAGCCCCGCCAGAAAAAGCCCCGCCAGCAATAGCATGGCCATATGAAAATGGTTGTCATTGAAATGACTGAGCCGGGTTGATAGCAAAACGAGGGGCAAAATCGTGCTGATGAAATAGACCGGAAAGACCGTTTGTGGACCAGGAGAAACCCACACGCCGGAAATGAAGATGTTCTCCAGCAACCGCATGCCATAAAGTGAGAAGAAGATCATGACGGGCAGCAGGTGCATGCTGCGTCGTTGGAGAACCGAGTTGCTGGTCAAAATGACACTGACACAAACCAGTCCGGCCAGCCCGGCGCGGATTAAAATACCGCCCAGATTGCTGTCTGGCAAAAACACATTGGCGTATGTCGCGAATGTGTAATAGCCGAGCATGGAGGCAACCAGAGCGGTGCTTGGCGACAGAAGCGCGTTGATCCAACGGTTCACGAATGCCGTTGTAACCGAAGGTGGCCGCCGCCCGGCCCGGCGCGGCTGATACATCGATTGTGAGACATCATTGACCACGCGGTTTATCAGCCTTCCTTATGGATGAAGGGGAGACTCGCTCCCAATGGTAAAATAGGTGCAAAGGCACCGACGCCTGTGACCGCCCTTGGCGATTGTATCATTTGATTGAAAATGCCTCTAGGCGATGAATATTCGGTCTCTGTTTGCTGTGACGTGTCTGGTTGCGTTGCGAGTGTCGACGATCACTTCGCAATTGGAAACCAACAAATCCCAGTCGATACCTGTGTGATTGGCGCAGACTACAGCGACATCAAAGTCTTTTATCGTTTCGGAAGTCAGCGGTACGGATGACATTGTCTCGATGCCATGATCGCTAAACTCAGCGATGAATGGATCATGATAACTGACGCGGCACTTGCGACCCTGAAAAGCCCTGATGATGGGCATTGCAGGGCTTTCGCGCCAATCATCGACATTGGCCTTATAGGCCACTCCGACAATGAGAACTCTTGCGTCGCGCAAGCCGCGACCGTGAACCGTGTCGAGGGCCAAAGCCGTCTTTTCAACGATATAGTCACGCATCCGGTGATTGATATCGCCGGCATGCTCGATGAAACTGGATGTCTTGCCGTACTCGCGGGCTTTCCATGTCAAATAGAAGGGATCGACCGGTATGCAGTGCCCGCCCCAGCCGGGGCCGGGATAAAAGGGCATGAAGCCGAACGGTTTTGTTTTCGCGGCTTCCACAACCTCCCACATGTCGATGCCCATAGGGTCCAGAACCATTTTCAGTTCGTTGACGAGACCGACATTGACGCAACGAAAAATATTCTCAAACAGTTTGGCGGCTTCCGCAACGCGAGCCGACGACACGGGGACAACCTGCTTGATGAAGCGCTCATAAACCTGAGTTGCAAGTTGTGTGGAACGAGGATCGACGCCGCCCACGACCTTCGGAATTGTGCTGGTTGAAAAGTCGAGATTGCCCGGATCTTCGCGCTCGGGCGAATAGGCCAGGTAAAAATCCTCGCCGCAACTCAACCCGCTTTCTGCTTCCAGAATTCCGGCAACCAGCTCTTCCGTGGTGCCCGGATAGGTCGTGCTTTCCAGGACAATCAACTGACCTTTTTGCAGATTTTTTCCGATGGCGGTCGTAGCAATCTGAACGAAACTGAGGTCCGGTTCCCGATTGGCGTTGAGTGGTGTGGGCACGCATATAAGCACCGCATCGCATTCCTGGATGCGGGTCAGGTCGGTTGTTGTGTTGAAAAACGCATTCTTGGCATAATTGCCAATTGTCTCATCGCTTATCGTTTTTAGATAGCTCTGCCCGGCATCCAGCATGCGAACCCGGTTCTCATCAACGTCAAAGCCGATGGCTTTGGTCTCGCTGTCCGCTATCGCCATCAGCAGCGGCACACCAACATAGCCAAGGCCAAGGACGCCAATGGTTTCGACCCGGGCTATTGCGGCGTCGGAATCATGCGAGAAAGCGGATGGACTTTCGGACAACCCGGTTCCATCAACACGTTGTGTCGGTGCTGTCTTTTCCATCTGGTCCGCTGGATACTCTTTTAATTTTGATGGTTTGAGCCGCTTAACGTAGCGTTTGCCTATCAGCAACCCAAGCTCGTGTTTTCATTGGTTTTCGTCACGATACAAAGACTGCATGACGCGCGGAAAATTCGGGCCCGATGGCTCAGAGCGGGGCTGCGATGCGTGTGATATTTACCGCCGCACCAAGCGCCTGTCGCAGGTTGCGGGCCGCAATCTTGGTGTTGGAGGGGAACGCCACAACAACATCGCCGCCATAAATTCTGGGGTCTCGCTGCTTGCCCTTGCGGATTGCGGAGAGATCATAATTCGCAACAAGTTTCTTGTTCGGGAACTCGCGAAATACGTAGACTTTTTTCTCGTCGGAAATGGCGGTCAGGCCACTGCCCAAGGCGACGGCCTGCAGCAGGGTGGTTGTGCTGCTTGTGGAATAAATGCCCGGTTTCACGAACTGGCCGTCAAGCGTCATGCGTTGTCCCGCCGATTCCTTGATGAAAATCGTGATATCCGGAGACTGGAGATAGTTCGCACCGTATTTCCGCTCCAGCTCAAGTTCGAGCGCCGAGACTGACTTTCCGGCAGCTTCCACCGCGCCGACGAGCGGCATGGAAAACCGTCCATTGGAATCAACCTGAACGGTTTTGTCGAGTTGATCCACCTGGAAGACATCAACTTCCAGAATGTCCCCCGGTGCGATTGGTTGGTCAGCACCATCGCGGGTGTTTTCCGGTGGGGGAAGCGTCGCCACGATGGTCAGATCGCCATCCTTCTGACCGGGAACCGCATTGCCTGCGTTCTCGGCTTCAAGACCGGCAACTGTTGTGTTCGTGCAGCCGGCGAGCGCAAGTCCCAAGCTAAGCAGGAAAGGCGTCATCAATTTCGCGCCAGCGGTTTTTGCACCGCGACCGGCGCTCAGCAAATTCAACACTTCTATGACCCCTTGTTGAGCCTGCACTGTATCAGAACAGAACCGATTTCAGAAACAACATAAGATGGTGGCAACAACACGGCGGCCATGTCTCATGTTGGAATTCGTTCACGCCCGGCTGGTTTGAAAGAACTCTTTCTGTTCATCCATCCAAACAGGCGGCCTTTTGCAGACGTTTGGTCAGTCTTATCGGCACTTTGCGCCTTGATGCCATAAACCGTGCGGTCAATGGGCGCATCCGCGAGAATTTTTTCGGGGTTGCCCCGCACCAGACGCCATGCGACTTCGGTTCCCAGACGGTTTTCGATCGCCTCTCGTGCCTCGGTCAATCCGGGTGGTCTGCCTTTGATATTGTGCGCATCCGTCGCGATGACATCGACGAGACCATCATCCAGCATGCGGTCAGACAGTCTCTGTGCCATTTGACCAAATCGTCCGGTTATCGACGCTGCCGTCAATTGTATGACAACGCCCAATTTATGCATGTCCTGAACGAGAGAATAGCGGGTTGCGAGCCAGGATAGTCTTTCAGGGTGCGTCAACACGGGCACAAAGCCCTGAGCGATCAACCGTCGGCAGAAGCCGACGATATTGGGCGGCGCGATGTGGTGAGACGGTTCAAACAGAAAGTATCGCGTGTTGTTGAGGGTCAGTATGTCGCCCGATTTGAGCTTCTCTAACATGTCGAAACACACATGGGCATCGCAACCCGAAACGAGCGTGAGATCGAGCGACCTTGCCTTGAGTTCTCCATCCAGCATGGCGATGGAGGTTAATATGTCGTCTGAACGGTTTTCATAAACTTCTGGCATGACGTGGGGCGTGCAGGCCATATGGGTCACACCATCGGCCAAAGCCAATTCCGCCATGCGGACAGACATCGCCATGTCGGTCGCGCCATCGTCAATTCCAGGTAAAATATGGGAATGAAGATCGATCATGCCGCCCGATCAAAAACGCACAACTCAAAAAACGAAGCAATGTTCGAACATCAAAAATGGTCAGACATAAAAATGGGCAGAAATTAAACTGCCCATTTCAATATCAAAATTTCGAATTAAGGGCTCGCAGGTGGCCCGATATCGTCGTCATCGTCATCATCAGTCGCTGCAACAATCGCAACGCCGATCCAGCCTGCAACCACGGGTGCAAGACCTCTCAATGAGAAGTTAGGGCCAGAACCGGTTGTGTTTGCGGCGACGGTTTCATTGACGTTCAGGCAAATGTTGTTCTGGTTGCCGGCAGCCTGCAGAAACGATGCTGTGCTGTTCGGGTTCAACGTAACCTGGCAGGATGGACCAACGGAAATGACCGCCTGACCGTCGGCGCCGGTAACGACCTGACCGCCGGTTGTAATATTGCTGCCCGTTGAGGCGGCAACAAAACCATTGCCCTGAGAGATCAGTACATCGCCGCTGGCGCTTGTGATACTGGTGGAAGCTGCTGGGCCGATGCAGGTACAATCAACAGCGCCTTGCGCAAATGCGCTGGACGAAGTGAAAGCTGCAGACGCGACCAGAACTGACGCAACGAAGGTCGAGCGGAGAAGCATTTTCGATCCCTAACCAATTGTTTCAGATGAATACCGTTAGGGAAGCTCTATCAAAAAGTCGTTTTTTTGCAAGATGCATTTTCGCCACAGTCGCCAGATTTTAACCGTTTTAAAGAGTCGCGCAATTGAACCCAATTTTGCCATAAGTCTTACGATTGCAAGGCAGAACAGGGAAAGGTCGGCCCACGCGGTCAGCACGCCGCTTGCCCAGAAGCACTCGCAGAGACGTTGCGTCGGCCGTTGTTTACGAATGTTCTCCGCTCGTATCCGGCGTTCGTGCTTAGAACTATGGATTCACATGTGAATCTATGACGGATTGCTTCAATGCATTTTCAAACAGGAAGCAAATTGAGCCTCATCCTTTGCTGATTCCCTTTTTGGGATTGACCAAATGATCGACATCTTGGGAAAGACTGGGCTGTTAAGGTCGGTTAATTGATGCAAATCCATTGCATGCCACGCGTGAGAAACTTTTTCCCTGGAGCTGAAATAAATCGTGATGACAATCAGGGGCGTTTCACCAGTCGCCCGGCAACTTTACCGCCTTGAAACACAATTAATTTTCGGTTTACTTCCGAAAAGCAATTATAAGTAAAGTATTTTCTTTTATGCAACTATAAGTTGCATATTTTCTTCAAGATATAGCCTGAAATTTGTAGTACGAAATCGCGACGATAAGACTTCTTGGTGGATCGATATTGTCTGGCGTTTTCCCGGTAATCATGTGTGGCGGAATCGGCACGCGCCTTTGGCCCATGTCGCGCCCGTCCCGCCCTAAGCAGTTTGTTCCGTTTTTTGATAACGTGTCCCTGTTTTCCAGCACCGTGAGGCGGGTGATTGGGATCGAAGACTACAAACGCCTGATTGTCGTGACCGGATCTGATCAACTGGACTGGGTTGAAGATCAACTGGAACAGATTGGCGTCACCGCCGATATAGTGCTGGAGCCGGAGGGACGGGATTCTGCGCCTGCGGTCGCTGCCGCCGCAGTTCATATCCAAAGACTGGATCCTGACGGGATAGCCGTTATTACGGCCTCAGATCACCACATCCCTGATGGCGACCATTTTGCACGCGAGATCGGCAAAGCACTTGATGTCGCAAGGCAAAGCCGCATTGTGACGCTGGGTATCCAGCCAACGGAGCCGAGTTCGGCCTATGGTTATATCAAGCCCGCGCAGACCAGTGGCGACGTGGCTGATGTCGACATGTTTGTCGAGAAGCCGGACATCGAGACGGCGAGTGACTACATAAATGAAGGCTATCTGTGGAATTCCGGCAATTTTATCGCCAAAGCCGAAACGCTTGTTCAGGAGTTTGAGCGCCAGGACCCAGATGTTCTGAAACCTGTCATTCTTGCCTACGAAACAGCTCTCGTCGCGGGCGATGTGATACAGCTCGGTGACGCATTTCGGGAAGCCCGGAAAATATCGGTCGATTTTTCCATTATGGAGGGCACAAAACTCGCGTCTGTCTTGAAGAGTGATCTTCAATGGTCCGATGTTGGCGCGTGGAATGCGGTTCATGCCGTGCAAGCCGCAGACGACGCTGGCAACACGACCCTTGGTGACACGTTTCTGTTTGAGAGCAAAAACTGCAATATACGCACCACTGACAACCGGCTTGTTGTCTTGTCGAATGTCAGCGATATCAACGTTGTGGTCGATGATGATGTCATTCTGGTGTCGGATCTTAAGCAGTCGCAGGCTGTCAAAGAAGTTGTTGATCGCCTTAAAGCCGATGGGCATTCGAAACTTGACCTTCAGACATCGCAGAAAACGATTGCCCAATGGGCGGCAAAACTGACGGTCTGGCTCAGCGCCTCTGCTCTGCCGGTCTGGTCAAGCATGGGATTCGATACCGAATCGGGCCTGTGGCGCGAGAATCTTGATGTCTCGGGCAATACGGCCGCCAGCACTATCCGAGCACGAGTTCAGGGGCGTCAGAACTACGTTTTGGCTTTGGCCGCCAAAAACAATTGGCCCGGCAACTGGCGTGCCGTTTTTAACCTGTCTGACGCTGGTATCAGAAGCGCTTATATCCGTTCCGATGGTCTTTTGAGAACGTTGGTGCGCGTGAATGGCGAGAGTGCCGACGATACCGCCTTGCTTTACGATCAGACATTCATGCAACTGGCCATGCTTGCCCGTATCGGGTTGAGCACAAAACCGACGCTGCGCACACAGTTGCAGTCAGCGCCGACACCTCATGCTCTGCAATACCATGCCTTGAGCCCGCCAGATGCAGCATCTGCCGACACCGGTTTTGCTGAAGCGTCAGCCACATTCCAGAGTTTCCCCGACGCTCCTGTTCTTGCAGCAAAAGACTACGATCATCTCGTCATGGAAGCCTTCGAGGAAAGGGACTTTGGAGGCTCTGGCCTGTTTACTGAGGCAGGCAGTCACAAGCATTTGGCCAACCCCGTTATGCACAGTCTGGAAGTTGCTTTGGTTGGCTATGAGGCGTTTGTCGACGAACCTGTTGAGCAGACCAAATGGAAAGAGCGCGCATCAAGGATTGCGAATTTCGCGTTGAAAAAAATGGTTTCGCCAGACAATGGCAGCATTGTCGAGCGCTTTGACGAAGCGTGGCGTCCGATGGCGATTGCGGGCGATCATTTTATCGAGCCGGGGCACCAATTCGAATGGGCATGGCTTTTTGTGAAATGGTCCAGAATTTCCAACTACAAACAGTTTCTGAGTGTGGCGCGGCGCCTTTACGATGTTGGCATGAAGGGCCGTAATCCTTCCAATGGTGCGATCATTCAGCATCTGAATGCCGAACTTGAGCGTGTGGAGGGTCCAGCACGCCTTTGGGCTCAGAGTGAGTGGGTTCGCGCATCTTTGATTCTGTTTGAGGAGGCCGACAAAACTGAGCGGTCCTTTTATAAACGGCAGATAAAACGGTCACTTGCAGTGTTGTACCGCTATCTGGAGACGGAAACGACTGGCTTCTGGCACGATAAAATGCGTGATGATGGGACGTTCGTCGATGAGCCGAGCCCAGCCAGCAGCCTTTATCATATCGCAACGGCTATCGAGCAGATCAAGGAAACGGCGCAGCGCTTTCCCGATATCTAGCGCCGAAAGTCAGCCGGTTTCATGTGCCAGAAAATCGGCATAGGCATGGGCGAGACCGGAAGGCAGATCAATCGTCGGTTCCCAACCCATTGCGCGCAGTTTGTTGGCCGCCATCAGTTTGCGCGGTGTGCCATCGGGTTTTGAGAGATCGGTTTTCAACTCCCCTTCAAAACCCACAACGTCCATAATCATGCGGGCGAGATCACGAATTTGCAGATCGGTTCCCGAACCGACATTCACGTGCTCATGGCCGGAATAGTTTTTCGACAGAAAAACGATGGCATCGGCACAGTCGTCAGCGTGAAGGAATTCGCGATAGGGTGTGCCGGTGCCCCATATTTCGATATGTGACGCACCTGCCGCCTTTGCCTCGTGCGCCTTGCGCAGGAGCGCAGGAATCACGTGGGAATTTTCCGGGTGAAAATTGTCACCCGGTCCATAGAGATTGGTCGGCATCACTGAAATGAAGTCAGAGCCATATTGTTTGCGATACGCCTGGCACAGTTTGATCCCGGCGATCTTCGAGATCGCATACCACTCATTGGTCGGCTCCAATGGACCGGTCAACAGAGCGTCCTCGGTGATCGGCTGATCGGCGAATTTTGGATAGATGCAGGATGACCCGAGCAGAACCAGTTTGTTCACGCCGCAAGTGTGGGCAGCGTGGATGATGTTGGTTTCAATGACGAGATTTTCGTACAGAAAATCGGCCGGATAGGTGTCATTGGCCATGATCCCGCCCACCTTGGCGGCGGCGAGATAGATGATGTCCGGCTTGTTGTCGGCGATCCATGCCTCAACATCGGCCTGACGCAACAGGTCAAGTTCGGCGCGTGTCGCCGTCAAAATCTCGGACGGATTCTCTCGCTCCAGCCTGCGCACAATCGCTGAGCCGACCATGCCGCGATGGCCAGCCACCCAAATACGCTTGCCTTCGAGATCGAAAACGCCCTGATCAGTCATATCGGTTGCTTCTGTCCGACTCGCTTGCAACGAGTGCCAGATCGCTTTGGACCATTTCAGACACCAGCGTTTTGAACGGCGTGGTGAACGTCCAGCCCAAAACCTCTTTTGCCTTGGTGGGATCAGACAACAGCAGTTCAACTTCGGTGGGGCGGAAATAGCGCGGATCGATCTGCACCAGAACGGCACCCGTCTCGGCATCCTTGCCCACTTCATCGACCCCTTCGCCGGACCAGACGATTTCACGGCCAATATGGCTAAAGGCGAGTTCAACGAATTCGCGCACCGAATGGGTTTCGCCCGTGCCGAGCACGAAATCATCCGGCTCGTCCTGTTGCACGATGCGCCACATGCCTTCGACATAGTCTTTCGCGTGGCCCCAGTCGCGTTTGGCATCGAGATTGCCGAGATAAATTCGGTCCTGCATGCCGTGATGGATTGCAGCCACCGCGCGGGTGATCTTGCGCGTCACAAAAGTCTCGCCCCGCAAAGGGCTTTCATGGTTGAACAGGATGCCGTTTGAAGCGTGCATGCCATAGGCCTCGCGGTAGTTCACCGTGACCCAATAGGCGTAAAGCTTGGCAGCCGCATAGGGGCTGCGCGGGTAGAAGGGGGTGGTTTCCTTCTGCGGTGTTTCAACCACCTTGCCGTAGAGTTCCGAAGTCGAAGCTTGATAGAAGCGTGTTTTCTTTTCGAGCCCCAATATCCGAATGGCTTCCAGTATCCGAAGCGCGCCGATTGCATCGGAATCGGCTGTGTATTCCGGGGTTTCGAAACTCACCTGCACATGGGATTGGGCCCCCAGATTGTAAATCTCGTCCGGCTGTGTGGACTGTATCACCCGTATCAGATTGGTTGCATCGACCAGATCACCGTAGTGGAGGTGAAGACGAACATCCTTTGAATGAGGGTCGGCATAGAGATGGTCGATCCTCGACGTGTTGAACGACGACGAACGGCGTTTGATGCCATGGACAATATAGCCCTTGTCCAAAAGCAATTCTGCCAGATAGGCGCCGTCTTGCCCGGTAATGCCGGTGATCAGTGCAGTTTTGGTCAATTTGATAATCCAGAGAATGTCTTTGCCGGCGTTTGTGCTGGCTTGGTGATATAAGCGGGTACGGGATACCCGTACAGTTATCTGTCGGCAAGCGACGAATTGTAAACGCGATTCAGAAACCTTGTGCCGTCGACAGCACATCCGTTTTCAATTGTTTCAGCCGATGAATAGATTGCAATCGGTGTGTTTTGCCCTATTGCCAATGCTATAAGGCGTGGGTTTGTTTTGGATTTCATTTATGTCTCTCCTTTCAGTACGCTAGTCACAGGATATTCTCTGCATGAAATTTCTGGTCACAGGCGTTGCCGGTTTCATCGGGTTTCACACTGCCCTGCAGCTGCTTGAAAACGGGCATGATGTCGTCGGCATCGATGTCATGAACGACTATTATGACCCGGCGCTGAAACGGGCGCGGCTAGAGCAGATCAATCTCAGGCTTGCCAAATCGAACCATCAGTTTGAATTCGTGCAGGGCAATATCGCCGATGGTGAGGCGATGGGTCAGGTTTTCGAGCGACACAAGTTCGACCGGATCATCCATTTGGCCGCCCAGGCCGGTGTCCGTTACAGCATGGAAAATCCGCAGGCCTATGTGGAATCCAATGTGGTGGGTTTCACCCATCTGATTGACATCGCTGCCAAACAGGCCGTGCCGCATTTTCTCTACGCATCAACCTCCAGTGTCTATGGCATGAACACGCAAATGCCGTTTGCCGAGCACCATGCCGTTGACCATCCGTTGCAGTTTTATGCCGCAACAAAACGGGCCAATGAACTGATGGCCCACGCCTACAGCAATCTGTACCAACTGCCGACGACGGGGTTGCGTTTCTTCACGGTCTATGGCCCATGGGGGCGGCCAGACATGTCTCCCTTCCTGTTTGCCAAAAAGATCGCATCGGGCGAACCCATCGATGTTTTTAATCATGGCAATCACTCGCGCGATTTCACCTATATCGATGATATTGTCGACATGATGCTGAAGGTCGCGGATTGCCCACCAGCGGCTGATCCGGACTGGACTTCTGCATCGGGCACGCCCAACACATCCTCCGCTCCGTTCCAGATTTTCAACATCGGCAACAGCGCGCCGGTCAACCTTCTGGCTTTCATCGAGAAACTGGAAGCCGCATTTGGCCGCAAAAGCGAGCGCAATTATCTGCCCATGCAGCCCGGCGACGTGGCCGATACCTATGCCGATGTCAGCGCGCTTTTTGAGGCGGTGAACAGCAAACCCAAAGTCTCGATAGAAGAAGGTGTCCAGCGATTCGTCCGCTGGTATCGGGACTATTACGGGGTCTGAGTGTTGGGTTTTTTGGCCTCACGCTGTCAGCCCTTCGGGCTTTCGCTTGGTTTGTTTGGCGCTCACGCTGTCGGGCATTTCTTTGTCCCCGGTCGAGGTCCCCTCGACCACGCCGCTTGGAGCCCTTCGCCAAGCGGGTGCGGGGCTTGGCCCCGGCTCGCTCTTCGCTCGCTATGTCGAGAGGCTTTCCCTTGGTGCTCCTTATTTGGTTTCGTAACTTAAATGTTGTCATTCCGGCGCAGGCCGGAATCTATGGGTCGGCTGGGAGCGATGATTGCTGTTCTGGCTCGGTGGCTGGTCGAGCCTTGTGACCCAGGGATAATGACATCAAGCATTTGGTTGAAATGGATCCCGGCCTGCGCCGGGATGACAATCGGGAGCGAGGCGAGTTTCAGAGACCAGACAAGGTTCACCGTTCCCACGCCCGTGTTTTGCGTCTGGGTGTTGATCAAACATCTCAGTCAACCGACGGAACGCCCTGCGGACGCTGGCCAGATAATACGAATGTTTGCGAACGCGGGGCGTTCCGTCCCGGTGGCTGCGCAATTCCCTTTCTGCTCCCTTCAAAGCAAAGAACACTGTCCCTAAGGCGGCCTACGATTTCCACGCACGACCCGGGTTCACAGGCAGCGCTCCGGAGGACA
>JBCDDX010000018.1:0-67413 GCA_039180085.1 Pseudomonadota bacterium
GGGGGTGAACCCTCCAGGAACTCTCATTTGTGACGAGGATCAGATTTTGGAACAACAAACAGTGACCGGAATCGCTTACGCGAAAGACGAAGCGCAGATTTCCCTGCGCCGCGTGGCGGACAAGCCGGGGGTTGCAGCCGCCGTTTTTGGCCCGCTTGCGGCCGCTCATGTGAATGTCGACATGATCGTGCAAAACGTGTCTGAGGACGGTTCCGTTACCGACATGACATTCACGGTTCCCGCAACCGATCTTGATAAGGCGCTGACAACACTTGCCTCTTCCAAAAACGAGATCGGCTATGAGGTCGTGCAAAGCGACCCTGGCATGGTGAAGGTTTCTGTGATCGGCATCGGCATGCGCAGCCACGCCGGGGTGGCCGCAACCGCTTTCAAGGCTCTGTCTGAAAAATCCATCAACATTCGTGCGATCACCACATCAGAGATTAAAATCTCGATTCTGATCGATTCTGATTACGCAGAATTGGCGGTTCGCACTTTGCATTCGGTCTACGGGCTGGATAAAGAGTAAATCAACAGTCGACGCCGAATGGCGTTGATTTCCGCATCCTTGAAAGAACGACCATGCCCGGCCAGACCAGTGGTCCACGGGTTTTGCTCAAGCATCTTCGAGAAGCGATGGCAGAACCCCTTGGGCCCCAAGAGCGGCTCAATCGTATCGTGGAGCAGATTGCTGCTGCCATGGCCGCTCAAGTGTGCTCGGTTTACGCGCTTCGCGCTGATGATGTGCTGGAACTGTTCGCAACCTACGGCCTCAACGCGGAAGCGGTTCACCGGTCGCAGCTGAAAGTCGGTGAGGGACTTGTCGGTACCATCGCTGCCGCCCGTCGCCCGCTCAATCTTTCTGACGCGCAATCGCACCCGGCCTTTGCCTATCTGCCGGAAACAGGCGAGGAGGCCTACAAATCGTTTCTTGGCGTGCCGATGAAACGCGCCGGGCGACCACTTGGCGTTCTTGTCGTTCAGACAACGCAGACCAAGGCGTTTTCCGAAGAAGAGGCTGAAGCGCTCGAAACCGCCGCCATGGTGATGTCGGATCTTCTGGTCTCCGGCGACCTGAAAGGGTTGGTCAGCCAGGGCACGGAGCTCGACCAACAGCGCCCGATTTCCATGACGGCGGTCCGCCTTTCTTCCGGTATTGGCATCGGGCAGGTCGTTCTTCATGAGCCGCGGGTGGTGGTGGAAAACCTGTTTGGCGATGATGAAGATCACGAACTCAACCGGCTGGCCAAGGCGGTGACATCGCTGCGCGCTTCGGTTGATGAAATGGTGTCGCGCAATGTCGGTGACAGGAATGGTGATGGCGATGCAGACCATGTCGATGTGCTGGAAAGCTATCGCATGTTTGCTCATGACCGTGGTTGGGTAAGGCGTATTGAAACGGCGATCGGTGACGGGCTGACCGCCGAAGCGGCTGTTGACAAGGTGAGCCAGGAAAACCGTGCCCGCCTGTCGCGTTCGTCTGACCCCTATCTGCGCGAACGCATGAACGATCTCGATGATCTGTCACGTCGTTTGCTGAAACAATTGATGGGACGCAGCGGATTTGAAGGCCAGGGCTCCGAACCCTTTGTCGTGGTTGCGCGCACGATGGGAGCTGCCGAACTGCTGGACTATCACCATGACAATCTGCGTGGTCTGGTGCTGGAAGAGGCAGCGCCGACCAGCCATGTCGTGATCGTTGCACGCGCACTCGGCATTGCCGTGGTTGGAACCTCGAAAGGCTTTGTCGACCGCGCAGAAAATGGTGACTCGATCATTGTAGATGGCGATGAGGGCGGCGTGCATCTGCGCCCCGCTGCGGACGTGCTGGGCGTCTATGCCGAGCGTCTTGAGTTCCGCGCCAAACGCGAAGCGCGGTTTGATGCGCTGCGCGACCAACCGGCGGTCACATTGGATGGTGTTCCCATCGATCTGCTATTGAATGCCGGGTTGACGATGGACCTGCCGCAACTCGACAACACCGGCGCGACGGGGATTGGCCTGTTCCGTACCGAACTCCAGTTCATGGTATCGAGCACGTTGCCGCGTTTGGGCGAACAGGCCCAATTCTACAAAAGTGTCATGGACGCCGCCGGCGATCGCCCGGTCACATTTCGCACGCTGGATGTCGGTGGCGACAAGGTGCTGCCGTATCTGGAAACCGCAAAAGAGGACAATCCAGCGCTCGGGTGGCGGGCGATCAGGCTGGCGATTGACCGGCCCGGCCTTCTGCGTATTCAGTTACGGGCGCTGCTGAAGGCCGCCATTGGGCGCACCCTCAAAATCAAACTGCCGATGATCACGATAGCCGATGAAGTTGATCAGGTGCGCGCCATTCTGGAACGGGAAATGGCCGCACAGGCCCGGTTTGGCCACGATCTGCCCGATACAATTTTATTGGGCTCGATGATCGAAGTGCCAAACCTTTTGTTCCAGCTTGATGCCCTGATGAACCGGGTGGATTTTGTTTCGGTGGGCACCAATGATCTGTTCCAGTTCATGACGGCCAGTGATCGTGGCAACAGCAAGATGGCCAACCGGTTTGAACCCCTGTCCCGTACGTTCCTGCGTTCGCTGCGGGAAATCGTGAAGGCGGCGGAACGCAACAAGACGCCATTGCAATTGTGTGGTGAACTGGCGGGCGATCCGTTGTCCGCCATGGCGCTGATCGGCATCGGTTACCGATCCATCTCTATGCCACCGGCAGCAATTGGGCCGGTCAAAGAAATGATCCGCTCCGTTGATCTCGCTCGCGTTAGCCATCTCGTCAACGCGGCTGTGGACGACGATGCAGCCCATCGAACCCTGCGGGAAATACTCAGCGATTTTTGTGACCAGCACGGAATAATCGTGTAGCGATACGCTTGTCTGTCTTTGGCAAACGGCCACACCAGCGACCCATTCTCCAAAAGGAAAACAATGCTTCCCAGGGAAAAAATCGACCAGCTTCTCGACCGGTATCAGCAATTGGAAACGCAGATGAGTTCCAATCCTGATCCGGAGACCTATGTGAAACTGGCGTCCGAATTTTCCGAGCTTGGCCCGGTCGTTCAAAAGGTGCGCGAGATGCTGGAAGCGCAGGACGAACTGGCCGGACTGGAAGAATTGCTCGCGGACAAGGACACCGATTCTGAGATGCGCGAAATGGCCTCTGAAGAGGAGCCGGTTCTGCGCGAAGTCATTGCGCGTTTTGAAGATGAATTGCAGGTGTTGCTGCTGCCGAAGGACAAGGCGGACCAGAAAAACGCGATCATCGAAGTGCGGGCAGGCACGGGCGGATCAGAGGCGGCACTTTTTGCAGGCGATCTTTTTCGCATGTATCAGCGGCACGCTGAAACCCATGGCTGGAAGGTTGAAGTGCTTTCTGAAAGCCCCGGCGAAGTGGGCGGCTACAAGGAAATTGTTGCTTCGATCAGCGGTTCTGGCGTGTTTGCGCGGCTGAAATTCGAGTCCGGTGTGCACCGGGTTCAGCGGGTTCCCGAAACCGAATCCGGTGGGCGCATTCACACATCAGCAGCAACTGTCGCCGTGTTGCCGGAAGCTGAAGATGTCGATGTTGAAATCCGCAACGAAGATATTCGCATCGACACCATGCGTGCTTCAGGTGCGGGTGGTCAGCACGTCAACACGACGGATTCTGCCGTGCGCATCACCCATGTGCCGAGCGGCATTGTGGTGATTTCGGCGGAGAAATCGCAACACCAGAACCGCGCTTTTGCGATGAAGGAATTGCGTTCGCGTCTTTACGACATGGAACGTCAGAAAGCCGATCAGGAACGGGCCGACTCCCGCCGGGGGCAAGTCGGGTCTGGTGATCGGTCGGAGCGCATTCGCACCTATAATTTTCCGCAAGGGCGGGTGACGGATCATCGCATCAACCTTACGCTCTACAAGCTTGACCGCATGATTCAGGGTGAAGGATTGGACGAATTGTTCGATGCCCTGATCACCGATTATCAGGCGAGCCAGCTTGCGGCTCTGGGCGATGACGCGGAAAGCTGACATCACATTCGACGGTCTGCTGGCGCAATTGCATGCTCGCTTTACTGCGGCCAACCGCGATGCGGCACGTGGCGTGTTGCGCGATGTACAATTGCTGATCATGGGCCTTGCTGGGCTGGATAAGGCAGGGTTGATAGCGCGTGGCGGCAACCAGGTGCCCGAGAATGTTCTGGGACATATTGAAAGTGGTTTCGCGCGATACGAGTTGGGTGAGCCGGTTCACCGCATTTTGGGGCGGCGGGAGTTTCACGGGCTGGATTTCAGCCTCTCTCCCGACACGCTGGAACCGCGTGACGATACGGAATGCCTTATCGAACTCGTCTTAAGTCATATTCCGGACCGGCGTTCATCCATCGAACTGGCGGATCTTGGAACGGGGACCGGGATTGTCGGCCTCTCCCTGCTGCATGAATTGCCCCATGCGCGGGGTGTGCTTTGCGATATCAGCGGCAGTGCACTTGAAACCGCGCGAGCCAATGCAGCGCGTTTGGGGTTTGCTGATCGTGCGACCTGTCGACAGGGCGACTGGTTGGCCGCTCTGGAGGGGATGGAACCGTTCGATATTCTGGTTTCCAATCCGCCTTATATCGACGCGGAAGCGATGGCGCAGCTGGCGCCGGGCGTTGCCAAATTCGACCCTCATGCTGCGCTTTATGGCGGTGCGGATGGTCTGGACGCTTACCGCATAATTCTGGGCGATGCGGCGGTCTGGTTGAAACCCGACGGGTTTCTCGCCGTTGAAATCGGCCATGACCAGAAACAGGGCATTCACGATCTTGCACGCACGACCGGATGGGCCATTTCAGAGGTCGCAACAGATATTGAGGGCCGCGACCGTGCGGTTTTGCTGCGCCGCGATCAGTAATCAGTGAAATTCCGGCGAGATCGCGCAAGAGGTGCGATTTTTGAAGAATGCAAAAAACCGGGTCAAATTTACAGTGCGTCAAAAAAGGGCTTGCTTTTTGTGTCACAACGCTTACCAGTTGAGGAAGAAAGCGTTGGACGCTTTGGTTTCCTGAACATTTGTCTAAGCTGTCGCGTGTCACACGCTGATGTTTGAGCAAGATCAGTTGAGATCACACTCTCTTAATCGTTGACGGGCTTTTTGAGAGTGACAGGCGGACCAGCATGTTTTGAAATCCGGCATAGGCTGACCGGAATACGGTCGTCCATGAAACACACGGGGCTCCGCGGGCACTGCGCCCGACCACAATTGTGATGAATTTGCAGTCCGCATGGCGCGCTGCATGAAATTTTTTGGGAAACCAGTTCACCTGAATACACACAGGAATTCCGGCGGGAGACTGCCGATCACCGAGGCCAAAGCCTTAAAACCAGAAAGCCCGTTGGGCGATATTCGGTGCCAGACATCTGTTTGGACATCAGCAAAACCAAGAAGTGTCGAATGAGACAAGGCCAACAACAAAACAGACAGCGTTCGCGCGGTCGCGGTGGCAACCGCAACCAGAACAATAACAACCGCAATCAGCTCAACCGTTCGATGGAGAGCAATGGACCGGACGTTCGCATTCGCGGAACCGCCGCCCATATTGCTGAAAAATACACGCAGCTGGCTCGCGATGCCCAGACATCCGGCGACACCGTTGCGGCGGAAAGCTACTGGCAGTTTGCCGAACACTACAACCGTCTCATCGCTGCAGCGCAGGCCGCCCACGCGGAACAGCAGGCTCAGCGCGAGGAAGAGCGCGCACGCCGCAATGCAGACGATGGCGATGGCGAATCCGGTGACGGCGACGATCAACGTGGAGGACGCGGTCGCAACCGTGGCCGTCGCGGACGGCACGAACAGTCCGATGACCGTTCAGCACGGGATGGCGGTCGCGATAGTGACGAAAATGATGAAAAGTCGGGCGCACAGGTTCCGGGCGAAGGCCCGCAGCCGGTTGTGGGTCAAGATGCCGACAATGCCAAAAGTGATGACGTGGCCGAGACCGCTAAGGACGACGCTTCGGCAAAACCCAAACGGGCTCGTAAGCCGCGTAAGGCAGCGGACGCTGAAAGCGAAGCGGCCGAACCAGTTGGTGAGCTTCCAGCCTTTATTTCTGGCAGCGCCGCAGAGTAATTTGCTCTGAGATTGGGCAAGATGGCGCTCTGTGGGCGCTTCGGACCCTTGCCTTGAGAACACAAAAAAAGCGCATCATCGGTCAGCCCGGTGATGCGCTTTTTGCGTTTGTCTAACGCCGTCGCAATTGAAACGATGGCGGGCACACCTACATAAGGTTTCAACAGGGTTTGCCGAATGCGGGAACCCAATTCTTGATTTTCTGCCATCGCTTCGGGTTGGCGGCATTGATAAGGACGATGACCCATGAATTTGGAAAATTATACCGAACGTATGCGCGGATTTATGCAGTCCGCCCAATCTGGAGCGCTTGCCTCCGGTCACCAGCAACTCACCGCCGAACATATATTAAAAGTGCTGCTCGAAGATGAGCAGGGGCTTGCTGCGTCGTTGATTGACCGCGCTGGCGGAGACGCAAAACAGGCATTGATCGCAACGCAGGCCGCTGTCGATAAACTGCCACAGGTTTCCGGCTCGCAAGGTGGCGTTTATCTGTCGCAACCGCTTGCCAAAGTGGGCGAGCAGGCCGAGAAAATAGCCAAAAAGGCAGGCGACAGTTTCGTCACCGTTGAGCGTTTTCTCATGGCTCTGGCGATGGAAAGCGGTTCGCCGACTGCCAAGATTCTCAAGGATGCCGGTGTCACTGCGCAGGGTCTTAACGCGGCCATTGAGGCTGTTCGCAAAGGGCGCACGGCCGACAGTGCATCTGCGGAAGATTCCTACGACGCTTTGAAGAAATATGCCCGTGACCTCACCAAGGATGCGCGTGAAGGCAAGCTTGATCCGGTGATCGGGCGTGATGAGGAAATCCGCCGTGCCGTGCAGGTTCTCTCACGCCGTACAAAAAACAATCCGGTTTTGATCGGCGAACCTGGTGTTGGTAAAACTGCCATCGCGGAAGGTCTTGCGTTGCGCATCGTCAATGGCGATGTGCCTGAAAGCTTGCGTGATAAGCAATTGCTGGCTCTCGACATGGGCGCGTTGATCGCGGGTGCCAAATATCGCGGTGAATTTGAAGAGCGGCTGAAGGCCGTGTTGTCGGAAGTCACAGCGGCCGAAGGCGGCATCATTCTTTTCATCGACGAGATGCACACGCTGGTTGGCGCGGGCAAATCCGAAGGTGCAATGGACGCTTCCAACCTGCTCAAACCTGCGTTGGCGCGGGGTGAGCTGCACTGTGTTGGGGCTACAACGCTTGATGAATATCGCAAACACGTCGAAAAAGACGCAGCTCTTGCACGGCGCTTCCAGCCGGTTTTCATCTCCGAACCAACAGTTGCCGACACGGTTTCGATCCTGCGTGGCATCAAGGAAAAATATGAACTCCACCACGGGGTGCGGATCACGGATTCCGCGCTGGTGGCGGCTGCCAATTTGTCAAACCGCTACATCACCGACCGCTTTTTGCCCGATAAGGCCATCGACCTTATGGATGAGGCCGGTTCGCGGCTGCGCATGCAGGTGGATTCCAAACCGGAAGAACTTGATGAGTTGGACCGCCGTATCATTCAGCTGAAAATCGAGCGCGAAGCGCTGACCAAGGAAACCGACAAAGCCTCCAAGGACCGTCTTGAGAAGCTGGAAACCGATCTTTCCGAGCTGGAAGAAAAGGCGCAGGAACTGTCTGCCCGCTGGCTGGCGGAAAAAGACCGCCTGTCCGGTACGCGCGACCTGAAAGAAAAGCTCGACCATGCGCGTTCGGAACTGGAGATCGCCCAGCGCGATGGTAACTTGGCGAAAGCGGGTGAGTTGTCCTACGGCGTCATTCCGGAGCTGGAAAAGCAGATTGCGGAGTCGGAAGGTGACGAGGCCGATGATGTGATGGTGGACGAAGCTGTCACACCACAGCACATTGCCCATGTTGTCAGCCGCTGGACCGGTATTCCCATCGACAAGATGCTGGAAGGCGAGCGCGAAAAACTACTCGCGATGGAAGATGTGTTGGCGAACCGTGTTGTTGGTCAGGGCGAAGCCGTTGCGGCTGTCTCGAAAGCCGTGCGCCGCTCCCGGGCCGGGTTGCAAGATCCGAACCGCCCGATGGGTTCGTTTATCTTCCTGGGCCCAACGGGTGTCGGTAAAACCGAACTCACCAAATCGCTTGCCGATTATCTGTTTGATGATGACAGCGCGATGGTGCGCCTCGACATGTCGGAATATATGGAGAAGCACTCCGTTGCCCGTCTCATCGGTGCGCCTCCCGGCTATGTCGGCTACGATGAAGGCGGTGCCTTGACGGAAGCTGTACGGCGTCGGCCTTATCAGGTCGTGCTGTTCGACGAGATTGAAAAGGCGCATCCGGATGTCTTCAACGTGCTGTTGCAGGTGTTGGATGATGGTCGTTTGACTGATGGTCAGGGCCGTACGGTCGATTTCCGCAACACGCTGATCATCATGACATCGAACCTGGGTGCCGAATTCCTCGTTAACCTGAAGGATGGTGAAGATGTCGACAGTGTTCGGGACACTGTCATGGACGTGGTCAAAGCCTCGTTCCGTCCGGAGTTCCTCAATCGCGTTGATGAGACAATCCTATTCCACCGGCTGCAGCGCAGCAATATGGCCGCGATTGTCAAAATTCAGCTGGAGCGGCTTGAGCGGTTGCTTGAAGATCGCAAGATCACGCTGGAACTGGACGACGACGCCATCAACTGGCTGGCCGACAAGGGTTATGATCCCGCCTACGGCGCGCGTCCGCTAAAACGCGTTATCCAGTCGGCGCTGCAAGACCCGCTGGCAGAAAAACTGCTGGCCGGGGAGATTGGTGATGGTACAACCGTTGGCGTGACGTCCGGAACAGACCGGTTGCAGTTTCGCGTCAAGGGTTCAAAGCCCCGGCCGGTAGACGGGACGTTTGAAACGCCCAATCCTGATGAGCAAAATGCAGCCTGATCCAGGGCGAAGCATGCATCACTAACAGCATTGAAACAGGCGGCGTTTGAAAATGCCGCCTGTTTTGTTTTGCAACATCACAAAAAATCACGACGTATTCATATCAGGTGCCATCTTCATGTCCCGTTCATGTTCAACAACTTAGCCTGATTGATGAGGGCATTTGCGCCCATTTGAACGAATTGATCACGAGACCATCATGACGATAACCTTGCGTTCCTGTCTTCCATTGCTGGCCGGGCTGTCGGTTTTTGCAGCCGGGTTTTCGGCAACACATTCCGCTCATGCGCAGGAAAGCTATAAGCTCGCTCAGGGCTATTACGAACTCTATGTCGATGATTATGGCCGCGAGTTTCTGGTTGATCCGGAAACCGGCGAAATCGTTGGGCGGGCTGATCGGCAGCGCCGCCTGAGCCGTCGTGAACTGCGCCGCGAACGATTGCGGGAGCAGCGCCAGCAGCGTCGGCAGGAACAACGCCTGTCCCGTCGCGAAAGGCTTGAGCGCGAGTTGCGTAGCCTGCTTGATCTCGATGATGAACGCTACGAAGAGCGCCGATACGAAGACGATTGGGAACGCCGCCGCCGCGCCAACCGCCAGCGCAATGGCGGAGGCTTCTTTCTCGATGAGCGCGATGATTTTGAAGATGAGCGTGTCGCGCCCCGCCGTGAGCGTCGGCAACGTGACGATGACCGGCGCATTACCCGAGAGCCGCTGAAGCCGTTGCCGAAAACGCGCGAGCAACAGGGCGATGAACAGATTGCTCGTCTGCCGGAAGAACAACCGGTTGAGAACTCCGGCGTGTTCCGCGCCGGCCCTGCACCGAAATTCAACAAACAGCAAATGGTAGCACTCCAGGTGGTGCTGGACCGTAAAGGGTTTTCGCCCGGAGCGATTGATGGCCGTTGGGGCTCGAACGTTGCAAAGGCTGTCGCTGCGTGGCGCGAGACCAACACGTCTGCAAAAGACATCACATCCAAGGCTGGTCTTGATGCAGCGCTTGCCAAGGTTGGTGGCAACATCACCACGCAATATACGATCACGGACCAAGATGTCGCCGGCCCGTTCATCGCGTCGGTGCCAGTCGATTATGCGCGCAAAGCGAAGCTCAAAAGCCTGGCTTATACGTCGCCGGTGGAGATGCTGGCTGAGCGTTTTCACATGAGTCAGAACTATCTGAAGGCGCTCAATCCGGATGTGAATTTCAACATGCCCGGTACCATTGTCAACGTGGTTGCGCCGGGGCCCAAGGTCACGCGCAAGGTACACTATATCGTCGCCGACAAGGGACGCGAACAGGTGCGCGCCTTCGACCGAAATGGCGCTCTTGTGGCGGCTTATCCGGCAACGATCGGTTCGGCCGCAACGCCATCGCCGAGCGGCAAACATTCGGTCGCGCGCATCGCGCTTGATCCGGAATACACCTACAATCCAAAAATCAATTTTCAGCAAGGCAACAACACCCAAATCCTGCGCATCCCACCCGGTCCCAACGGCCCCGTCGGTTCGGTATGGATTGCCCTGTCGAAACCGACCTACGGCATTCACGGCACGCCAAACCCGGAAACCATCGGCAAGACCAATTCCAATGGCTGCATCCGCCTCACCAATTGGGACGCACAGGAACTCGCCAGCCTCGTCCAAAAAGGCGCGACCGTGGAGTTTGTTGAGTAGTGTAGCCTATCCCTCCGGGTCGGGGACAACGATGTCGTCTGCAGGCTGATTGTTGCCGATGATCACATTGTGCGGGCTGGTGGTTTTGATGCGCCAGGGAAAGCCTGTCTCCGCATCGACCCAATATTCGCCGGTCATTTTCATATCGATGTTGTAGAGCGTGTAATCCAGCTTGAAGTGGTTGACCCGTTTGCCGTCGAGCTCGATGTCGAATGCGCAGGTAATATTGGTGGCGTTCTGCGCCTGTTGGCGCAGGCCGTCCATTTGGGCTTGAGCGGCCTCTTCGGTCGACTCACTCATCAGGTTCCATGTCTTGCCCTTGTCAGCCGACGTGTAAAATTTTCGGTCCGCCCAAAGCGTTACGGGCGCACCGTTGGCGTCCATTGCCATGCCGCGGTTGTCGGGCGTTGAAACGGCGCTGGATTTGACCGACTTGCCACCGGTGATGGTTTCAAAACTCTGGCGCATTGGTACGGGATGGCGCACATCCAGCATGGCCGCACGGGCAGCGGTCTCGCAGGCCTGCTGGTCAGCCAAAGCCGTTGTTGGATCGATTGCGTTGAAAACAACCGCAACCGACATCAGGAGGAAAAAGCGATTTGGCATGGTCATCACCCTTCTTCGTTGTCTTGAAAATGGTGGCGCAGGCCGCAAATGGCGTCAAGCCGTGCCCGCATATCATGTTGGCCAGAACGGTTACATGAGCAAAAAAGCCCGGTCGCAAGACCGGGCTTTTCGTTCTTCGGACGGGAAAGTCTGAAGTCTTATTCTGGGATGATCACTTTATCGATCACATGAATGACGCCGTTATCGGTTTCGATATCGGCGGTCACCACACTTGCTTCATTCACCTTCACACCATCGTCCATATCGATTGTGACATTGCTGCCCTGCACGGTGGCCGCAGTCATGTCATCCTTCAGATCGCCAGACATCACTTTGCCAGGCACAACATGGTAGGTCAGGATCGAAACGAGCTGGTCCTTGTTTTCCGGCTTCAGCAGGTTTTCGACCGTGCCAGCCGGAAGCGCTTCAAAAGCCGCATTCGTCGGGGCAAACACGGTGAACGGTCCATCGCCTTTCAGCGTGTCAACAAGACCGGCAGCCTTGACGGCAGCGACCAGTGTTGAAAACTGCTCATTGCCTGCCGCAGTGTCGACGATATCGGCTGCATATCCGGGCGTGATGGCTGCTGCAAGAATGGCGACAGAGGCAAGGCTTTTTGTAAAGAAGTTCATTTATTTTCTTCCTTTCGAAACACGTTGGTTAAATTCGATGAGCCGGGGAAGCTCACATGAAGAAACGAATGGATTGCGATTTTGGATGCATCAAATCTCCAAGACAGGCTGTGACAAAACGTGTCTGCCATGGTGTCGCAGTTGTTTTGGTTGGGTTTCAGGCTGTCAGGCATTTCTTGATCCCCGGATGGCGTGCCGCCATCCACGCCTCTTGCCCCGGCTCGCTTAATTTGTTCTGGCCTCACGCTGTCGGTCCTCGCGGACCTTCGCTGCGGCAGCGCGGCGGGATTCCCGCCGGCTCGCTCTTCGCTCGCTGCGTCGAGAGGCTTTCCCTAAGTTCTTCTTGGCTCGCGTTATGTCGAATTGGTTTCGTCTGGTGCGGTGTTTGCTTCTCGCTTCAATGCCCCAACCTTGTCATTCCGGCGCAGGCCGGAATCCATGTTGGCCCAAAGCGGGATGATGAATGTCCGGCTCAGAGGACTGGGCCGCGTGTTGAGTTACATCAGTTGCCATCACTCCCAGCTGAAAAATGGATCCCCGCCTTTCGGCGAGGATGACAATTGGAGATTGGGGGGAGGTTGGGAGCCAGACAAGCTCCATCATTCCCACGCCCGCATTTGCGTCTGGGTATTGATCAAACATCTCAATCAACCGACGGAACGCCCTGCGGACGCTGGCCATTGAGGTAACTATGTTTGCGAACGCGGGGCGTTCCGTCCCGGTGGCTGCGCAATTCCCTTTCTGCACCTTGCAAAGCAAAGAGCACTGTCCCTAAGGCGGCCTACGATTTCCACGCACGACCCGGGTTCACGGGCAGCGCTCCGGGGGACAGATCGTTAGCCTGATCCCCCGAACACCGGCACCCCCCGGCACGGCAACGAACGATCGTTTCCGATGGTCGAACCGGGCGTGTGGGAGGATTATGCGGCAAGGGGAAAGCGCGGGGATAAGTTTTTTGGGGAAAGAACTATCGGCTCAAAAATTTGGGCGCTGTATTCATTTTGTTATTGCAGTGTTTGCCTGTGGCAATTTTTCCGATTTCCAAGACAGGAATAGTGGCGCTTACTCTGAAGGGGCGCAGCTTTAAGAAGTTGTTCGATAGAGTTTCTGATTTCGTTGATTAGCAGACATATTTAAGGGAGACATTTTCATGAGAATTGGATTGACGTGACAGTCGTTTCCACAACGAGCGAAATATCGACCAAATTTGACGCAATAGAACAATCCTTTGCGCGCTCTGAAAGCACTTTCCGATCGCCGAGAATGTTTGACGATCACGCGTGCTCTGTCGCGGGGCGGGTGGTTTGGAATCCCCAAAAATCACTCTGGCTGATTTTCATGGCCTCGGTCGCTGTTGTTCTTGGGCCATTGTTTTTTACCTGGGGTGCGTTTGTACTTTTCATTTTGACAACTGGCTTCACTGTCTGTTTCGGTCACTCGCTTGGTATGCATCGCCTGTTGATTCATCGCGCATATTGCTGCCCTTTATGGCTTGAAAGGTTGATGGTCTATCTGGGTACTCTGGTTGGCATGGCGGGTCCATTTGGCATGATACGACAACATGACATCCGCGATTGGGCGCAAAGGAAAAGGGCGTGTCACCCATTCCTGTCGCATAATTCTTCTTTTCTGTTGGATGGATTCTGGCAGTTAAACTGTGAATTGAAACTTGCCAAACCGCCCAGACTTTCGTTCGAGCGCCGTGTCAAAACAGACAGGTTTTATCGATTTATTGATCGAACCTGGATGGCCCAACAAATCCCTTGGGCGATACTCTTTTGGACTATTGGCGGTTTGCCATGGGTTGTCTGGGGAGTCGCAGCACGCGTGACTGTTTCGGTGATCGGGCATTGGCTGATTGGTTATTTTGCCCATAACCGCGGCGCAAGATCCTGGCATGTTACTGACTCTGGTGTGCAAGGATACAACGTCCCACTTTGTGGTGTCCTCACAATGGGAGAATCGTGGCACAACAATCATCATGCGTTCCCTGCCTCAGCGCGATTAGGTCAAAAACGCGGCGAAGCGGACCCGGGATGGTGGGCACTAAAGGGGTTGAAATCACTGGGGCTGGTTTGGAATTTAAAAACGCCGGACGACCTTCCAGAACGCGCTAGTCTCGTACCGATCGAGGGGTAGAACACAAATGCGGTTCACCATAAAGAACATGAAACAGCAAAATGACTTTGCAGCTCACACGGTTGCCGGGGGGCTGGCCCTTTTTTATGCATATGAAACTTCAAGTTCAGCATATGTAACGACCGGGATGCAGTTTGTGTTTCCTCTTGCCATCGTGCTGCTCGTGCACTTCGTTTGGATGGGTATCAACGGGAAGCTTGTCCAGGGCTTCTCACAGGTGGTCTTGGGCCGGGCGCTTCGTACATGCCTCTGGGGCACTCTTGTCATAGTTCTTGTGGCAACATTCTCCCCGGTGCCTGCGCACTCCTCCAGTGAAAGAAATGGTCTCCAGGCAGTTTTGGCTGTCTTGATATGTTTGGCTGTGCTGTCGATTGTTATTCTGGCATTCATTGGACTTCTGGTCTTTCTGGATAGGGCCTTTCGAAGACTGTTTAGAGTAATAAAGAGGAGTTCAAATCGGCCTGACAAGAATCGAGTTCAGGATTTTGGCACCCTCATTGCTGCGTTTTTGATTGTAGTTGGTGCCAGTCTGGAAGGTGTTCCAGCTGCTTATAACTTCGCCTCACAGGGCCAAACTTCATCGATTCACTTTGTGGCCGCGAGCCCGGATGTTGTATGGAAGGCTGTGAGCAAGTCGACATCGCCCGAGTTTCCGCTTCCCCAGATCTTGCAGGCTTTCCCACAACCGGTTGAAGTTGTTGTGGATGAAGGGGCCGACTTAGGCAGTCGACGTGTTGTCAGGATCAAGGGACGAGAGGGTGAGGGGCTTCTTACCCTCAAGGTTGTTGAGCGCTCAGACACGCAGGTGGTTTTTCGAGTGCTTTCAGATACCAGCCCGATCGCCAATTGGATTGGCCACAAAACGCTCAGTTATTCGGTCTTACCAGACAATGATGGAACTCAACTTACTGTCAGCCTGGACTATGAGCGAAAACTCTCCCCCGCCTGGTTTTTCACGCCGACAATGAAAGTCGCAGCATATTTCGCGCTGGATGTATTGGCACGCGATACGAAGGAGCGGGCTGAACGTGAATTGTAGCCCCTCAATGCCGCTCCACAAACGAGTCCAGCACCCGTTTCTGCCCGGCTTTTTCGAAATCAATTGTCAGTTTATTCCCATCGATTGAAGCAATTTTGCCGTAGCCGAATTTCATGTGGAAGACGCGTTCGCCGATGCTGAACGTGCTCTCGTCGGCGCCGATGACGGATTTGGCGACGAGTTCGCCTTCGATCGTTCTTGGGCCGCCGGAATAGGTGGATTTGTAGCCGGAGCGGGTGCCCCAGTTGTTTTTGGTGTCTTCGTTTGCGTTGGCCTGGGCGCGGCGCCAGCCGGGAGAGGTGTAGCCGGAATTGGTGAACGGGTCGGACGTGTCAAACCGGCTCGCGCCATAAGCGCCTCCAGAGCTTCTGTGAAAACCGGCTCCGCCTTGGCCAGCGCCATACCCCCCATAATTGCCGGACGGTTCGACGATCTCGACATTGTCCATCGGCAATTCATCGATAAAACGGCTGGGGATGCTCGCCTGCCACTGGCCGTGAATGCGACGGTTGGAAACAAACCAGATGTGGCAGTTGCGGCGCGCGCGGGTGATACCGACATAAGCGAGGCGGCGCTCTTCCTCCAGCCCCGAACGGCCGCCTTCATCAAGGCTGCGCTGGTGGGGGAACAGGCCTTCCTCCCAGCCGGGCAGGAACACGGTTTCAAACTCCAGCCCCTTGGCGGAATGCAGCGTCATCAGGTTGACGGCATCAAGATCGGGATTGTTGTCGGTGTCCATCACCAGGCTGACATGCTCCATGAAACCGGGCAGGCTCTCAAACTCCTCCATCGAGCGGATGAGTTCCTTCAGGTTGTCGAGCCGGCCCGGCGCTTCCGCGCTGCGGTCGTTCTGCCAGAATTCGGTATAGCCGGACTCGTCCAAGATCATCTCGGCGAGATCGGTGTGCTTCATCGTCTCAAGCGATTGCGCCCAGCGTTCGAAATTCAGCGCCAGTGTTTTCAGCGTGCTGCGCTGTTTAGGCTTCAGTTCCTCCGTTTCCACCATCTCACGCACGGCAGCGAGCATGGGAATGCGGCGCGCACGGGCGTGATCGCGGATCAGGCGGATTGTGGCATCTCCCAGACCGCGCTTGGGCGTGTTGACGATGCGTTCAAACGCCAGATCATCCGCCGGTTGGCAGGTGACGCGGAAATAGGCCATCGCGTCACGGATTTCCATGCGCTCATAAAAGCGCGGGCCACCGATAACGCGATAATTCAGGCCAAGCGAAACAAAGCGGTCTTCAAACTCGCGCATCTGAAACGAGGCGCGCACCAGAATGGCGATTTCGTTCAGCTTGTGGCCCTTTGTTTGCAGGCTTTCGATTTCCTCGCCAATCGCGCGGGCTTCCTCTTCGGAATCCCACCCGGCGGCGACCTTCACCTTCGCTTCGTCCGGATCGGCAAGATCGGTGAACAGCGTTTTGCCGAGCCGTCCCTCATTGTGGGTAATCAGATGGCTGGCAGCTTTCAGAATATGGCTGGTGGAGCGGTAATTGCGCTCCAGGCGGATGACCTTCGCACCGCGAAAATCCTTTTCAAAGCGCAGGATGTTGTCCACCTCCGCGCCACGCCAGCCGTAGATCGACTGATCATCATCGCCAACGCAGCATATGTTTGTGCTCACGCTGTCGCCGCTGGTTGCGGCTTCGCTCCGCAGGGGTGCTGGCGCGGGTCGCTCTTCGCTCCCGCTGGCGGACTGAATGGGGGTGGGTGCGGGGTTTTCGGTGTTTGATGGTTGTTGCTCGTCAGGCGCCGAAGAGGCGTCCGGGCCATTTGGGCCGCCCTCGCGGAGCGTCTGCTTAGCAGACTGCGTGAGCGCAGATTTTCTTGGCTGCGCCAGCAAACGCAGCCAGAGATATTGCGCGACGTTGGTGTCCTGATATTCGTCCACCAGAATATATTTGAAGCGGTGTTGATAGTCGGTCAGCACGTCCGGGTTTTCGCGGAACAGGCGGATGCATTCGACCAGTAGGTCGCCGAAATCGCAGGCGTTGAGGATTTTCAGTCGCTCCTGATAGGCGCGGTAAAGCTCGCGACCGCGCCCGTTGCCGAATGATCGGGCATCGCCTTCCGAAATCGCGTCAGGGCCAAGCGCCTTGTTCTTCCAGCCATCAATCAGCCCGGCCAGTTGACGCGCGGGCCAGCGCTTGTCATCGATGTTTTCGGCCTGAATGAGCTGTTTGAGCAGGCGTACCTGATCGTCCGTATCGAGAATGGTGAAGCCGGATTTCAGGCCGACCAGTTCGGCATGGCGGCGCAGGATTTTCACGCAGATGGAATGGAACGTGCCAAGCCACGGCATGCCTTCCACCGCTTCGCCCACCATGCCGCCGATGCGGTTCTTCATCTCGCGCGCGGCCTTGTTGGTGAAGGTGACGGCGAGAATCTGGCTTGGCCAGGCCATCTTCTGCGTCAGAATATGCGCTATACGGGCGGTCAGAACGCGGGTTTTGCCCGTGCCGGCACCGGCGAGAACGAGCAGGGGGCCTTCGGTTGTCAGCACCGCCTCACGCTGCTCCGGGTTCAACCCCTGCATATAGGGCAGCTTGTCCGGGTCCTGCTCAAGCTGGTTTGCGCGCGCAGCACCAAGGGCACGCGCGGCAATGCCGCCGACGGGCGACGCCGGAGGTTGATTCGAGGCGGGCTTGTTCATGGTTTCTTCTTAGAACGGTTCCACCTGCGAGGGGAACCGTACGCCGAAGAAAAGTCTGTGTGCGGCTGTGCGTCTAGTTGCTCTTGGCCGCCGTTTTATCGCGACCGGCGACATGATCCGCCCCGGCCTGCAGGATGGCCTGCAACAGCTCGCCTGAGGGTTGGGCAAACGGGTCCACCTCAATATCGGGTTTTAGTGGCCCGCCACGTCCCTTGCGGCTGCGCACCCGTTCAAAACAGGTTTCCGGAATCAGCACCTTGATGCCCGTTGCCGGCAAACGGTATGTGCCATCGGCGGCGAAACAGGATGTGCGGGTGTCGCCGCCAGACTGATAGCCGATGATCGTTGCCTCGATCTCGCGCTTCAGCACAAGCGCGGCAATAGTGGCTGCGGAATGCGTTTGCGGGCCAACCAGAACGGTCACCTTACCCCTGAAATGCGGATTGCCGAAGGACGTGCGGCGCAGGAGCAGTGTGTAGCGGCTGCGTTTGCGCGGCACCCTGCGAAATTGCCGTATGAACTTCTTTTCCATTTTTGCGCGTTGGGCAGAGTGGGGCGTGAAGTTGTTTCCAGTCGGAAACTTTCGGTTGATGCGATAAACCGATTTCGCAATCTGATGCGACCGCGGGAGAAAATAGGAAAGCAACCGTGATGCTGATCGGGAATACCCGCCCGGAGATTCCGTCAGATCCAGAATCACATGCTCCGGGTTTTCCTTGATGATTTTGCGCATCACTTCGTTGATGGCAGTTTCCTGTTTTTTGCCCATCTCAAACGTTCCCATATGAACGTATGCATATTTTTTGTCCGGGCTAACAATCCCCAATATGCCGGAGTAGTTCCGATCATTGATCTTGTAGTAATGTCGCCTTTCGTAAGGGATACCAGCACTGTTGAGCGGTATGATGCGTCGGGTCGGTAAATCAAGCCTTGCGCGCTGATAAATGGCTCCAAGACTGAAGGGGTATATCACCTTGAATTCGACATCAGAGTTCTCTTCTGCGTCGATCGGCACACGCTTCCTGGTGATACTGACATATTGTTCACTTCTGGGATGGAAATAGTTCAGCAGCATAGTGGTCGGGAAGCCCGCAAGACGGCTGAAAATGGGGCGTTCGCCACTGCAACCGTCTGAAGAAATAATGGAGCGCAGATTCTGGTCCATTTCCCGCGCCTTTAGTCGATCGAGGCCAAGCAGTTGAACCGGCGCGGTCTTGATGCCCCATTCGTCCAGAACAACCTTGTTCGGCGTGCTGATAATCGGCTGTTCCACGATTTTTGTGTTGATCCAGTCTATGTGTTCAAAGGTATCACGCAGATTGATGGAGGTGTGTTCGTCGCAAATGGCTGCCAGAAGTTGCTGAACCCGCACCATGGCCTCACCCATGCGCATTTCACCTTTGACCTTGGCTTCAATGGCATTGAACTCACGTCTGAGCTTTTTGGGGCCCTTGTGGGCGTAAAGATTGGGGTGTGTTCGAGACAGCAGTTTGCGAAGGTATTTTAGATCGGAACGCACTTTTTCAGCAGAGACTTTCGCTTCCGGCGAGAGCGCTAATGCAGGCGTGCTGACTGCCGCAATACAGACCAAAGCCAAACCCGCAACCAAGCCGGTCCGCCAAAGGGAGTGTGTTCTTTTCATCTCGTCGCAGAGCCCCTGTTTCCTCAGCTTTCAGCATGGCAAACCGTCAGACTATGTCAACATGCACCTGCTCAATATGGTAGCAAACCATGCATGGCGCTTTGAGGAACAACACTCGCGGGAGCACACGCACTTTCGGGGAACCTCTAATATAACGTGCTAATTGTTTTTGGCTGCGGACTCTTTACGGCCAGCGATGTGGTTCGCTGCGGCCTGTATTATGGCTCTCTTCAGCTGGCTGGACAATTGTCCGAACGGGTCGACTTTTACGTCGGGAACCGGGCGGCGGCTTCCTTTTCCATTGCTGGAAGATCGCGTGTAGCACGTCTCGGGAATGGCCACCCTGATCCCGGTCGCTGGAAGACGATAGGTGCCATGGGCTGCATAACAGGTTGTGTGATTGTCGCCGCCAGACAGGTGGCCAACGATGGTTGCGCCTCGCTCCTTTTTAAGGGCCAGAGCCACCATCGTGGCGGCGGAAAAGGTGTTCGGCCCGACCAACACCGTTATCTTACCTCTGTAATGAGGATTTCCGAACGATGCGCGTGCGGCCTTCAGGACATAGTTCCCGTTTGAGTAACGGCCATTTACGAAGTCTCTTGCGTTTGTGCGTTGCAGATTTCCTCTTTCCTTTGAATACGGAGTGAACCCATCGGCTGCAGGGGCTTTCAGGCTTGATTTGTACAGCGTTTTAGCGGTGTTGTGCGCACGCGGCAGAAAGTAGGAAAGAAGACGTCTGGCTGATCGTATCCATCCACCCGGTGACTCGGTCAGGTCCAGGATTACGTGTTTCGGATTGCCGCGTATGATTTTGCGCATGACCCGGTTCATTGTTTTTGTCTGATCTGCCGACTTGGTGAAAGAACCCATGTGTATGTATGCGTAGCGACCGTCCTCGCTGGTCGCAGACATGATCCCATGGTTTTTCGGATCGGAGGTGTTGAAAACACCCGCACGTGGCAGTTTGAAACCGATGTCTTCGAGCGGGGTGTGGCGGTAGTTCGCAGCCGTATTGCGACGCTCCCATCTTATTTCGCCGATGGGCCGCAATCGCACCGCACGTCTCTCCGGGGGGCCATAGACATCCGGGTTAGTGCTGATGCGTGTGCGTACGGTGGCCGAATATTCGGACCGCTGGGCTATAGCAAAACTCAGCAGTAAGGTGGTGTCCAAGGGCTCGAGCTGATTGAGAATTGCACTGTCACTCTTGCAACCATCAGCAGATATTGTGGCGCGCATTTCGCGATCAATATCTGCGGCAGGGATGCCTTGCAATGCCACGAGTTTGGTTGGCGATCGCTTCATATTCCAATGATCGAATAAGATAAGCCCGGGGCTGCTGATAATGGGCTCGCCGATGATGCGAAAGATCTTCGGGTCCAACTCGTCATATGTTTCCGAAAGGTCGATTTGCGTGTGTTCGTCGCATACAGCCGCCAGCATTTGCTGGACACGCAGCATTGCCTCGCCCATTTTCATGCCGCCCTTGACCCTTGCCTCAATAGCACTGAACTCCGCACTCAATTTTTCCTGCGACTTATGTGCGTAGAGATTGGGGTGCGCCAGTAGCAGCAACCTTCGAAGATGCTTCAAATCTGATCGCACGTCTTCGGCGGACACGGACTTTAGAGGGGAGAGCGCAAATGCCCGGGGGCTGGTGAACAGAAAACAAACTGTAGCGGCTGCGACGATGGCAGCAGTTCGAATAACCGTGTTTCGCGCTTTCATGATGTCGCAGCCCCTCAATTCCACGTCTATAAACATGCCGAACAGGCGGCGGCTGTCAACGGTGAAGGGGCGAAATTTGGCTGTTTTAGCAGGGTTGATTGAGGGGTCTTTAATCCCTGGGCATTTCGAGGGCGAGGCTCGTGCCGGTTTTGCGGTCGCCCAGATGCAGAAGTTTGATGTGGTGCATTTCTGCAAGGTCGCGCACGATTGTCAGTCCGAAGCCGGACCCTTCTGCCGAGTCCCGGTTGTGATCAAGACGGGCGTGGCGGTTGAGGGCCGTTTTGAATTCCTCACCACTCATGCCGGTTCCGGTGTCGTGAACTTCAATTCGCAAATGGCCGGGGCTGCATCGCACACCCAGCAGAACCCGCCCTTCGGCTGTGTATTTCACCGCATTTGAAACGAGGTTGGACACGCAGCGCATAATGACGAGCGGATCGACGGATGTGGTGCAGGATGTCGGCACAAACCGAAACTCCACGCCTTTTTCTGCAGCGTCGCTTTGAAACATCTGATGGATGCTTTTGAGTATGACGTTCAGGTCCATTTGCCGGTCGTCGTTTTCGTCCTCCGACCCTGGTGGCGGAACGCTGGTGCTGGCCGTATCGGCAATCGTCAGGTGATCGGCGATCAGCGATTCCAGATATGAAAAACCCGCGTCGATCTGTTCGGATTTTTCATGGGCGGATGCCGAATTGTCTGCGGTGCTGGCGGTCAGGTCCGCAATGCCCAGCCGCAGGGCGTGAAGCGGCTGACGCAGGTCATGCACGGTGTTTTCAATCTGCTCGCTGCGGTTTGCTGCCATTTCCTCAGCCAGAGCAAACTTGCCTTCCAGATCGTGCAGGCGGTTGGTCAGGGCGAGGCTGCGCTGCGCCTGCTTTAAACTGTCGCGGAGCGCGGTTTGCCTGCTGACGCGCAACTGGTTGTAACGGTCTGCAATGGCAAGCCCCATCATGGTTGCATCGAACACCATGACGATGCGCATGGAATCAAGCTGAACATCTTTGGGAATTTCGAAGCCCAGCCAGTGGCGCATGGTCATGATACCGGCGGATGCAACGGCGCCCGACCATGCCAGCACGTAAAAACGCACCTGTTTGAACCGGGTTCGCGCAGCCACCAGCCCACTTGCGGTGAAGAGGGCAATGGCAAACAACGCCACGAGAATAAGGCCCTTCTTGATCGGCTGGTTGTCGACAAACAAGCTTGCGATGAGAATGGCTGCCGTAAACCCGATTGTGCCCCAGAGCAATTTGTCGAGTGTCGGGTGGAAGCGCGCGGTTTGCAGAAATATGCGCGCGTAATTGGCACCGAAAATCACGATCGCCGAGCCCGTCAAGACGGAAGCGTAAGAGTTGAACTGTGGCCAGTCCGGCCACAAAAACTGAAACGCGACACCATCGGAATGCATGATGAACAAAAGGGTGCTCGTGGCGTAGGCCGCGTAGGCGGCAAAAACCGTCTGGCGAAAAACGATCATTGCCAGAATGGCACCAATGATCAGCAGCATGGTCATGCCGTAATAGACGAAGTTTTTCGCCGTGCGCCGGTTGGCCATGTCATTGAAACTCTGGGCCGTTTCGATGCCGACGGCCAGTTCGGAAGTGCCTTCCGACCAGTATCGCACCAGCAGTGTCGCCTTTTCACCGGGCGCTAATCGCAGTGGCGCTACAAGTTCGGGAAATGCGATTGGCCGCTGATGAAAGCCTGTTGTTGGTGTTTCATCCAGAAGCGTATCGATATTGCCGCCTTGCCGCGCCACGAAGACGGCAAAATATTGTTTGAAATTTTCGGGAAAATAGATCCGCCAGTCCGTCACGTCTTCGGTGTTGTTCTGCAATCTCACCCGCAACCAAACACGCGCCTTGATGTAGCCGAAGTTTGGAACAGCTGCAGTGACCGGCTTGAAGAGGCCCGGACCGTTTGCGCTCTCGCGCGCCATCTCGTCCGGTGTTTTGCTCCAGTCGGCATCGAGATAATAGTCGATTTTACCGACCAGTTGAGCCGGTTTAACCGGGCCAGTGAGTTGAACCCGTTTGGGAACGTTTTGCTTAGCCGCGCGTAAGCCTGTTGTGTGCAGACTAAAAGCACAATAAATTGCAACAGCCAGGGGCATAATGCGCGTCAGACATTTCACAACCGATCTGACCGCCGCATTGTGGGGGCGCTTGTGAGACAGCCGATTTCGATCGTCATTGCTGACGATCACAGTTTTACCGTATCTGGCATGCAATCCGCCCTCGAAAAGGGTGGTGTTTTCGACGTTGTGGGCGTGGCCGCCAATGGCATCGAGGCGATTGCTCTTGTCAAACAGCATCAGCCGCAATGCGCGCTGCTGGATTTTTCGATGCCGGGTGTTACAGGGCTGGAGGCTTTGTTCGAGGCCCGCCGTTGGGCGCCAAAGACCCGCTATGCGCTGATCACCGGACATTCCTCGCCAGCGCGGCTGAATGAGTTGATAGACGCCAGACCTGACGGACTTTTTCTGAAAAGCATGCCTGAAGAGGCGATTCGCGATGCGCTTCTGGAAATGGCAAAGGGGCGTCAGCAGATACCTGATTGTGTGAAGGAACTGCTGAATGACGCCAAGAGCGGCCAAAAGCTGACACAGCGGGAGCTTGAAGTGCTTCATTGCATCTCCCGCGGGCTGACCAACGGGCAAATGGCGGAGCATTTGTCTGTCAGCCCCAAAACCATCGACAGCCATCGCACCAACCTGATGCGCAAGATGAATGTCCACACGACGGCGACACTGTTGTTGCGGGCCATGCGCGATGGTCTCATCGATGCCTGATGCATGTCGGTTGATCAATCACGCCACACAATCCCCATTCACAGCCCTGCCGCTACAATTGCTGTTCAAACAAACAAAGTAAATTGGGGTGATGACCTGATGGGACATCAATGACGCAGCGTTACTATGAGCAAGTGTTAGCGAAGCGCTGTCATTTTTCTGACAACTCGCAGACTTGTCGTAAACAGTTCGCCCCTGCATATGGCAGATCCGTGATTGCTTGGAGTGGCTCAGTCCACCTCCTGGTGTTTCGCTAACACCCGTTTTCTTCAAAACACAAAATATCGCTGGTTCCGGGCCGCTTGCCCGGGGGCTGGTTGGCAGGGTTCGCTCTGATTCGAATCTGTTCGTTTTCTCAAGTCCTTGAAATTTGAGAGCGCCAGTGCACTTGCTGGTGTGCTGGCTCGCGTATTGCGCCGAGCGAATGCCTTTCCAATCAAAGTGCCGTAACATATTGTGATATCTTCGTTTTGACCGTTTCGAATGGTGTTTTTGATCAGTTAGCTGTGCTTTCACTGAAAAGTGCGACATTTAGCACGCGACTTTCATGAATTGTTTGTCTAGCATTTCGAAAGCGACGATGTGCTGTGTAACGTCGCGAAACTTCTTTGCTCACGCCTTCAAGGCTAATGAGTGTTTGACCGATCAAATTCAGCTGGGGGGCTGATCATGGTTTACATCGCTGTCTATCTGGCAGGTTGTCTGGGTTGTGCCGTGCTTGTTGCACTGTTCGCCATTGGCGGTCGCAATGCCGGTTCCCAACAGCAGGAAATGGCTGTTTTGAAGCAGATTGAGGCAAGCGATGAGCGGCTTGTCAGCCGTTCCGTTGTGAAAACAAAGCGCAAGAAAAGCCCGACGGAGAACATCTCCGCTTAAGAACTCCACTGGCATATCGCACCGGTAAACTAGCGGTGCTCTTCCTCGCTGAGATCAACCAAAGCCTTGTTGTAATGGCGCAGTGCCTCGACCTGCGTTGCCCAGCCGATGATTTTTTCCGGGTCGCGGGCGTTTACAACCGGCAGGCGGCTGTGCCCGCCATCATCAAAAATCCGCAGAGCGGTTTCCAGATTGGTATCTGGGCGCAGAACCGTTGCACCTTCCTGAACCGGGCCGGGATCCTCTCCATATTTGGGCAGCAGGGTCATGAACGAGGCGACCATGGTTGTTCTGGTCGTGGCGCGGTGTGGACCGTCGCGCAGGTTGAAACCGCGGGCTTCCAATTGCCAGATGAAGAATGAGCGGCCGTGCAGCGCCATGTTGATGCCGTTGGCGATGGAAACGGTCAGCAGCAGCGCGATGGAAAGCGAGTAGCCGCCGGTCAGTTCAAACACGATGACGGTTGTTGAAATCGGCGCGCCGATGACTGCGCCAGCCACCGCGCCCATGCCGAGAATAGCGTAGAGCCCTTGTGAAGACGCCATATCCGGAAACACAGAGGCCGCGATGAGACCAAAAGCGCCGCCGGTCATGGCCCCGATATAGAGGGAAGGGGAGAATACACCGCCGCCAAATCGTGACGCCAGGGTTATGGCGGTTGCTGCCGTTTTGGCGATGATCAGGGGAATAAGCACGTTCAGCGCGAACTGGTTTTTGAGCGCCATATCGGTCGCCTCATATCCGACGCCCAGAACCTCCGGATACACAAGCGCGATTGAACCGATCATCAACCCGCCAACCGCTGGTCGCAACCAGATGGGCATGGTGATTGATCGGGCTACATAGTCGGATGCGATGAGCGAAAATTGAAACGTGATTGCGATCAGACCACAAACCGCGCCCAACAGCACAAACGCCGGGAATTCCAGATTGGATGTGATCTGATAATCGGGAATCGAAAACGCTGCATTGTCGCCAAACCAAAGCCGCGAGAGCAGGGTGCCCATGACGGAGGAGATGACGATGGGAATGAATGAGCGCTTTGAATAGTGCCCCAAAATGACTTCGTGAGCGAAGAGGACGCCGGCGATGGGCGCGTTGAATGAAGCGGATACGGCGCTTGCAACGCCGCAGCCTAGCAAGGTGCGCCGCCCCCACGCGGGAAGGTCGAACCGTTTGGAAATCCACGTTGACAGGGTCGCGCCCAGATGGACCATTGGGCCTTCCCGCCCGGCACTTGCACCAACGCCCAGCGACAGGGCGCTGATGACGGCGGACCAGAGGCCGGTCTTCATTTCGATATCGCGACCGCCGGGAACCTTGGCTTCGATTGCGTCCGCCACACCACCGCAACGGCGGGAGGGGATAAAGGATTTCAGCAACCAGCCCACCAGCAGTCCGCCAACAGCCGGGGTGAGCAACACCCAAAGCCAGTGAATTTCGCGGGCGGCGCTGGCAACGGTTTCCGTGTTCACGCCGAGCCAGACGAGCTGAATGAGCAGTATGATTTCGCGGAACACGATGACGGCGGCGGAAACGGCAAGACCGATCATCAGCGAGATGACCCACATATGGGGCTCGCGCGACGACATGAACAGCTGGATGTTTGGCCGTATCCAACTGGCAAGTATCGATGGCAGACGCTGGAATATTTCAGGCACGAAACCCGTTCCTAACTTCCCCTGCAACCATTGCGCAGCTTAAGAGCGACCCCTTGCAACGCAACAGCACGATCATCCAAAAGAGCGCAACGCAATTCGCTGCGCTCCTGTCCCTGTTCGACCTTACGCCTATTTGCGCCGGATTTCGATTCTCCGACCAGCATTTTCGGGATAGGGTAAACGGGCATGTTTTTGGGCCATCTCGTTGACAAGACTTGCGATATCTTCAGGGAAGGGCGCAACCTTCGGTCCGGTCATATCAACGTGAAGGGCGATGGTTTCGCTGGTTGCTGAAAGCCAGCCATCGCTGTGGCGAAGCTCCTGAAAAATATGCAGGCGCTTTTCATCGTGATCGAGAATTTGCGCGGATACCTGAACCTTGTCGCCCAGATGAACTTCGCGCACATAGCGCACATGTGCCTCTGCTGTGTAGATGGTCAGTTTGCGGTTGGTCGCGTAGTCCGGTCCCATGCCGAGATCTTCGAATGCCACGTCGCAGCCCCGGTCGAACAGCACGTTGTAAAATGCCATGTTGAGATGGCCGTTATAGTCAATCCAGTCCGGCTGCAGTTCCATGAGCGGCGAAAATACCGGGGTGTCAGGTGCTTCGGTCATGGAGAGTGTTCCGTCTTTCGAGTTCTGGAGGTTTGGGCTGCAAGATGCGTCCTATTGCAGGTGGACCCGCCGATGCATTCTGATAATCTGATATCTGTGTTGGTATGGGGCGGTGCGCGATATTTCAAGGGCAAAGCCCGACCGACCGGTCGTGACGTTTTTCGCACTTAAATGCGGCCGCTTGATTCGCGGCTCATGGAAGCGCGGTTTTGGTGTTAGGGAAACAAAGCAATGGCGTTGGCCGATCTGCAGAGTGAGACACGCAATGACAGCGGCATTGCCACCACCGTTTCGATTTTGAAACAGCGGTTTGGCGACCGGTTGCAAACCAACCAATCGCTGCGCGAACAGCACAGCCACACCACAACCTACATCCCGTCTCAATTGCCGGACGCGGTGGTATTTCCCCACAGCACGCAGGAGGTTCAGGACATCGTGCGCGTGTGCGCCGACCATAAGGTCCCGATTATTCCTTTCGGCACAGGCACGTCGCTGGAAGGGGGGGTGAACGCGCCCGCTGGTGGTATCAGCGTTGATCTGATGCAGATGAACCGGATTTTGAACGTCAATGCGCAAGACCTCGATGTCACGCTGCAACCGGGGGTGACGCGGGAAGAGCTGAACATCGAATTGCGTGACAAAGGCCTGTTTTTTCCCATCGATCCCGGCGCGAACGCCAGTCTGGGCGGCATGGCATCCACCCGCGCATCGGGCACCAATGCCGTGCGCTATGGGACGATGCGGGACAATGTGGTAAATTTGACGGTCGTCATGCCGGACGGGCGCATGGTCAAAACCTCCGGCCGCGCGCGCAAGTCTTCTGCGGGGTATGATCTCACCCGCCTGATGGTCGGCTCTGAAGGCACATTGGGCATCATCACTGAACTGACGCTGCGCCTTTACGGAATTCCGGAAAACATTTCATCGGGCGTGTGCCAGTTCCCCACTGTTGAAGACGCCTGCAATACAACCATTCTGGCCATGCAGTCTGGGCTTCCCATGGCGCGGATCGAACTGCTGGACGCTTTGCAGGTCAAAATGGTCAACCAGTATTCCGATCTTGACTATGAAACTGCACCAACGTTGTTTCTGGAATTTCATGGCACGCATTCCGGCGTTGCCGAGCAGACGCAATTGTTCAACGAAATTGCCGCAGAGTTTGGCGGTTCGGATATCCAATGGGTTGATACGGTGGAAGCGCGCAACAAGCTTTGGAAAGCGCGGCACAATGCCTATTACGCGATGCTGGCCTATCGCCCCGGCAGCCAGGGCATCGCCACGGACGCCTGCGTTCCGATTTCGCGATTGGCTGAGTGCATATCCGAAACCCAAAAGGACGTTGAAGAACTGGGTCTGATGGCGCCGGTTATCGGCCATGTGGGCGATGGCAATTTTCACATCACGCCATTGGTGATGATGGATGACGCCGACGAAGTGGCGCGGGCGGAAGAGATGATCGAACGGTTGAATATGCGCACCATCGCGATGGATGGCACCTGCACAGGCGAGCACGGCATAGGGCAGGGCAAGCGGCGCTTTTTGGAATTGGAACACGGCACCGGTGCGCAGGTGATGGCCGCCATCAAAAAGTCGATTGATCCCGACAATATCATGAATCCTGGCAAGGTCGTCTCACTCGATCTGTTGAGCGACTGAGCGTGATCGTGGTTTCTGGTGCACTTGGTTTTCGACACGAGGCAGTTCGTTGATCCGGTTTTTCGTATTTGTTGGCGGTCTGCTGGTCCTGCTGTTGATCGGTGCGCTGGTTGCACCGCCGTTTATCGACTGGGATCAATATCGCGACCGGTTTGAAGCTGAGGCGGAGCGGCTGGTCGGCATGCCGGTGAAAGTCGGTGGCTCGACCTCGGTGACCCTGTTGCCCCTTCCTTCGGTGACATTTGAAGACATTTCAGTTGGCGGGCAGAATGGTGTGGCCCCACCGTTGACCGCCGACCGTTTCAAGATCAATGTCGAGCTTGCTCCCGTTTTGAAGGGCGATATCGTGATCGCCAATATGGAGGCGGACCGGCCTCAAATTCGTCTGCGCATCGGTCCCGATGGCCGTGTCATGTGGCCTGAACGTACGGGTGGAGGCGAGGGCGGTCTGGACATTGACCGCGATGATGTGGCGCTTGAAAACATCACCATTCGCGATGGTGGTTTTCGTATCGAGGACCTGCGTTTCAACCGCAGCTATCAGTTGGGCAATATTGATGCGACAGCATCCGCGGTTGCGCTGGCCGGGCCGTGGCGGGCGCAGGGCACGGCTGACTATGATGGCGAAGCGGTTCGTTGGAACGGCTCGACGGGGCGGTGGCGCGCAGACGATACCGTTCGGCTCGGATTACGCGTGGAGCCTCAGTCTTTGCCGTTTGATTTTGATTTCGAAGGGCCGCTTGCACTGGCCCAGGGCGCGCCATCACTCACCGGACTGGTGCGCATCACCCCGACGGGTGAACCCAATGACGCGGACCGGATTGCTTTTCCCCGCCCATCATCGTCGGACTATTCGCCTGTGACGTTCGAGGGTGATTTCACGCTCAGCTCCGGTGGTTCGAGCCTGCCTGCCTTTGAACTGAAACTGGGCGGTGGAGAAGACCCTTATACGGTCACGGGCAACGCGCAGGCGCTTTTTGGGGAGCGCCTCTCTTTTGTCGTCAACGCCGAAGGGCAGCAGATCAATCTGCAACGTCTGGAGGGTGAGACTGGCGAAGACGCAACGGCAAAACCAAAGGCGGGTCTGGTTGATCGCATTGCGCAATTGGAAGCTCTGATCGGCCAGGTTCCACAATTTTCAGCCGATGGTTCAATCAACATTTTCCTGCCGGCGATTGTGGCCGGTGATACAGTGGTGCGCGATGTGGGGATGGACCTGAAGCCACTTGCCGAGGGTAATGGCTGGACGGTGCGCAATCTTGAGGCGGAACTGCCCGGGCGCACGGAACTGCGTGCGGATGGTGAATTGCGGCTTGAGGGCGGTATGGCCTATTCCGGCCAGTTGCTGGTGGCGACCAAACAGCCAACCGGCCTCGCCACCTGGCTCGGCGCTGATGTCACGCAGGCTTTGCGGGACACCGGATCGGCCGGTGTTTCCGGTCAGATGGAGATTTCGCGGACCGGTATCGTGGGCGATGATCTGGAAATCGTGATCGATCAGGATCAACTGACCGGCGCTCTGAAACTCACCGGCATGAACAGTGAAAACGAGGCGGTGTTTCTGTCGCTCAAGGGCAGCAATGCCAATCTCGACAAACTGGCGGCCTTGTCCAACCTGCTGACCGGGCGCAAACAGCCGGTTGGTCAGAACACAAAGTCCATGCGTCTGGAGCTCGAAGTCGAGGCCGCGCAATATGATGACGTCAAGGCGCGCTTCGTCGACATGGCTGTCGATGTGACCGAACAGGCGCTTCAGATCGAACGGCTGGCGCTTGGCGATATTTCAGGCGCGGCAATTTCGATGTCCGGCACGGTGCGGCAGGGCCTTTCAACTGACGGGCAGCAAACAGCTGAACAAGCGTTGCAGGGTCGGATTGTTTCCGCCGACCCGACCCGTTTTCTCAATCTTCTGAACAGCAGGCTTGGACCGTTTAACGGATTGGGCCGGTTTCTGACTGAGCCGGATCTGTCAGCCGATACGGAGCTTGATTTTCAGATCAACGCGGGTGCGAAGACTGGTTCTTCGCTGGTGAAGGCTCAGGGACAATTGGGGGGCAGCGAAGTTGACTTCACCGCCGATGGTGTGGCCGTTCCGGGATTGTCTGCGAACGGGGGCGACGGTGCGGCGGCGAAGCACTCCTTCAAACTCGTTGCGGTCAACGAAAACGCGTCTCAATTGCTGCTGCAACTGGGTGTTCCGGTGCTGCCGGTCGATGCCGGGTCGCGGACGGCGTTTCGGATCAACGCCGAAGGCAGTCCTAAAGACGGCTATCGCGGCGAGGGGGCGCTGACCATGCGTGACGGGTTCATCAGCGCGGGCGGGTTTGTGCGTCCGGATTTCAAAGATGGCCTCTTCACTGGCGAGGTCGATCTCAATCTTGTGGCCGATTCCAACGATATCGACACCGCGATCCTGATGTCAGGAATTTCCATTCCCGGCTTCGGGGAAGGGCTGAGCGCGCGGTTCAAATCCAAAATGGTTGGTCAGGAACGATCGTATGCTTTCAACGATATCGAGGCCAGTCTCGCCGGTGTGAAATATTCAGGCGATGTGACTTTGAACAGCGCAGCGCGGCCGCGCCCGCGCGTTGAAGGCACTTTACAGATCAGCCAGTTGGACACCGACATGGTGTTTGATCTGGTCCATGGTGTCTCGCTGAGCGGTGACGCATCGGCTCCCGGAAATGCAACCTTTGCCGGGCTGGACGGTCGGATTGATCTTTCTGCCGCTGCCGTCAACGGTCCATTCGCCCTGACACAGCGTGGCGCGGACTATCAGTTTGGGAGCGCTACAACCTCCCTGACGATCAACGATGGCGATATGAATTTTGATGACATCGACGTCGAATGGCTGGGCGGGCGGTTGAGCGGATCTCTTGCGACCGGCCGGGCCAATCAATCCCGCACCGCCAGCGGTCGCCTGCAATTGCAGGGCGCGCAGGCCGGGCTGATTGCCGGTCTGGCCGGTTACGATGGTGTTGTAGATGCCAGCGCCAATGCCACCTTGTCTTTCGAAAGCACTGCTCGGGACGAGCGAACATTGGTCGGTGGCATGACCGGCGGTGGGTTGATTGAACTCGGTTCCGGTTCGATTGACGGATTGAACGCACAGGCTTTTGCATCGGTTATTGGTGCCGCTGACGGAATAGACGACGAAGATGTTGTCAGCGCCGCACCACGCATTGTGGACGATGCCGTTTTTCATCGTCGTTTTCCATTCGAGGCTGTCGATATTCCGTTTGCGATCAGTCTTGGTACCGTGCGGGTCAATTCGGTCACCCTGAATCATCCCCTTGCCACGATGCGGGTGGATGGCGAGCTTTCGCTGACCGGCGAGGACAATCAATTGCAGGCGCGGATCGCTTACGACCCGCAGAAGGAAGAGGTTGCCGGGGCGCAGCCGGAAGTCTCGTTCACGCTTGCCGGTGCTCCGGGCGCGATGACACGTGAGACCGATACGAGCTTTTTTGAAACCTTTCTCGGGCTGCGGCTCAGCGAAAGGCGAGAGCGTGAATTCCGGGCGCAACAGGCCTCCATTCTGGAGCGCCAGCGGCTCAACCGCGCCGTGCGTATCTATCAGTTGAAAGAGCAGGCGCGGCAGTTTGCGCTGGAAGAGCAGCGTCGCATCGAAGAGTTGCGGCGCGAGCAGGAGGAGCGTCAGCGGCAGGAAGAATTGCGCCGTCAGGCGGAGGAACGTGAGCAGGCGCGCATCAAGGCTGAACTGGAAGAGGCTGAAAAACGCGCCGCCCGTGAAGCGGCTATCGAAGCCGGACGTCGCGAGCAGCGTGCAAGGGAAATCGAGGAATTGCGGCGCAAGGCGGATGATGCGGCAAGGCGGTTGCAAAGAGGTCGCGACCTGCGGCTTGAATTTGACCCGGACCTCAACCTCGTTTTGCCGGGACAATAGCAGCGACCCAAATCCCGTTGCCCGGAAGTGGCCAAACAGTTTATCGGCCAGTGGCCGATCAGGCTTTCGCTATTCCACTACCGATCTGGGAAGCCGGGCTTTGAGTCGTTCCAGAACGTAGAGCCTCAGGGCGGAGGACAGATTGGTTTGCGGGTCGCGCTCGTTGTCAATTCTGGCGACCAGAGCGGCGACAGATTTATTCTGCTCCTGCGCTGCTTTTTTCACTTCATCCCAAAACGGGTCTTCAAGCGAGAGGGATGTGCTGTGCCCATTGATCGAAACGGAATGCTTTCGCACGATGTGCCACTCCCATTACAGGTTTGCGCATACCCTATTTCTTGCGAAATGCATCCAGCGAAACGACGTCTGCGGATGGGTTTTCATCTTCCTCATCGGCATCACTGGCATCGTCTTCGCCATCCGCCTTCCCGGCGTCAGGTTCGACCTCGGCCTTGGGAGCCGTTTTGGCTTTTGGCGAAGGCAGGGCGCTGACAGGTGTGTGACTGGACTCGATCTCCGGCATCGCCGTTTCAGCGCCGGTATCCGCGTCTTCGACCACCGCTTCGAACTGCAGTCCGAACTGAACTGAGGGGTCAAAAAATCCGCGAATGGCGGAATAGGGTATCAGCATGGATTCGGGAATGTTGTCGAAGGAAAGGCCAATGGAAAACCCATGGTCAGTCGTTTCCAGATCCCAGAACTGGTGCTGCACGACGATGGTCATCTCGTCGGGATACTTTTCCCGCATGCGGCTTGACATGCGCACGCCGGCAAAATTGGTGTCGAACGTGATGTAGAAATGATGGTCCCCCGGCAACCCGGTGCGGGCAACTTCCTGAAGCACCTTCTTAACCACGCCGCGCAGGGCTTCCTGGGCGAGGATGTCGTAGCGGATCAGGTCTTCCGGCTCTGTGGTGTCAGGTGTGTCTGGCATCTCGAAGGGCGGTCAAAAGGGTTGAGTTGGCAGGACTATAGCGGGTCGCAATGCGTTAATCACTAGGGCTGGCACTCAATAATTGGCCTTTTTGACTTAAGTTTTGCACGGTGTGAGAACCAAACCGCCAATGCTTGTTCCAAGAATGGACAGGCCCGCAATAGCGGCCTTGCGCATCGAATGAAAGGTAAGTGAAGGTTTCTGTTGCCAGGTACCTTCGAACCCCGCCTAAAGGTGTGAACCTCTAGGAGTTAATTTGAAGCTTGCAGCACTGCTTACGCAGCGACGCGTGCTTCCACATAGTTGTTATCATTTGCAACTACTATAATGGCCCGATATCGGTGGGTACCATGCCGAGTGAAAACGCAGTCTTTACACCCTCGTCGATCCTGTTTCGCCCCCGCCAAACCCTTCCATATCGTCGTGCAGCACTTGGCTGCGAAGAGTTTGGTGGAGGCGCCGGGTACCGCCCCCGGGTCCGAATGGCTTATTACAAAGGTCATTTATCACCATAGCCTGCCGAAGCAGGCCTAACCAATATAGGGTTGGCAAGGGCGATTGAAAAGGCCAGTGTTTCCAGCGGGCTAAAAAGCCTGAAAAAAAGTGGAGGCGGGGCCGAAACCGGCTTCGTGATGGGATTGCAAGAGGAGCAAAAGACCCAATGACTGAATATCTGGAAGATGTGAGACGTTTCGATTCCCGGGCTGACGAAGCTGTGGTAGGCAAAATCGTCAAGCATCTGGGAATAGCGTTGCGAGGGAAGGACTCATCGCTTGTGTCGTGTTCCGACACGAAAGAACTGGACCGCGTGCGCGAAAAATGGAGCATGAAAAAGCTCGGGGAGACCGACGCCTCGGCCTGCGACGAGGTGATTGGCAAAGTTTGCGAAGATATGAAAAGCGACCGCAACAAGAGCCGCGTGACATTCTATTATCTGGTGGCAAAACACCACGACAAACTGGCCAGCCTCTAAAGCGGCGATTGCGCTGACGTTGTCTGGATTGCTGGCGATACACTCATCACCAGAACCGCGTGCCCGGCGTTTGAGAACAGAAACAAAAAAGGGCGGGGCAACGAATGTTGCTCCGCCTTTTTTCTCAAGAAAATTTTCTAATTACTTGTAAACGCTTTCTTTTCCGAAATGGACTGTCAGCATATAATAGACAACCGCACGATATTTGTTGCGGTTGGATTTGCCGTAAGTGGTCATGACGGCATCAAGAGCTTCGTCCAGTTTCGGACCATCGCCCAGACCCAGTTTCTTCATCAGGAAATTCTGTTTCACAGTTTCCAGCTCGCTTGGATCAGAACCCGAAACGGTTGATGCATCATCATTGTAGATGGCAGGACCGCAGCCGATTGTCACTTTGGTCAAAAGATCCATGTCGGGTGACATGCCGCATTTGTTTTTCAGATCATCGGCGTATTTTGCGATGAGATCGTCGCGTTTGCTCATTGGGTATCCCTTTGTTCAGGTTCTGCTTGGGCGCATTGTGTTGCCACCGGTCCGACATTTGCGTGCCGTTACGGAAGATTTGCAAGAGGAATCTTACGCGTTTGCGTGGAAAAGGTCTATTTATTAACGCCTAAAGCTGTGGGCAGTTTCGCGCGCTGTGGATGAAGCCTTGGCGCGCAACGCGCTTTCGGGGCACAAGTGAGGCATCATTTTTCAACAGGCGACGGTGCAATGAGAGCCTATCTGGATCTGATCGATCATGTTCTTGAAAACGGTGTGGACCGGGGCGACCGCACGGGCACAGGCACCCGCTCGGTGTTCGGTTATCAGATGCGGTACGATCTGGCGGACGGATTTCCCATGATCACCACCAAGAAACTGCCGATTGGGGCAATCATTCATGAATTGCTTTGGTTTTTGCAAGGCTCGTCCAACATTGCCTATCTGAAGGAAAACAAGGTTTCGATCTGGGACGAATGGGCCGACGAAAATGGGGAGCTTGGCCCCGTCTATGGCGTCCAGTGGCGCTCCTGGCCCAAGGGGGACGGTACCACGATTGATCAGATCGCGCAGCTTGTGCAGCAGATCAAAAACAATCCGAACTCAAGGCGGCTTCTGGTGACGGCGTGGAACCCGGCGCAGGTGGACGACATGGCGCTGCCGCCCTGCCATTGTCTGTTTCAGTTTTACGTCGCGAATGGCAAACTCTCCTGCCAGCTTTACCAACGGTCGGCGGATATTTTCCTTGGTGTGCCGTTCAACATCGCGTCCTACGCTCTGCTTACGATGATGCTGGCGCAGGTTTGCGATCTTGAGCCGGGCGAGTTCGTACATACGCTGGGCGATGCCCATATCTATCACAACCATATGGAGCAGGTTCGGCTGCAACTGACCCGCGCGCCCAAACCCCTGCCAGCGATGACGATTGATCCAGGTGTGAAAGACATCTTCGCCTTTCGCCGGGAGCATTTCGAACTCACCGGCTATGAGCCGCACGCGCATATCAAGGGCGACGTTGCGGTATGAGCGGCGATAAACTGCCGATCTGGATCGTGGTGGCGATGGCGGAAAACAACGTCATCGGGCGCGATGGCGATATGCCGTGGAAATTGTCGACCGACCTTCAGCACTTCAAATCTGTGACGATGGGCAAGCCGATGATCATGGGCCGTAAAACGTTTGAGGCGATTGGCAAGCCCCTGCCGGGGCGCACCTCCATCGTGGTCACGCGGGACAAAAGCTGGCAATCGCCGGGTGTGGTTCCCGCGCAGTCGCTTGATCAGGCGCTGTCGCTGGCGGCTGAAATAGCAAAGGCCAGTGAGGCCAACGCTATCTGCATCGTTGGCGGTGGGCAGATTTACGCTCAGGCTATGGACCATGCCGACCGGCTGCATGTGACCCGCGTTCACGCTGCGCCGGAAGGCGATACGGTTTTTCCCGACATCGATGAGCGTCAATGGGAGGAGGTGTCCTCCCGCGAAGTGCCGGCTGGCGAAAAAGACAGTGCTGCAACCACTTTTGTTGAATTTCGCCGCAGGGATTGAACGCATAGCCTCACGAATGGCGTCGATGGCAATAAAAGTTTGACTGCTGTGGCGCATTTGCCGCATTGGTAGGCGCAGGAAAATCGGGGTGTTGCGCGTTGAAAGCCTGCAACGCCAACCCTATAACCTGAACAGAACTTTCAGACGTGCTTGAAAAACGGCAATTTCGCAGTTGTTTCAAGCTTAAATCAAGGATGATCAATGCCCTGGAGCAATCAAACCGGCGGTGGCCGGCCTGGCGGAACAAATGGCGGCGGTGGTGGCGGCCCTTGGGGGCAGGGGCCACGTGGCCCGCAGCGCCCACCGAGTGGTGGCAATCAGCCACCTGATCTTGAAGAAATTCTGCGTAAGGGGCAGGACCGCCTGCGCAATGTGCTTCCGGGCGCTGGCGGTGCCGGTGGTGGCATCGGGCCGGTTGGCATCATTATCGGCCTTGTCCTGGCAGCCTTGTTCTACGGTTATGTCAGCGCCTATCAGGTGGAAGCCGACGAATTAGCGGTTGAATCGCTTTTCGGTGTTCCGAAAAATGAAATTCAGGAACCGGGCCTCAACTTTGCCTGGTGGCCAATCGAGACGGCTGAAAAGGTCAATATCGGTGTTCAGCAGGTCAATATCGGATCTGCGGGCGCAGGTTCGCGTCAGGGCCTGATGCTTTCCGGCGACCAGAACATCGTTGATGTGACTTTCTCAGTGCAGTTCAGCGTATCTGAGCCGAAGGACTTTTTGTTCAAGGTGCAGGACCCGGTCGGCATGGTGACGGAAGTTGCCGAAAGCGCGATGCGTGAAGTCGTGGGTCGCCGCCCTGCACAGGACATTTTCCGTGATGACCGTCAGGGCATCTCGGAAGAAGTTCGTGAAATTGCGCAACAGACCTTGGTTGACTACGGCACTGGCATCGGTATCCGCGCCCTCAACATTGAGGACGTGGCACCACCACCAAAAGTGGCTGATGCGTTTGACGAAGTGCAGCGTGCTGAACAGAACGAAGATCAGTTTCAGGAAGAAGCCAACCGCTATTCAAACCGTGCACTGGGTGGTGCGCGCGGTGAAGCGGCTCAAATTCGTGAAGATGCGGCCGCCTATAAAAACCGTGTCGTTCAGGAAGCACAGGGTGAAGCGCAGCGTTTCCTCTCCGTTTATGAGCAATATGCCAAGGCTCCCGACGTGACGCGCAAGCGTCTGTTTCTGGAAACCATGGAAGGTGTTCTGAAAGACTCCAACAAAGTGATCCTGGAACAGGGTCAGGGTGGTTCCGGTGTGGTGCCTTATCTGCCGCTGCCTGAAGTTCAACGCCGTGCCGGAGGAACAAACTAATGGGTAATCGTTTTGGTGTTTTCCTTGGGATTGTTGGCCTTGTCCTCATCCTGATCTGGTCGTCCATCTTCGTCGTCAACGAGCGTGAGCAGGCCATTGTTCTGCGTTTTGGTGAAATCGAGCGCGTGGAAAGTGAGCCGGGCCTCAATTTCAAACTCCCGTTTGCCTTCATGGGTCTGGACAATGTGCTGATCATTGAAGATCGCTTGTTGCGGTTTGACCTTGATGACATGCGCGTTCAGGTGTCCGGCGGTAAGTTCTATGAAGTGGATGCGTTCATGACGTACCGCATTTCTGATCCCCGCAAATTCCGTGAGCAGGTTGGTGCATCGGTTCAGCAGGCTGAAACGCGGCTTCGTTCGCGGCTCGATGCGGCCCTGCGTCAGACCTATGGTCGCCGCGGTTTCGAGGCAGCTTTGTCTGCCGAGCGCAGCGCGATGATGCGCGAAGTGCGTGACCAGATGCGCCCGGAAGCGGAAAACCTTGGCACCGAAATCGTCGACGTTCGCATTCGTCGTACTGATCTGACGGCTGAAGTTTCCGACCAGACCTTCCAGCGCATGAGTTCAGAGCGTTTGGCGGAAGCGGAACGCATTCGTGCCCGCGGTGAAGAAGCGGCGCGCCGTATTCGCGCGGCTGCGGATCGTCAGGTTGTGGAAATCAAGGCGGAAGCCCAGCGTGAAGCTGAAATTCTTCGTGGTGAAGGCGAGGGCGAGCGCAACCGTATCTTCGCCGAAGCTTACACGAAAGACGCTGAGTTCTTCGCTTTCTACCGTTCCATGCTGGCCTATCAGGAAGCATTGCAGAATTCGGGCACCACGCTTGTGCTGTCACCGGATTCAGAATTCTTCCGCTTCTTCCAGGATGCAAGTGGTGCGACAGGTCCGGGGTCTCCCGCTGCAACGGCACCATCCCAGTAAAAGACGATACATCGCGCCGGGCGGAAACGTCCGGCGCGATTGTTTTGCGCGTTAGAAAGCCCCTTTTTGATGGCCGCCCTCAATGCTTGAATTGCTGAGTTTTGTTGGGGTTTTTCTGGCCATCGAAGGGGCGCTTTATGCCGGAGCGCCCAATTTCGCGCGGCGCATGGCCCTGCGCATTCTCGAAATGGATGACCAAAGCCTACGCCGGGCCGGACTGTTCTCGCTTGCCGCCGGTGTCTTTCTGGTTTGGCTGGTGCGGGGCTAGATGCGACGTTGCGGTTTTAACCAATCGCCTCATTGTGAGGCGGAATTCAACGGGTTGTCCTTTATTCCACCGCAAGAACCGTGCTTGATATAGCTTCCGAAACGATGGCAGGAAACCGGAACACCTGCACGCACGTTTTAAAGAACATGGTGATGCAACAAATTGTGCCAGTTGGCCTGATGGAGACGCAAACGATGAAATTGACCAAAACCTTCAAAACCGCATGCGCGGCCATGGCCCTGTTCATAGGCGGTGCGATATCTCACCCTATGTCTGGCCCGGTGCAGGAGGGTGCAATCTCACCGTTCGCGAGTCTGGTGTTGTCCCAGTCGGCCCATGCTGCTGGTCCTGCATCGGTTGCTGATCTGGCAGACAGCCTCATCGGTGCTGTAGTGAACATTTCCACATCGCAGAACGTGAAGGCCCCGGAAGGCGGCTCATCGCCGCGTCCCCGTGTGCCGGAAGGCTCGCCGTTTCAGGACTTTTTTGACGAGTTTTTCAAGGAACAGGAACGCGGTGGCAATCGCCGCCAGCCGCGCAAGGTGCAAAGCCTTGGCTCTGGTTTCGTGATCGATCCCGAAGGCATTATCATTACGAACAACCACGTTATCGCGGAAGCTGATGAGATTACGATTGATTTCACCGACGGCACGTCCCTGAAAGCGAGTGTGATTGGAACAGACGCAAAAACGGATATCGCGGTTTTGAAGGTGGAGCCTGACAAGCCGCTTAAAGCTGTACAATTTGGCGACTCCGCGGGCTCCCGCGTTGGCGATTGGGTGATGGCAATCGGCAACCCGTTTGGGCAGGGCAGTTCCGTGACACTCGGCATTGTGTCCGCGATAAACCGCGATATTCGCTCCGGTCCATACGACAATTTCATTCAGACCGACGCTGCGATCAACCGGGGTAACTCCGGTGGTCCGCTGTTCAACATGAACGGCGAGGTGATCGGCATCAACACGGCCATCATTTCGCCTTCAGGCGGCTCGATTGGTCTTGGCTTCTCCATTCCCTCATCATTGGCGATGGGCGTGATCGAACAGCTGCGCGAATTCGGCGAAACCCGGCGCGGATGGCTGGGTGTCAGCATCCAGCCCGTCACCGACGACATCGCCGAAAGCCTGTCGATGGCCTCAGCGCGGGGTGCGCTGGTAGCAGGATTAACCCCGAAAGGGCCAGCCAAGAATTCCGGTATTGAAGTTGGTGATGTCATCCTGACGTTCGACGGCAAAACTATTGCTCAGATGCGCGACCTGCCACGCATTGTGGCCGAAACACCCGTCGGGAAAAGTGTTGATGTGGTTGTTTTACGCAAGGGCAAGGAAGAGACAATTTCCGTCACGCTTGGTCGTCTCGAAGACAGCGAAACGAACGCTAAGGCAAGTGAAAACAGCGGCGCGGAAACCGATGAACCGGCGGAAGTTGTCGCTCTTGGCATGACCCTGGTGGAACTGACCGATGAGCTGCGCAAGACCTTTTCGATTGCTGATGATGTCAGCGGCGCACTGATTTCTGAAGTCGAAAGCGGATCGGCTGCCGAAGAAAAGGGCATCAAGCCCGGCAGCGTGATTTCGGAAATCGGTCAGGAGGCCGTGAAGTCGCCCGAAGATGTTGAAGCGCGTATTGCGGCTTTGAAGAAAGATGGTCGCACGAAAGCGCTGATGCTCGTTGCATCCAAGGATGGTCAACTCGGCTTCATCGTTTTGCCGATTGAATAAGGGCGTTCAACAAGCCGAAAATAAAAGGGGCTGCACAAACGTGCGGCCCTTTTTTGTCAATCAGTCTTGCTCGGTTCACGCACCGTTGCTGCGCCACTCGGTCTGAGTGAGCCGGTAGAGAACATGGCGTTTCAGGTGCGGATGGGTATCCGGCACTTTGGGATGATCGAAATCTCCGTCAGTTACACGATGCATTCCGATGCGATCCATGACGCGGATTGAAGCCGTGTTGTCGCGCACCGCAAACGCGACCACTTCAGGCAAATCGAGGTCTTCAAAGGCGTGGTGCAGCAATTCTGTGCCCGCTTCGCTGGCGTAGCCTTTGCCCCAATGATCCGGACTGTACTGCCAGCCAATTTCGACGGTGGGGCCAAAGGAGAGATCGTCTCCCACCGGGTAAAGCCCGGTAAAACCGAGTGGGGTGTCATCCTCTTTCAGACAAGCCACGCCCCAGGTGAGCGCGCCATTTTCCGCGCCCGCAGCGAGGCGTTGCAACACCAAATCTGATTCCTGGCGCGTCATGCGCTGCGGATAGAAACGGCGACCAATTTCATTGGACATGATGTGGTGCAGGAAGTCGGCATCCGCCTCACTTCGAGTCCAATGACGAATGATCAGCCGATCAGTCTGGAGCGGCTCGTGGCTTTTCATGATACAAAATCGGACTTCCGATAACCCTGAATGTATAGCAGCGCTGTGAGGTCGCCGTGATCGATGCGCACATCTGCCTGCTCGGCCACGATGGGCTTGGCGTGGAGAGCAACGCCACATCCAGCACGATTGATCATGCCCAGATCATTTGCGCCGTCGCCGACAGCCATCACATCCTCAAGATCCAGACCGTGTTCGGCGACGACGCGATCGAGCGCTTCCACCTTGGCTTCCCGGCCCAGAATTGGGTTCTGAACATCGCCGGTGAACAGGCCGTTTTCAAAGATAAAGCTGTTAGCGTGGTGTTCATCAAAGCCAAGCCGGTCGGCCACGCTTTGGGTGAATTGCACGAAACCACCCGACACCAGCACGCAGTGAGCGCCATTGTGTTTCATGGTGGCGACGAGTTCGCGACCCCCACTGCGAAGCTGAATGCGTTCATCCAGAACGCGCTCGATCAGCGTTTCTGGCTGGCCTTTCAGCAGTTTCACCCGCTCCCGCAAGGCTGGCTCGAAATCAAGCTCACCCGCCATCGCTCGCGCCGTGATATCGGCAACCTGGGCGCCGATGCCGGCGGCGTCTGCCAGTTCATCAATGCATTCCTGATGAATGAGAGTGGAATCCATATCCGCGAGCAGAGCTTTCTTGCGCCGTTCGTTTGCATTTTGAACCACAATATCGATGGGATGCCCGCTCAACACGGACCGAAGCGCCTCATCCGGAGCTTCGCAGGCCGGCGGCAGCGGTATGTCGCAAGCAACACCATCGGCCAGAAAGTAGACTGCGCTTGCGCCCAACGCATTTTGCGCCTTGCCTGCGCGTTCTGGTGTGAGGCAAGGATTATCCGGATGCGCAATCAGCGTTGCGATGCGATCATTGAAGACATCGTTTGAAACCATAAAGAGACCTGAAACTGGGAACAGTGTGTTGACACGACCGGATGTGATTTTGATAGCGGGACCAACGGCCAGCGGCAAGTCGAAGCTGGCTGTCAAACTCGCGCTGCAGCATGGTGGTGTGGTGGTCAACGCCGATTCCATGCAGATTTATCCCGTTCTGGATGTGCTCACGGCGCGACCAGCCGCGGCCGACCTCGCGACAGTTCCGCATGCGCTTTATGGCACAGCCCCGGTGCATGCCAGCTGGTCGGTCGCGCGGTGGTTTGACGATGCCAAAACGGTTCTGGATCGGACGATTGCCAGCGGTCAGACGGTGGTTTTTGTGGGTGGCACGGGCCTTTACTTCAAGGCGCTCGATGAAGGACTGGCTGAAGTTCCGCAAATCGACCCGGATGTTCGCACAAAGGTGCGGGCCGATCTCGTTGCACATGGGGCAGCGGCTCTTTTTGAGCAGTTGGCAGCTGAAGATAGGGACATGGCGGCTGTGCTGCGCCAGACCGATGGTCAACGCATATCGCGTGCGCTGGAGGTCGTTCGTTCAACCGGAAAATCACTGAAGCACTTTCAGGATGCGCCGCTGAAAGACAGTGTGTTGGCCGGGCTGAATGTGCAGCGATACTTGCTGATGCCGGACCGCCCCTTGCTGCACGAGCGCATCAATAAGCGAACGCACCTGATGATGGCCAATGGCGCAGCACAGGAGGTGGCCGCTCTTACCGCCCTCGACTTGCCGCCTGAGGCAACGGTTTTAAAGGCCATTGGTGTGAAAGATCTGGCGCTTTACAATGATGGGGCCGTGCCTGTTGAGACTGCAATCGAACGTATTCAGGCACTTACGCGCCAATATGCCAAACGCCAGTCCACCTGGTTTCGCGGTCAGTTTGGTAAGGATTGGGAAATCATAACTTCCACAAATTCGATCTAAATTCGCGAAAAATGCCTTTCGATATTACTTTTTCACTGTTTTGCGCCAATTTCTACGCGGTGTCGCCTGGAGGGAAGGTGATAAGGACGGATTAGGAGACGTGTTTCCGCGTGCGGAAACGACAGGATGAAAAAGCTTGCGGACACAGCGTATTGGATCTACGCCGCCGGGTCAGCAATCAGCCTGGGCATCGGTATATCTGTTTTGAGTCGATATGATGACGTTACGTCAAATGCGCTAAGGCCGCTTCTCGGCTCCTTTAATATCCTGCATTTCCTGTTTCTCTTTATGACGCTGACACTTTTGCATGGCCTGTTTTTTGCCATGCCACTGTTACAGCGCGCGCGTAATCAGCAGATACAACTGACGGACCGTGCGGCGGAACTCGAGGTGGCTGTTGTCACCGACCCTTTAACCGGTTTGTACAACCGTCGTTATTTCGAAGATGCGCTGAAAGAATATCTGGTCGAGTTCAATCGCATGGAGGCTCCTTTGGCATTGCTGACACTGGATCTCGACCACTTCAAGAGCGTCAACGACAGCTATGGACATGATGCGGGTGATGAAGTTTTGAAGCAACTGGCCAACCGTTTGTGCGGGTTGACGCGGGAGCATGACATTGTAGCCCGGACGGGTGGTGAAGAGTTCTGTATCGTCGCGCCGTTTTCGACGCCTGAGCAAATCCGACCGTTTGCAGAGCGCATCTGCCGCATGGTGGCAGAGATGCGGGTTGATCTTGGGCACGTGATCCTGCGTCCAACAATTTCGATTGGGGTTGCATCCACGGTTGCAGGACAGAAAACAGAGGCCAAAGACATGACGAAGGTGTCGGACCAAAACCTCTATCGCGCTAAAAGTGAAGGTCGTAATCGCGTTTGCATTTAGCTTTGTCTTTCAAAGGCATCTTTCGCAGCGCCATGGAGTTGCGACAATTTTGCCACAATTAGGCCTTTATTAAGTTTTCGACAGTTCTCCACTGGACACGATGCTAATTCGCATTCTAGTCAAGCCTCAGGGGTTGGTTGCATGCGGTTGAGTCGTGTGCGTGTTGGGGAATTTTTTCGCACATGAAGAGTTTATCGCGATTGCTCGCCGGGGCATCATTGTTCTGCATGGCCGGAGCAGCATCAGCTGCTGATGAGTTTGAGATCACCGAGACCACCATTTTGCCAGCGATTTCTGCTGTGAACGGCAAGCTGGATATTGGTTATGTTCATGCCAATGTCGATGACACGTTCGGAAATGTCGACGATATCAATGGCGGTTTCGTGCAAGGGGCGCTGTCAGTGCCTTTGAGCCAGCGTTTCGGTTTGCAGATCGATGCCGGGGTTCAGGAATCAAGTCTTGGACTTGGCGATGGCAGCAATGAAAACCTCACAGCCTATGGTATTGGCGGCCACTTGTTCTGGCGTGACCCACGTTTTGCCATGTTGGGCTTCTTCGGCTCTTATGTGCGCTATGATGCCGACATCGCCCAGCTGGATCAGGTTCGCCTCCTAGCCGAAGGTGAATATTACTACAAGAACTTCACCTTGTCCGGCACCGCCGGTGTGGACCTGGTCAGCACGGACCTCCCATTTGGTGATAACGAAGAGTTCTTCACCGGTTCGGCTGATCTCGCCTACTATTTCACAGACAACATTATGGCTGAGATCGGTGTTCAGCATTCGTTTGAAGAAACGAAATTTACCGTTGGCTTTGAGGCGCTTTGGGAGCGTGGGGGCGTATCGCCATCCTTCTATGCCAATGCCGGTTTCAGCGACGATAATACGACCGTTATGGCGGGACTGCGGATTTACTTTGCAGAGCAGGGCAAGTCGCTTATCCGCCGTCACCGTGAAGATGACCCGGAAACAGATCTCTTTGGCGCAACAGGCCTTGCCATCGGCTGCCTGAGCAATGCCGGTGGGCCTTTGGAGGCACCACGGATCATCAAAGATCCTTACTACAAGGACATGTATCGCAAGCCGCCACCCGATAGCGGACTCTCATCTTCGTTAGATGGACCTCAGGCGGCGGTACTTACCGTTGATGGGCCACCTCGGAGAGTAGGACCACTGCCGCGCGCACCGCTGCAGTCTGGCGGCAAGTGTTCTGGTGACAGCGATCCGGGCATTTTCGTTGGTGACTTCCGCAACGACTTTGTTGTGATTGGCTCACCCGATGCTTCCGGTGGTTAACCCACTGTTCAAGCCAGTACGCTTCTGGCTTTGAATGAGTTGAGCCCGGCTCAGTTTCTGAGCCGGGTTTTTTATTTGCTTCATATTCGGTAGAAATTCCCTGTTGACGCGCTTTGCGCAACATGGCTATCTAGCGCTCGTAATTTTACAGGATCTTCGAACATGATTTCGAATATTGTACTTGTGATGAGGCGCGTTGGCATGGTGGGGTAAGCCCGCTGTGAATGCTAACGCGCGCCAGGCTCCTTCGGGGGCCTTTTTTATTGGTCAGATGACGGGCAAACAGGCCTGAAATTTGGGAGAGAGCGCACCGCTTTTGCGGTGCAAGAGTGGAGAAACAGGACAGAACCATGGCTCAAGACAGCACTACCAAAGCTGGCGGCGCGGATGCCGCCTCTACCGAGGGTCGCGAAATGACCGGGGCTGAAATGGTCGTACAGGCGCTCACAGATCATGGCGTGAAAGACCTTTTCGGCTATCCGGGAGGGGCTGTCCTTCCCATCTATGATGAGTTGCACCAGCAGGAGGCGGTGCGCCATGTGCTTGTGCGCCACGAGCAGGGCGCAGGCCATGCCGCTGAAGGTTATGCGCGGTCCACCGGGCGCCCCGGCGTCGTGCTTGTCACGTCTGGCCCGGGTGCCACCAATATGGTGACACCACTTCAGGACGCGCTGATGGATTCCATTCCGCTTGTTTGCATCACCGGGCAGGTGCCGACCCCGTTGATCGGGTCCGATGCGTTTCAGGAATGCGATACCGTTGGGATCACGCGCCCCTGCACCAAGCACAACTGGCTGGTGAGCGACGTCAATGATCTGTCGCGCATTTTGCATGAAGCGTTTCACGTCGCGACAACCGGACGTCCTGGTCCGGTCGTGGTCGATGTTCCCAAGGACGTTCAGTTCGCCACCGGCACGTATTTCCCGCCGGAAGCCTTCGATCAAAAACACTATAGCCCGAAGGTTGAAGGTGACGCGGACCGTATTGCGGAAGCCGTTGCGATGATGGCTGGCGCGCGTAAGCCCGTCCTCTATACGGGCGGCGGCGTTGTGAATTCCGGTCCGGAAGCCACCCATCTTTTGCGGGAACTCGTGGCTGAAACCAATTTTCCGATTACGTCCACACTGATGGGGCTGGGGTGCTATCCGGCGAGCGGTGAAAACTGGCTCGGCATGTTGGGTATGCACGGCACCTATGAGGCTAACATGACCATGCATGACTGCGATGTCATGGTTTGCATTGGCGCGCGGTTCGACGACCGCATCACGGGGCGTATCGATGCGTTCGCGCCCGATGCAAAAATCATTCACATCGACATTGATGCGTCATCAATCAACAAGGTCGTCCACGCCGATGTCCCGATCATCGGCGATGTGACGCTGGTATTGCGCGAGCTGCTGAAAGGCTGGAGAGCGCACCGTGGGCGGCCTGATGCTGACGATATGAAGGCCTGGTGGGAGCAGATCAACCGCTGGCGCAGCCGCAATTCGCTTGCTTACAAAGCCAATTCCGACGTGATCATGCCGCAACTGGCGATTGAGCGTCTGCACGCGCTGACCAAGGATCGCAAGACCTACATCACCACAGAAGTCGGGCAGCACCAGATGTGGGCCGCGCAGTTCTACGGCTTTGAGGAGCCTAACCAGTGGATGACGTCCGGCGGTCTTGGAACCATGGGCTACGGTCTGCCAGCAGCTCTTGGCGTGCAGATTGCCCACCCGGACGCGCTGGTTGTGGACATCGCGGGCGATGCTTCAATTCAGATGTGTATTCAGGAAATGTCCTGCGCGGTGCAGCATGATGCACCGATCAAGATCATGATCCTCAACAACGAATATATGGGCATGGTGCGTCAGTGGCAGCAATTGCTGCACGGCAACCGTCTGTCCCATTCCTACACCGAAGCGATGCCGGATTTCGTGAAACTGGCGGAGGCCTATGGCGGCCATGGCGTGCGTTGTACCAAACCCGACGAGCTGGATGATGCGATCATGGAAATGATCGAAACCCCTGGGCCGGTTATCTTCGATTGTTGTGTTGTGACGCTTGCCAATTGTTTCCCGATGATCCCGTCAGGCAAGGCGCATAACGAAATGCTTTTGCCGGATGAGGCGACGGATGAGGCTGTCGGTTCGGCCATCGATGAGAAGGGTAAGGCGCTGGTTTGATACCGTCAAAAGACGACCCCGTGACAGGCCTTAGACCATGACCGGCACGCCCCAACCTTCACTTTCGGACTATGCGCTCCTGCTGTTCCTTTCGGTTCTGCTGGGATCGAATTTTGCGTTCATCAAGGTGGCGGTGAGCGAGCTGCCATCCGAACTGTTTGTGTTCGGTCGGTTGTTCATTGGGGCGGCTATCATTTATGCGCTTATGCGCATGGCCGGTTTGCGCCTGCCGCAAGGAGCGGTCTGGAAACCGATCATCCTGTCTGGCTTTTTTGGCTACACCTTTCCCTTCGCGCTGATTTCGTGGGGGCAGGAACGGGTGGATTCCAGCGTTGCGTCCATCTTAATGGCCACAATGCCGCTGTTTACCCTGGCGATGGCGCAGGTTTTGACCCGCGATGAAAAGCCCAATCGCTATTCGGTCAGCGGCTTTCTGATCGCGATGGTCGGCATCCTGCTGCTGTTTGGTTTCGACAGCCTGTTGTCCTTGGGAGATAACAGCGTGCGCCAATACGCTATTGCGCTTGCCGCTATCAGTTTTGGCTACAATGCGATCATCACCAAGGACCTCACGGGCATTGAATGGCAGTCTTTGATTGCTGCCTTGTTGCTGATCTCGGTTGTGCTTGCAGCGCCTCTTTTGGCGTTTGTCGACTGGGGCAATGTCTCCGCGTCGGCGACGGCCTGGGGCGCTTTGGTCTATGCCGGGGTCGGACCAACGGCACTTGGCGCTGTTCTCATCTGGCTCGTTGTGCAACGGCAGGGGGCGTCATTCCTGAGCCAGTTGAATTTTATTGTGCCGGTCGTTGGCGTTTTTATCGGCCTCGCTTTTCTGCGTGAAAACCTGCCGCAAAACGGTTGGCTGGCGCTTTTGCTTATCATGGCCGGTGTGACGCTTGCCCGTCGCCGGCCCAAACGTGAACTCATATCGATCAACAAGGGTGTATGACCAATCATGACCAGTGAACCCAAACGGACCAACAAGCCGGTAACGCCGCCCGCATCGGCCTATTTCATCGTTCAGAATGAAGAGATGATCGTCCAGCACACTTTGTCGGTGCTGGTGGACAACGAAGCGGGTGTGCTGGCGCGCGTCATCGGCCTTTTTTCCGGCCGTGGATACAATATCGAAAGTCTCACGGTGTCCGAGACCGAGCACGAGCAGCACCTGTCGCGGATCACCGTTATCTCCAAAGGCACGCCCAAGGTGCTGGAACAGATCAAGCGTCAGTTGGAACGCATGGTGCCGGTGCATCGCGTTGTCGATCTGACTTTGCTGGCGCATGAGCGCGGCTATGAAAAGCCGCTGGAACGTGAATTGGCGCTTGTCAAAGTGGCTGGCACGGGCGATCACCGCGTCGAAGCGCTGCGATTGGCAGAAGCCTTCGGCGCGCAGGTGGCCGACGCCACAACCGAACATTTCATATTCGAAATCACCGGACGCCAGCAAAAGATCGAGCAGTTTATTTCCATCATCACGCCGCTTGGTCTGGTCGAAGTTTGCCGCACGGGTATCGCGGCCATGAACCGCGGACCACAAGGCATGTAACGAGCTGCATTGTCTCGCTGGGCTTCCTCAAGCCCATGGAGTGTTTTCCAAAATGTCATTGACCACATTTTCCGCGTTGCTGGTGTTTTCATTCGTTTCGTCGATCACACCTGGGCCAAACAACATCATGCTGTTCACATCAGGCGTGAACTTCGGGCTGCGCCGGACGCTGCCTCACATGCTCGGCATTTCCGTTGGGTTTGGTGTTTTGCTTGCTGCGGTCGGTCTTGGGCTGGGAGTCATTCTGGAGCAGCTGCCGATTGTCTTTACGGCGATCAAAGTGCTGGGCGCGCTGTATATGCTTTATCTCGCATGGCGCATTTTCAATTCGGGTCCCGTCGAGGTGTCGGACGGCACAGCCAGACCGATGACGTTCATGCAGGCAGCGCTGTTTCAATGGGTCAACCCGAAAGCTTGGGTGATGGCCGCAGTTGCGATGTCAGTTTACACTACGGAAGGCAACTACACTGTTAACGTTCTGATCATCATATTTTCCTTCTGCATTGTGAATTTTCCATCGGTTTCCGCATGGGCCGGGTTTGGAACTGCGATGCGCCGTTTTCTACAGGACCCCAAAAAGCTGCGTATTTTTAACGCTCTAATGGCGCTTGCTTTGGTGTTGTCTCTGTGGCCGATGTTGTCGGATTGACGAAATGCAACATGTGAAAAAAATCCAAAAAAGTGATTTTTCTCACATCATTCCTTGTGTAGGCACGTTAGCTTTTGTTCAGACAGGGGCGGTCATCTGAGGGGATCCGCTTCTGTCGAACTATCATAGAAATGGTAACCGTCGATCGCCCCTGAACGGTTGCTTAGGCCCGTCTTTTTCGTCCGGAAGAGGCGGGCCGTTTCTTTTTCGGGTGGCATTTCCAGCAGCACCTTCTTAGTTCGCGTTCGTAACGTCTCACGCCCGGCCTGCACAACATCGACGCAGTTGCATGTTCTTGGCAAACCGTGCCGCAAGTGGGTCTTGGCCAAGGTGGTTCGCCCGTGTAAGTTCGCGCTGGTTTGCTGCGTCAGTCTGTGGCGAGCGCCGTTCAGATGCACCGGAGTGCCTATGCCCAAACCTTTACCTCAATCCATTGATGAGACCATGGAGATGCTGACCGGTGCCAGCTATGTGGCGGACCGGTCGCTCGCGACGGTGCTTTATCTTTCGCTCAAGATGCACCGTCCGCTGTTCCTGGAGGGTGAGGCCGGTGTGGGCAAAACCGAGATTGCCAAAGTGCTGGCAGAGCAACTCGACCGCCCGCTCATTCGCCTGCAATGCTATGAGGGGCTTGATGTTTCGTCGGCCGTTTACGAATGGAACTACGCGGCGCAGATGGTTGATATCCGCATGCGCGAAGCGACGGGCGATACCGATAAAAATGCTATGGAAAGCAGCGTCTTTTCCGAGCGCTTTCTGATCCGCCGGCCATTGCTGCAGGCGCTGGAACAAACCGATGGGCGCGCGCCGGTCTTGTTGATCGATGAGCTGGATCGCACGGACGAAGCGTTCGAAGCTTTCCTGCTGGAGGTGCTGTCCGATTTTCAGGTCACCATCCCTGAGCTTGGCACGATCAAGGCGGCTGAACCGCCGATTGTCATCATCACCACCAACCGGACACGCGAAGTCCACGATGCGCTTAAGCGGCGCTGTCTTTATCATTGGGTCGATTATCCGGCGGCGGAACGCGAGCTCGAAATCGTTCGGCTGAAAGTGCCGAACGCCAGCGAAAATCTGTCGCGTGAGGTGGTCGATTATGTTCAGCGGCTGCGGCAGAAAGAGTTGTTCAAGAACCCGGGCATTGCAGAAACGCTGGACTGGGCAACCGCGCTGATCGAGCTCGACAAGGTGGCGCTCGATCCGCAGGCGATTTCCGACACGCTGGGAGTCCTGTTGAAATACCAGGATGACATCGCGCAAATTCAGGGCAGCGAAGGGGCCGAGATTTTGCGCCAGGTGAAGTCTGAAGCGACGCGCGACGAACCATTGCCTGCGATCTGACATGATTGATGCAGCTTCCCCACAACAGGCTGTTGGTGGGCGTTTGCCGGAAAATATCCTGTATTTCGCGCGCACTCTGCGCGATGCCGGTTTGCGGCTTGGCCCGTCTGCGGTCGTTGATGCCGTGCGCGCCGTCGAAGTGGCCGGGCTGGGCGACCGGGATGATCTTTACTGGACACTGCATTGCGTATTCGTGACCCGCAAGGAAGATCACCCGGTCTTTCACGAAGCGTTTGATCTGTATTGGCGCTCGCGCGACCTCGTTGAAAAAATGATTTCCATGTTTTCGCCGATGGCCGACCCGCGCAAACAGGAAGAAAAACCGAAGGCGGGACAGTCGCGCGTTGCAGAGGCCTTGTTTCAGAACAATACAGAGCGTGAAACACAGGAACGACCTGAAATTGAAATCGATGCATCGTTTTCGATGAGCGCTAAGGAAGTGCTGCGCGAAAAGGATTTTGCGCAGATGACGGCGGGCGAATTTGCGACCGCCCGTGCCGAAATTGAAAGGCTGCGCTTGCCGGTGGATCGCGTCAGAACCCGGCGTTTCAAACCTTCGCCGCGTGGTCATGTGTTCGATGCCCGGGCTGTGATGCGCAAAAGCATGGCAACGGGCGGAGACCTGATCTTGCCGCGGTTTCGCGAACCACGTCTGGTGCAGCCACCTCTCGTGGTGCTGGCGGACATTTCCGGCTCGATGAGCCAATACACGCGTATTTTTCTGCATTTCCTTCATGCGCTGAGCGACAAGCGCAAGCGCGTCCACACGTTTCTGTTTGGAACGCGGCTCACCAATATCACCCGCGCGTTGCGCAACAAGGATCCGGACGAGGCGCTGGACGATGTGTCTTCCCAAGTGGTCGATTGGGAGGGCGGAACGCGAATTGGCGCAACGCTGCATGACTTCAACCGCCAATGGGGGCGGCGCGTGTTGGGGCAGGGGGCCGTCGTATTGCTGATCACCGACGGTCTTGAGCGCGCCAATAACGCGCAAGAAATGGCGCAACTCGCCAAGGAAATGGAGCGGTTGCAAAAATCCTGTCGCCGCCTGATCTGGCTTAACCCGCTGCTGCGGTTCGAAGGGTTTGAACCCCGCGCTGCCGGTGTACGCACAATGCTGCCATTTGTTGACGATTTTCGAACCGTGCATTCGCTCGACTCCCTGTCGGATATTTGTGCCGCTTTGGGGACTGGCGAGCGTTGAACCGACGGACAAAAGGGCTACATTGAACTTATGACCGATCATGCATCCCATCCGCTCGACCCGCTCTCAATTGCTGAAGCATGGCAAAAGGAAGGGCGTTCACTCGCGCTGGCCACAGTTGTGGAGACCTGGGGCTCCGCCCCGCGCCCGGTGGGCAGCCATCTGGTGATCGATAGTGAGGGCAATTTTGAAGGCTCCGTATCTGGCGGTTGTGTCGAGGGTGCGGTTGTCTTCGAGGCTGTCGAAGCCATCGAAACCGGTGCGCCGAAAATGCTCGAATTCGGCGTTGCCGATGAGACCGCTTGGGAAGTCGGCCTTTCCTGTGGTGGACGCATTCGCGTGTTCGTGGAACCGGTCACGAACTGATGCGCGCTGACCTGTTGAAAGAACTGAACGCCCTGCGCGCCGAGCGGCAGGCTGTCGTAGTGATCACCAATACGGCGGATGGCAGGCAGACCGTATTGTCTGGCGATGATCTTAATGCCGAACAACTGAACCAGCACCCGTTGGGCGGCGAAATTGCTGCGCGTTTGAAATCCGGAAAGTCCGGCATGTTGGAGCTTGAGGGCAGCGAACACTTTCTCCAGCTTCATGTTCCGCCGCTCCGCATGGTGGTGATTGGCGCAGTTCACATATCGCAGGCGCTGGCACCGATGGCGCTGTCATGTGGGTATGATTTGCACATTATCGATCCGCGCACGGCGTTTGCCTCGCCCGAGCGATTTATCGGTGTGAACCTGCAGGCGGAATGGCCGCAAGAGGTTTTAAGTGAAGGCTCGCTTGATCCATTCACAGCGCTGGCCGCACTGACCCATGATCCGAAAATCGATGATTTTCCCCTTCAGGCTGCGCTGGATGCAGGGTGCTTTTATGTCGGTGCCCTGGGCAGCCGCAAAACCCATGCCAAGCGTGTTGAGCGACTGAAGAACAACGGACTGAGCGATGCGCAATTGGCTCGTATCAAGGCTCCTATTGGACTGAACATCGGCGCCGCTACGCCTCAGGAAATTGCGGTCGCAGTGATGGCGCAAGTTATCGAGGCGCAACGCGTTGGTGAGGGCTCTTGAAGTTCGGCCACGTTCAGCTGAAAGACGCGCTGGGCGCCGTTCTTGCTCACACCGTTCGTCTTGCGGGTGTGCGACTGAGAAAAGGGCACGTGCTGACTGCCTCCGATCTTGAAGCGCTCCGCGAAGAGGGCGTCACCGAAATTATCGCGGCCCGGTTGGATGAAAACGACATTGAGGAAAATGAAGCCGCGCGCCGGGTCGCTGATGCGGTTTCGGAAGGTCGCTTTACCTGTTCGGAGCCGTTCACCGGGCGGGTCAACATTTTCGCGAAAGAAGCCGGACTGTTCCGGGCCGACGCGTCTGCCGTCAATGCACTCAATGCAATCGACCCTGCAATTACCTTGGCCACGCTCGCTGATGGTGTGTTTGTCGAGGCGGGGCGGATGGTAGCGACGGTGAAGATCATTCCGTTTTCAGCAGCGGCGGATGCGGTGGCCAAAGCGGTTGAAAAGGCTGCAGCGGCTGAGGTCGTTTCCCTCATCCCGGCGAAACGGAAAACGGTCGGTCTGGTTTCAACCTGTCTGCCAAGCCTGAAACCGGCGACCATGGACAAAACCCGCAATGTGCTGGAAGAGCGGTTGGCGTCTGCTGGTAGCACGTTGGTTGATGAAGTGCGGGTTGATCACACGGAAGATGCACTCGCGCCCGCTCTTTCGGCCATGCACAAACGCGCTGACATGACTGTGGTTTTCGGCGCTTCGGCGATTTGTGACCGTGGCGATGTCATTCCTCGCTCGATCGTGGAATGCGGTGGCGAGATTGTGCAATTCGGAATGCCCGTCGATCCGGGAAACCTCCTGTTGGTCGGTCAACTCGATGGACGTCCTGTCATAGGCGCGCCCGGTTGTGCGCGCAGCCCGGCTGAAAACGGTTTCGATTGGGTTTTGCAGCGCTTTCTTTGTGATCTGCCGGTCGATACGGCGTTCATTTCAGCGCTGGGAGTAGGGGGGCTTTTGATGGAAATCACATCGCGACCGCAACCCCGTGAGGCCAATGCGGGCGGGCAGCGTCCGGATACAGGTGATGCCGATGAATGACAGTGTTTTCGTTTCCGGCATTGTGCTTGCGGCAGGTCAGTCCAGCCGTATGGGGCCGCACAACAAGCTCACCACGCCTTGGCGCGGTAAGCCGCTTGTTGCGCATGTGGTTGACGCTGCTCTTGAAAGCGATCTGGATGATTTTGTGGTTGTGACCGGCCATGATCGCGAGGCGATTGAGATGATCTTCCCATCTCATATCAAGACGGTTCATGCATCAGACTATGCCAAAGGCATGGCACACTCTCTTTCAGCCGGTGTTCAGGCCTCCGCCGCCCGACCGCCCTGGCCGGATGGCATCATGGTGCTGTTGGGTGACATGCCGCTGGTTTCCAGCGCCCACATCAACGCTCTTGTTAGTGCATTTGCCAAAGCGAAGGCCAACGGAATTGCCGCTCCGATCGTGGTTGCTACGTCAGATGGCGAGCGCGGTAACCCGGTGGTGTTTGATCGCAGTTTTGCAGACGATTTGCTTGCACTTTCGGGCGATGAAGGTGCGAAACAGATCGTCGCCAGCAATTTCGACAGCGTGGTCACGGTCGAGATTGGTGCAGCGGCCCGCCGCGATTTCGACACGCCGGACGCTTTTTTTGTCTAGCTTCGGATGTGCTGGTGTTTCGATTTGCACTGAAAGTCTTCGCTATCTTTGTTCCGAAACCGGCCCGAAAATCGCAGTGAAATGCGCCTTCAGTTCCAGATCGAGATCGTTCATCGAAACGGGCAATCCAAGATCAACAAGGCTGGTGACACCGTGGTGCTGCACGCCGCAGGGCACGATTCCGTCGAAATGGTCGAGCTGTGGCTCAACATTGATGGACAGGCCATGAAACGAAACCCAGGATTTCAACCGTATGCCAATGGCAGCGATTTTCGCCTCGGCTTCCACGCCATTGACCAGTGGCCGGGTGGGCTGGCGCACCCAAACGCCGACACGGTCTTCACGCCGCTCACCAACGACGCCGAAGCTGGAAAGGGTTTCGATGATCCAGTGCTCCAGGGCAGCCACGAAAGCGCGCACGTCCTGTTTGCGCCGCTTTAAATCCAGCATCACATAGACAACCCGCTGTCCCGGGCCATGATAGGTGTATTGTCCACCGCGCCCTGTCTCGAAAACCGGAAACCGTTTCGGGTCTGTTAAATCTTCTGCCTTTGCGCTTGTGCCTGCGGTGTAGAGGGACGGGTGTTCCACGAGCCAGATGCGTTCGGCCGCTTCGCCCTTCGCCACTGCCCGGACATGATCCTCCATTTCCCGAACGGCGGCCTTATAGTCCAGCAAACCATCATGAACACGCCATTCGACAAGCGGCGAACCGGGCGCGGCCAGAAAACCGTTGACCAATCCGGCACGGGCGGTGGACGGTTGGTCGGGGGTGGATGTGGTGTTCTGCATGGCGGCAAGTATGTGGCAAAGCTGCTGGCGTTTAACAAGGGGCGGCGGGACCAGAGCAATTGCACTTTTCAGCGCAGAAAATGCTGAGTTTCAGCTTGTGTATGTCTGCGCCTTTTGTTACCACCCCGCGACCAGTCAAACGACGTGGCAGTGCGGCCGTGGCGGAACTGGTAGACGCGCAGCGTTGAGGTCGCTGTGGGGTAACTCCCGTGGAAGTTCGAGTCTTCTCGGCCGCACCATTTATTGGAAATAATCCTTTGTTTTCAATATCTATTTGTCCCATGAAATCCCATTTTATGCGATGCGCGACACGACGGCTTCTGTCGTGGCGGTTTTTGCAGGGCCTTATCGCCCGATGTCGGGGTGTCAATTTCATTTCCTCAAGCAGCTGTGTGGCGCTTATGCGATGTGATTGTGTGCTGGCTCGCCGCTGTGCTTTGATCGGATTTTCCGGAGTTTAAAGAAAACAGGGCGCATGCATATCTGCATAACACTTTGTACTGTTGCCCGACCGGTGATGCTGGCGGACTGCCTGCGCAGCATCATGGCTCAGCATACTTCAATTGAGCATCGCTTGTCGGTCGTCATCGTGGAGAACAGCGATGAGCCGGCGTGCCGACACGTCATTGCCGAAATGAAAGCCCTGCAAGACATTGCATTGCACTACTTTTTGGAGCCGGAGCGCGGAATTCCGCTGGCCAGAAACCGCAGCGTTGAGGAAGCGTTGAATCTGAATGCTGACTGGCTTGCTTTCATAGACGATGACGAAACGCTCGATCCGGGCTGGCTGGACGCCATGTTGCGCCACGCGCTGAGCAATAAAGCAGATGTCTACACGGGGCCCGTAGTATCAGTTCTGCCTGCCAAAAAACCTGATTGGATGGAGCCACTTAACACGCTCAACGAAAATCCTGACGGCTATATGAAAAAAACGGCAGCCACCAACAACACGCTGGTGCATCGACGCCTTTTTCTGCCCTCAGCCGGCAATATGCGATTTGATCCCGATTTCCGGTATACAGGCGGCAGCGACGATGAATTCTTCAAGCGTGCCCGCGCCAGTGGCTTTCGGATTATGTGGGTCAATGATGCGGTTGTGCGAGAAACTGTCCCCATGTCGCGTTTCAATATGAAATGGCATCTGGAAAGAATTGCACGCGTCGCCGCCAACGAGGTCGCCATCAGCTATAAACATAAGGGAACCATGGCAACGCTTTGGAGATATGCGCCGAAATGCGTGACCCGGGCTTTGCTTGGACGGATTGAAAAAGCATGGATCGCGATGCGTATGCGACTGCAAGACCGGTCGTTTGAAAAAGAACGATTTTCAGCGCTGCGCAAAATTGCAAGCTCTGGTGGCATGGCAGCAGGACTAATGCGAAAAAGGCCAGAACCCTACAAGGTTATCGAGGGGCACTGACCGAAAACGGACCGGCTTTAGCCGACAGCTGGCTTGTGGCTTGCCCGTTTCACAGATGTGATTTGCCCAGTTCTTTGATGGTACCAAGATTTTTCCGCCGAAAAGCGAAGCGACTGATTTCGTGCGCTACATTGGCCGGGTTCGTTTTCGTGAAGTCTTCGAATATCGACTCTTCGAAACGCAGGGCATTCAGCCAGTTTCCTTCTCTCGGCATGGTGACGAGATCAATGTCCTGCTCAAAGCTCCATCTGGCGAGCCTCACATCGCAGAACTTCTGTGATGTTCTCATATATTCGTAAGTTGGCAGAAGCCTTTGTGGGGCAATCATCACGCCTGTTCCCAACTGATCGACCTTCACGTATTTTTTCAAGGCTGTCTTGAAGAAATACACCTTTCGGGACTCGTATAAAGAGCCATTGCCGTTGGATTTTCTCATGCCGACAGCGCCCAGCAGGCTTTCCATAAGGGTTCGCTCATAGATCGAGCCGTGATAACCGGCGAAGCTGTTTCCAGCTTTCAGCTTCTGGTAACGGCTTAACGTCTGTTGGGCATAATCGGTTGGGTAAATGATATCGTCGTCGAGCAACAGGACGTAACAATCGTCATCAGAGCGCGGAAAAAATTTGCCCACATCGCGCATGTTTTCAAACGGCAGGATTGGGTTGACGTTGCTGATCGAAAGCAATTCGTCCGGTACTGACGAATATTCGTTCAGGACGACATTCAGCGTGTCCACCTGTGGCGCAATCCGGTTCACCATTTTTATCATGGCTTCCCGACGCGGAGGATAGGTGCAGACATTGGCCACAAGTGGCACATTATGTCGTCTATTTGTCATATTTGCCCCGACAAATTTCTGAAATCAGTTTTGGGTTTACTGGTTCTTGTTCCCAAACAATTTGAAATGGGCAAATGACGTATCATCGTCCCGGGTTGATTCACTTTTTGGATAGGGGTGTTCAAAGACCTTGATGCATTCCCAATCTTTCTCGTGCTCGGAAATCCAGTCACTGAAGGATCGATGGCGCACGTGCACGTTTCCTGTCATTTCGTCGTGGTCTGATGCGTAGATTAGGCAGTATTTTCCGGCACATGCAAAAAGATCACGCATATATTGGTGGAAAACGTCGTCCTCAGTCAGGTGATAAATAACGTCTAAAGACATAGACATATCATAGGGTCGAAAATACGTTTCGCGTTCGCTCGTGTGATAAAATTTGAAGTTGGGGCGGTCGCGAAAGGTTTTGCGGCATTCCTCCACTGCTGTGTGGGCAACATCAACACCGACATAGGACGCAGGGTTCAACAGCGCCGCCTGGTTTCCGTCGCCTGAGCCGAACTCTATGACGGAGCGGATATCCAGGCTTTCAAGAAGCTCGTTTATGACATCGCTTTTGTAAGCAGCCAGCCGACCATAAGAACCCGCACCCGAGTTTCGGCCGCTCTGATACCGCTGTTCCCAATATCTGCCGGACGAAAATTTTCCCTTTTCAGGGCGAAACAAGCCCTTCAGCTTTCTAGCAAAGCTCACCATTTTTTGCTCTTTCTTTGGATGGCTTTTGCCAGAATCCGTCGCAGGTATAGTCGCTCGCTTATGGTTTACGCGCCCAAGGCAGTCAATCCACGACTTTTCACATTTCGTCGCTGAATGGAGGTTTGGGTGTTTGAGGCGTTTCCAACTTTCTCCTGCTCGCCCCCAATCTTACAGATCGAGCAGATCAAACCAGATTGTGTGGTCCATATAATAACGAGATTCGCAATTTCTCTATGGGTCGGGGGTGGGGTGTGATACTCGGTTTGCATGAATGATGATGTGCATATCGAAAAGTCGGATGAGCCTGCAGCGGGTATCTACGCTGAGGACGGGGCTGTTCTTGCGTCGCTGGTTGACGAACTTGAAGCAGCTGTAGAGCAGGGCGAAACCGGGTTTGTTCGTGAAACGCTGGCCGACCTTCACGAGTCTGAAGTCGGTGACATTCTGGAAGCTCTGGGCGAAGAAACGCGCGGGCCCTTTGTCGAACTGGCAGGCGACGCTTTTGACTTCGCTGCGCTGACAGAAGTCGACGAAGCCATTCGCCTTGATGTTGTGGACGCCCTGTCGCCGGAACAGATGGCGGAAGCGGTTCGCGATCTCGATTCCGACGATGCTGTCTATATTCTCGAAGACCTGGAAAACGAGGAGCGGGAAGAAATTCTCGCCCAGATTCCATTTCAGGAGCGCATACGCCTGCGCCGCTCGCTTGACTATCCGGAAGAGACCGCCGGGCGGCGCATGCAGACCGAGTTCATCGCCGTGCCGCCATTTTGGACGGTTGGGCAGGCGATCGACTACATTCGGGCGGGCGAAGATCTGCCGGACCGGTTTTCAGAGATTTTCACGATTGATCCGACCTTCAAGCTGGCCGGGGTTTTGCCGCTCGACACCATGTTGCGTTCCAAACGTGAGGTCGTGCTGGAGGATATTCACGAGGTCAACGCGCATCCGATCAGCGCTACAATCGACCAGGAAGAAGCTGCCCAGATTTTCGAACAATACGACCTGCTTTCAGCGCCAGTGGTGGACGAAAACGACCGGCTGGTCGGTGTGCTGACGATTGATGATGTCGTGGATGTCATCCAGCAGGAGGCGGCGGAGGACATTAAGCGTCTGGCCGGGGTGGGCGACGAGGAACTGTCGGACAGTGTGCGCGCCACCGCGCGGTCACGCATTGGCTGGTTGGGGGTGAACCTTGCCACCGCCGTCATTGCGTCGCTGGTGATCGGATTATTCGACGCGACGCTGGAGCAGATGGTTGCCCTGGCAATCCTGATGCCCATCGTTGCTTCAATGGGCGGAAATGCCGGTACGCAAACCATGACGGTTGCGGTTCGCGCACTAGCAACCAAGGATATCGACACCTACAATGCGCGAAAAGTTATCCGCAAAGAAATGACAGTCGGCCTCTTGAACGGTGGTGTGTTTGCGCTTGTGATCGGGTTTGTGACTTTGATCTGGTTCGGGTCCTTCGCGCTGGCTGTGGTGATCGGATTGGCGATGATCGTCAATATGCTGGCGGCCGCCGGGTCCGGCATATTGGTCCCGATGGCGCTGGACAAATTTGGTGCTGATCCGGCGATTGCATCGGGCGTGTTCGTCACCACGGTGACCGACATTGTCGGCTTCTTCGCCTTTCTCGGTCTCGCCGCATGGTGGTTTGGTATTTAAAGCCGGGCCGAAATTCACCGAATGGTCGGTTGTCCCGCATACTTTTTGGCGAAATCCATCGCGGCTGTGAAACCAATTGTTGAATAAAGCACAGTGTCTGCCGTGCCGTTGCTCAGGGGCCATGCCATGGTCACATGGTTGGCCGCTTTCATGCGCGACACGATATCTTCAACCTTTGCCGGGTCGGTGAAAACGAACTCATTGACCGTATTGCCGTTTTGTTCAACGTCATTGCCCCATTTCAAACTCATGCGCTTACCGGACGAGAAAAGCAGACTTACGGGCTTTGTCTTGTCGAGTGTTTCATAATTGTCGACGACAATGAAAATGCTGTGCTTGCCTGTTGATTTGTCTAACTCAACGGACAGGCGCTCATCAAAAAAGGGGCCGCTCACTCCCGCATGGGTCACTCCGCGACATGTGTTTGCGTAGGTATCGCCGGCCTCCGGACAGACAGCAAGCCAGTGGCGTTCGTAAGACCTCAGTTCTCCGAACTTATGGCGAAAAGGCTGAGCTTGAGCAGCGGAAGTCGTCCAAAAGATCGAATTGACCGCAAAAAGCGCGAGAACCATTGATCTTAAAGCGAAGTATCGGGGCATGAGGCGATTCCTGAATTGACTTTTACGTAAATCATTTATCTAAAGGCATTGAGCAGGGGTGGCTCGTTTGTCGCAAGGCGGAATTGGAACAATGCGTGAGTATTACACGATCACAGAACTGACGCGAGAGTTCGGCGTGTCCACCCGCACCATCCGGTTTTATGAAGACGAAGGACTGATCAAACCTGTTCGTCGTGGCCGCACCCGCCTGTTTCGTCCTTCGGATCGGGTTTTGCTGAAGCAGATTTTGCGCGGCAAGCGACTTGGATTTTCCATAGCGGAAATCAAGGAGATCATCGAGGTGTATCGCGCGCCTTCCGGAGAGGAGGGGCAGATCAAGCTGATGATCGCGCGCATTGACGAAAAGCGAAACGAGCTTGAACAAAAGCGCCGCGATATCGAAGAAACAATGCGCGAAATGGATGCGGCAGAAGAAAACTGCATCGAACGGCTGGCTGAATTGCGCGTCAGCCAGTAGGCGTTACTCCGCCATAATCGGCATCGTGATGCCCGACAGGATCAAGCCGACGCCCGCGCATATCAGCAGGACAGCGGGCAGACCCAGATGACGACGGAATATCAGAAAGGCTGCAATGCCGGCGACGATGAATGCCGGCCATTGGAAGGTGAGAAGTTGCGGCCACCATGTTGTGAAAACGCCGTTTTCGTATTTATCGACTCGGGCGAAGAACACATGCAGGGCGAACCAGATCGACAGGTTGAGAATGACACCAACCACGGCGGCGGTGATCGCATTGAGCGCGCCCTTCAGGCGCGGCTGGTTTGATATCCATTCGATGTAGGGCGCGCCGGCAAAGATCCAAAGGAAACACGGGGCGAAGGTGGCCCAGAGCGTTACGCCTGCGGCGACGGCCCCGAACCAGAAACCGCCAATTTTTTCTGCTGCAACAAAACCCACAAACTGAGTGACGAGAATGAGTGGCCCGGGTGTGGTTTCGGCAAGGCCGAGACCGTCCATCATTTCGCCCGCCGTCAACCAGCCTGCACGGTCCACAACATCCTGTCCCATATAGGCGAGCACGGCATAGGCACCGCCAAAGGTGACGACTGCGAGTTTGGAGAAAAACACCGCGATGGCATTGAGCATGCTGTCCGGCAAAATGACACGCAGGGCAAGCAGAGGCCCAAGCCAGATGAGAAGCCAAACCGCGGTGGTGCGCAACATGTCGCCCCATGAGCGCGGTGCTGATGCTGAGCCATCGTCGGTTCTGGGGTTGGGCACTGCGGCAAACATGCCGACCAGCCCGGCGGCGATGACGATCAGTGGATAGGGCAGGGCAAAGAAGAAGATCGCTACGAATGTGAGGGCTGCTATGGCCCAATAAAGGCCGCCATTAAGCGCTCTTTTTGAAACACGGATCAGCGCTTCAATGACGATGATTACCACGGCGGCCTTGATGCCGAAAAAGATCGCTTCGACCAACGGTACATTGCCAAAGGCTGCATACACACCGGCCAATGCCAGCATGATGGCTGCGCCAGGCAATATGAACAACAGGCCAGCGATCAGCCCGCCGAGCGTGCCGTGCATCCGCCAGCCAGCATAGGTGGCCAATTGCATGGCTTCCGGCCCCGGCAGCAGCATGCAGAAAGAAAGGGCGTTGAGGAACTGCCGCTCGCTCAGCCAGTTGCGTTCCTCGACAACTTCGCGATGCATGAGAGCAATTTGTGCTGCAGGGCCACCGAAGGACAGCACACCGATGCGGCCCCATACACGCGTGGCTTCGGCCACGGTTGCGCTGGCTTGCCCGGTTGCCTCCGTCTTGTTGGCTGATGGTGTGCTCATGTTCATGCAGGCCAATCGTGTGTTTCACTCGATGCGTCACGCGCCCAGCGATAGAATGCATCATAGAGCGCCAATCCAGCTTCAAGCTGTTGCAGATCATCGCGATACATGCGTGACAGACCCAGTGAGGCGGCCATAAGGCCTGCCGCTTCCGGCGCCAGATCATGCCGATTGGTATCGGCCCCGCGCACGATGACCGCGAGGCGGCTCAGCGCTTCGTTGCTGAGCTTCCATTCGTCTATCATCGTGTCGAAGGTGCACATCTCGCCGCGATGGCTCCAGAAGACATCTTCTACATCAAAGGGCGTTGCGCTGAATTTTTCAGCGACGTCCAGAACATCAGCCGGTGCTACGAAAAGAAACTTTGCATTGGGATCGATAAAACGGCGGATCAGCCAGGGACAGGCGATACGGTCTATTTTGGGGCGATGGCGGGTCACCCACACTGTGGGTGTAGGGTAGGCCGCGTCGGCAGGTCGCGGAATTTGAGCTGCCGGAACGAGAACCTGTCCGGCATCGCGCCAGGCATAATTGCCGCCTTCCAGATATTCAGCATGCACTCCAAAAGTACGCAGCTGGGCCGAAGCGCCCGCGCTCAGTTTTTTGCCCTTTTGGCAGATGAAAATGACGCGTTGGTTCTGAACGAGTGGCGCAAGGCTTGCCATCTTAGTAAAGGGATAACGGCTCGCGCCGGGGATGAGTCGGGGGTCGTCTGCAAAATCTTCGTCAATGCAAACGTCAATCAGCAATGGGCAATCGGGTGTGCCGATGAGCTTAGCCAGTTGGCTAACGGTTATCTGATCGGGAGAGGCCATGATGCATCCATCCTCGTGTTCGATTTGAGAATTTGGGATGCGATGCTTCGGCCAAAGCCTCACGGGGTGTTCGCTAACCCCATGAGGGCAAAATGGCTGCATCTGCGTTGTCCGTCAACCTGCGAAGTTCAAGCTCTTCGTGCGGCTTTAACAGCAGCAGCGAATTCGGGAGTCGTCGTCAGTTGTTCTGCGATCCCCGCTGGTGTGCCCCGCGAAATCATGCGTTGAAAAATGCGGGTGGCCGCGGGCCCTTTTGCTGACGCATCCAACGGCAGCGATGCACTTGCGGCGCGGGAAAAGCTCGATGCCTGGGTAAACTGATTGGTCACGACGGGCACGTTTTCGTATCCGGGACACCCTTCCACGATGGTGCCATTGGCTTTTTCGATCTCTAAAGCTTTTTCGTAGGCAAGGGCTAACAACCGGCACTCCGCAGCCAAAGCAGCCTGCCTGTTCAGTATGTCTTTTGTGTTGACTTGCGTGACGGGCGCGGATGTTTGAACGCAGCCTGCAAGCGCAACGCATGCTGCAGCAGCGCCAGCGACAACAATGCCTGATTTACGGCCTCGCGTGTTCATCGTGTTCCCAGCCGTCCCCATGCATGCAAACGAGTCGTGCTGAACCGTTAGACCCAACGGCGAACGCTTTTGCAATAGTCGTCCCACTGATCCTTGAAGAGCGCGGCCATGTGCCGTTCTTCGCGCTTAACGGCGAACTCGCTCAAAAGAACAAACAGCACCGCTGCACCGATGAGAAACCATCGACTGCCGAGCAAAAAACCAGCGCCGACAGTCAACATGACATTGGCGAAATAGATCGGGTTGCGCGAATGGGCAAAAGGCCCGTCCATCAATATCTGGCTGGCCGCCTTGTGGGGCATGATGTTGGCGTTGTGACGCCGGAATGTGCGCAGCGCCCAAACATCGATGGCAATCGCAACGACAATCAGCAACAGACCGGTGCCGCGCATGAAGCCTGATACGTCTTCGGGTTCCCACCCAAGCGGCAGGACCTTGTCCAGCACATAGCAAATAGCAAGCGTTGCCAGCGTCATAAGGGGTGGCAGGGGATAGCGGTTTGGGCGTTCTTTGATGTCGCTCATCGGCGGTAATCCATTTGGCATTTGGTCGGCACTTTAGCGGTAATTTCGCTACTCGCACAGGTTTTATATGTGACTGCATTGACACGTGACTAATTAGTAACATATAAAAGTCCCATGGACGAGATATTCAAAGCGCTCAGTGACGATACCCGTCGTGCGATGCTGGACGAACTGCATCGCAAAGACGGTCAAACTCTGGGAGAGCTTGAAGCATCGGTGGCCCGTGCCGGATTTTCCATGACGCGCTTTGGGGTGATGAAACACCTGAAAGTTCTGGAAGCCGCATCGCTGATCACCACGCGCAAGACGGGGCGATTCAAGCACCATTATCTCAATGCCATTCCGTTGCAGCAGGTCATTGATCGCTGGATCGAACCCTTGACGCAGAAACCTCTGGCGCGTGCAGCGCTGGATATGAAAACCCAACTGGAAGGAGAACATGTCATGAGCACTTCAACACAGGATAAGCCGGATTTCGTGCTGGAAACCTATATCAAAACCACGCCGGACAAGCTTTGGGACGCGATAACCAATGGCGCGATGACGCCGAAATTTTTCAATGAAAAGGCAGAGATTCGCGGCACGATCAAAAGCGGCGAGGGGTATGAGTATGTTCTGCCTGACGGTCGCCAGATGCTGGTGGGCGAAATCATCGATGCAACGCCAACTTCACGACTTGAGATGACTTTTGTGCCTTCCTTCATGGAGCGACCTGAAAATCCATCGCGCAATGTCTATGAGATCGAAAGCGATGGCGAAACCTGCAAGCTGACGATCATGCATTTCGGTGTAACGGAAGAGATCAAGGGTGTTCGGCAGGGCTGGGCGAAAATCGCGGCCCGGTTGAAGACACTGCTTGAGACCGGCAAAGAGCTGGAACTGGCATAGTGGCGTGTGACCAATCCAAATAATGACGAAAGGAGAATGCGATGACCGGTCTGCAATTTCCCAATGAAAACGAGGCCTATCGCAATGCGCGGCAGGCTTTACTGGACGAAGAGGTGCTGCTGCGCCAGCAGGTCGAGCGCGTTGCGGAAATGCGCCGCGCTCTGCCGTCGGGTGGGTTACTGAAAACAGACTATGTTTTTCAGACTGTTGAAGATGATCAGGTGGCGGATGTCACTTTCAGTGATCTTTTCGCGCCGGGGCACACGACACTGTTTGTCTACAGTTTCATGTACTCGCCCACCATGGACGAGCCGTGCTCAATGTGCACGTCCATGGTCGATGGGTTGAACGGTCAGATTGACCATCTGCAACAAAAGATCAGCACAGCGGTTGTTGCAAAACATGATCCCGAAACTTTGCGCGATTATGCGGCTCTAAGGGGGTGGGATCGGTTACCGCTTTTGTCGTCGGCGCAGAACACATTCAATCAGGACTATCATGCGGAAAAGGATGGGCGGCAACAGCCGATGGCGCATGTGTTTTTGAAGGATGATGACAGTATTCGCCATTTCTGGAGTTCCGAGCTGCTGTATGGCCCGGCGTTCGAATCCGGCAATCCGCGTCATGTCGATCAGCTCTGGCCCTTGTGGAACATTCTTGATCTGACCCCTTCTGGACGTGGCGACTGGTATCCAAGCATCAGCTATTGAAAGCTGCTGCTCCCGCGCAGGCCGAGCCAAAGCAGGAATGGATAGGTTGCGATAATCATCAGGAATGTGGTCGTAATGCCCCACGGCACGGCAGCGCTCCCAGCGCTTCTGTAGAGCGGCCAGACGAAGACCATCAGCCAGATTGACTTGTAGACAACCTGGACAAGGAGCAGCGGCGCAAAGAAGCGTGGCGCGACCAAACCAGCTACGGAGACGAGTAGGATCGCTCCATAGAGCGCAGCAACCAGCAGGCGCAGCCCTTCCGATTCTGCCACTTTTGCTTCGAAGACGGTCCGGGTGCCCGCCTCAGAAAACAGCGCCCAGCACACTGGCAGCAGAATGACGACATTTGCCACATAGGCCAGTTTCAAAAACAGGGTTGAACTCATGGGCGACCACGGCTTGCTCATTCGTGTGGAAACATGATCAATATACGCTTGGTTCGCGCGAACGGTTTTAAGGTCTTGTTGATGTCCGATATTTCAACGCGCCCACTGGGCGAGGATGATTATGAGGCGTGGCTGCCTTTGTGGAATGGCTATTGCGATTTCTACAGCACCAACCTGCGCGATGGCGTCTCCCGGTCGACGTTTGAGCGCATGGTGGATCCGGACAATCAGTCGATGTTCGGTTTCCTTGGCCTTGATGCCAACGATACACCGGTTGGCATGGTGACAGCCGTTTTGCATCCGTCAACGTTTACGCTGGGTCCGCGTTGCTATCTGGAAGATCTGTTTACGCATGCAGATGCGCGCGGCAAGGGTGTTGGCCGGGCGCTGATTGAGGCGGTCGCTGATCTCGCGAAAGATCACGGCTGTGATCAACTCTATTGGCATACGGATGAAACCAACTACGCAGGGCGGATGCTTTACGATAAGCTCGCGACCAAATCTCACCTGAAATATTCCCGGAAGCTTTAGCGCCATGATCCCCAACGATGTTCCGTCCTTCAATTTCAACCTTGGCGAAGAGGCTGAAATGCTGCGCGACAGTGTGCGTTCGTTCTCGCAGGACAAGATCGCGCCACTTGCTGACAAGATTGATCGTGAAGAC
>JBCDDX010000019.1:0-61881 GCA_039180085.1 Pseudomonadota bacterium
CCATTGTCGTCGGTGACGGTGATTGTATAGGTCAGCGTGAGGGTCTCACCGACGGCGAGATAGTCGAAGGCATCGGTGCCTGCGTTGAAGTCCCAGTTGACGGTGCCTGTTGTGGCATCACCCGCGATCTCAATGGCGTCCTGGGTGGAGAACATCGCCAGCAGGGCGGCATTGTCGGGGAGCGTTGTGTCGGTCTGTCCGGAGACCACAAGGGTGATATCGTCCACGGTGACGACATCGGTGGTGTCAACATCACCGATGTCAAACGACCCGCCGGTGGAGAGCGCCCCCTCGGTCTCGGCAATCGTCTTGGTGACTTCGGCAGGCAGCGCCGCCTCAATGGTCGGTGTATCGTTCGTGCCGGTGATGGTAATCGTTACATCACGTGTGACGAAAGCGGGAGAATCGCCGTTACCACCAGCACCGACGCCGCTGTCATCAGTAACTGTAATTGGATAAGTGAGAACGAGCGTCTCACCCACGGCTAGAAAATCGACGTCGGCTTCCGCAACGCTGTAAACCCATTCGACTTCACCAACCACATCGGTGGGTCGGGAAGCTACGGTCAAAAACGTGTCGTCCGTAAACTCAATGACCGGTGCGGGGTTCGGCGGCGTTTCAGTTAAGGTGAGCTGGATCGATCCGATCTCAGCGAGATTGACGGTGGTTCCTGAATCCTGTGTCCAGACCACCGTTGGGGTTGCTGCAGATGGCGTGTGGGTGTCGGAAGCATCGGTGTCTTCAAAAGTGACAAGGCCGCTGCCCGTGCGGATCAGTGCCGTATTGCCGGTATCCGTGATCTCGGTAAATGCGTCCGACAATACGGTCGAAGCAATATCGGTAAGCTCTGGCTGGTCGTTGCGCCCGGTCAACTGAACCTGGATCGTGCCAATATCGGTCTGTCCACCCGCGTCCTGCAAAGTGTAGTCGAACTGATCTGTATCCTGATCACCGAGGCCAAGGAAATTATAGGCTCCATTAGGGCTGTAAGTGATGTCGCCATTCCGGCTGACCTGCAATTGTGCCCCGGACGGTAGATCGACCGGTACCTGCTGATCGACAGGTGTTCCAGGCGGGAACGGTATATTCGTCCCATTGATCTGCGTGACGATGAGGTCGAAACCTTCCGGATCGATGTCAATGCCGGTTCCGTTGTCATCGATAACGTTGGGGCCGGTTTCGATGGTTGTGCGATCGTCCGTGAAAAATATGTCGTCAGCTGCAATCGGCGGGTCGTCGAACTCGGGATTCTGGTCGATGAAAACGATGTCTCCGCCATTGCCCCCGTCGCCATTGCCATCGTCATTAATGTCTATGCCGCCTGTGTCTGAAAGGTTGAACGCAACACGCTGAAACGAATTGGCTCCGTCCAGAGAGGCGCGGTCTCCGGCGGCGCGGGCAAAGACATCGCGGATTTCGTCCAGCGCAATCCGGTCCTGCAAAAGATCAAGGCCCGATTTTTGGATAAGAACCGGCTCGCTTGAAAGCGAAGACAAAACCCATTTATCTCCCGTGGATCGCACGGTTCCAATCACTTCGCCGGCCCTGTTTATCAGGACGTATTCGCCAACATTGCCGGTGTCCGGATCCGGCAGGATGGAATATTCAACAACGCCAAGCGCAGCATCGATGAGAACCTGGGGCGTGGTTCCGCGAATGCCCATGGTTGCAAGCGGTGTCTCGATCTGCATGTTTCCGTTTGGCGCGATTTGCCCGGTCGCAAACACGAACGCACCCTGCACCAGGTTAAGCACCATGGAACTGTCACCGGAATTTCCGGGATCAAAGATCACTTCATCCAGCACCATGCGGGCATCGCCAGACATCGAAAACACTGTTTCATCGATGAAGGAAATACCGAGTTTGGCGCCGCTGCCGGTTTCCACGACGTCGCCCTGATAAACGGCGTCGCCAAGCGTCAATTGCGTTCGGGTGCCCGAAGTGGACGTAGAGCTGGCCTCGCCTTCCAGTTTGACCACTTTGCCGATGCTGTTGGGTGCAAAATTGCCGCCGACCTGAGCATATTGCGCATCTGCTGCATTGCCTGCGAGCGTCGATACCAGTGCCCCGGAAAGCATCGCACCATTGGGTGATAACAGATCCGGTGGCGTTGAATTTGAGAAGTAGTCAACGATCAGCAGGTTTTCACCGGCATGCTCAATCAGCAGATCCGGGCCATTGCGAGAATAATCACCCAGAAAGAGCATTTCAGGAGAAATAGCTGGCAGCGGTGTTGTGCCGTCAAAACTCAGAGTTTTATTGTGTGTAGTACCAGCCGCATTGCCGCTGTCACCCGTTAACAAGATGCTTTGAACGTTACTCGTGTCGTGGGTATTCATGACCAGACCCAGCCCAATTCGTGCATCCTAGAATGCAGATCACGCCCCCGATCACTACGTATTGAAATATTTAATCAAAAACAGCTCTTTTGTCCAACGCCGTAAACAAAAAAGCAACTTAACCTTACCGTGGATCACGCAAGGCACGATCTTTCATGACGAGAATGGGTTTAAGCAAATATTCGAGTACGGTTCGGCTACCCGTTTCAATGTCAACGGTTGCCACCATGCCAGGTATAATCTTGAGATTTTCTTCCGTTGGGGAAACCTGTTCTTGATTGCGATTGACGACGACTCTGTAAAAGGTGCGACCTTCGCTGTCGGTCAGCGTGTCGGCGCCTATCCTGTCCACTGTGCCGCTTAGAGTTCCATACCGGGTGTAATCGTAAGCCGTTATTCGAATAGTCGCCGGCAGGCCGGGCCGGATGAACGCAATGTCTTCGGGTCGGATTTGAGCCTCGACCAGCAGTGTTTCGCCAATGGGTACGATCTCGACAACGGATGTTCCCGCCTTGATGACCTCATTGATTGAGTTGACATTGAGCTTGTTGACGATCCCGGTGACGGGGGAGCGCAACACGGTGCGGCGAACGGTATCTGTAGCGGCACGCAGCGTTTCGCGCACCACTGCCAGTTCTGCATTGATGGTTGACATACGGGCAGAGATTTCGGTCAGAAACGTGTTTTCATCCGCATCGACCAGAATCGCCGCTTCGTCGATCTCCGCCTGCAGGCGAACGCGCGTCGCGGCCCAGATTGCCAGATCACCCTGAAGTTTCGTTGATGCTTTCTGACTGCGCAGATAGTCGATTTCCGGAACAGCTTTGCGGTTATAGAGCCGTTGCATGAGCTTCAGCTCGCGATTGGCCAGCTCAAGCATGCGTGCGTTGTTGTTGGCCGTGGCGGCGGCTTCCTCAAGCGATTGCTTTTTCTGCAATAATTGTTGGCGCCGAATGGTCTTCTGCTCTTTGATGCGCTGTTCGTTTGCAACGAAAATAGCGCGTTGATCATCATAGAAGGCACGGTTTTCGGGCTGGACGTCTGCGGGAATGGTGAACGCGCTTTCGCGACTGGAATGGCTGACAAGCCGGTGCAGTTCTGCCGAAAGTGCGGCCTCGCGCCGTCGCAATTCGCCGAGCCGCGATGAGGCACCAGTGTCGTCAATCCGAACCAGTTCCTGGCCCTGTTCGACGCGATCACCTTCAGCAACCATGATCTCTGCGAGAATGCCGGGTTCGAGGCTTTCAACGATCTGAACCTGGCTGGAGGGGATAACGCGGCCTTCTCCGTTCGTGACCTGCTGAATATTGGCCCAGGCTGCCCAGACTATGGCCGCGAGCATCAAAGCTGCAATGACGATAAGAAACTGCCAATTGGCCGATTGTGCGCTGTGGTCAACCGAGCCATTGGCATCATTGGCAAATTCGAGCTCATCATTGGCCATCAGACTTGACCTCCGGTTTGCGCTTTACGGCCCGTGCGGTTTTTGCAGTCTTTGCCAATTGGGACAGAACATTCTTGCGCGGTCCGTCGGCAACGACCCGCCCGCTTTCAATCACGATGACCCTGTCTACCAGTTCAAGCAAAGACGAGCGGTGGGTTGCGATCAACAGAGTCATATCCGGCCGTTTCAAACGGGCGAGATTTTGCACGACAGCCGCTTCGGTGGTGGAATCCATGGCGCTCGTGGGCTCGTCCAAAAACAGAATTTTTGGGTCGCCCATCAGCGATCTTGCAATCGCAATCGCTTGCCGCTGCCCGCCTGAGATCTGCGCGCCGCGCTCCCCAACCGGCATTTGATAACCAAGCGGATGGGTCTGCACCATGCTGGCAACGCCGGAGATATGGACTGCTTCCTCAAAACGGTCGTCATCAGCCGTCCCGGAAAACAGGATATTGTCGCGCACCGATCCGGAAAACAAGTGTGGTTCCTGCCCAAGGTAGCTCACCGCCTGCCGCAGGTCCGCCAAATGGTTGTGGCGGATATCGGTATTGTCCAGCAGAATGGCTCCGTCGGTCGTCTCATAGAGGCCGCAGAGCAATTTGCCGAAAGTGGATTTGCCGGAACCAACGCGCCCGACAATGCCGACCCTTTCTCCCGGTGCAATCGTGAGATTCAGGCCATCGAGCGTTTTGTGATCGCTGTTGGGGTATGAGAACGAAGCGTTGCGAACCTCCAGCCGTCCTTGATTGATTGCATTGGCGCGCGGCGCTTCACGGTCCTTGCGCGGCGCATGATCGCGGTCCAGCGCCATCAGCTTGTTGAGACTGCGATAGGCTATCATCGATTGCTGCAGTCGTGACAGCGTCATGGCAATACCGCCAAGCGGCGCAAGCACACGACCTGCAAGAATGTTGGATGCGATGAGAGCGCCGACCGAAATTTCTCCCGCCGCAACCAGAAAGACACCCCAGACTATGATGACAACGGAAACGCCTTGCTGAACGAGCATCGAAAAGAAAATGGCAAGGGAAGACCAGAAACGGCTGCTCGACGTCGCCCGAACCGATTCCGCAACGGCCCGCTCCCACTTTTGCTGAAACGCACCTTCGGCAGCAATCGCTTTCACCGTTTCAATGCCGACGAGTGATTCTACAAGGACCGAATGTCGGTTGGTCGACGAGGCAAGCCCTTTCGAGACTGAACGACCAAGTGGAATTTGAATAAGCGCTGTTACGCCCAGCACAATCGGAACGGCAATCAAAGGCACAAGTGCAAGTGGGCCAACGATCAGCCAGAGAACAAAAAGAAACAGGCCCACAAACACCAGATCGATCACCGATGTCAGACTGGCCGACGTGAAGAAGTCGCGCACCGTCTCAAATTCGCGGATCTGGCTGGCAATGTCGCCCGCCCTTGGCGGACGATCCTTCATGGTCGCATCGATGGCATGGCGATAAATGTCGGACGATACCTTCATGTCGATGCGCCGGCCTGATTTATCGATCGTAAGGGATCGCAACATGCGCAGCAGAAAGTCGAAAACCAGTGCCAGCGCCACACCACCGGCCAGTGCCCAGAGCGTGGGGATGGCGTTGTAGGGGATGACGCGGTCATAGACATTCATCACGAAAATCGGCAGCGCCAATCCGAGAAGATTGATCAGGAACGCGGCCAGCACTACCTGCGCCCAGCTGCCCCAGAAGCGCCGCACGGTGCCCCACAACCAGTGGCGACTTCGGGCATCACTGAGATCATCACTCTTGTTGAACGATGATTGCCAAAGGGCGGGGGCCACATAGATGACCCTGTCATGGGTCTCAGCATCAAGCTTGGCAACATCGATGGCGCGCGCTGACGTTTCGCCCGCGATTTGCAGCGAAACTTTCTTGCTGCCTGTACTCCGGCTCAAAACCAGACCGACGTCGCCGGATTTCAGAAAAACAACAAAGGGGCAGACCAGCCCGGGAACCTGCGATGGTCTTTTTTTGACGATTTTCGAGGCCAGCCCGAGATTGGAGCAGGCTCTTTCGAAATCGCTGTAACTCATCCGCGCTTCGTTCATCGCGACGCCGTTCAGCGCCACGGCATGGGAATAGGGCAATCCGTGATGGATACTCAGTTGCTCCAAAGCGATCATCAGACCGGAGCTGATACCGGAGCGGTGTTCATCCCTGGTCGCGGATGCGGAAACAGATTCAGTTTGCTGGTCCATCAGTGCATCACATCACGGCGTCCAGCGCATTTGCAAACGCGCAAGACCGCACGGCTCAGTCCTGCCGCAGGGACGGTATGGTGAGATTGAAACTCGATGCATTACGCGCGCGGGGTTTGTAGGCCGGTTCAGGATTGCGCCCGCCCTTCGGCGTTGCAACACCAAAGCGTTTCAACAATTGCCCCGTATGGGCCACCAGCTGATAGCTGGAGAACCGTTGTATGGCGCTGGCATTGGACAGATCAAACTCACTCACAAAACGAGAATTTTCAGCGTCCAAAACATCGAGAAGACTGCGCTTGTTGGCTTGATATTCATCACGATAGGCCCGCACGACCTTACGATTCTGATCCAGCTGATTGCGGATGGAAGCCACTCTGCGACGACCTTCCATCGTGCGCGCCCAGGCGATTTCGATCTGCTCTCTCAATTCGCGGGCAAACGTGTCATATTCGGCCAGCTTTTCATATTCGCGTTCGGTCAGTTCGCTGATGCGAGCGCGCCTGATGCCGCCGTCATAGAGCTTCCACTTCAGCACAACCATTCCGCGCAGCTCGTTGGAGCGTTTGGGCGTACCCTCAAGATCATCGCCCCATGTTGCAGAGCCTTCCAAAGAGAGCTCCGGATAGAGGGTCGATCTGAATTGTTCCTTCTGGAAGTCGGCAACATCAACTTCCGAATTCAAAGACTGAAGCCGGGGATTGCTTGAAATCGCGAAAGACGTCGCACCTGCCGCTGTCTGAAACGAAATTTTAGCCTGACGAACGTTTTTCAGACGACGCGGCGCAACACCGACTGCGCTTTTGAATTTTGCATTGGCGGTTTCGAGTGAGATTTTGATCTGGGAAACAAGGCCTTTTGCCGCTTCCAGACGTTCGCGCGTCTGGTCCAGATCGCCAATTGATGTTTGTCCACCATCGAAACGATCCTTGACCAGTTTCAGAAGCCGTTCATGTCTGCGAACGTTTTCGCGCGCCGAATGGACGAGGTTTTTGTGGCGCACAACGTCGATATAGGCTTCCACAACGTCAAGAGCGACGGCTTCGGACCGGGCGAGCACTTTATACGCCGCAGCCGAAATGCGGGCCTGAGACTGGTAAACATCGTTTGCACGATCAAAACCATCGAACAGGATTTGCTTCACACCCACGGTCACCTGACGCCGGGTGCGCCACTGATCGTTCACAAACGGGCCAAAGCCTTCCGGACGGTCGATGCGCTGACGACCAATGTCGGCACCCAGATTGACCTCGGGCAGATAGCGGCCCTGCGCCTGATCCAGCACGCTGTCAGTCGCGCGACGGCTTGCCTGCGCAGCCTTCACTCTGGGGTTCGTCTCGACGGCAAGCCTGATCGCTTCAGCCAGACTCATGCCGTAAGCGGGTGTGGTGACGGGTAAAGGGCCGGCTGAAAAGACCAGCCCCAACGGCAAAGCCGCTGCCAAAAATCTGAAAGGTCTTAACATCGTTCCCCAATCCGAGATAACCGTCCAACATTCCACAAAGTTGAAATACAGTGACGCTGTCACTGTCATCTCACTTCAATCAAGGAATTCTCGGGTTTCCCGGCTCCACACAAAACAAAAGTTCAGATGCCCCGTGCGAAGACATTAATATAGAGTTAAGACAAAATACAAGTTGCAATATCAAGACTCTAGGGTTTCACTCGTTATGGTGAACAGATTTCTAACCTGAGTTTTGATCGAAATATGGATGCCCTTACGGAAGGTGTCTTCTTCCCAATACTGATGCGTGCTGTTGGGCAGGAACTGAACAAGTTCGCAGTTCTTTCGGGCGAAGCGCTGCATCTGATCTGCGAGACGCGCCTATGAAATGGCTGCGCCGTTTAACGTCCGGCGCCGGCATCAGTCGATTGGGCGCGTTGATTGCGCTCTTGGGTCTTCTGTTGGTCCGGGTTGCGGACCCTACGCCGGTGGAAATGGCACGTGCGCAATCATTTGACCTGTATCAACGGCTCAAACCGCGCGTTTATACCCCACAGCCGGTGGCAATCGTCGATATTGACGAGGCCAGTATTCAGCAGCTTGGCCAATGGCCGTGGCCGCGCACGCGGATGGCTGAGCTTGTAGATCGCATGAAAGCGCTGGGCGCTGCCGCCGTCGCATTCGATATTGTATTTGCTGAAGAAGACCGCCTGTCCCCTGAGCAGATCGCATTGGACAATACGGAGCTTAGCGATGAGATTCGTGATCAGCTGAAGGCCTTGCCATCGAATGATGATCGGTTCGCAGCGTCGATCGCGACCTCGCGTATAATCATGGGCCAGACCAGTGTGCGCAGCCTGCGCGATCTTGCGGGCAAAGAGCCGATGGAGGTCCCGGATGTGCCTCACGCCTTTCTGGGCGAAGACCCGAAAGCGTATCTCCCAAACTATCCGGCGCTTGTGCAGAACAGGCCTGAACTCGAAAAAGCCGCGATTGGGCGAGGGGTTTTTACCGTCAAGCCCGATGCTGACGGTGTTTTCCGTCAGGTCCCTATGCTGTTTCGCATCGACGATAAATTCCGTCTGTCCTTATCCGCTGAGCTCCTACGCGTGGCCACGGGGGCAAAGGCGTTCGCGGTCATAAGCGATTCAGCCGGTGTGAAAGGAATCAGGATCGGAAGGGTTCTGGTGCCGACCACAAGCACAGCGACAGTCTGGCCCTATTTCACACCCACCGTGCCGTCGCGCTTTGTCTCAGTCAGAGACATCATGAATGGCACCGTCAATCCCAATCGCCTGCGCGGCCATTTGGTGCTGGTGGGAACCTCCGCTATTGGGCTTGAGGACTTTCGCGCGACGCCAATGGCCAGCCTCATGGCTGGTGTCGAAATTCACGCTCAGGTCATTGAGAACATTCTCACCAACCAGATGCTGGTGAGGCCGAACTACTCGCTTGGGCTAGAACTTGCAGCCATTTTGTTTCCCGCGTTGCTGGCTATCATTCTGGTCCCCATGCTCGGCGCAACACTCGCGTTTGTTTGCGCCGTTGTTCTGCTGGGTACCTATATTGGCCTGTCCTATCTGGCTTTCGACTGGTATCGGCTGCTCATCGACCCGGTCTATCCCACGATCTCGGTCGGCTTGATCTTCATCATTCTGGCGACGTTCAACTATCTGCGCGAGGAACGTCAACGCGCCCAGATACGCAGCGCCTTTGGCCAGTATGTCTCGCCCGATTTCGTCAAGGAACTGGCAGATAATCCCGAAGCATTGCAATTGGGTGGAGAGACCCGCGAGCTTTCGGTCCTGTTCAGCGATGTGCGGGGCTTCACCAGCATTTCGGAAAGTTACAAGGAAAACCCGCAAGGGCTGACCGAGCTGATGAACCTGTTTCTCACGGTGCTGTCGCAGGCCATTCTCCGCTACGGCGGAACCATCGACAAGTTCATGGGCGACGCGGTGATGGCGTTCTGGAACGCGCCCATCACCAACGAAAAACACGCGCTCGCCGCATGTCATGCCGCAATCAACATGATCAAGGATGTCGAAGCGCTCAATAAGCAGTTTCGCACCGAATACGAAGAAAAGGTGAATGCCGGTGAGGAAGATGCGATCTTCCACGAAATCAACGTCGGCATCGGTATCAATTCCGGCACCTGTGTGGTCGGCAATATGGGCAGCGAAGATCGTTTTGACTACACCGCACTGGGCGATACCGTAAATCTCGCGTCGCGGCTGGAGGGCCAGTCAAAACCCTATGGCATCAAGATCATTCTGGGTCAGGAAACAGCCTTTCAGATCCAGGATGACATGGCGACACTCGAGATTGATCGCATTCGCGTAAAGGGTAAGAACGAGCCTGAAACGATTTTCGCTCTGATCGGCGATGAAACCATGCTCGCCGATAAACGCTATCAGGAACTGAACAGGCAAAACGCCTTGATGCTCCAGAAGTACCGTGAACAGGACTGGGAAACCGCAGCCGCCCTGCTCGAAATCCTGGCCGAACAGGCCGAAGAGATCGGCGTCGACATTGAAGGTTTCCTGTTCATCTATGAAGCCCGACTTGCAGAATTTCAGGCCAACCCGCCAGGTCGGGATTGGGATGGCGTTTACACTGCTGAATCCAAATAGAACGCAGCACGGGCTTTTTATGATGTGTGCGTAAGCTTGCCGGGCGACGTGCTGCCCGCGTTGTGCTATTGTTGCTGACATGAGCAATACGACGCTAATTTCGTGGCGTCGTGCACGGAGGACGCTTTCCCTATGGCCAAGAAATCAACTGACAATCCCATGTTCGACATGTTTTTAAAGTTCGGCGAAAGCCTGCAATTGCCTACGCCGGACGTAGAAGCGATTGTTGAAAGCAATCGCAAAAATATCGAAGCTTTTCAGAATATGGCGGAAACAACGGCGGCTGGTGCCCAAAATGTGATGGCCGCGCAACACAAACAATTGGAGCAGGGCCTCGAAGAAGTCTCGGCGCTGGTCAAGAATATGGTCGATGCGAAATCGCCCGGACAGGCGATGTCTGATCAGATGGCCTTTGCCAAAAAGTCATTTGAAGCCACCATCAAAAACGCCACCGAAGTGAGCGAAATCGCGCGCGACACAGGCACAAAATCCTTTCAAATCATGCAGGAACGCATGAAGGAGAGTGTGCGCGAACTCAGCGAGTCCATGAAGAAAAAGAGCTGAGTTGTAACTGCCCCAGCACTGACATCACAGCGGCTTGTCAAGTCGGTTTCACCGCCTTTGAAACGTGCTGCCAGGCGTCGAACACGCAGTGTTGACGACGGACACTCACAATTTGTGTACGTCCGCAGATTTGTTCATTATACCGCGCTGAACTGTTAGCGCCGGGAGGAAATCATGGAACGAATCTGGACAAAGAATTACCCGGAAGGCGTGCCGGCAGACGTCGATGTTGGACAATATAATTCTCTGGTCGAATTGCTGGAGGAAAGCTTCACCAAATATGCGGATCGCAAGGCCTATGTCCTTATGGACAAGGCGCTGACTTATGGCGAACTCGACCACCACTCCAAGGCAATGGCCGCGTATCTCCAGAGCCTTGGCCTGAAACAGGGTGATCGGGTTGCGATCATGATGCCCAATGTCCTGCAATATCCCATCGCGCTTGCTGGCATTGTGCGCGCCGGCATGATCGCTGTGAACGTCAATCCGCTCTACACGCCGCGCGAGTTGGAACATCAGCTGAACGATTCCGGTGCCAAGGCCATTCTGATTTTGGAAAATTTCGCCGAAACGCTCGAGGAAGTTATCGCCAAAACGCCAATCGAACACACGATTGTTGCCAATATCGGCGAGATGCTGGGCGGCCTGAAAGGCATGATCGTCAATTTCGTGGTGCGATATGTCAAAAAGGGTGTTCCGGCATGGTCGCTGCCGGGTCATGTGAATTTCAAGAAAGCGCTTGCTATCGGTCGGTCGATGTCGATGACGAAGCCGAATATTTCATCAGCTGACGTTGCGGTGCTGCAATATACCGGCGGAACGACCGGCGTTTCGAAAGGTGCAACGCTGCTGCACAGCACCATTATCGCCAACCTCTTGTCGTCCGAAGCGTGGATGCAACCTGGTCTGCACCGCAAACCGACCTCTGGCCAACTGACCTTCATTTGCGCTCTGCCCTTGTATCATGTGTTCGCCTTTATCACCTGCAGTCTGCTTTCGATGCGTACCGGTGGGCTGAATGTGCTTATTCCCAATCCGCGCGACATGGATGCGACGATCAAGGAAATCGGAAAGTACAAATTCCATATCTTCCCGGGCGTGAACACATTGTTTAACGGTCTCAACAACCAGCCCGCTTTTGCCAAGCTGGATTTCTCGCAGCTTCGCATTGCAAACGGCGGCGGGATGGCGGTGCAGCAAGCGGTCGCGAAGCGTTGGCTTGAAATCACCGGCATACCGATCTGTGAAGGCTATGGCCTGTCGGAAACATCCTCCGCAGTGACGTGTAATCCGACGGATGTTGACAATTTCTCAGGAACCATCGGCCTGCCGATGCCGAACGTTTTCATCAAAATTCTGGATGATGATGAAAACGAAGTGCCGTTGGGCGAGCCCGGTGAAATTGCCATCAAAGGCCCGCAGGTCATGGATGGTTACTGGCAGCGTCCGGAAGATACCGCCAACACGATGACCAAAGATGGCTTCTTCAAATCAGGCGACATCGGCATCATGGATGAGAACGGTTACACCAAGATCGTTGACCGCAAGAAGGACATGATTCTGGTTTCGGGTTTCAACGTCTATCCCAACGAAATTGAAGGCGTCGCGGCCAATCATCCTGGCATTCTGGAAGCCGCCGTTGTCGGCGTGCCGGATGATTCAACAGGCGAAGCGGTGATGCTTTTTGCCATCAAGAAAGACCCTGCAATCACGAAGGAAGATGTTGCAGCGTTTTGTGCGGAACATCTGACCGGTTACAAGAAACCGAAATACATCGAGTTCCGTGATGATCTTCCACGCACCAATGTCGGAAAGATATTGCGGCGCGAACTGCGTGACGAAGCGGTGGGTAACATGCAGGAAGCGGCCTGAGACCGGCCTCTTCTTGCAGCGCGGTGCTAGGCGGACTTCTTCGTTGATGCTGCGGTGAGCTCAACCAGTTTCAGACGTTGAATTTTGCCGGATGGTCCTTTGGGCAGTTCGGCAAAGAAGTGCACACAATCCGGCGCCTTGAATGTGCCAATTGCGTCCTCGCACAAGCGGATTAGCGCCCGCTCATCGAGTATTGATTCTGATGTGACGACAACGGCCGCCTCGACGGTTTGTCCGTAACGGTCGCAGTCGCGGGCGAAGGCGGCGGCTTCGATGACATCAGGATGCGCATAGAGCGCGTCATCGATCTCGCGGGGCGCGATGTTCTCGCCACCCTTGATGATCAACTCTTTCAAACGCCCGGTAATAAAGACAAATCCATCATCGTCCATACGGCCAAGATCACCGGTGCGCAGCCATCCGTCTGGGGTAATCGTGCTGCGGGTTGCGTCTTCGTTGTTGCGATAGAGCCGCATTACATTGCCCCCGCGCACCAGAACCTCGCCTTCAGTTCCGCGAGCGCATTCGCGCTGGTTTTCGTCGGCGATCATGACTTCATTGCCATAAGCAATGCCGGGCGAACCGACCTTGCGTTCGCCTGTCATCGGGTTGGAAAGAATCTGGGCAGCCGTTTCGGTCAGCCCCATGGTTTCGATGATTGGAACCCTGAACTGCTTTTCAAAAGCCTGCTGAACGTCCGGAGACAGGGGTGCCGATGCCGAGCGCCCAAAGCGCAGGGCTGAAAGTCCTGATGAATCGTGCCCATGGGTTTGAGCATCATGCAGGAGATACGAAATCTGTGTCGGGACGACTGAGAACCAACTGCATTCGTGATCGCGTACCTGAGACCAGAATGTGGATACGGAAAATCGGGTTGGCAGGGCGAGGCTGCTGCCGGAAGCCAGTGCACCCATCAACGATACGCAAAATGCATTGATGTGATAGAGGGGCAAAACGCAAAGCCCACGGTCGGATGTCGTGAGTTCGTGGGCAAAGGCGGTGTTCGCTCCGCCTGACAAGAGACTGGCATGGGTGTGCACGACGCCTTTGGGCACGCCGGTTGTGCCGGATGTGTACATCAGCAGGCCATCGCTGTCCGGCTCACAAGAGGGCGGACTTGCTGCGCTCGGGGTAAACCAGTCTGAATCCGCAAAATGCTGTTGCGCTGTGTTCCCGGTTTCTGCCTGCACTTCTCTGATCAAGGTGCAACTTTTCTCGTCGACGAATACCGCCCTGGCATCCGAATGTGACAAGACGTGCGCAATCGTCGATTTGCCTGAAACGAGGTTTACTGCCGTTGCCAGATAGCCACCATAGAGCGTTCCCAGAATAACCTGTGCCGCCATGAGGCCGTTGTTCATCGCATATGCGATGCTGCAACCGGCGGGTAAATCACGCGCCCATAAATGGCCAGCAAACGCCCGGCTGCTGTCGCGCAATTCCTCAAACGTGATGGTTTCGCCGGTTTCCGGTGCAATCAGAAATGGCCGGTCCGGCTGCGCAAAAGCCCAGCGGTCTATGAGATCGCGTATCGACTGGTTTGTAATGCTTTCGGGCAGAAACACTTTGACCGTCACTTCCCGGCCATTTGCCAGTGATCAGCAAAAATGTCTTCCAGCAACGGTTCATTTGCCGGGATCGTGCGCACCACTTTGGTGATGTTCATAAGGTGCTTGTGGTTGAAATTGTCGTCAATCGAATTCCCGCCCCACGACCCGCAACCCATCGACAGGGAAAATGGCATGCCGTTGTCGAATGATCCGCCCGTGGCAAAGCAATGGGCCTGATTGACGATCACGCGGCAGGTCGGCATCTCCTGGCCAAGCTCCAGCGGCCGGTTGTGATTGGTTGTGTGAATACCAATCGAATGACCCGCGCCGATATGGTTGAACAACCGGGTGGCAATCTGTTTGGCGTGGTCGAAGTCGCGAGCCCGATAAAGGGTCGTGACGAGAGAAAGTTTCTCGCCGGATTCCGGGTGATCCGGACCAATCCTCTCGCTTTCCAGCAACAGGAATTTCGCCTTGTCGGCTTCTGCAATGTCGAGTTCTGCAACCGCAATCACCTTGTCGATGTCCTGCGCCAGCATAGCGCGGTTCAGGTGTCCGGACCCAAACAGGGCATCGGACAGTTTGGCGGCCTGTTCTCCGGCCAGCAGCCTGCCGCCTTCGGCATCCAGAGCCGCGAGAAAGGCGTCATGCACGGCATCGATCACCACAACAGCATTTTCTGACGAGCATGATGTCGAATTGTCGAATGTTTTTGATGCGGTGATCTTCCGCGCCGCGCCCTGCAGGTCCGCTGTTTCATCCACAATCACGGTAACATTGCCTGCGCCAACACCGATGGCAGGCGTACCGGACGAATACGCGCGCTGGACGTTGTTTTGACTGCCGGTGACAACCAACAGATCAGCCTGTTCCATCAGCCGTTGGGCTTTCACTTTGGAAACAGGGGCGGGCACCATTTGTACAAGGTCCCGGTCCGCGCCCACCTTCTCGAGCTCAGCATGAATGTAGCCGACAAGCTTTTCACAAACCTGAGCACCTTTCGGCGATGGGGACAGAATGATCGCATTTCCGCATTTCAGCGCGTTGACCACATTGTTGGTCGGGGTCGCCACCGGATTGGTGGACGGTACAACAGCGCCGATGATGCCGATGGGACGGGCTATCTGAGTGATGCCAGTTGCCGGATTGTCATTGATTATGCCGCATGTCCTGGAATGTCTAATGTCTCTCAAGACACCCAGTGTCTTGCGGTGGTTTTTGGTGATCTTGTCAGCGACATTGCCAAGGCCCGTCGTTTCAACGGCCATTGTGGCAAGCTCTTCATTGCGCCCGGGTTCCATCAGCGCCCAAGCGGCAGCGACCGCTGCCCGGTCGTAGCGTTCCTGCGTTGCAAGATGTTCAAAATTTTTCTGCGCAGCCCGCGCGCGATCAATCAGCGCATCAACTTCGGCGGCTTCCGGTGAGACGTCTTCAATGAATTGATGCTGAGCCATCATACGTTCCAGTTTGAATATCGTGGGCGGTCTGGGCCGCCCACGATTGTATTGTGCAAAAGTTTCTTTCGTTGCGTTTCGGACTACAGGCCTTTGAGAAGCTCCGCCAAAGCGGTCTTCCGTTCAGCCCACATGGCCTGTACTTCAGACCGGCTCATCACTTTCAGCGGTGATCCGCCAGCCGCCATGCGTTGCACGACGCGTTTATGACCAAACATTTCCGGCACCTTGGCTGCCAGCTTGTCGATCACGTCCTGAGGAGTGCCTTTGGGAACCATCAGCCCGCGGAAGTTGACTGAGGAATTGTCAACATCGAGGCCGCTTTCCTTCAGCGTTGGAACGTCCGGCAGGAACTCTGCATTGCGCTCAAGATCGGCAACGCCAAGGATTTTGACATTGCCCGCTTCGCGCGCACGGAAGGCATCCGACAGATTGTTGATGCCTGCCATGACTTCCCCGGCGATCACGGCCTTCATGGCTGCAGCACCGCCGCCTTTGGTCGGAATGTAGGCGATCTTGCACTCGCATGCCTTTTCGATCTGCAGGGCGGCAATGTGGTGGCCCACAAACAGCCCGGCACCGGATGTTGTCGTCTTGCCCGGGTTTTCCTTGGCAAAGGCAATCAGGTCAGCCATCGAATTGAATTGGCTGTCTTTGCCTACCACCACCACAGCCGGGTCCGCACCCCAGTTGGCAATCGGCTCAAAACTGTCGGCATCATATTTGACGCCGCCCTTGATGCCCTGTGCAATAAAGTGCGGTACATTATAGGCCGACATCATGTATCCGTCGGCCTCAGCTTCTGTCGCAAACCAGTTCCACCCCTTGCGCCCACCAGCGCCGGGCTTGTTGAGAATATAGATCGGCTGGCCCAACAGGTCTTCATTGCCAGCCACCATCGTGACAATGCGCGCCTGAAAGTCCGTTGCACCACCTGCACCATAGGATACGGATACGCCAATTGGACGTTCCGGGTAACCCTCGGCGAGAGCACCCGTCGCTGCTACTGCCAAAGCCGCTGCAGAAAGCAGGGCCATCTTCAAAGTGTTTTTCATCGTTTTTCCTCCCGGTTGAAAAGACACAGTCTCAAAGCAGAATGCCTCGCGGTGTTTGCACCTGAAGCAAGAGGGCAAAAAGCCCGTAGATCACGCCCATGAAGAGCGCGGTTATGATGAGGCGTTTGATCCAGTCTTTGGTACTCGAGAGCGGGACAGGATCATAGATTGAGTAGATCGCAAAAAAGGCAAGACTGGACGCGGTGTAGAAACCCAGCGCTTTCGCGGCCCAGAACACGGTCATCAGCATGACGATCAGGCCGGGCGCAATGTTGCGCACCATGGTGGCATCAAAGCCGGAGCCAACCTTGGCCAGGCCCGCCGCCGCGCGGATCAGGTTCCACGTCGCCAGTCCGATGAAGGCGATGGAAATCACCCGCGGAAACAGAAAAGATTCTGCCGGTTGTTGGGTGAAACTGAGCCACGTGACGATGGCCGCCAGACCGAAGACGACAAGCCCGGGTATGATATGTTGTAGGCGCGCGCTGTTCATGCCTTGGCCTCCTCGCTTGCAGCGACGGCGTCCACTGATTTCTCTTTCTTGCCAGACAGCATGTTGGACCAGAAGGAATAGGCAATCGACGCGATCACCAACGCAATGAGCACGATGTTCAGCTCACCGGTGAAGAAATAGACCCATGGGCCATCCTGCGCGGCGGCGATCATGGAACCATTGGTGAAATAGTCGCCGGCGATAGGGCCCAGAATGAGGCCAAGCACCAAAGGTGCCGCCGAGAAGCCGAACTTTTCCAGCACGAACATGCCGATGCCGAGCACGAGCATGATGTGCACATCGCCCATGGATTGTTGTACCGAATAGGAGCCGAACACTGCGAGCACCAGCACGCCAGCGGCCATGATGGGAACAGGTGCCTTGGCAATCCGTGCCGCCCATGCGGCTGTGTAAAGGCCGAAGACCACCATCAAAATCTGGCCAAGCAGCATTGAGTTGATGAAGGTCCAAACCACTTCCGGATGCTTGTCGAAAATGTCCGATCCCGGAAAAATGCCGTGGATCAACAGGCCGCCGAGCAGCACAGCGGCCGTCGGACTGCCGGGAATGGAAAGTGTCAGAAGTGGAACGAGGGAAGGACCCACCATTGCGTTGTTGGCCGATTCCGCTGCAATAACGCCTTCCGGATGGCCCTTGCCGAATTCGTCGCGCTTGGGAGAAAACTTGCGCGACTGGTCATAGGCCACGAGGCCTGCAATCTGCCCGCCAACACCGGGAATGAGGCCGATCACAGACCCGATCACCGTACCAATGGAAAGCGCGCGCATGGACTGAATCAGCTCACGAATGGAATCGAATATCGCGTAGCGCGGCACATCTATCGTGTCGATCACCGCCTGATTTCGGCCTTTGGCAAACATTTCCATCACCTGCGGGATGGCAAACAGGCCGATCAGGGCAGGGATAATGTGAATGCCGCCGGTCAGAGCATCGGTGAAGATAAAGCGTTCCGTTCCCTGAATTTCATCATAGCCAATTTGCGACAGCCAAAGGCCGATGCAACCGGACAACAGGCCTTTGACAAACGATTTTGAATCCAGCGATCCAATAACAGTGACGCCAAGAATGGCGATCCAGAACAGGTGAGACGGGCCGAATTTGAGAGCCCATTCCGCCAGTACCGGAGTCAGAAAGATCAGCAACAGAACGCCGATAACACCACCAACGCCGGACGACAGGAAAGATAATTGCAGGGCGCGCGCGCCTTCTCCGCGTTTGGCCATCGCATTGCCATCGAGCGCTGTTGCAATATTCGCCGGCGCTCCGGGAATTTTCAGCAAAATAGCGCTCACCGCGCCGCCGGCAACGGTGGATGTATATGCTGCCCCAAGAAGAATGAGGCCCTGTGTCGGGCTCAAGTGAAATGTAAACGGAATGAGCAGAGCGACTGCCATCGTGGGGGACAGGCCGGGTGTGGCCCCCAAAATCAATCCACCCACCGTTCCGCCGAACAAAAGCATCAGCGAAACGGGTTCGAACACGCCACCAAAGAAACCCAAAAACTCCATGTTTGTGGATGCTCCTCCCAAAGCTTGGCTTGGGATGGCAAGACCGGGTTTTGAAACCAGCACGATGCCACACCCGCCACGACCACGTGTGTTGACCTCAACGCTAATGCATGAAAATAAGAATGCAAACGTTTTCATAAAACCAAAAATAGATAATATTTTCAGTATTTTGACCTGATATGAAGCGACAAAGAACGCGCAAGGGTGCACCAGGCATCATCGAAGTAGCTCAAAGAGCCGGGGTATCAGCTGCGACGGTGTCGCGTTTTTTCAATACGCCGGATATTGTCAGGGCACCCACTCGCAACCGGATTGAAAAAGCGGCCAGCGATCTGGGCTATATTCGTGACCGGATGGCGGGGACGCTGCACAACCGTTTTTCCGGCACGATGGGACTGGTGGTCCCGACAATCGACAATGCAATCTTTGCTGAACTCATCGAGGCGTTTTCTGCGCGTCTGCAGCAGCATGACCGCACCATGCTGATCGCTGCCCATGGCTATGATCTGTCTCTCGAAGTTGCGATCATCCGATCCCTTCTGGAGCGGCGGATCGATGGTGTTGCCGTCATCGGCCTTACGCATGAGACCGCGTCTTTGGAAATGCTGGCAACGCGCAATGTTCCGGTTCTGGCCGCCTGGAACTATCGTCCCGATTCTCAAATGCCCTGCATTGGTGCTGACAATTTCGATGCCGGTTATCAGGTCGCCCGTCATCTGATTGAACATGGTCATCGCGATATCGGTCTGTTGTTTCCTCCGACCGCTTTCAACGATCGGGCATCGGACCGTTTGCAGGGCGCATTCAGCGCACTCGCAGAGGCTGGAATTTCAGTCCCGCGCCACCGGGTTATCGATACTCAATATGATATTGGAGAAGCCAAGCAGATTGTTGGCCATCTGCTGGAAAACGACCCGCCGACCGCGCTGTTATGTGGCAATGACATCATAGCGCATGGTGCCATTTATGCTTGCCATCTCAGGCACGTCAGTGTTCCACAAGACATGTCCATCATTGGCATTGGCGACTTTCGCGGTTCTGCTCATATCGAGCCGCCGCTGACCACAGTGCGATTACCCGCACGCAGAATCGGCGAGTCGGTGGCTGATCAATTGTGTTTCGCCGATACCGTGCTGCGGCCCGAAAAGGGCAACAGGGTTCTGGTTCCTTCGCGGTTCATCAGGCGAAATTCCGTGACATTTCCGCCATCAGCCGCAAAACAGCAGTAACTTATAACACGCAAGAATTTGATAGACCTTGCAACACCCGGCTGTCACACATTCCGGAGGCAACATCTGCCGTCTTGAGCATCCCCTTTTTGCTCTAAGGTCCCGAAGTTGGCCCCTCTGCGGTGCCTTGAACGTTTAGAAATTCAACGGTTTCAAGGTTGGTTTGGAATGTCGGAAGGAAAAGAAATGAGGGCGGAGCTTTCTGTTGAACTCGGCGGTGGAACCGCAGCTGAGGCAGATAGCGAAATGGTTGGCGTAGCGGATTCGGAAATCAATGAGTTTCTCGAAAATAAAACTGATTCAAAGCTGAACCAGACAACCATTGGCTCCAAATGGTCTGAATTGCAGTCTTCTCTTTGGGAGCAGGGCGATGATGCTTTTTCTGCCCCTGCAATCGATATGCATTTTCTTGCTGTTCCGATTGCGGGCAAAGCGGTTGCAAATGTTGATTTTGACGCTCTCACCGGTGCGCGACAGTCGGTCGTGAGTCCTGGCGCAATGTGTTTCATGCCTGCGGGGAACGCCTGCAAGCTTGAAATGGAAGGGCGCTACCATGTTCAGCACATCATGGTGGCGCGCAACGTTCTTGAAGAACGTATGATTGCCAAGGTCGGCGATAAAGCCGACAAAGTCGTTGTGCAGGGTTTTTGCGGTCACCATGACAAAATGCTGTTCAAGATCGCCATGGAAATATTGAAGGAAAGCATCACGTCGGACGGCGAAAATGCCCTCAAGTCTGACGATCTGGCAATCAAATTGGCTGACCGCCTGATTGCCTGCACAACGTCTGCCATGACACTGCTTGAGGCTGGTCCTTCGCTGTCGCCGGTGCAGACCACGCATGCGATTGAATATATGGAAGGCAACCTGGCAAAGAATTTTGGCCATGCGGATATAGCGGCATATGTTGGTATGCCGACTGCTCAGTTTGCAAAAGCGTTCGAACAGGAAACCGGTCAGTCGCTTGACGAGTATCGTCTTGAACGCCGCGTGGACACAGTGCGCGAATGGCTGCTAGGTTCAGGTCGAAATGCCACTGCCCTGGAATTGGCCCGGGCAATCGGCTTCAACACTGTGGAGCAGTTGGACGCGGCTTTCCGTGCGAATCTGGGAACGTCGTTTGAAAACTACAGGTCCGGGAGGCTTGGATGACTCGATTGGCAAGCGGAATTCAAAGCGACACAAACAGCGGTAGCGCAGTTCTATTGCAAGGAAACAGTGTCGTCGAACTGGCTAGCGCGATGCCGGAAAATGTCGGTTCCTACAGTCCTGATGAAAGTCCGATTTCAGTGGCGCAGTTTTCAATCGGATCCCATTCCAGCGCGGTTCCGGCCTCAAATGTGCACAGCCTCATTTCCGCCCGAAAATCGTGCGGTCGGCTTGTCGCCTATGCTGACGACCATCGCATGGAAGCGAAGACGCAAAATGGCGTTTTGACTTTTATTCCAGCAGGCATGGACCAGAGATATGAATTTGAGGGCGACACCACAAATATAGCTTTGACAATTTCTGAAAAAGTGTTCCAGCAGGTCATCGATTCAAACACGGGCTTCGCATCCAGCGGTGTGCTGGAACCGCGGATTCCGTGGATACGGCCGGCTCTAAACCGTCTCGTCAGCGACAGTTTCGATCTTTTGCACGAGCAGAAGTTCGGCTGGAAAACGCTGACGGAAGCCAACGCACTCATGTTGGCTGTCGAACTGTTGGCGTCGTTTGGCCATCAGTCCAAAAGAAAAGTGTCATCGACCCGGCTTTCGGAAAATGAAATTTCGACGGTCGTCGCGTTTATCGAAGACCATCTGGACGAAAATTTCGGCCTTAGCACTCTCGCAAAGCTGCTTGACCGGGACGTATTTGGCTTTTCCCGGGCTTTCAAGAATGCGACCGGATCGACGCCCCATCAGTTTGTCATTCATCGTCGGCTGGAATTTGCCAAGGACAGGCTGTTGAACACCAATGAAACCCTCGGCGCCATCGCCTATGACTGTGGCTTCTCAAGTCAGGCGCATTTCACAGCGGCATTTTCCAAACAATTGGGCGTTTCCCCAGGCACATTTCGCTCGTCGGCAAAATGACGTCCGGATCGCTCCCATCGCTCCATGAAGTGGTGCAGAACAATTCCCATTCCAATGCACCTTATGTGACCGAGAGTTGGTTGCTGGGTTCAAACAGGTTGTCGTTGGCCTATGCCAAAAACAACCCTGCAGGGCATTATCCGGACCCGCCAACGAGCGAATATGCAATTGCCATAACAACAAAAGGCGCTGGTCATGGCAAATGCGATCTCGGTACCGGCGCTTTTTCACAACGTCACAAGAAGGGTGCCCTCGCACTCGTGTCACCCGGCCCTGCAGCTGATTTCCAGATCGATTATGACTTCGATCTCCTGATTGTTGGCGTTCCCACCGAAGTGTTCGACAAAGCTTTTGATGCTGTCGGCACCGGCCCAAACCGCGATCTGGAGCAACTTCATTCCAGCATGATTTACGACGCCACGATTGAGAGTTTGCTGCATCGCATGCACTCTGAGGCTACGTCTGGTAACCCATATGGAGGGCTGTTTGCTGACCATGTTGCAAGTTCCGTTGCAGCTCTCTTGCTCGGGCTGGCAGGGCGGTCACAGAAGCCGGATTCGAAAACGGGACCACTGACCAAGCAGCAATTGGCGTTTGTACATGATTTGATGATGGACCATTTGCAGGAACGGCTGACACTGGACAAGCTCGCCGGCGAATTGGGTTATGATGTTTTCCGGTTTTCGCGTGCCTTCAAGGCGGCGACGGGACAGACCGCTTATCAATATCTGATGATGATGCGACTTGAGCGTGGCCGCGACAGGTTGATTCATACAAACGAATCGCTGGCGAATATCTCATACGACTGTGGCTTTTCCAGTCAGGCGCATTTTACAGCTGCTTTCACGAAATATATGGGCGTTTCACCCGGCGCGTTTCGCGAAGAACTCAGGCGCTGAAAAGTGAATCAGCGCCTGATTGGTGCCTTTCAATCGCAAAGACGGGTGTCTTTGATATCAAACAGGCTCATTGCGTTCGGGATCTGCCGTTTGCTGGCTGAACGGTCTGTCTGATCCAGCGCAGCGATTGGAACGGTGAAACGCAGCGTTGTGTTGCGGTTTCCTGTGCTGACAAGCGAGAGCTTGCCGCCCAACTGGTAGGACAAGACTTCAGCGATCATCAATCCGATGCCGCGGCCTTCAGGCAATTTCGATTCAACAGCCTGTTCCTTTTTGCTGGATGCAACACCCGAGCTGAACATACCGGGACCGTTGTCCGCGACATAGATCACCAGGTCTTCGCCTTCGATGCTGCTGAATAGGGTAACCGTGCCACCCCCATTATGATTGACGGCCAAAACGGCGTTCGTCACCAGATTGGAAAGGATGCGGAACACCGGTTTGGTTGTGCCGACACAGGTGACGGGGGCAGCACCGCGGAGCGACAGCTTCGTTTTGCGCGTCGCGACCGAGTCTGCAAGCTCCACAACATCATTGAGGATTTCGTGGATTGTGCGAGTTTCGGTATCGCGCCCGGCAACGTTGGAAAGCGTTGGCTTGCCGGTGCACAAGGACAGAATTTTCTCGTTACAACGGCTCACCCGCCTTCCCAGTTCCTGAGAGCGAATTTGCGGGCTTTGTTCCAGTTCTTCCGCAATCATCGAAAGACTGGCTACAATATTCTTTATGTCGTGAGCACGAAGTTTCCAGTCCTTGCACTCTTCATCAAGATTGGTGACGGGATGATTTATTGCATTTGCTTTGATTTCTTCCACGTATTGGATCGTCATGGCCTTTCTCCTCGGGGCTGGCAGGCAAGTTCAACTCTGGCAGGCTCTGTCTCAGCGATGCATTTTGCGTAATTTTTAGTATTTCATATTCTTGCGTTCGAGATTGCGGCGGGCCTTGGAATCGGAATTTCTGTTTTAAAACCAATACTTGTGCCATTTTGTCGCATGTCCGAAAAAATTGACAAAATGAGCGTCCATGCAACTTGTCGCACCGTTACCTGCTCGTCCGGCATGTGCGGCGACCCCGTTTCAGCCAGAATCTGAAACTCGTTGCGATTGCGACTCGCGCAACAATTTTGACGGAAATTCAACCCGCACTGTGCCGAACTGATGTTGGTTACGCGCATGGTTGTCCCGTTAATCCGGAGAGGTGCGCATGATCTGCCATGATATTTGGTAAATGCTGGCAACAGTTGTTGCCTAGCACGCCCATGATCTGGCACAGTTCGGCGTATGGGGAGCGGGTGCTGATTGTGATGTTCGTGCTCGCCCGGAATGGACAGCAACCGTTTGGCGTGGAGGCGCTGCGGCTGCAAGACAAAAGGACGAATTTCAGATTTGTCGGTTGTTTCAGACACCGGACAAGACGGGTGTTTGGCAGGTTTCCTGAACTGGTGCGCCTGCCGAACCATAAGCCCGAACCTAAAGCACCGATGGGAGGATAATATGAAGAAACTGCTTATCGCGCTTGCCGCGACAACCATGATTGCGGGCACAGCCCAGGCCGCTGACGAATTGGAGATGACGTCAGCATTCGGCAAAAACCTGCCGATTCTGGGAACGGCCGCGACCGACTTCGTGGCCAAAATCAACTCGATTTCCGACGATGTGTCATTCGAGCATTTTGATCCGGGCAAGCTTGTTCCAACGCTGGAAGCGCTTGATGCGGTTTCCGGCGGTTCGGTCGATGCAGCATTTGCCACGTCCGGCTACTGGCAGGGCAAAATCAACTCTGCGTCGCTTTTCGCAGCCGTGCCATTCGGTCCGGAAGCGGGCGAATTCCTGGGTTGGATTCTGTATGATGATGGCGCCAAGCTGTGGCAGGAAATGTATGACACCAACGGCTATAACGTTGTGGCAACACCTTGTGGTGTGATTGCGCCCGAAACATCCGGCTGGTTCAAAAAAGAGATCAACACGCTCGACGACCTCAAGGGCCTGAACATGCGTTTCTTTGGCCTCGGTGCCAAGGTGATGGAAAAGCTCGGTGTGTCGACATCTCTGCTCGGCGCTTCCGACATTTTCCCGGCACTGGAGCGTGGCGCTATCGACGCGACCGAGTTCTCGATGCCTAAAATCGACGCGCGCCTCGGCTTCCACAAAATCGCGAAGTACAATTACTTCCCCGGTTGGCACCAGCCTTCGACACTCTTCGAATTGCTGATCAACAAGGATGTTTACGAAGGTCTTTCAGACAAGGCCAAGGAACAAATCAAGGTTGCGTGCCTTGCAAACCTGACGACCAATCTGGCCGAAGGTGAAGCGACCAACTACGCGGCCATGGTTGAAAACCAAGAGAAAAACGGCGTCACAATCAAACAGTGGAGCCCTGAGATTCTCGAAGCGTTCCGTTCAAACTGGAACGAAGTTGCCGCCGAATTGGCAGCAGAGGATCCGTTTTTCAAAAAGGTCTGGGATGATCTGCAGGAATACCGCAAAGGCTATGCCGTGTGGTCGCAGAACATCTACATGAAGCGCTAACACGCGTCTTTTCTTTTGGGGCATTCTTGCCGTTGCGGCGGGATGCCCCAATTCTTTTTTGTGAAACGGCCTGTTGGGAAAAGCGATGCCGGGAAACCCGATTGAAATTAAAGCCGATGTGATTGCGATCACCGATCCAAGCGAAAAGGATCGTGATCAGCATCTGTGGGGCGACCGGTTGATGGTCGGTTTTGGCAACATCGTTGCCTGGCTCTTTCCCATTTTGATGATCGCTATTGTGACGCAGGTCATCATTCGCAAAGCAGGTGCAAATCAGGCCTGGCTCGATGACGCGCAATGGTGGATGTACGGTTTTGCCATGCTGACGGGCTTTGGCTACGCCATCACCACCAACAGCCATGTGCGGGTGGATATCCTGCACCAGAGTTTTTCCCCCACAAAGAAAGCGAAGATCGAAGTCTTTGCGCTCGGCTGGCTGCTGCTTCCCTTTCTGATCATGATGACCGACATTCTGTTTCACTATGCATATTCGTCCTGGGTGGCGGGCGAGGGGTCAGACAGTCCCAACGGTCTGCACATGCTTTACCTGCTGAAAATGTCGCTGCCGGTTTTGTTCGCTCTGGCCATGATTGCAGCGGTCGCGGCGCTCAATCGCAATCTGTCGACGCTTACCACGCCGACTGTATGGAAGATGGTGCTGGCAGCTTTGCCTGCATCATGGTTCGCTGCCGAACGTTTTTCACACTACGCACTTTACGGTTTCACGCGCATCACCCAGCCGGACATCAATCCGCGCGCCGTCACGCGTCAGGACATATTCGACTACACCAGCTGGATTGGGCTTGCGCTCATGGTGGCGGTTATCGCGTTCAGTTTCTTTTTGGGGTCAAGACGCTCCTCCGGCCAGTCCTAGGGGGCGCACGCAATGGTTATTCTTTCCTACCTCGGGCAACTGATGGATCTGAACCAGTGGATGGTTCTGATCATGTTCCTCACATTCATCTACATGCTGTTTCGCGGCATCCCGGTCGCCTATGCGCTGGTTGGGGTCAGTCTGCTGTTCATGCTGATTGGCGAACTCGTTCTGGATGAGAACCGCAAGATCATCAGCCAGTTCATCGAGTTTGACCGAACGGGGATCAATTACAACCGCATGGCGGTCAATGGCGGGCGCTTCTTCGGCGGTATCATCAAAAACCCGGTTCTTGTTGCGCTTCCCATGTTCATTTTCATGGGGCTGATGCTGGATCAGTCAGGCGTGGCGCAGCGCATGATGCAATCCATGCAGGTTCTGTTCGGTGCATTACGCGGCGGTCTCGCCCTGACCGTGATGCTGATTGGCATTATTCTCGCCGCTTCAACGGGCGTCATCGGCGCATCTGTCGTTTTGCTCGGCGTGATGGGCATCCCCACCATGATGGCGCAAAACTACAGCAAACCGATAGCAACCGGGACGATCGCTGCATCCGGCACGCTCGGGATATTGATTCCGCCATCCATCATGCTTGTTATCATGTCCGATCAGCTGGCGATTTCGCTTGGCGATCTGTTCATGGGGGCACTGTTCCCCGGGCTCATTCTGGGTGGATTGTATATCCTGTTCATCATCGTCTACGGCCTGTTGAACCCCAAGGCGATGCCACTGCCTGAAAATCGTGAGCCGGTTTCCGTCAAGGTGGTTACCGAAGTTGCCTTGTCGGTCATTCCGCCGATGCTGCTCATTCTGCTGGTTCTCGGTTCCATCTTTTTCGGTCTCGCCACGCCAACTGAAGCCTCGGGCCTTGGTGCCATGGGTGCAACTTTGCTGGCGCTTATGAACCGCAGGCTGAACCTGAAAGTCATGAAGGACGTGATGCGTCAGACGCTCAACACGTCTGGCTACATTGTCGGTATTTTTATTGCGGCCAATTTCTTTGCCTTCATTCTGCGCCGCTACGGTGGGGATGAGATCATCGAGAACATGGTGCTTGGCTCGTTCGACAATCCTTACATGGTCATCGCCTTTATTCTCTTCATCATTTTCCTGCTCGGTTTCCTGCTGGACTGGATTGAGATCACGCTGATCATCATGCCGCTTATGCTGCCGGTGGTTTTGGGGCTGAACATCCCTGTCGAAGGCTACGGGATTGTCGATAATCCCTCCGTCGTCTGGTTCGCCATTCTGGTGGCGGTGACGCTTCAGACATCGTTCCTGACGCCGCCTGTTGGTTTTGCGCTATTCTATCTGAAGGGTGTGTGCCCGCCGGAAATCAACCTCAGCCACATCTACAAAGGCATCATTCCCTTCGTGATTGTGCAGCTTCTGGGGTTGGGCATCGTCTTCTTCGCGCCGGAACTCACAACATGGCTGCCCGCTGCGGCCTATGGGAACTGAGGTGATGAGCTGACCCTGTTGATCTTGTCAATCAGCAGGCTCGTCGCCGTCGATCAGAATACGTTCGGCGGCCCCGTCGAGGTCTTCATACTGACCTGACCTCAAGCTCCAGATGAAAGCGACAAGGCCGAGTGCGCCAAGGCCTAAGGCAATCGGGATTAGGATGACAAGATGGCTCATGACTGTATCGCGGGTTGATTTGGAATGACGGGTGCTGCCTCGATGGCGGCACTCGTACCGGTCTTGTTTATGACTTCGATACGATCCGGTAACTCGACGGATACATCAGGGCTCAACCAATTGAGCCGCATGCTGTTGGCGACCACGACAATCGACGATGCCGACATCGCAAGCGCTGCTATGAGGGGTGTCACGTAACCCGCCATTGCCATCGGTACGGCGATGCAATTGTAGACAATCGCAAGGGCGAAGTTCTGCCGGATCAGGTTTTTGGTGTGCAGGGCGATGGCATGGGCAAATGGCACTGCGTTGAGCGAAGCGTGTGTGAACACAAGATCTGCCGCCATCCGCCCAACTTCCGATGCTGATCCCGGAGCCATGGAAACATGGGCAGACGCGAGCGCAGGGGCATCGTTCAGCCCATCGCCCACCATGAGCGTTTTCAAACCCTGGTCCTGAAGCGCCTGCAGCCGCTCCACTTTTCCCGCCGGCGTCAGTTCCGCATGAACTGCGGTGATACCAAGGTCATCGGCAACACGGTTCACGGCGGCCACCCGGTCGCCGGACAGAATTTCTGTTTGAAGGCCTGACTTTGAAATTGTCGCGATAGCCTGTCGCGCACCTTCTCTCAAACTGTCGTTCAAAAAGAACATGGCCATTGGCTCTCCCTCGCGGGCAAAGGCGGTGGTCGCAGTGTCGGCATCGGGGGTAATGCGCGAGGCGAGTTCCGCAACCCATGATGGGCGGCCAAGCCGGATTTCCTTGCCGTTCTGACACGCTGAAATACCGAAGCCCGGCACCTCTTTGATGTCACTCAAAACGCAGGTGCTGCTTGTGCCATAAGTTCGCGCCAAGGCTCTGGCAACGGGGTGGCTGGAACATCCGGCAAGTCTTGCAATCGTGCTCTTGTCTTCGTTGCGCACATAGAGTGCGTGGTCGAGTTGGGGCGTTCCGTTCGTCAGCGTTCCGGTTTTGTCAAACACCGCAACATCGGCTTCGCAAAGGCGTTCGAATGCACTGCCGTCGCGCAACAGAATGCCATTTTTCAAAAGCCGGTTGGCGCCGATCACATGAACCACAGGAACCGCAAGGCCAAGAGCGCAGGGGCAGGTGATGATCAGCACGGCGATTGCCGCATAGAGTGACGCTTTCCAGTCACCATTGGTTACAAACAACCAGCCGAGAAATGTCACGAGCGCCAGCAAATGCACAGCGGGCGCGTAGTAACTCGCCATCCGGTCAGCAATGCGCACATATGCGCTGCGCCCGTTTTCCGCGGTTTCCATCATTCGGGTGATTTCAGCCATGAAGGAATTGGTTGCGTCACTGGTCGCAGTCATGTCAACGGCACCGGTGAGGTTGAGCGTACCGGCCTCAACATGCTCGCCGGGCCTGACGATCTGGCTTTCGCTTTCGCCGGTAACGAGCGAGCGGTCGATATCGCTCACCCCTTCAACAATCTGCCCGTCTACAGGAAAACGTTCGCCCGGCCTGATCCTTAGGTGTTGGCCGGGCTTGATGTCCTGCAATGCGATGTAATCAAGCACGCCATCATCGCCGACCAGCACGGCACCCTTTGCCGTGAGTCGCGCCAGACTGTCGACGGAATTCCGCGCCTTCTCGCGCATCATATGGTCGAGATAACGGCCGATCAGCAGAAAAAACAGCAGCATGACACAGGCATCGAAATAGGCCTCGCTGCCACCGCTCAGGCTTTCGGCAAGCCCCATGCCCAAAGCCAGCAGAATGGCAAGAGAGATGGGGACATCCATATTCAGTCGACGAGCCGACAGCGCCCTGAAGGCCGAGCCGAAAAACGGCCGCCCCGCATAGGCAACGGCGGGAACGGCAATCAGGCCCGAGATCAGGTGAAACAGATGCGCCGTTTCAGCGTCTGCACCAGACCAGACCGAAACGGAAAGCAACATGATGTTCGCGGCTGCGAATCCCGCGACCGCAAGCGACATCAGGAGCTGACGGCCTTTGTTGGAAACCGTCTTCGCGACCGGCTCAGCATCGGCCTGTTGTGAATGGTCGAAACCCAGATCATCAAGCGCCTTTAGAATAGCAAGACCGCCGCCTGCATCCTTGTCCCAAGTGACAGACACTTTGCGCGACGAAAGGTTCGCCCGCACCTTGTGAACCTGGGGCAGGGCAATGATTGCCCGTTCAATTGACGAGATACAGCCACCGCAATGCATGTCTGGAACAACAAGAACTGTATTGAGCAGACCATCGTCCAGAATGGTTGACACGGCGCGCAGTTCTTCCTCGGCAAGCCTGCCGGTGGTTTCGGCGCTGGAGGAAAGCGCCGTCTGTGTCGCGGTATGTCCGTCGCAACAGGTCATTTGATATCGCCTGTTCCATCGCGCCGGACAAACAAACGCGCATCGCGCCGATAGGGCCGCCCGTCTGCCGAGCCGGTAATTTTCAAAAACCATTCGCCGGTTTCCAGCGCGACATCCGCGCGGTAACCGCCTTTGCCGTCGGCCTGCAGAGCCAGCCTTTGATCTTTCTGTTCGAAGGCCGGACGACCGTACTCGATTTGCGCTCCGTCCAATTGCAACACTGAGGCATCGCCTTGCTGAATCAGAACGGAAAGCGCGCCGTCGCGATAGGTGATCTTCGAAGACAAGCCAGAAGCGCGCTGTAGCTTGGCGGCTTCGATATCCCGGTTAAACTGCTGGCTTGCAACATAAGAATTCTTGACCACAAGCCCTGTCCAACTGCGCGAAGCCGTCACGGCCATGGTGATGTTGACGGCGACAATCACGCCAAAGAACGTCACCATGAAAGCCGCCATGTGATAGCCGGTGAAGCGGAACGGCTTTCTTATCTTTGTTGTGAGATTTGTATGTGCGGTCATGGCTTATCTCCCTGGCGCTTCAAATCGTGCGTCGGATGCGGTGCTCTCGCCGCCGCGAATTTCGGTAACGCGAAAAGTGAACTCAGTGCGCGGTGCAGCGATTTGGTCAGCTGGTACGGTGACATAGAGTTTCACAGACCGCAGACGGTCTGGCGCGACTTCAATGAACAGGCTTTCGGTCGGGCGGTTTTGCGAACTGGCGAGCTTCATCACAGCGCCGGGCAGGCCGGATGTCTGAACCCAGAACTGGCGGGTCTCGGCACGCATGTTGAGAATTTTGACCTCATAGCCATTGCGGATGGAGCCATCGCTCAAGGTCACAAACAGCGGATTGCGGTCATGCAGAATGTTCACTTCGAGTGTTTGTCGCATCGCCAGCACCGTTAGCAGCGCAAGGCCGATGCCGACATATATCGCGGTGTAGAGGTAGGTGCGGGGGCGGAAAATTGAACGCCATGTCGTGTGGCGAACTGCATCAACCAGCTTGCCACCCACGTCACGAATACGAGGCGGCTGCACCTGATCGTAGGACTGCGAACTGGTGATTTCACCAATCGAGCCGGTCACGCCGGCCAACTGCATGTTGGCGGTGTAATCGTCCAGCGTGCTGTAGGCGATCAGGCCTTTTTCCAGTCCCAGCTTTTTCATCACGTTGTCACAGGCATCAATGCACAGGGCGCAGGTGATGCATTCCATCTGCTGCCCTTCGCGGATGTCGATACCCATCGGGCAAACGGCCACACAGGCATTGCAATCAACACAATCACCAACCGGTTGGCCCTGTTTGCGAAGTTGTTTGGAGTTACGCGAGCGTGGCTCACCCCGCCATGGATTGTAGGCGACGGTGAGTGAGTTTTCATCCAGCATGGCCGCCTGCACGCGCGGCCAGGGGCACATATAGGTGCACACCTGCTCGCGCATGAAACCACCGAAAATATAGGTGGTCGCGGTGAGAATGCCTACGGTGATGTAAGCCTCCGGCACGGCATTGCCGGTGAAGAAATCAACGAAAAGCGTCGGGGCGTCGGCAAAATAGAATATCCATGCGCCCCCGGTAGCGACCCCAATCAACAGCCAGACGGCATGTTTGGTCGTTCGTTTTGCAATCTTGGAAGCATCCCATGGCGCATTATCGAGCTTGATGCGGGCGTTGCGGTCACCTTCAAAGAAGCGCTCGACAACGAGATACAGATCAACCCACACGGTCTGCGGGCAGGTATAGCCACACCATGCGCGGCCAAGCGTTGAGGTGACGAGGAAAAGACCGATCCCCGCCATTACCAGCAAACCGGCGACGTAATAAAACTCGTGCGGCCAGATTTCGATGAAGAAAAAATAGAATCGACGGTTCGCCATATCCACCAGCACGGCCTGATCAGGTGCGCCGGGACCACGGTCCCAGCGGATCCATGGTGTGAGGTAGTAAATCCCCAAAGTGACAAACATGATCCACCACTTGAACCGACGGAAAGAACCGCTGGCACGCTTGGGGTGAATTTTCTTGCGCGCTTCGTAAAGAGAACGGTTCTCCTTCGAGTTGACGGGCTTGGCATCGAATTTCTCGATGTCGTGCCCGTCTTTCGCAGCAAGAGTGGGGGAGGTGGTGTCCATTTACTCCGGATTCGCCTCTTCACCACCGCCCAGGCTGTGCACATAAATCGCCAACTGTTTGATGCTGGCTTCGCCGAGGCGATCAACCCATGGCGGCATGACACCCTGTTGCGGGCGCTTGACCTGCGCCGTGATGGTCGGGCGCGTGTTGCCGTAAAGCGAAATGGCGTCGGTGAGGTTCGGTGCCCCCAGTTCGCGGTCGCCCCGACCGTTTTCGCCATGACAGGCGGCACAGTTTTCAGCGAAAATTGTTTCGCCCGTTGTGGCCAGCCCCGCATCATGTTCCTGATTGGATATCTTCAGCACATATTCGGTAACCGCCGCGATCTCTTCCGATTCCAATATGCCGTCTGCACCGAATGCGGGCATCTGCGAGTCGCGGGCATCATCGTCTTCGTCATTGCGAATGCCGTGGGCGATGCTGGTGTAGATCGCCTCCAGATCACCGCCCCATAACCAGTCGTCGTCGTTCAGGTTGGGGTAACCCGGACCGCCTGCCGCACCCGACCCGTGGCATTGGGTGCAATAGACTTTAAACAATGACGCGCCGCCTGCCGCCGCAAACCGTACGAGCTCCTCGTTCTTGCGAACGGTCTCAAGGTCTGTCTCTGCCAGCATGGCAATCCGGTCACGACGCGAGTCAGCCACCAGTGCCATCTCGTCTTTCAAAAGCGACCGGTTGGTGGTGCCGGAAATCCCCATGGTCGAGGCTTCGATCAACGGGATCGCGGGATAATAGAGCATGTAGCCAATAGCGAACACGATGGTTGCGTAAAACGTCCACAACCACCAGCGCGGCATCGGGTTGTCCAGTTCCTTGATACCGTCCCACTCATGACCGGTGGTTTCAACACCGGTGGACTCGTCAATTTCATTTTTCGACATGCGGGTCGTCCTCCTTCAAGGGGATCATGGACACGTCTTCAGCGACCTGTTTGGAGCCGGGACGAAAGGTGAAAATCACAACGGCTACGAACAGCACGACCATGTAAAGCAGGCCCCAGGAGTCCGCGATTTCTCGAAACGTGGAATAATCCATCATCAATTCCTCAGCGCAGGTTTTCGTTTTGCCGGTAGGCGTTCAGATCAACCAGTGTGCCCAGCATTTGCAGATACGCGATAAGCGCATCCATCTCGCTCAACCGGTCCGGATTGCCATCGAAATCCCGAATGGAAATCTTGGCGTAGCGTTCTTCCAGCCCATCCGTGTCGGCATCCGGATCAGCCTGCGCCTTCATATCCGCGACCGCGTTCTCGATCATCGCATCGCTGTAGGGCACGCCAACCATGCGATTGGCTTTCAGGTGTGCAGCAAAATTGCTGGTATCGAGGGCCGTGTTCGCCAGGAACGAGTAGGGCGGCATGATCGATTCCGGCACTACGCTTTGCGGCTTGATCAGGTGCTGCACGTGCCATTCATCCGAATAGCGACCGCCGACGCGGGCAAGGTCCGGCCCGGTGCGTTTGGACCCCCACTGGAAGGGGTGGTCATACATGCTCTCGGCGGCGAGGGAATAATGACCATAGCGCTCCACTTCATCGCGGAACGGGCGGATCATCTGGCTGTGGCACAGATAGCACCCCTCGCGAATGTAGATGTTGCGGCCAGCGAGTTCGAGCGGCGTGTAAGGCCGCATCCCCTCGATCTTTTCAATCGTGTTCTTGACGTAGAACAATGGGGCAATCTCCACGATCCCGCCAATCAGCACAGCAACCAGAGAGGCGACAAACAGGAGCGATACGTTGCGTTCGAGTTTCTTGTGTTTATCCAGAAATGACATCGCTCAAATCCTTATTCAGCAGCCGCAGGAGCGGGCGACAATCGGGCACCGCCCATGGGAACTTCTTCGCGAATATCGCCGCGAATGGTGCGCCAGATGTTGTAGGCCATCACCAGCCCGCCACTCAGGTAGAGCAGGCCGCCAAAGGTGCGCATGACGTATTGCGGGTGGATGGCGGAGACGGTTTCAATGAACGAGTTCACAAGGAAACCCTGATCATCATATTCGCGCCACATCAGGCCCTGGGTAATACCAGCGACCCACATCACGGCGGCGTAGACAACGATGCCGATTGTGGCGAGCCAGAGGTGCCAATTGACCAGTCGCAGCGAATACAGGCGCTCACGGTGCCACAGTTTGGGCACGAGATAGTACAGGCAACCGAAGGTGATCATGCCGTTCCAGCCCAGCGCGCCGGAATGCACATGGCCGATGGTCCAGTCGGTATAATGCGACAGCGAGTTCACCGATTTGATGGACATCATTGGGCCTTCGAAAGTCGACATGCCGTAGAAGGCGAGCGAGATCACGAACATCCGCAAAATCGGATCCGTCCGCAGTTTGTCCCAGGCCCCCTGCAACGTCATCAGACCGTTGATCATGCCGCCCCATGAGGGCATCCACAGCATGATGGAAAACACCATGCCCAGCGTCTGCGCCCAGTCGGGCAGGGCAGTGTAATGCAGGTGGTGCGGCCCGGCCCAGATATAGAGGAAAATCAGCGCCCAGAAGTGAATGATCGAAAGGCGGTAACTGAACACAGGACGGTTAGCCTGCTTCGGCACGAAATAGTACATCATGCCCAGAAAGCCCGCCGTCAGGAAAAAGCCCACCGCGTTGTGCCCGTACCACCACTGGGTGAGGGCGTCCTGCACACCGGCAAAGGCTGAGTAGCTCTTCGCGCCCAGGAAGGACACGGGCACCGCCGCATTGTTGACCAGATGCAACATCGCAACCGTGATGATGAACGACAGGAAGAACCAGTTCGCCACATAGATGTGTGGCTCCTTGCGGCGCACAATGGTGCCGACAAAGACGATCAGATAGGCGACCCAGACCACGGTCAGCCACAGATCGACATACCATTCCGGCTCGGCATATTCTTTCGACTGGGTGACGCCGAGCAGATAGCCCGTCGCGGCCATGACGATGAACAGTTGATAGCCCCAGAAAACAAACCACGACAGATTGCCGCCAAACAGGCGCGCGCGGCAGGTGCGCTGCACAACGTAAAAGCTCGTGCAGATCAGGGCATTGCCGCCGAAGGCAAAAATAACCGCCGAAGTGTGGAGTGGCCGCAACCGGCCAAAATTGAACCAGGGTTCAATGTTCAATTCCGGCCACGCCAGTTGTGCAGCAATCACAACACCGACCAGAAAGCCGACAATCCCCCAAAACAGTGTGGCGATTGTCCCGTATCGGATAACGTCATCCATGTAGCCGGAGGTGTCACGCTCAGGCATCTTCTGACCTGCCGGTACAAATTGAACCCGCCGTAGCAGGACCAGTGTGGTTCCTGAAAGGATGAAGAACAAAACCCACGCGTGGGCTTTGAACAGCCCGTCTTGCGCCAGACCCGCAGCCAGAAAGGCCAGGAATGTCGCGATCGCGACGATGATCGCCTCGGTTGCGTTTCTCATGATGTGATTCCCCATTTCGCAGGCCGACCCAGATCGCGGGACAGGATTGGGCTCATCTTGCAGTCTGGCTGAGCGTTTTCGTTGATCTGGATCAAGGAAAGTGACCGGGGCTGTTGTCACTATCCGTCGATGATAGACGATGTGTTTTTGAAATTTAGCGCTTCGAAAATCGTGCAGGTTCGACCGTCTGCCTTGTTCGCCATCTTCGGCTGCGGGCGCTACAATCAGGATGACACCAAATGGCTAATGCAATCGAAGATGATTTGAAGAAACACCACCAACGCCAGTCGATCTTATGTGATAAGCTTGAGGCGCTGGCAGACCGGCTTCCGAATCAGGTTGACCCGCAGAATTGCCTCACACTTGCGCGCACGATTTTTCCAATCGTGCGGCAGGCACATCAGTTTGAAGAAACCCGCCTGTTTCCCTTGTTGCAGAACGCGGCAACGTCCGCCGATGATTTGACACAAAGCCTTGAGCGGCTTCGCTTTGAGCACTGGGAAGACGAGAGTTTTGCAGAGGAATTGTCCGACAGCCTGCTTGAATTCGGATCAGGGCGCGGCGACGGTGAGAAACTGGCCTACATGCTGCGCGGATTCTTTGAAGGTCTGCGTCGGCACATGGCTTTTGAGACGGAGCATCTGCTGCCATTGCTCAAGGGTGATTTAACGGCTGGCTCCGCTTTCGCTGGCACGGCTTAAGGCTGCCAGATCGGGGATTGAGATCATCCGCCGATTGATAACCTCAATCAGGCCACGTTTGCGCAGATTGGTGATTTGACGACTGACGGTTTCCGTGGTCAGCCCCAGAAAATCGGCAATATCGGATCGCTTCAACGGCAACTCCAAAACGCGCGACTTGGTGTCTTTCGCCTCCGGTTCAATATGACTTGCAACCAGCAGGATGAAGCTTGCCAGTTTTTCGGACGCAGTCTTACGACCGAGTGTCAAAAGCCAGTCTCGCGCCTCGTTCAGTTCTTCCAATGTCTGTTGGTGCAGACGGTGTTCCATATCTGGTGCCTCCAAGAGCATGTCTTCCAGAACGGAACGGGGAAATGAACACAGACGCACATTGGTGGCCGCTTCCATCGTGACATCGTTATTGTCGGCAAACGGGCGTCCCATGAAATCCGGCGCGAATTGAAGGCCGACAATCTGCTGGCGGCCATCTTCCATCAGCTTGCTGAGCTTCACCACGCCGCTCAGAATATTGGAAAATGTTTCCTGATTGTCTTGCGAATTGTAGAGTGGCTCCTCACGCGGAACAGCATGTTTGGTTGTGTGCTTGCTGAGTCGGGTTAACTGGTCAGGCGTCAGTGCGCCGCAAACGCCCTTGTGCCGGCTCTCGCAAGCGAGGCAGATCACCGGAATATTCGAGTTGTGAATATCCTTTCGGATCGACATTCAAGCGGCTCCCTATTCGCGGCTTGCATTAATGCAGTTTACTGACATTGCGTCACAAATCCAGTCGAACGCGATCCGGGATAGCAATCCGCACGTGCTTCAAAACATCCCAGTCCAGGTTGTCCTGCACCTACGAGCGGTCAGACATCGGATGCCGCGAAAATCCGACCATCCTGCATGGTCCCCCACACACGAACATCTTTCAGATTTTCACCGCCGATTTCTTCCGGGTCGTCTTCCAGAATGGCAAGGTCGGCGCATTTTCCGGTTTCGATTGAACCGATTTCGCCATCAAGTTTCAGCGTGTAGGCAGCCGCCAGGGTGATCGCGTAGAGCGCTTCATCGACATCAATCTTTTCCTCATGGCCCTGCGTACGGCCGGACGATGTGAGGCGGTTGACGGCGCACCATGCCGTGAACAGGGGGCCAAGCGGCGTGATGGGTGCGTCCGAATGAATGGCCATTGGCACGCCGTTTTCAAGCGCTGTCGCACAGGCATTCATACGCTCGGCACGTTCCGGTCCGACGGTCAGATTGTAGTGTTCATCACCCCAATAGAAATGGTGGTTGGCAAACAGGTTCACGCACATTCCCAACTTCTGCATACGGCGGAACTGGGCCGCATCGGCCAGCTGACAGTGTTGCAGCGTGAAGCGGTGATCGCGCGACGGATGTTTGCGCAACCCTTCTTCCATGCAATCCAGCACCAGTTCCGTCGCTTCATCTCCATTGGTGTGGGTATGGATATGGATATCGTTTTCAAGCGACATATTGATGATGGTACGCAGGTGTTCAGGCGAAATGTACCACAGGCCGTTTTGCGCACCGTTGTAATATCCCGGCCATTTTATCCGCGCTGAAAACCCCTGGATTGAGCCATCCACGACCACCTTGATCATGCCAAGGCGCAGCCGGTCGCGTGACTGTTTGCCGAGCTTCAGCGCGTGTTCAATGAGTTCTTCTGGCGTGACGCCGTGGTGAAAACGCAAAGCAACAATCCGGGCCGGATAGGATTTCCGGCTCGTGACATCCAGCATCATGTCAACCGCATCATCCGGCAGGCGTGCAGCAAGATCAGTGGCCGTCGTAACGCCATTGCGCACACACAGTCTGGCAAAATCGATCAATCCCTGTTCATCACAAGCCAGCATGTCGCGATCAAAACCGACATGAATTCCAACAGGAGTCATGACGTCAGGCCCCTTCAGCTCGCCCGTCGGCATGCCGTCGCTGCCCAGCGGAACCGCGGGATTGTTGATACCCGTTTTCAGCAGGCCCGCCATTTCCAGTGCCTTGGAATTGACGTTCAGGATGTGACCGGAAGCGTGCATGATCCCGATGGGTCGAGTGGTGGAAACCTTGTCGAGGTCCTCACGCGTCACACGCTGATTGTTGAAGTAGATCGGGTCGAGCGACCAGCCGGGCAGGGGCGCTTCCGGATCTTCCATGGCTGCGTCGGCCTCTTTCAGCCGATCCAGAACGGCGTCAATGTTCTTTGCGCCGCTCCAGACTTTCCCATGCGGGTCCATCCGGTCGAAAAACCCAACATAAGTGTATTTCCACAACGTGCCTTCCATCGCGTGGCTGTGGCCTTCGACAAGGCCGGGCATGATGATTTTGTCGGCAAAAGTATCGTCGAGCGTGTAGTCGCCCCAACCCGTCGTTTCTTCCAGCGAACCGGCGCCGAGAATACGCCCGTCACGGATTGCAACATGGGTTGCAGACGGCCGTGCCGGGTTCATGGTGATGATCTTTTTGGCGCTGTAGATAACCGTCATGATCGGCCGCTCTCTTTTCGTGTGCAGTGCTTTCTCAAACGGAAATCAGGGAAGCACGGATGACCGTGCTTGTTAAGCGCCGCGCATGCGAGCGCTGCGAATTTATTTGCTTTGATTGAATGCCAACAGATTGCCCCCACATAGGGAAGATGAACGTTCATACCCAAGCTGCAAAAGTCCAACAGACGAGCAATGATTACGGCATTCGGATCGACCCGATTGAGGGGCAGGTGTCCGCATGGCGCAATGATGTGTGTATTGCCCGCTCGGATCGGGCCAAAATCATGCATGAGACAAGGCTTGATTCCGTCGTCTATTTTCCTCCGGAAGACATTCTGGTGCCGCTTTTCGATGATTCCGAGTTGCGCACCTTTTGTCCGTTCAAAGGAACGGCAACCTATTTTGATATGGACGTGGAAGGTGAACGCACTGCTGACGCTGCATGGTCTTATCGCAAAGTGTTGCCGGAAGGTGAGGGGGTTGAAGGGTATATCGCCTTTTTGCCCGACAGCGTAACGCGCATTGATGTCGAGGGGGTCGAGCCCGCCAGTCCCTTTGGAGGCCACATTGCCGGCCCGACGGTTGATTGGCTGATGCGCGAGGCATCAACATGCAGATCGCCGGAAGAGCTGACCGCCGCGATTGCCCGCAAATTTGTTGAAGACGGCATAGCGGTTTCGCGGCTCAGCATCATGATCTGGTCCCTGCACCCTTTAATTGCGGGCAAGAATTACATCTGGTCACGAGACACTGACAGCGTCGCTGCCTATTCGCCGGATCATGGCCTGCTCAATCGGGCAACCTTTATAGACAGCCCCCTGCGCCACGTTTCCAATGGCCTTGGCGGCGTCCGCCAGCGACTCGATGTCGACGAATATGAATTCTCCTTTCCCATTCTGGAGGATTTGAAAGCAAGCGGTGCAACCGACTATGTGGCGATGCCATTGCCGTTCTCCAACGGTCAGATCAATGTGATGACACTGACCTGCGACCATCCCAAAGGGTTTACCACCCCCAATCTGGGGTTGGTGTTTGAATGTTCGGCCGTCATCAGCCGTTTCTTTGAAGTCTTCACCTTGCAGGACAACGCGAAATCCCTTCTGGAGACCTATCTTGGAAAACGCACCGGTGCCCGGGTGCTGGGCGGCGAGATACGGCGCGGCGATGGTGATGAAATCGATGCCGCTATCCTGTTTTGCGACCTGCGCGGTTCGTCCATCCTCGAAGATCAGTTGGATCGAGACAGCTATATCGCATTGCTGAACACGTTCTTCGAAACAACCACCGACATCATTAACGCGCATGATGGTGAGGTTTTGAAATTCATTGGCGATGCGGTGCTGGCCATTTTCCCTGCGGGAGATGACCGCGCGAAAGCATGCCGTCAGGCGCTCGATTCTGCCGTGGAAATTGCCCGGCAGCTTGCCAAATCCGCGCTTGTCGAAAAATCGTTTGCTTTGGAAAGCGCAACCGGCATTGCCTTTGGCAAGGTGACTTATGGCAATATCGGGTCGCTTGAACGGCTCGATTTCACGGTGATCGGCAAGGCTGCCAACATTGCAGCGCGTCTTGGAGACTACGGCAAGGTGCATGGTCACGCGATCGTCGCTTCAAAGGATGTGATTGCAGACCCATCGTCCGCCCAACCTCTCGGTTTGATCGAACTGCGGAACGTCAGCGAACCCGTCGAGACATTCGCGGTTTCAACCTAAGCGCACCGGCAGTTTGTTGTAACCGCGAAAACGCGCCAGCGGCATGCGCTCTGCGTTCCCGGCGGGCTGCATATTGGGAAACCGATTCAAAAGACGTGCGAAAGCGATCTTGCCCTCATAGCGTGCAAGCGTCGCGCCAAGGCACACGTGTATGCCTGTGATGAACGCGATATGACGGTTCGGCTTGCGGGTGAAATCGATAACGTCAGGATGGTCGAAGATCGCCGGGTCACGATTGGCGCTGGCGATTGAGGTGTGAATATAGGTGCCCGCCGGCACCACCCCGGTGCTTAATTGCGTGTCCTGCGATGTCATGCGGTTACCAATCTGCAGCGGGCTTTCAAAGCGCAGGATTTCCTCAACCGCGCTGCCGATCAATGCCGGATCATCGATCAACAGCCTGTATTGCTCCGGTGCCTGCAACAACATGCCGACACCGTTTGCCATCAGGCTTGTTGTCGTTTCATGACCAGCATTGAGCAGGAAGATACAGTTTTGAACAAGCTCCTGTTGGTCAAGCTTGCGCCCGTCGAACTCGCCGAAGATCAGGGCTTCGAGAACCTCACCCTGACCGGCACCTGCCGGATTTTTGCGGCGGTGGTCGATCAGATCGCTCAACAAGGCACCGAATTCGGCAACCGCATCATTGCCCTTATCGAGACGCTCCTGCGAAATCACGGGGTCGAGCGCGCCCAATATGGCGAGCGAAAAACCGCGCAGTTTTGCCCTGTGCGCACGCGGCACACCAAGCATGAAAGAGATCACCTCCGTTGGCAGACGCATGGCGAAGGCGGAGACGAAATCGACGTCTCCGACTCCCTCAAGATCGTCGAGTAGATCATCGACGATCTGTCCGATCAGAGGTTCCATCTCAGCCAGCTTGCGGGGCGTGAACGCGCTCGCGAGCAGTTTGCGCACGGTGGTGTGATAGGGCGGATCGTTGAAAATCAGGCTTGTCGTGTGGTGGGTATAAAGCGGCCCATCGCCGAATTTCTCACCAAAAGTCTGCGTCTTTTCCGAGATCATCGTGCGGTCCTGATAGACCTTCTGCACATCCTCGTAGCGGGTCAGATAGACCGAACCGTCCGGGTTCCAGTGAACAGGGTCGTGTTCCCGCAACAGGGCAAGGGTGGGGTAAGGGTTATCGATGAAAGACTGGTCAATCGCGTTGAGATCAAACGCCTTTGCCTGAGCCCGTTGGTCGTACGCCTCCGTTTGCGCCCCACTGTTCACGGGTTTCACCGCGCCCGTTCTTCATAATAGCCAAGCTTTTCCTGCAATGGCTTGTCATGCACACGTATCAGGAAGGCTTCTTCGTCAGCTTTATGTGTGATCTGAGAGAACACGGGCACAGAAAACGTGTCCTTTGCCTTCCATTCAATTGTTTCGCCATCCACAATCGTCGAACCCGTACCCTTGACGACATGGAAGACGGCGGAGGATGAGCGCCGCGGCGGCTCTTCGCTTGCGCCCTTCGGCAGCATCATCGCAGTAAAGCCCATTGTCGGCAGCACGTCGTCACCCGTTTCCGGGTTGACGAAATCGACCTCTGCAATGCTGTCGCTTTCGTATTGTGCGAGTTCGCGAAGTGCGGCTTCCGTGCGCTCCCATGGAAACCGCATCATAGGATAGCGACGCCTGCGGGCACCGTTTTTGCGCGACGGTGCAAGGCCGGACGCGAGATATTCAACCTGGCTGGCATCCGGCCGGTTGCGGGGAGACTGAAGGTCTGCCTCTTCTGCATAGGAGCCTTCCAGATAGACGAACAGAGGCAGGTCGAGTGCGTCGAGCCAGACCACCGGCTCAGTGCCTTCATGGCCATGGTCATGCCACTCACCACCTGGCGTCAAAACCAGGTCGCCCTCATGCATGGGCAGTTTTTCGCCATCAACGACCGTGTATCCGCCTTCACCTTCAACGATAATGCGCGCAGCCGACGGCGTGTGTCGGTGAGCGGGGGCCGTTTCCCCCGGCAACAACAATTGCATGCCGGTATAGATCGATGAAGTCGCCTGCATCGCGCCCGTGCCGCGCCCGGGGTCGGAAAGAACCAGAACCCTGCGCTCCGCCTTTTCCACCGGTGTGAGTTCGCCGGCCCGCAAAAGCAGCGGGCGCAGGTCTTCATAGGCCCAGTGGCCGGATTTCGTCACCGGATTGGGCGCGCCATGTGGCAGAACGTTGCGCATCATCGGCCAAAGCGGCGCAACACCCGCCGCGTGCATGTCATCACGATAATCCTGCGGCAGGTCTTCCAGAGTTCCCAACTGTTCCGACATTTCGCTCCTCCCAAAGCACATGATGTGCATACTAATGATAAGTATACATGTCAAATTGGAGGGTGACCACATCCGCCGCTTTTTGCAGGCCGTTTCGGGATGAAACTATTGCGCTGTGACGTGGTCAATGGTGAAAAGGGCGGGACAGTTCTGGGAGGAAATCATGTCAAAGAATGCCAACGCCAATGCGGCATCCCATTTTGTTGACCGTCATGCAATGGGTGCCGTGGCGCAAAAACCTGCCTTTGTGGAAGGGGATGGAGCCGGGCGCACGCTGACCTATGGCGATCTGGCTACCCAGTCAGACCGCATTGCTGATTTTTACGAAAAACACGGCATTCATCGTGAAAGCCGCGCGGCCATGCTGGTGCTGGATCAGATCGAGTTTCCGGTGATTTTCTGGGGCAGCCTGAAGGCGGGCGTTGTGCCCGTACCCCTCAACACATTGCTGGCGACCGATGTGTACAACACGATTTTGATGGACAGCCGCGCCGAGGTTCTGTTCGTCTCACAGGCACTTTTGCCCGTTGTCGAACCGGTATTGGCCGACAATCCTCATTTGAAATCAGTCTTTGTCTTGGGGGAGGCCGAAGGCTTTCAAAATTTCGCAGATGCGTTCGCAGATTGCCAGCCACGCCCGGCGTTGGAAGTGGCAGCCGACGAACAGGCATTCTGGCTTTATTCATCCGGTTCCACCGGCCAGCCCAAGGGCGTGCGCCATACCCATGGCAGCCTGAAATTTACCGCCGACACCTATGGGGCGCAGGTGCTGGGCATTCGCGCTGACGATATTGTCTATTCGGCAGCGAAGTTCTTTTTCGCCTATGGACTGGGCAATGCGATGACCTTTCCCATGTCGGTCGGCGCGACAACCATTCTGCTCAGTGGTCGCCCAACCCCCGACTCTGTTCTGGATATTCTCAACACCCACAAGCCGACCATCTTCTGCGGTGTGCCCACACTTTATGCCGCGCTGGTGGCGCATCTCGAAGGCGGCAAGGGCGTGCTGGAGGCAAAACTGCGCATGTGCATTTCGGCAGGCGAGGCGCTTCCGGAGGAAGTCGGCAAGAACTGGCAGAAACTGAGTGGCGCTGAAATTCTCGACGGTGTGGGGTCGACGGAGATGCTGCACATTTTTCTGTCCAACCAGCCGGGAGACGTGGTCTATGGCACATCAGGCCGGGCCGTGCCGGGCTACGAGATCAGACTTGTTGACGAGACCGGTGGCGAGGTCGGCAATGGCGAAGTTGGTGAGCTTCTCGTCAATGGCGACTCTGCAGCTTCCGACTATTGGAACCAGCGCGACAAAAGCCGCAGCACATTCGAAGGCGTATGGACCCGCACGGGCGACAAGTACGAGCGGCGGGACGACGGGCGTCTGGTCTACTGTGGCCGCACCGACGATATGTTCAAGGTCAGCGGCATCTGGGTTGCGCCTTTCGAAGTTGAGCAGTCCCTGTCCGCCCACAAGTCCGTGCTTGAAGCGGCTGTTGTGCCAGCGCGCGACGACGAAGGGTTGGAGAAACCAAAAGCGTTTGTGGTTCTGAATGAAGGTGCTGATGCAGCCGATATCGCCACAACCTTGCAGGAGCATGTGAAACAGCAGATCGGCAAATGGAAATATCCGCGCTGGGTGGAGATCGTGAACGAACTGCCAAAGACGGCGACCGGGAAAATCCAGCGCTTCAAATTGCGCGACATTTGATCTGATGGCTGGGTTTGAATGGAAACCCGGTGAAACCGGTTTTGTTGCTGTCGGAGATATGAGTCTCGAGGCGACCTGTTTCGGCCCGCCTCCCAACAACGCTCCAACAATCGTCTTGCTTCATGAAGGTTTGGGTTGCGTGGCGCTGTGGCGTGACTTTCCGCAGCGTCTCTCGGCGGAAACGGGCTATGGCGTGTTTGCCTATTCGCGCGCAGGGTATGGTCAATCTTCTCCATGCACCCTCCCGCGCCCGCTGGATTATATGACGCGCGAGGCTCTCGATGTCTTGCCCCAGGTCTTGAATGGGATCGGGTTTCAAAATGGTATTTTGCTGGGGCACAGCGACGGAGCCACGATTGCTGCGATCCACGCCGGACTGAGTGGTGATATGCACGTGCGGGGTGCGGTGCTGATCGCGCCGCATTTTTTCACGGAGCCCGTCGGCCTGAAATCAATCGCCGCCGCCCGCGTGCAATTTGAAACGGGTGATCTTCGCGAAAAGCTCGCCAGATATCACAGCGATGTCGAATGCGCGTTTCGGGGTTGGAATGACGCATGGCTCGACCCGCAATTCGTCGAGTGGAATGTTGCCGATGCAATCGACCACCTGCGCGTGCCGGTGCTTGCGATGCAGGGCAGGGATGATGCCTATGGCACTCTCGCGCAGATTGAAGAGATTGAAACGCGCAGTTACGCGCCGGTGGATGTTGAAATTCTGGAAAACTGCGGACACGGGCCCCATATCGAAAAGCCCGATACCACATTGCATCTCGTTGCAGAATTCGCAGCCCGGCTGGACCGGATTGAAAGACAAGACACTGCAACACTGGCGCTGGAGCCATGAACGCAAAAGATCTGCCTTTGCCCGGGCATATCTATGTCCCCGGCAAGACAGCCCGGCATGACGAGGCTTTTCTCGATCCCGTAAAGGCGCTCGCTGCACAGGTCACCACCGATGATACAGCGCTCGAAAACATCGCCTGGCTCTTCGGCCTGCGGTTGATTGATGAAGGGTACTTCTGGGAAGCGCACGAAATTCTTGAAACGGTCTGGATGCAGGCTCGCCCGAACAGCCGCGAAAAACATCTCGTGCAAGGCGTCATCCATCTGGCAAACGCGGGCCTGAAGGAGAAGATGGAACGCCCCGTCGCCGCTGAAAGACTGCGCCATTTGGCGCTGGCCTGTTTCAACGAAGCGTACCTAAGTGCGCGAGATGAAAATCTGATGGGACTGGCGCTCTCCGATCTGCAACAGACCGCAAAAACGGGCGTCTTTTCGCGTTTCTGGCCACATTAGGGCTGGAAACGGAGCGAAATATGTGCATTATTGTGCATTATGTAGAATTTTAATGCATTATAATGCATAAATCACCAGCGAGGCCTTCGTGACCAAAGCCATTGATTTTCAAACCGACCCCAGCCAGTACCGCCATTGGCGGGTGGAATATGAGGGTCCGGTCGCTCGTCTGATCATGGATGTTGATGAAAACGGCGGGCTGTTTGAAGGGTATGAGCTGAAGCTCAATTCCTATGATCTTGGCGTTGATATTGAACTGTCCGACATCGTGCAGCGTATGCGGTTTGAACACCCGGAAGTGGGTGCGGTGGTCATGCAGTCTGGCAAGGAGAAGGTGTTTTGCGCCGGCGCCAATATCCGTATGCTGGGCGGCGCTGCCCACACGCATAAGGTGAATTTCTGCAAATTCACCAACGAGACCCGCAACACATATGAAGCGGCAGGCGCTGAATCGGGCCAGCATTATCTCGCTGCGGTAAAAGGTGCCTGTGCAGGTGGCGGCTACGAACTCGCATTGGCCTGCGATGAAATCTATATGACCGATGATGGCTCGACCTCCGTCGCGCTGCCGGAGGTCCCGCTTCTGGCCGTGCTTCCCGGAACCGGTGGCCTCACCCGCGTGACCGACAAGCGAAAGGTGCGGCGTGATCTTGCTGACGTCTTCTGCTCGGTCGAAGAGGGAGTCAAAGGCAAACGCGCGAAGGATTGGCGTTTGGTCGATGAGGTGGTTGCGAACTCCAAGTTTGATGATTTCGTCACCGAACGCGCGACGACCATCGCCAACAAGGCGAAAGCCGGGAAAGACCTGAAGGGCATCAAACTCAACCCGCTTCAGCGCACGATCCACGACGATGGCAGCATGAGCTGTTCAGTGGTCGAAGTTGAAATTGATCGCGACGCTGGTGTGGCCACAATCACCATTTCCGGCCCCGATGGCGCTGCGCCTGAGTCTGTCGAAGACCTCCATGCCCAGGGCGATCAGAGCTGGATGCTGCGGCTGGCGCGAGAACTCGACAACGCGATTTTGCACCTGCGGCTTAATGAGCTGGAAATTGGTGTGATCGTCTTTAAATCACAGGGCGACCCGGCACGCGTTGCGGCGCATGAAAAGCTGGTGCTCGACAACCGTGCTGATGATTGGCTGAGCAACGAGATTTGTCTCTATTGGAAGCGCGTTTTGAAGCGCATCGACATGACCTCGCGTTCTCTGGTTGCTCTGGTTGAAAACGGATCATGCTTTGCGGGCGTGTTGGCGGAACTGCTCTTCGCCGTGGATCGCTCTTACATGATGGAAGGCGATTTCGAAGAGGACAATCGTCCCGTCGCAACGATCATGCTGACGGCTTCGAATTTCGGCCCGTTTCCCATGTCGAATGATCTGACGCGGCTGGAAACCCGCTTTCTCGGCAGCCCGGAAATGGTGGAGGAAGCCAAGGAAGAAATCGACGAGCCGCTGGAAGCATTCGATGTCGAACGGCTTGGCCTCGTCACCTTCGCCTATGACGATGTCGATTGGGAAGACGAGGTGCGCATTTTCCTCGAAGAGCGCGCCAGCTTCTCTCCCGACGCCATGACGGCGATGGAAGCCAATCTGCGCTTTGCCGGCCCGGAAACGATGGAAACCCGCATTTTTGGCCGCCTCACGGCTTGGCAAAACTGGGTTTTCCAGCGCCCCAATGCTGTGGGCGAGGCCGGTGCCTTGCAACGTTACGGCACGGGCAAGCGTGGCGAATACGACATGCGCCGCGTGTGACCCTTCACAAACCACTTTGACTGAACTGCCGACAAATTCCGACATGAACCTTCAGGAGCCCATCCGATGCTTGATCTTGTAAACGTAGAATATGACACGCTGATCCCCAACAATGTGAACCTGTCGAAGGACAAGCGCGTCCAGAAGGCGCTGGAGAAGTGGCATCCCGGATATATCAACTGGTGGAATGATCTCATTCCGCAGGATTTTCAGAACAGCCTCGTCTATCTGCGCACAGCGGTCAGTGTTGATCCCAAGGGCTGGGCGAAATTCGATTATGTGAAAATGCCGGAATACCGCTGGGGCATTCTGCTCGCGCCGGAAGTGGAAGGGCGCACCATTCCCTGTGGCGAGCACATGGGCGAACCGGCCTGGCAGGAAGTGCCGGGCGAATACCGCGCCATGCTGCAACGGCTCATCGTCATTCAGGGCGACACCGAGCCGGGCTCGGTCGAGCAGCAGCGCTTCCTCGGGAAAACCGCGCCGTCGCTCTACGACATGCGCAACCTGTTTCAGGTCAATGTCGAGGAAGGCCGCCACCTCTGGGCGATGGTTTATCTGTTACAGAAATATTTTGGCCGTAATGGCCGCGAAGAGGCCGACGATCTGTTGCGCCGTTCGTCCGGCTCCGATGAGGCGCCCCGCATGCTGGGCGCGTTCAACGAAGAGACGCCGGACTGGCTGTCATTCTTCATGTTCACTTATTTCACCGACCGCGACGGCAAGATGCAGCTTGAATCGCTCGCGCAATCCGGTTTCGACCCGATGTCGCGCACCTGCCGCTTCATGCTGACGGAAGAAGCGCACCACATGTTTGTGGGTGAAACCGGCGTCGGTCGTGTCATCCAGCGCACCTGCGAGGTGATGAAGGAAAACGGCATTGATGATCCTTATGACATCGCGAAAATCCGCGACCTTGGCGTGATCGATCTGCCGACTATTCAGAAAAAGCTGAACATGCACTATTCGCTTTCGCTCGATTTGTTCGGGCAGGAAGTCTCGACCAACGCAGCCAATGCTTTCAACTCCGGCATCAAGGCGCGGTACATGGAGCACCGTCTTGATGATGATCACAAGCTCAACGATGCAACCTACCCGGTCACTCAGTTTGAAGACGGAAAGATTGTTCTCAAAGACATGCCCGCTTTGACTGCCATCAACATGCGCCTGCGGGACGATTACCGCCGCGACGCTGCCGGTGGTGTTGGCCGGTGGAACAAGCTGATTGCCAAGCTCGGCATCGAGTTTGAAATGAAGCTGCCGCACGAAGCTTTCAACCGCGACATCGGCGTGTTTGCCAAAAAGCCGTTTGACCCGGAAGGCAATCTTCTTGGTGAGACCGAGTTCAACGAAAAGAAGGCCGACTGGCTGCCAACCAAGGCCGATGGCGATTTCATCCAGTCACTGATGGTGCCCTGCTACGAGCCCGGCAAATATGCCGGTTGGATCGCGCCGCCGAAAGTCGGCATCGACAACAAGCCCGGCGACTTTGAATACGTCAAACTGCACATGGCCTAAGGGCCACCACGCCACTCAACGCGAAGGCGGTTCAGGCTGCCTTCGCATTCTTCACGAGAATTTCGTAGCAGGAACGTTCATGGAAGCCCCCGCCAAACAGCATCTTATCGATCCGGAAATCTGTATCCGGTGCTACACTTGCGAAATGACGTGCCCGATCGAGGCGATCACCCACAATGACGACAACGTTGTCGTGGATTTCGACAAGTGCAATTTCTGTATGGATTGCATTCCCGTCTGCCCAACCGGCTCGATTGATGAATGGCGCGTGGTCACAAAGCCCTACACGCTGGAGGAGCAGTTCGAGTTCATGGAACTGCCCGAGCAGGAAGAATTTGCTGCCGGTTCGAGCGAAGAAGAAACCGGGCTTGAAGCGCTTGATGAAGCGATGGTCAAACTTCGGGCTGAAGCCCATGCAGGTGCGGGCGGCAAGGCCAAAGCGCCCGCGTCCGCAAGCAAAGCAAGCGTCAACCTGCATTCGCTCGGCAAGCCTGCTGAAATGACGGTGCAGGGCAATTATCGCTTAACCGATGATCCCGATCACGATGTCCGCCACATCATTCTGGACGCAGGCAATCTTCCGTTCCCGGTTTTGGAAGGGCAGAGCATCGGCATCATCGCGCCGGGTGAAGATGAAAATGGCAAACCGCATCTGCCGCGGCTCTATTCCATTTCGAGCCCGCGTGATGGCGAGCGTCCAAACTACAACAATCTGTCACTCACGGTGAAACGCGAAGACAAGGGCATCTGTTCAAACTACGTGTGCGATCTTGAAAAGGGCGCCAAGGTGCAGGTCACCGGTCCTTTCGGCTCGACATTCCTGATGCCAAGCGATCCGGATGCAAAACTGCTGATGATCTGCACCGGCACAGGTTCCGCGCCATTTCGCGCTTTCACCATGCGCCGACAGCGTACTGACCCGGATGCAAAAAATGCGATGACACTCGTGTTCGGCGCGCGCACGCCGAAATCACTGCCCTATTTCGGACCGCTGAAAAAAGTGCCCGATGATCAACTGGCGAAGCACATGGTTTTCAGCCGGGTGGACGGTCAGCCAAAGCGCTATGTGCAGGACGAGCTGCGCGACATGGAAGATGACGTCGCCGAACTGTTGCAGGACTCCAATGCCTATATTTACATCTGCGGCCTACGCGCGATGGAGGAGGGGGTTGATTCTGCCATGACCAGCATAGCCGAAAGCTTTGGGCAGCAGTGGCACGCCCTGCGCGATGCGATGCGCGAAGAGGGGCGCTACCATGTCGAGACCTACTAAACGGGATGATGGCAGGTGAACACCGCAACCGATGAAGTCCGGACAATCGACGACACCGATGTCGCCGATTTTGTAGCGCAGATCGGGCAACGCGTCAGGCGTGCCCGGGTGCAAAAGGCGTTATCGCGCCGCGCCCTGTCTGAACAATCGGGTGTGTCCCAGCGTTACCTTGCTCAACTGGAGGCGGGGTCTGGCAACATATCCGTTGCATTGCTCTACCGGGTGGCGCGGGCGCTTGGCCAGTCGCCTGATTTCTTTTTTGGCGATGCGAGTGAGCGCGATGTGGATCAAGAGCAGTTTCTGAATCTGTTTCGCAAGGCGGATGAGCACCAAAAGCGCCGTGCTCTGGCTGAGCTTCAACCGACGGCCCGCTCGGTCAACAAAGGCAGGCGCATCTGCCTCATTGGCCTGCGCGGTGCAGGGAAGTCGACGCTCGGTAAATTGCTGGCCGAGCAACTCGGCATGGCCTTTGTCGAGCTCAATCAGGTGATTGAGGAAGAAAGCGGCATGCCCGTTGCTGAGGTGATGGCGCTTTATGGCCAAGAAGGCTATCGCCAGCTTGAGCGCAAGGCGCTCGAAACCGTCTTTGAAACGAGACAATCCGTTGTGCTGGCCGTTGGCGGCGGCATCGTTTCGGAACAACAGACCTACGATCAGCTCTTGCGCACCTTTCACACGGTCTGGCTGCGCGCTTCGCCAGAAGAACATATGGAGCGTGTGCGGGCACAGGGCGACAACCGGCCGATGGCGGGGAACCCGAAGGCGATGGACGACCTGCGTTCCATCCTGACCAGCCGCGAAAATCTTTACGCCCGCGCCGACATGCTGGTGGACACGAGCAACAAGGATGTCGCCGAAACACTGGCCGACCTGATGGAGTCCGTTGAGCGGATCGGGCAATCCTGAATGGCCAATGCAGCTACCGATGGCGCGCGCATTCAGCAGCGCATCAACACCCGATTCTACGAGATAGCGGACACGATTCTGCTCGACGGCTCCAATCCGTGGGAGGTCGACGAAGCGATGGTGGCCTTTGGCTGCCCGATGGGGCCTTACGAAACCCAGGATCTCGTGGGTCTGGACCGTGCTTACAATTGGCGAAAGCAGGAGGCCGCAAAGCACGATCCAAAGCGCCGCTACGTTTTGATCGCCGACCGCATGGTTGAGGAGGGGCGTCTGGGCAAAAAGGTCGGCGTGGGCTGGTATCGCTATCCCGGCGGCAACGGCAAGGTTGAAGACCCGATTGTGGAAGACCTCATCATCGAAGAGGCCTATTTTGCAAAGGTTGAGCGGCGCACGTTTTCCGAAAACGAAATTCAGACACGCCTGTTCACCGCACTCATCAACGAAGCCTGCTGCGTAGTTGACGACGGTTGGGCGCACTCATTTGACGATGTGATGACGATTTTGAATTGTCTCGCCGGAACCGATCACATCACGAGCACGCTGAACCGTAACATTGATGCCATTGGTGCGGACGTCATTCTCGCCCATATGCGCATGTTCGAGCTGGAGGATCGCTTTTTGTGGACACCCAGCCAGCATCTGATTGAAATTGCGCACGGCAATGAAGGCTTTTCGGGCAGGGCCGCCGCGTCCTGATCTGACTACTCCGGTCGGTGGCAGACCGCTTCGATATTGTTGCCGTCCGGATCAAGCACAAACGCACCGTAATAGTTTTCATGATAGTGTGAACGCACACCGGGCGCACCATTGTCCGTGCCACCGGCTGCAAGTGCTGCTGCATGAAAGGCATCAACCTCTGTCCGGTTTTCAGCCATAAAGGCGATGTGCACCGGTGGCTCTTGCCGCCCGGCTTCATTGATCCAGAATTGCGGCCGGTCTTTCCCATATCCGCCGACCTTCTCACCGTCCGTGAATTCCTCTGGCACCAGATACAGAAACGAAATGCCAAGCGGCGCGAGAGCCCCATCGTAAAATGTGCGTGCCTTTTCAAAATCAGAAACGCTCGTTCCGCAATGATCAATCATAGCCACCAAACCCTTGAAAATGAGAACGCTTCTGCGCCCGGCAAGCTGCGCGCCTTTCTATGGTGATACAGATGCCACCCCACCGGCAAGCGATATCGAATTGCGGTGCTCTCATCAGATATCTGCAGCATGCAACCGCAACCGCGATTCCGCCACAATGAAACCGTGGACCCAGAATAAAAGTCTTTTTGGCCTCATGAGCCGAAAGCCCGTTCAGCCGGCGCGCATCACAGGGTGCATGCACGTGGCGTGCAATACAACCAGTGCTGGGCTAACACTTTGAAATAGAAGCTTTCTGCGTTCTTTCGCTTTACCAGAGGCCGCGAAATATTTCCTGGCAATAACAGCTCTGATCTTTTTTCATCAAGGGTTTATTTCGCGCTGCGTTTTGAAGCTGTCCGAGGTGCCAAACACTGGCGAATTGCGGCTTTGATCAATTGACTTACGCCGAAAGTCAGCGATAGTTTCCCGATGCCTAACCGCAGTTCCAGTTTGCGAGCACAAGCTCAGGGGCTCTGCAACTGGCAATCAGCCCAATAAGGGCAAGACTTCAGGGAGATACACATGAAGAAAATTTTGAAATCCGCACTTGCTGGTGCCGTGATGGCGTTGTCTTCGACAGCTGCTTTCGCAGACGGTCACGGCAAAGAAATCACAGTTGGTTACTTCCTCGAATGGCCAATGCCATTCCTGGCCGCTAAAGCCGCTGGCGAATACGACAAGGCACTGGGTGCAAAAGTGACCTGGCGCGCATTTGAGACAGGTACGGCAATGTCCGCTGCCATGGCATCGGGTGACGTTCAGATTTCCGTCAGCCAGGGTCTGCCACCTTTCGTGGTTGCAACATCAGCGGGTCAGGACCTGCAGATGGTCGATATCGCTGTGTCTTATTCGGACAACGACAACTGCGTCGTAAAGAGCGCGCTGGAAGTGACCAAGGACAACGCCAAGGAACTTTCCGGTAAGAAAGTCGCTGTGCCACTGGGCACCGCAGCACATTACGGTTTCCTGCGTCAGATGGACCATTTCGGCGTCGATGTTGGCAGCTTGCAGGTCGTTAACATGGCTCCACCGGAAGGCGCTGCTGCGCTTGAGCAGGGTGCAGTGGACTTCGCATGCGGCTGGGGCGGCGGTCTTGCCCGTATGAAGGAACACGGCAACACGCTGCTGACCGGTGCTGAAAAAGAAGAGCTTGGCATTCTGGTGTTCGATGTCACATCTGCACCCGCTGCATTCGTCGCTGAAAACTCCGAAATGCTCAGCAAATTCCTCAAGGTCACCGCTGCCGCCAACGCAGAATGGAACAGCAACAAGAGCGATGAAATGCTCGCTGTGATCGCTAAAGAGTCCGGTATGGATCTCGAAGGCGCGCGCGCTTCCATCTCCACCATGACGTTCCCAACTGTCGAAGAGCAGATGGGTGCAAAGTGGCTGGGCGGCGGTGCTCAGGAATTCATGAAGGGTGTCGCCAACGTATTCGTCGAAGCAAAAAGCATCGACAAGGCGCTGGACGACTATTCTGCAGCTGTGAACTCTGAGCCTCTCGCAGGCGCTCAGTAACAGCGACATAAAGTCAATCACGGCGCAGCTTTCCGGCTGCGCCGTTTTTGCTTTTGTCTGACTGCATTCAAAAACGCCTGTTCTTGGGGAGGCCGCGTGTCAAATCTAGTCATCGACAACATCTCAATGAGATTCGACCTGCCTGCAGGCGGTCATGTGCAGGCCCTCAAAGACGTGTCACTGGAGCTCAAGTCCGGTGAATTGATGAGCGTTCTGGGTCCTTCCGGCTGCGGCAAGACAACGCTCCTGAACATAGTGGCAGGTTTCCTCGCGCCGACCAGCGGTCGCATCATGCTGGGTGATCACCGCGTCACCGGTCCTGATGCCGAACGCGGAATGGTGTTTCAGCACGGCGCGCTGTTTGAATGGATGAATGTGCGCGACAATGTAAGTTTCGGCCCGCGCATGGCCGGCAAACGCGCTGCGGAATATTCGGGCAATGTCGACCACCTGCTCGATATCGTTGGCCTTGGCGATTTTAAGGAAAAGGCCGTTTATGAATTGTCCGGCGGCATGCAGCAGCGTGTGGCCCTGGCCCGTTGTCTGGCAAACGATCCGGACGTAATCCTGATGGATGAACCGCTGGGAGCGCTTGATGCGCTGACCCGCGAGAAAATGCAGTCGCTTGTTCTCAAGCTCTGGAAGGAAACCGGCAAAACGATCATCCTCATCACCCACTCGGTGGAGGAAGCGTTGTTGCTAGGCGAACGCCTTCTGGTCATGGCACCGCGCCCAGGTCGTATTCACAAGGAATACCGTCTGCCCTTCGCCGATCTCGGCGTGGGTCAGGATCTTCGCGAAGTCAAAAAACATGAAGACTATTCCATGACCCGCGAGCAGATACTCTCCATGATCTGGGATATGGAAGAGGAAATCATGGGCCGCACCGAGGAGAGCGCAGCGTGATTATTCTCATTGTCTATATCGCGATTTTCGTCGCGTTCTTTTTTATCCTGCGCCTTCTGGCGCAAGGCATCCTGTCGCGTGGCGATGATTTTACATCTTTGAAAACAGTAACCTTCGGCGACGAAAGTGCTGTGCGGCCGAACCGCTGGGCCAGTGTGATTTCGATCGTTACGCTGTTTCTGCTTTGGGGCGCGTTTACAGGCTCCAAATGGGTTCCCATCCACGCGCCAGGTCCGTTCACCGGCGACACATCATTCGTCTACACCATGCAGGCTGCTGATGGTTCAACGGACGATGCAACCGTTTATGCCCGCGTCTCAAAAGCCGACGAAGACGTTGAAAAACTGACCGTCGAGCCTGGCGAAGGGTTTGCAAAGGACGATTCAGTTGATGTGCAGGCATGGCGCTCAAAGCTTGTTGTCATGGACCAAAATGACGAGCAGACCCGTAAAGACGGTGCCAAGATCATTGCGATTGACGGGCAGCCCGTCGAGCCAGGCAGTGCGGTCGAAACGGACGCGGGACGCGTGGCGCTGACGCAGAAGGGAACCATCAACTACACGCCTCCAGGCGGTATGCAGATGGAGCCGGTCTGGCTTCCGCCGCCGGAAAAAGTTGTTTCACGCCTGATTGAAATCAGCCAGTCGGGCTATCAGAATTTCACGCTGCTGGAGCATTTGTTCTGGTCTTTGCTACGCGTTGTTGCCGGCTTTGTAGCAGGTGCGATCATTGGCATCCCGCTCGGCTATGCAATGGGGTTGAGCGATTATTTCCGCGGCTGGTTTGACCCTATTGTTGAGTTCATGCGCCCGGTTCCGCCACTTGCGCTTATTCCTCTGGTGATCATTTGGGCCGGTATTGGCGAGCTCGGCAAAATCATCCTGCTGTTTCTTGCCGCGCTTTGGATCATGGCGATTGCGGCGCGCGCCGGTGTTTCCGGCGTGAACATCGCGAAGGTTCATGCAGCCTACTCACTGGGCGCCAGCAAGACGCAGATTTTGCGTCATGTCATCGTACCCAATTCCCTGCCGGAAATTTTCACAGGCGCCCGCGTTGCCATGGGCGTGTGTTGGGGCACGGTGGTTGCTGCTGAACTGGTCGCGGCTGAAAAGGGCGCGGGCATGATGATCATGGTGGCTTCGCGCTTCCAGCTCACCGACATCGTCATCATGGGTATCATTCTCATCGGCGTCATCGGCTACGGCATCGACATCATGATGCGTCAGCTGGAAAACATGCTGGTGCCATGGAAGGGCAGAAGCTGATTGAAAGAGCCTGTGGCGGCCTGCAAAAGGGCCGCCATAAGCCAAATCGCAACTTGGAAGTTTTACGGCCTGCCGTGTTTTCCCGTTGGACGAGACGGCGTCAAACGCCTTTCAGAGCCCCATGTTCCTGCAGCACTGCCAGTGTCGCGTGAACGTCGGCAATCACGGTGTCTTTTTCATCGCCATAGTTTGACGCGATTTCCTGCGCCAGTTCGTCAGCGCTGCGGCTTCCATCGCACATTTGCCAGATAATCGAGGCGGATTCGTCAAGATAGATGGCCTTTTGCGCCCTTGGCTTGAACAACAGCCATTCGCCTTCAATTGCCTCGATGAAATAATCTTTCGATTGGACAAGTTTCATACCGCGATCCATCTCAGTCTCTCGTTGATTGAAGTTGCATTCTGGCCCCCGGTATCAAGCTGAAGAACGGTCCAGCCTGTTGCATTACGGCGGTTCTTACAAACATTCTGGTCCGCCGTTGCGCTTCGTATCCTGTTATGTGAGCCGGGACCAGTTGTCGTTCTATAAGTCGCGCAAACAGTTTGCACCAGCGGGCGGTGCCAAGCGCGCGCGATAATTCCATGCAGCGTTCATCTTTCAACAAAAGGCCGGCGACCATCAGCCCGCAGCACATCCATGGTCGGTGGCCCGGCTTTGCGGCGAAGGCTTCAAGGCGCATTTCATCAGCTTGCTCAACAATTTTGCGAGCGGCGAGAACGACATCAACAATCTGACCGGTTTGATAGTACTGGTTGACAACAAATCCGTGCGCCAGTGCGACCAGCAGATGCGTTGAGGGGGCAGTGGGTGCGCTCGCTATGTCGGCAAACGTGAGCGAAAAAGTCTCGCGCAACCGTTTGGAATGCACAACATCAGTGTGCGTCTCGATCAGCAGGTTTGGAAACTCGCGATGCAGAAACTGCATTTCCGGGTGGTCTTCAGTCTTCTGGTCAGGCTCATGCCGGTCGAAGCCCAATTCGCCCAATGCGGAAATGATCTTCTTCTTAGCGTCCGGCGCGATGAGTACGTCGATGTCTGTGAATGGCCGAAACTTCGGACTGGGGTAGACGTGCTGCGCAAAAGCAGGGCCTTTGACGACAGCAAAACAGGGTTCGCCAAGACTATCAGAGAGCGACTGCGCGAAACTGCGCAACCGCGCCATGGTAACAAGTTCGAGCCGCTGTTGCTGCTTGTGGTCCTTGAAAAGGTCGTGCCAACCGGCATCAACGCGGTGCTCTTCCAGATATTCCAGCAGGCTTGGTCGGGTTTTTTGTCGGCGGGCGAGCATCAACAGATCAATCGCTGTCTCGCGATCAAGATGCGGAAGCGAGTCTTGGTCAGGTATTTCTCCTGGCAAACACGTCGCCAAAAGCCATTCCCTCAGTATCGACCGTTTCTGCGCGCTCCACTTCTTCAACAGACTTTCCCAAACTCCATTTAGACTCTCAAAAAAAACTTGTCAGCGGCAAACAATATGCGGGCTATTCTGGAGATTTATTGGTTGAAAAATTAATTGTTTTGCGATACCTGCTGTCACTGAAGCAGGTTTTGTAAAGGTTGAGTAGAGTGTCGGATAAAAACAAACGCGCATTAACGCGGCGTGAATTCACAACAACAGTTTCAATTGGCGCAGTTGCAACCGTTATTGCTCTTCCATCGAAATGGACAAAACCGCTCGTGGATGTCGTCGTGACACCGGCTCACGCAGCAGCCTCCGCTCCTGCGACCACGGCACCGGCAGGGACGACCATACCGATAGGAACAACCATACCGGTCGGAACAACGTTTGTTCCGACCACTGTATTTGTTCCGACCACACTTCCATTTGCTGACGTTCCTGACTAGTTCGTATTTACGAATTCTGCATAACGCGGCGCATAATCGTTCTGACAGGGGCGATTTGTATCTCACAGAGCGATGGCATGGCTTTCCATTGTTGATTGGCTTCCCTTCGTCATGATCCAAAAACGATTGGAACTGGGTGGAGAGGTTGTCGAACTCACCTATCCGGAAGTTCTGCAATCCGACATCGACGTTTATTTTGGTCGCGTTGGTGCGGGTAAGACAAAGCCGTCGAAATTTGTTCGCATTGAACAGGCTGGTGACGACACGTTCGAGCTTTCGGCCTCGTTCCACGACAAAAGCAACATCCTGAAGCGCAGCGATCTTCCGGCGTTTGTTATGGAAGACGTCATTGAAGGGCTGATAACCGACCAAAGCGCATCGCTCGTGCTCCACGCGGGTGCGGTGGCCCATAAAGGCAAAGCCGTCATCATTCCCGGCGTAACGGGCGCTGGCAAATCGGTGCTGACGGCACTGCTTGTCGAATACGGTTTTGACTATCTCACCGACGAACTCGTGCTCGTCGGCAATCAGGCGCAGCCCTCAATACGCACTCTGCCGCGCAGCCTGACCCTGCGCGCTGAGAGTTTGACCGCCTTGCCTGAGGACGGGCTTCTGCACCAGATGCCATATCTCGAAGGCTCGGCGCGTTGTCTGTTTCCTCTGCCAACACCGGAACCTCAGGGCACCCTTGAACCCGGTTTGCTGATCTTTCCGCAATTCATCGCCGACAGCGAGTTGGCGATCACGCCGATGACTGCGGCAGAAGCTGCGAGCCGCTTGCTGCAGGGCAATCTCAACGCCCGAAATCTCGATGGTGGGGGGCTAGCGATCGCCTCACGCCTTGCCCGCAAGGCACCGGCCATCATCCTGAATTATGGTCATTCGGACCAATTGGAAGGTGTGCTGGATGTTCTCATCGGGCAAGTGCTTGCGTCCCCGATGTCCGCACAGCAGTGGCGGCACTATCTTTCAGCGTTCACGCCTCGAAATGTGTATCGGCAACCAACGGTTCAGACGACCCCGGCACCAAAGCAGGAACTGCTTTCCGCCACCCCGTCTCGCGGCAAATACAAACTGACTGTGGGCATGGCGACCTATGATGATTTCGACGGGGTGTATTTTTCAGTTCAGGCATTGCGGCTGCAAAATGCCGATCTGATGAAGGACGTCGAAATTCTGGTGCTGGACAACAACCCGACCGGGGTGTGCGCCGCGCCGTTGAAGAATCTCGAAAACGATTGCCCCTCCTACCGTTACGTGCCCTATGCGGGCCATTCGGGTACATCCATTCGTGATCTGATATTTGACGAGGCCGCAGGCGAATTCGTTCTCACAATGGATTGCCATGTTTTGCTGCTGCCCGGCGTGCTTGAGAAACTGCTGGCCTATATCGACGACAACCCCACCACATCAAACCTGCTGCAGGGGCCGCTCATCTCCGACAAGCTTGAACCGGCCGGTACCCATTTCAAGCCGGAATGGGGCTCCGGCATGTATGGCGCTTGGGGCATGAACGAAAGTGCCCATGACCCTTCTGCCGCACCCTTCGAGATTGAAATGCAGGGCCTTGGCCTGTTCGTTTGCAGGAAAGACGCCTGGCCCTATTTCAATCCAAACTTCCGCGGATTCGGAGGCGAAGAGGGGTACATTCACGAGAAGTTTCGCCAGCGGGGGGATAAAACCCTTTGTCTGCCATTCCTGCGATGGCTGCATCGCTTCCCCCGCCCGATGGGCGTTCCCTATAAGCCCAACTGGCATGACAGAATTCGCAACTACACGCTGGCGCTGCGCGAATTGGGGCTCGCTGAAAACGCAATGCATGAGCATTTCAAAGAACTGTTGGGTGAAAAAGCGGCCACAGCCATCATCGATGATATCGAGGCTGAGTTCGAAAATCCGTTCACCGGTTTTGGTGTCATACGATGCATCAGTTCCGAAAAAGAAGAGGAGCGTCGCGAACGCGCGCGGCACAGTTTTCGCAGCCTCGGGATCGAAAAGTGGGTGAATTTCCTCATCCCGGCAGAACCTGATGACGATTCACGCGCGTGGACCGTACTGGCTCACCGTTCTGCAATTCTTGACGCCCAAAAGCGTGGTCTGGAAACGGTACTGGTATTTGATGACCAAGCCCTACCGGCAGAAGATGCGGCAAAGCGTTTGCCCGGCATCTTCGATCAGCTTCAGCAGGTGAAATGGGGGATTGTCTCCCTGCATGATTCTGAAGCGATTGAAGAAACAGAAGATGAAGTTCTGGCCAGGACGAATGGCATCGAAAATCCGCGTGCGATTGCGTACCACAGTTCGGTTTTTGAACCGCTGCTTGAAACATGGCCGGACAGCCGTGATGGCATGGAAAAATGGCTTGCCGATGAGGCGCAGGGCAATGTCTTTAGCGGCATCGACTGCGCTATTCTGACCGCGAAACCCGGTCTGATGGCCGAGGCTGAAACTTAGAACTTTCAGCGCACTGGTTGGAAAATGGCTATTGAGCCTTCCTTTGACGATGGCGCAGAAATGCTTCAACCGTTCTGGCAAGACCGTCTTTCAATTCCGTTTTTGCGTGCCAATCCAGTTGCTCGCGAGCTTTTGAGACATCGGAAACATTGCGTGGCATGTCGCCTTCTCGCTCAGTGCCGAAAACAAGATCGGGCGCGTCAAAGCCAGTTGCACGCACCGCGTCACACACGCCCGCCGCTATGGAGGCGACATCGGTTTCGATGCCGGACGAAATCTGAAACAACTCGAACCCCTCGACACTGTAAAACATCGCCTTTTCAATCGCTTCCGTCAGATCGTCGATGTAAATGAAATCGCGGGTCTGAGAGCCATCGCCGAAGACCTCCAGCGCCTCGCCGTTCAGCGCCCGGCGGACAAACCGTGCGACGACGTTGGGGCTTGCATAAGAGCCGGGCCCATAGGCATTGCCGAATCGCAGAACCACACTTGGCAATCCATAGCTTGCGCTGAAAGCCTGCAGATAGGCTTCCGATGCCATCTTGCTTGCCCCATAGGGCGAAATGGGGCTCGGCAATGTCGCTTCGCTCACCGGCTGCTGCGCGTCGCCCAGAAGCGCATTGGTGGACGAGAAAACGATTTTGGGTCTGGTTTCCAGCCGACGGGCCGCATTGAGAACATTGAACAGGCCGATCACGTTGTATTCGAAATCACGCACCGGGTCTTTGATGGAATCGGGCACACTGCAATGCGCTGCCAAATGGACGATGATGTCAGCATGTCCCATCGCCTCTTGCACCCGATTTTCGTCTCGCACATCGCCGCGATACAGGAGGATGTTTTCAAGCTGCAACGAATCATCATCGTCAAACGCCGGCTCTGAAGCGGTTATTCCCAGCGTATCGGCAAGGCCCTGAACAGACCCACTTGAAAAATTGTCCAGCACCACAACTTCAATTTGCGGGCCATGATTTTTCGCAAGAGAGGCAATCAGCGAGGAACCGATAAAACCCAGTCCGCCGGTCACAAAGACCCGAAGAGGCGCAGAAATATCCAAGTGTCTAAGGTCCAATGGCCATTGAAATAAAAATGGTGGCTTCATTTCGCAGTTCAGGCTCACCAAAGCAATGTCGCACGCTTGCGACTGATGGCAGGCGATGAAGAGAATGTCGTACAGTTTCGCAGATCGAAAAACTTATCCCCGCCCTTTCCCTTTCCCTCATACTCCTCTCACACGCCCGGTTCGACCATCGGAAACGATCGTTCGTTGCCGTGCCGGGGGTGCCGGTGTTCGGGGGATCAGGCTAACGATCTGTCTCCCGGAGCGCTGCCTGTGAACCCGGGTCGTGCGTGGAAATCGTAGGCCGCCTTAGGGACAGTGCTCTTTAAAAAGCTTTGCTTTGCAGGGA
>JBCDDX010000020.1:0-60116 GCA_039180085.1 Pseudomonadota bacterium
AGGAACTGGGAATTCGAACTCGGAGTTCGGAGTTCGGAACTCGGGAATTCGAGGTTCGACAACCTTCGGGGCTGGGAGCCCCGAGTTCGAACTCGAAGTTCTTTCAACTCCGATCTCGGAGTTGCGAGTTTGGAGTCCGAGTTTGGAGTCCTCTCCCGCTCCGCCCCCACTCCTCGTCTCTGGCGGAAGACGATGGTTGGGTGGCAATGTGTCTCACAGCGTAGAGTGACCAGGGCAGAGGTGGAACTCGGTCAGTTGACCGTTATTGCACTGGCCTTTGTTGCTGTCGGCTGGGCGATGAAAAAGGAATGGTATCGCACCCGTATCGTCATTCCCGGTTCGCTGGCTATTGCGGCGATCGGCGCTTATTGGTTCATCGAACGCACGCTGCTTTGAAATCGAAAAATGAGCCGTCAGATCGTCGGCATGAACGATTGCAGACGACCACCAATACGTAGAGGTTCGATACTGGTCGCCAAACCTGTACTGTCGTCCGTCACCACGAGAACGCCACACACGGTCGCCTCGCCGGTTGCCGGTTGCATGCGTGATTTGGAGACTTTGGAAAGAAACCGGTTCAGGGGTTCTTCCTTGTCCATGCCCAGCGAAGAATCATAGTCGCCGCACATGCCGGCATCGCTGATATAGGCTGTACCGCCGTTTAAAATCTGATGGTCGCTGGTTGGAACATGCGTGTGTGTGCCGACAACGAGGCTCACCTGTCCATCCAGAAAATGCCCGAAACACTGGCTTTCGCTGGTGGCCTCGGCATGAAAATCAACCACTGCAGCGTCGACTACGCTGCCGAGTGGTGAGGCTTCGAGCGCTCGCTCAGCGGCCTGAAACGGATCATCCAACTGCGGATGCATAAAAACGGCGCCCATTATGTTGCTGACCAGAACACGAGCTCCGTTTTGTGCCTCAAAGATATCCGTGCCGCGCCCGGGCGTGCCTTTGGGAAAGTTGACCGGCCTTAGAAAACGGTGTTCCTCATCTGCCCAGCCGAGCGTTTCCTTTTGATCAAAGGCGTGATTGCCGCTGGTGACAACATCGGCACCTGCATCAATGGTTTCGTGGAAAATTTTGCGCGTAATACCAAATCCGGACGCAGCATTTTCACCGTTGACGATGACAAAATCGGTCGCAAGGTCTTTGCGCAAATCCGGGAGCGCGTTGTAAACAGCCTCACGGCCGACGCGTCCAACCATGTCTCCCAGAAACAATATGCGCATTTTGAGCCTTACCCCGAGCGTGTCGGTTTCTTGTGAACCCTTTAGACCAAAAGGGAATCTCACATTGTATTAGGGGCGTGCTGGCTCAAAGCCAAATTCCGTGATCATGCCATGAAGGGGCTGATCGTGCGGTTCCACCGGAACCCTGTCTGTATGCTGGGCTGAAAAACCCATTCCAATCAAAACGGGATCGATGCCTTTGTCAATGAGCCGGGCGATTGCGCGGTCGTAGTGACCAGCACCATAGCCGATGCGCCCGCCGTGATTATCGAAAACGCTGAGCGGCATTAGCAGCAATGTCGGGTTGAGCCGTTCAGCACTCTCATCCGGGCCGACTGTGCCAAAGCCACAATCGACCAGCGGCGCGCCGCGCACGAGTTCGCGGAACTCAATGGTTGTCTTATCCAGAACTACGGGAAGGCAAAGTCGGGCTCCCCGTGCTGCCAGCGCCGCCATTAGCGGGCGAGGGTCGATTTCGGAACGGATGGGGTGGAATCCGGCAATGATTGTTCCGGGCAAAAATTCGTCGCTGTCAAAACAGGGTGCAGCAATGCCGCGATCGGCTGCGAGCAGCGACATTTCTATGCGCTCGGCCTCGCCCAAAGCGTCCCGCCGTGAGAGGGTTTGTTTGCGCAAGGCCTGTTTGAGAGCGCTTGCGCCCTGTTGAGAGGAAGAAGATGTCGTCATGGATCAGACCGGAAGTAAGGAGCGAGCCGCACCAGCCGTGCGAGGTATATCGATCCTGGAACCTACAGCGTAGGTGGGCGCCGTGTGCCCAAGCCCACGGGCAAGGACAGGGACAGCTCCCTTAGGAATCGGTAAGGCCCCGAGGATGAAAATCGCACAAACCGCGCAGCCCGCCACCCTGTTATAGGTATGCGCATACCAACTTACCAGCAGCAAGGTTGGCTTCACGACGCTGAATCGAGTTTCTTGGCAATTGAGTCGATACGCTGGGCTGTGCGGTTGATCGCTTTTGCAATTTCGGCCTCGCGATCAACAGATCCACCAACAGCGCCGTCGGCGGCCGTTCGCATTTCAGCGAGTTGTGCTTCGAGCCCGCGAACCTTGTGCTGCATTTCGACCAGTTCATCGGTGACCATCACACCGGCCATTACGGTCAGGCGCTGATCGCCGATCTCGCCAAACGAGCCTTTGAGCTGGTTGATATACCGGTCAAAGCGCTGGGCGAGATCCAGCAGATGCGCTTCCTGCCCTTCATCACAGGCCATGCGATAGGTTTTGCCGTTAATCTGAACCGCAACTTGAGGCATTGACCTGTTTACTCCTTACATCACCTGGCGAATCTGAATGCGTTTGCGCAGCGCGAATCTCTTTCACCGATTCCTTCTAAGGTGTTCGGTCTAAAACACCACGCACAATTTCCATGGCACCAACAATGCGTTTGGCGACTTCACTGTTGGTCTCACCCAGACGAACAGCGCGGGCTTCAGCCTCATCAAGCTCGCGGGCCAGACGGGCTCGATCAGCGGCCATGGCCTGTATTGTTTCGTCGACGGGTGGAGAATTGTCTGCGTTTTCAACGATGAAGGCATCCACGGAAGTGCTCAGGCCGTCAAGAGAATCGTTCAGCCGTTTCAGCGCCTCGGCAAGACCGGGGCTGGTTGCCGGGCTTCCGGAAGCACCTGATGATGGCTTGGATGTCTGTTTGTTGTCCGGCATTGCCTGCGCGTCCATATTACCAGTCGATCATCTCAAAATGCGGCACCAACAGAGAGATTTTTCAGGTGCACCGCATCCTTTTGCCTAGTCAAAAGGCATATCGGTGAAAACGTCAATCGACAGAATGCGTTGTCCCGCTTCTTTTGAGTGTCTTGGCAACCGGGCAAGCTGCACATTGGGGAATTCGTGGCTCCACAAGGTGTGGCAAACGGTGATTTGACTCGCCTTGTGATGGTGCTATGTGTCGCTAAACAGTCGGGGCTGCGACAGCGAGACCCGCGGGCAATAGACAACTGTTAAGCGGAAAACCGCAGGAATTTCATGACACAAGCAGATAAAAACATGCGTATGGCGCATGCCATCCGTTTTCTTTCCGCTGACGCAGTGCAAAAGGCGAACTCCGGACATCCGGGCCTCCCTATGGGAGCGGCTGACATTGCGACGGTTTTGTTCACACGTTTCATGAAATTTGATCCCAAGACGCCCGATTGGCCAGACCGGGACAGGTTCGTTCTGTCAGCGGGTCATGGGTCAATGTTGCTGTACGCGTCGCTTTTCCTGCTCGGATACAGCGATATCGACATGGAGGAGATCAAGAACTTCCGCCAGTTGGGGTCGAAAACAGCGGGCCATCCCGAATATGGCCATGCTGCAGGTATTGAAACGACCACGGGGCCACTTGGGCAAGGGATTGCCAATGCCGTTGGCATGGCGATGGCAGAGCGGAAACTGGCAACGGAATTCGGTGCCGATCTTGTCGATCATTACACCTATTGTCTTGCGGGCGATGGATGTCTGATGGAAGGCATTTCGCAGGAAGCGATCTCGCTTGCCGGACATTTGAAGCTCAACAAGCTGATCGTGTTCTGGGACGACAATAACATCTCCATCGATGGTCCGATTTCCCTGTCGGATTCCACCGACCAGATTGAGCGTTTCGAGGCCAGCCAGTGGAACACCATCCGGGTTGATGGTCACGACCATGAGGCGATTGCTGACGCAATTGAAACAGCAAAGTCCTCGGACAAACCCACACTGATCGCGTGCAAAACGACAATCGGCTTCGGTGCGCCCACCAAAGCCGGAACGAAGGACAGCCATGGTTCGCCGCTCGGGTCGGATGAAATCGCCGGTGCCCGCGAAGCGCTCGGCTGGGATGCCAAACCGTTCGAACTGCCGGAAGATGTGTGCGATGCATGGCGCATTGCGGGCTTGCGTTCTGCACAAAAGCGGAAGGAATGGCAAAAGCGGCTGGAAGGTGCAGACTCCGATCTGCGGGGCGAGTTTGAGCGGCGTCATCGCGGCGATCTGCCGAGCGGATTTGAAAGCGCGATCAACAAATTCAAAGCGAAACTGGCGGAAGATCAGCCAAAGACCGCGACCCGCAAGGCGTCTCAGGCTGCACTCGAAGTCATCAACGATATCGTCCCGGAAACGCTGGGCGGGTCGGCGGACCTGACCGGCTCCAACAACACCAATACCAGCCAGACAGCGCCCATCACGCCGGATGATTTTTCCGGTCGTTTCGTCCACTACGGCATTCGTGAGCACGGAATGGCTGCTGCGATGAACGGTATGGCGCTGCATGGCGGTCTCATTCCCTATTCGGGTGGATTTCTGATCTTCTCTGATTACTGCCGTCCCTCCATCCGCCTGGCGGCACTGATGGGTATTCGGGCCATCCATGTGATGACCCATGATTCCATTGGCCTTGGGGAAGATGGCCCGACGCACCAACCCGTTGAACAATTGGCGGCACTGCGGGCGATCCCGAACCTCAATGTATTCCGTCCCGCTGACATCACCGAGACAGCTGAATGTTGGGCATTGGCGATGGAAGCGCAAAACACACCAAGTGTTATTGCATTGACCCGACAGGATCTGCCATCGGTGCGCGCCGATTTTGACGAGACCAACCGGTGCGCCCGTGGGGCCTACGAACTGGCCGAGGCCGAAGGTGATGCGCATGTGTCGATCTTCGCCAGCGGCTCCGAGGTTGAAATTGCGTTGGAAGCCAAAGCAACGCTGGATGCCGCAGGCCACCCGACACGTGTGGTTTCGGTGCCCAGTTTTGAGCATTTTGCTGCGCAATCGAGTGAGTATCGCGATGCTGTTATCGGCCAGGGCGCTGTTCGCATTGGCGTAGAGGCTGCAGTCCGTCAGGGCTGGGATGCCCTGATCGGCTCCGATGGCATATTCATTGGCATGGACAGTTTCGGGGCGTCTGCGCCCTATAAGGAGCTTTACAAACACTTTGGAATCACGTCAGACGCCATCGTTTCTGCAGCGACATTGCAGCTCGAAGCGGCGGCTGAAGACGCTTCAAGCTGATTGTTCCCAAGGTCTGTTCGCCTACCTTGTTTTGCCTTTCACATTGATAAGGCCGCCCCACTTAGCCAGCGGTTTACCAAACATGTGAACTGTTGAGGCAATCTAATCGTTTAGGTTGAAAACAGGGGTGGACCGCTCTGATTTCTCCCCCTAAGAGGCCGAAAATAGTGATTTTCGGGGCCTTATCGGGGAAATATCATGACAGTCAGGGTGGCAATCAACGGGTTTGGCAGGATCGGGCGCAACACATTTCGCGCGGTCTATGAAACGGGCCGCACTGATATTGAGATTGTTGCCGTCAATGATTCCGGTGGTCTTGAAACCAATGCCCACTTGTTGCGCTATGACAGCGTGCATGGGCGCTTCCCGGTTGATGTCAAAATCACGGACCAAGGCCTCGATGCCGGACGCGGCGAGATACCGTTTTTCAGTGATCGCAATCCGGCCAATCTGCCCTGGGGCGAGCTTGGCGTTGATGTGGTGATGGAATGCACCGGCGCGTTCACGGATCGTGACAAGGCAGCCATTCACCTCGGGGCGGGGGCAAAACGGGTTCTCATTTCAGCCCCCGGCAAGAATGCTGACAAGACCATCGTGTATGGGGTCAACCATGATCAGTTGACTGAGTCGGATCAAATTGTGTCCTGCGCCTCCTGCACCACAAATTGTCTGGCACCGCTCGCCTTTGTTTTGCACAACAGCGTTGGTATCGAACATGGATTCATGACGACTGTTCATTCCTATACCGGTGATCAGCCAACGCTTGATCGTAATCACAAGGACCTTTACCGCGCGCGCTCGGCAGCGCAGTCCATGATCCCGACGTCGACCGGTGCCGCCAAGGCTGTTGGGCTTGTGCTGCCGGAACTGGAAGGCAAGCTGGACGGTTCGGCGGTGCGGGTGCCGACACCCAATGTTTCGCTGGTCGATCTGAAATTTGTGGCAAGTCGCGAAACATCGGCGGATGAAATCAATCGCTCAATGGAACTGGCTGCTGCAAACCAGTTGTCGGGCATTCTGGCCTATGATCCGGAACCGAAGGTTTCCGTCGATTTCAACCATGATTCCCACTCATCATGTTTCGCTCCGGCGCAGACACGTGTGATGAACGGCACCATGGTTCAGGTGATGAGCTGGTACGACAATGAGTGGGGCTTTTCGTGCCGCATGAATGATGTCGCGGTCGCCATAGGCAAGCTGATTGGCGACAACCGTCTGGCGGCCTGAAACCGCTCACGCTGGTAAATGAGCGGTTCAATGCGGTGGCGAACTGGGTTATGGTTCGCCATCCAATTAGCCCAGCCGCGTGATGCTTTTCATGACCTTCAAAACTCTCGATGACCTGACGGATGTCGCAGGCAAACGCGCCCTTGTGCGTGTCGATATCAACGTGCCGATGGAAGAGGGACGCGTGACCGACACCACGCGGATTGAGCGCATTGCACCGACCGTGCGCGAATTGTCGGCCAAGGGCATGAAGGTCATTCTGCTCGCCCATTTTGGTCGCCCCAAAGGCGAGGTTGTCGCTTCCATGTCGCTGACACCGGTTGTGCCGTCGCTCTCCCAAATATTTGGACGAACGGTTGCTTTTGCGACTGATTGCTGTGGCCAACCGGCAATTGACGCCATCGCATCCATGAACAATGGCGATGTCCTGCTGCTTGAGAACACGCGGTTCCACCCCTGCGAGGAAAAGAACAACCCGCCCTTTGGCAAGGAATTGGCCGATCTGGGTGACATTTACATCAATGATGCGTTTTCCGCCGCGCATCGGGCCCATGCGTCCACCGTCGGTATTGCCGAACATTTGCCATCCTATGCCGGGCGCACCATGCAGGCTGAACTGGAAGCCTTGGAAAAAGGGCTCGGCGCGCCGAACCACCCGGTGATAGCCATTGTTGGCGGAGCGAAGATTTCCACAAAGCTCGATCTGTTGGGCAATCTGGTGTCGCGGGTCGACCATCTGGTGATCGGCGGCGGCATGGCCAACACATTTCTGGCAGCAAAAGGCGTGGCGGTCGGGAAATCGCTTTGCGAGCATGATCTGGCTGAAACGGCACGCGATATTTTCGCCAAAGCCGAAGCGGCGGGTTGTGAAATCATCCTGCCCAGCGACGTGGTGGTGGCTGAAGGTTTCGCAGCCAATAGCCCAAACCGTGTGGTCGATGCCGGTAGCGTGCCGGATGACATGATGATCCTCGATGCCGGACCCGACACGGTCGCATTGATTGCAGAGCGCATGTCCAATGCCAGGACGCTCGTGTGGAACGGGCCGCTTGGCGCATTCGAGATTGAGCCATTTGACAAGGCCACCGTCCAGGCTGCGCGCCAAGCTGCTGAACTGACCCGTGCCGAAACGCTGGTTTCCGTCGCGGGGGGCGGAGATACGGTCGCCGCGCTCAACCATGCCGGTGTGGCAGATGATTTCACCTATGTATCGACCGCTGGTGGTGCGTTTCTGGAATGGATGGAAGGCAAGGTTTTGCCGGGTGTTGCCGCGCTGGAGCGCTGAAAACCCCGCCAGAGCTTTGAATTAACCGAAAACTTTCACTCTATTGACAGTTCAATCGATTGAGTTTTGGGCCAAACGTTTTATTTCGCGCCAGTCCTGCTTAGGACAGGGCACAGAGTTTTTAAGATGCGGCGCGGTCGAATCACGGGCACAGCAGACCTGAACCAGCAGACCGCCAATTGAGCCAGGAGATGATGCGATGAGTGAAAGAATTGAAGATATTGCCGAGGCGATGGTTTTACCCGGTCAGGGCATTCTGGCTGCTGATGAATCGACTGGAACCATCAAAAAGCGCTTTGATTCCATCGGTGTTGAAAACACAGAGGACAATCGCCGCGCCTATCGTGAAATGCTGTTTCGCGCATCAAAGCCGATGAATGAGCGGGTATCCGGCGTCATCCTGTTTGAAGAAACGCTGCATCAAAAGGCTGAAGACGGGACGCCGTTCGTCGATCTGATCAAGGCTGCCGGAGCCGTACCCGGCATCAAGGCTGACAAGGGTGTTGTCGGTCTGCCAACCCGTGATGGTGAAACCGTGACACAAGGGCTGGACGGTCTCGACGAGCGGCTGAAAGGCTGGTACGAGGCGGGCGCGCGCTTTGCGAAATGGCGCGCCGTGATTGCCATCACCGATACATTGCCGAGCCATGGCGGCATCAAGGCAAACGCCCATGCGCTAGCGCGCTATGCAGCGATGTGTCAGGCCCATGGCATCGTGCCGATTGTCGAGCCGGAAGTGCAGATGGATGCCGACCCGGCCAGCCATACGATCGAGCGTTGCCACGAAGTGACAAGCGCCGTCCTGCAGGTGGTGTTCAACGAGCTTCACGAACAAAACGTCAAGCTGGAAGGCATGATCTTGAAGCCGAATATGGTTGTGCCCGGTTCAAAATGCCCGACGCAGTGCTCGCCGGAAGAAGTGGCGGCGCATACGGTTGACGTGTTGAAGCGCCATGTTCCGGGCGCTGTTCCCGGCATTGCATTCCTGTCCGGCGGGCAGGGCGACTTGGAAGCGACGGCGAATCTCGCGGCGATGAATGCTGTCTATGATCTGCCTTGGAAACTGACCTATTCCTACGGTCGTGCTTTGCAGGCCGCTTGTTTGAAAGCGTGGGGCGGAAAGGCAGAAAATGTGGGCGCAGCGCAGGCGGCGTTTGCGCATCGCGCCGAAATGAATGGCCTTGCCGCGCTTGGTCAGTGGAATGATGGTCTGGAAGCAGCCTGACCCCGGCCCGTTCGATGGGTGATCTTTCCGGCATCACGGTCGTTGCCATCGAACAGGCGGTGGCCGCGCCCTATGCGTCCGGCAAGCTGGCGGAAGCCGGAGCGCGGGTGATCAAGGTGGAGCGACCGGGCGGTGATTTTGCCCGCGGATACGACACGCTTGCAAAGGGCAACAGCTCCTATTTCGTCTGGCTGAACCGCGGCAAGGAAAGCATTGCGCTTGATCTGAAATCGCAAGGCGATGTCGAGTTACTCAAGCGCATGATCGCGAGCGCTGATGTGCTCATCCAGAACCTTGCCCCCGGCGCATTGGGAAAACTGGGTCTTAGTTTGGAAGATTTGCGTGCGGCGCATCCATCGCTGATCACGTGCTCCATATCAGGCTATGGCGAAGAAGGCCCTCGCGCCTCGCAAAAGGCCTATGATCTGCTCATTCAGGCCGAAAGCGGGCTGGCGGCCATCAATGGTACGCCGGAAGGCCCGGCGCGAGTGGGGGTTTCCGTATGCGACATCGCCTGCGGCATGGCAGCTCACGCGGCCATCCTGCAGGCACTGCTGGCGCGTGAACGGGCTGGCCCCGAACAGGGCGGGGGTCGGGCGATAACAGTGTCGCTGTTTCATGCGATGGCGGATTGGATGAATGTTCCCATGATGCAGCATCGCTATGGCGGCAAGACACCAGGGCGACAGGGATTGCAGCATCCGACAATCGCGCCCTATGGCGCGTTCGATTGCGCCGACGGCAAGCCCTTGCTGATTTCCATCCAGAACGAGCAGGAATGGCAACGCCTGTGTGCCGCGTTGGGCGATGCGGACCTGCCTATGCGCGAAGGGTTTCGCGACAACACCGAGCGGGTTGCCAATCGCGCTGCGGTCGATGGTTTCGTGGCCCGCGTTTTTGCGCAGCATAGCCGCGAAGTAATGGCCGCCTCAATGGACAAGGCGCGGATTGCTTATGGACGACTTTCAGATCTTGATGATCTGGTCGAGCATCCGCAAAACAACTGGATCACGGTGGAAACGGGCACCGGGCCAATTGATATTCTGGCACCCGCTGCGCTGGTTTCAGGGCAGGCGAGAGGCCAAAAGAGCGACCGGCCACGGGTGCCCGATCTTGATGATCATGGCGCTGCTTTGCGGGCCGAATTCAAGTGAGAATTTGTCGCGTATGCGTTTCGGGTCTTTTCTCAAAGTCTTACCCGTGATTGAAGGATGCAAAGTTCAATCTCTCATCACGGCTCCATGCATCCCATTCTGATCGGTCTTGTTTCGACGCTCTGCTTCCCGGTTTACGTGGTGGTGGGCCTGTACACGCGCGCCCGCTCCATGCGGCTTTCGCCGGCCCGCGGCCCGCGGTCCGGACAGCATGGCGAAGGGGAACCCGCCACGCGTTTGCTGACCATTGGCGATTCGTCTGCCGCTGCGGTGGGTATCGACAAGACATCCGGCGCTATGGGTCCGCAACTGGCGGGCCTGTTGAAGGTCAAGACCGGCGAGGCAGTGTACTGGCATATCAGTGGCCACAACAGTGCGGTTTCGAGCGAAGTGCGCGACTATATTGTGCCCAATCTGCCTCCGGAAGACTTCACCCATATTCTGATCATGCTCGGCACAAATGACATGAAAAACTGGCACACGGTGCGGCGCTTCAAGCGGGATTTCGGTGGTCTGCTTTACGCTCTGCGGGCGCGTTTTCCTGAAGCGCGCATTTATTGGCCGCAGGCGATGGACATGGTTTGGGTTCCGGCGCTTCCCAAGGTCCTGGCTCATATTCTCAACTGGCGGCGGCAATTGCTAAACCGGAAGGGTGCTCAGCTGTGCGTTGAACGCGGGGTCATTTGCATTCCGCCGCTGGAGGTTGAAAATCAAAGTGGATTCTGCCGCGACGGATTTCACGCCAGTGAAATTGGATATGCCGCGTGGGCGCAACACATTTTGGCGCATTGGGATTACGAACCACGCACAACGCCGGCCGCGCAACCATTTTTGTAGTCTGCCCGCGAAGACATTTCCTTCAAAGGTCGGATGGACAGAGCCGAGATCAGACTGCTAATCCATGGCTTCTGACAGATGTCGGCCGGAGGATTGGGAGGTCTTTCTATGAGTGCTTATCAAAAGGTCTACGACGACTGGAAACGCGATCCGGAATCATTCTGGATGGAGGCTGCCAGCGCTATTGACTGGATCAAGAAGCCCAGCCGCGCGTTTTTCGCCGATGAAGGTGTCTATGGTCGCTGGTTTGCCGATGGAACATGCAACACCTGCTACAATTGCGTTGATCGCCAGGTCGAAAAGGGACGCGCGGAGCAGCCTGCGATCATCTATGACAGCCCGATCACCGGTAACAAACGCACCCTGACATTTGCTGATCTGAAGACAGAGACATCGGCTCTGGCCGCCGTCTTGCGCGAGCGTGGTGTTGATAAGGGCGACCGGGTGATCATTTACATGCCGATGGTGCCGGAAGCCGCGATTGCCATGCTCGCCTGTGCACGCATCGGAGCGGTTCATTCGGTTGTTTTCGGCGGTTTTGCTGCGTCCGAACTTGCTACTCGTATCGACGATTGTGCACCAAAGGCCATTATTTCCGCCTCATGCGGCATTGAGCCGGGGCGGGTGATTGCCTACAAACCATTGCTGGACGAAGCGATTGAATTGTCGGATGCCAAACCCGACTGCACCATCATTCTGCAACGCGAACAACAGACCTGCGATCTGATGAGCGGTCGCGATTTCGACTATGCGCATGAAGTTGGCCGCCATCGCGAAATGGGAACAGATGTTCCTTGCGTTGAAGTGGCTGCAACCGATCCTCTCTACGTGCTCTACACATCCGGCACCACCGGCCAGCCCAAAGGTGTCGTGCGCGACAATGGCGGACACATGGTGGCCCTCAACTGGACCATGAAGGCGATCTATGGCGTTGACCCCGGCGAGGTCTATTGGGCAGCGTCCGACGTCGGCTGGGTGGTCGGCCATTCCTACATCGTCTACGCGCCGCTGATGCATGGCAACACCAGCATTCTGTTTGAAGGCAAGCCGGTCGGGACACCGGATGCGGGAACATTCTGGCGGGTGATCAGTGAGCACAAGGTGGCAGCGCTTTTTACGGCACCAACGGCGTTTCGTGCCATCAAGAAAGAAGACCCGGATGGGGCGCTTGTTGCCAATTATGATCTTTCACATTTCCGCATGCTCTACCTTGCCGGGGAGCGTGCGGACCCGGATACAATTCACTGGGCGGAGCGGGTGCTCGGAACACCGGTGATCGATCACTGGTGGCAGACGGAGACCGGCTGGACGATTGCCGGCAACCCGATTGGCATTGAACAAATGCCGGTCAAATATGGCTCACCCACGGTTGCGATGCCGGGTTATGATGTGCAGGTGCTCAGCGATGAAGGTGAGGAATTATCGCGCGGCGAACTCGGCAATGTTGTTGTGAAACTGCCGCTGCCACCGGGAGCCTTTCCGACGTTGTGGAACGCCGATGCGAGATTCAAGGAAGCCTATCTGGAAGAGTTTCCGGGCTACTACAAAACCGCTGATGCGGGCGTGATGGATGAAGATGGCTATCTGTTCATCATGGCGCGTACGGACGACATCATCAATGTCGCGGGGCACCGCCTTTCAACCGGTGGTATGGAAGAAGTCATCGCCGGTCATCCCGATGTTGCTGAATGTGCGGTCATCGGAATCAATGATGATCTGAAAGGTCAGTTGCCTGCGGGTTTCGTGATTTTGAATGCCGGGGTCGACCGCTCCGCTGATGACATCAAGTCGGAGGTCGTGAAACTGGTGCGTGAGAAGATTGGACCAGTTGCTGCCTTCAAGATTGTTGTGCCGGTGGCCCGATTGCCGAAAACACGGTCCGGAAAAATTCTGCGCGCGACCATGCAGAAGGTCGTTGACGGGCAGGAATTCAAGACTCCAGCGACGATTGATGACCCGGCTATTCTGGATGAAATCAAAGTCAGTTGGTCCGAACACGGCAATTGAAATAAAGCCAGCCGTCTTTTGCAAACGACTGGCTTTTGATTGGCCATTGCCTAGTGGTTGTGTTTCATCTTGAGCGTATCGCCAACCGATTTCACCATGAACTCGATTTCGGTCGAACCCGCTTTTTCGAATGTCAGGGTAACCTTGCGTGTTTCGCCTTCTTTTAGCGCTTCGCCGAGTTTCATGAGCATGATGTGATTTCCACCCGGTTTGAGTTTGACTGTCTCACCGGGCGGGATTTCCAGACCGCCCTCGATCTGGTTCATCTTCATGATGTTGTCGACCATCTTCATTTCGTGAATCTGGACTTCACCGGCGAAGGTAGCGCTGCCGCCAATCAGGCGGTCGGCGGTTGTGCCGGTGTTTTCAATTGTCGCATAAGCGCCGCCGACACGTGCGCCGGGTGCGGTTGCGCGTGCAATTGTGGTTGAGATGACAAGGTCGCCCAAGCGCACCACTTTGTCGGACATCGCGTGAGCGGCTGAAGCGAAGGCAACCGGTGCGCTGATCAAGGCAGCAGCTGCGATGGTTTTGAGTGTTGAAAAGACGTTCATTCGAGATTTCCTGATTGGCCAGCCCAAAGCACGTGCGGGACGCAACTTTTGGAGACTGCATAAAATTGTGGGGTGTTGGTTTGGGCTTAGCCGAGGGGAGGGCCGCGAGGTGAGCGGGAAGGATTGACCGCCTGCCGTGCGTGGGAAGATATGACCCCAACTTTCAAAAGCTGTGCGCATCGCTCCGCTCCTTCATCGAGCATATCGCTCGACGACGGGAGGCCGGTTTGTTTGCCGGTCCAACAATCCGGACAATGTTCCGAAGAAACATCGCTATCCGCACCAGCGCCAAGGCACAAAACGGGAAGGGAACCGTCTGGCAGACGATATTGAGAAAGCTCGATTTCTCGCTCTGCATTCCGCTCCGCAGCCGATGCTCCAATGCCGGGCGTTAGTGCCGCCAGGCTGAACACGAGCAGGGCTCGTAAAAGGAATTCGGTGACAGACTGCATAGACGGGTTCAAATCGCGACGCTCAATACCGCCCTTGGTATTTCACAGACATGGGTCGGGAACAAGGCGCGAGGTGACACAGGTGTTCAGCACCTTGTGAGCGTATATCGATTATGATTTGGCGTGGCGGGCGGCGACCGGATTTCTGTTGGCCGCACAGCGTTTGGAACAATATTTGATTTCGTCCCAGTTGCGTTCCCATTTCTTGCGCCAGGCAAAAGGCTTGCCGCAGGTTGCGCAGTTCTTTTCAGGAAGGTCCGGTTTTTTGTGGGCCATCAGGCGCGTTCAGCTTCGGCCTGCAGCGCCTTGATGCGGTCGGCAAGGCTATCGACATTATCGGCTGCTTCGTCGGCTTTTGATCGGGTGCCCGGTTTCGTTGTGCGTTTTTTCGCAGGGGCCTTTTTCAAAGCTTCGTTGACCGGCGAGTCGGGTCCTTCAATGGATGCCGTCATGGCCGTAACCTGCGCAGCCAGATCATTGATCCGCTCGCGGATGATCGCGTTTTCGCGACGTTCAGTTTCCCAGTCTTCGCCGCTGGCCGTCTGAACCGCGCTGAGTTCAACTTTCAGTTGGTCGCGTTCCGATTTCAATTCAGCCAGCTCGCTGCGCAGGGAGCGCTGCTCTGTCTCAAAGGTAGCAATGGCGTTTTCGATGTTTTCGTCAGACGCATCGTTCAACAGAGCGCTCATTCGCTGTGCGTTCTGAGCGATTTCGGCTTCGAGGCCAATTTTTTCGCTGATGACGGTATCCAGTTGGTTCTGCAACTCGCTGACCCGCTCGCCCGTCTCACCGCCAGAGCTGCGCAGGCGGGCAATATCAGCATCGCGCCGTTCAACCCGGGCTTCCATATCGGAAAGCTTCGTTTGCAGGCGATCCAGTTTTCTTTCCAACTGCTCGCTCTTGTCTTTTTCGGCCTTGAGGTTGCGCTCAAGCGTTTTGTATTCGCCCTTGAGTGTTGCCAGCTCGGACTCGCGTTCGCTTACGGCCTTGCGCGCTTCACGCACATCATCATTGACGTTTTCAAGCCGGGTTTCGCGGGCGACGATTTCAATTTTCTGACCGTCGAAATCATCGGCAATCTTGCGGTATTTCGCGCTCATCTCTTCCAGGGAAAGCGCTTTTTCCTCCAGGCGCGTTTCCGTGGCGATGAGGCTGGTATTGGCGGCAGCGAGCTTCTCTTCCCGTTCCTGCAACTCGGATCGCAATTCGGCTGATTGCCCTTCGAGTTCGGCTATCCTGCTTTCTTTATCCGACTGCTGCTTTTCCAGCAGCAGCACTTCGTCACGGCGACGATTGATTTCAATCAATTGCTCGGCTGCGCGTTCTTTCAATTCCTCAACGCTGACTTCCAGCCTGCGGGTGCTCATGGCGAATTCGGCGCGCAACTGGTCTTTGTCAGCCTGAATTTCGTTGAGGGTCAGGGGCACCGAGCTTTCAATGCGATGGCGGGTCAGCAGCACGGCGCGGCGCCAGATTGCCGGTGCAACCATCAGCGCAAGCAGTGCAGCGAACAGGAAACCAAGGGTGAAGAATAATCCACTTTCAAGCACAGCGCGGGCTTTCTAAAGTCTGGGGCCAAAGATTCAGGGTGCCGGCTCGTGTCGCAGTTTCAACAACAGGTTCGTCGACCGGGCTTTGCGACTTTATCTGAAAGCCGCTGGTTTTCCCAACGTATTGTACAGCTTCTGCAAACGTAATAAACGCGCGTTTTTTGGACGCGCGTTCAAAACGTAGTGTTGCTGTCGTGGTATCAGATTGCCCTAGAATGGGTTCCATGTCGCGTAAGGGCGCAATTTCAGGTAGCCTACATTGACGCCGAGCCGTGCTCCAACGCCGGTGCGCACCGGCACAAGAACTGTGTCGCCATGTTTCATGACGGTCATGCCCAAACCGCCCACAAGGTATGCTGAACCGGACACGCCAATATAGCGACGGAACAGTTTTTCAGTGTTGGTGAGGTTGTAAACCAGCATCATGGTGCGGTTGCCGTCGCCGCCAAAATCCCATCCGATGGATGGACCCTGCCAGTAAACCTTGTGATCGCCAGCGTTCTTTGTGAACAGCGTGCCTTCGCCATATCGCAGGCCGCCAACCAGAGCGCCGGAACCTTCTTCGCCCAGAACATAGCCGTTTGGCAGGCCGTAGGATGCCACCGCCTTTTCAATGATGGTGGCAAGGCCGGCTGACGTGGAACCGAAAAAGCTGTGGCCCGCATTGACCAGTTCATTGCTGGAATAAGATTGGGTCTGTTGTGCGTAGACCGGAGCGACAAAACCCGTATCGGGCACAGGTGGTAGTGAAAGGATTGCACCTGCCAGAAGCCCGGCGAAAGCTGCGCGTTTCAGCATCCCCGTCATTTTTGAGGTGAATTTGCGGGCGGTAATCGGGTTGAGGCCAATCATGGGGTTTGTCTCCAACACAACGGTGTAAATCTCAAATCAGAGCAGGCGGCTGTTTCATGCCCAACTCTCGCTAAAACCGGTATTGGACCAAATTTGGACCCCGGTTCATCATTTCATAAAATTGGAGCAAAAGGTTTTCGATTGAGTTAACCAATCCTTTCCGGTCAGCCGTTTTCTGTTTCGCGCGTGTGATAGATTTGCACACAGGTGCGCTCCGACCCTCTTGGGTCGCTTGGCAGGATTCAACCGCTTGTGTACGGATTGGCTGGAGTAACAATTCGGTGATTCGCCGGAAAACGGAATCGCTGTCTGATGCTGCAAACACCTGGCCCCTTGGCTGCGACACAGAGGAATTCAACGATGCCCCAATTGCCACAACTTTCCGGCCTTGACCTGGCAGCACTGCTCGCCAGCCGCGTCTGCCACGACATTATCTCGCCGGTGGGCGCTCTGGCCAATGGTCTTGAGGTTCTTGAAGAGGATCAGGGCGAGGAGATGCGTGAATTTGCGATGGACCTCATTTCCAAGAGCGCCAAATCGGCATCGGCCAAGCTGAAATTTTCGCGTTTGACCTTCGGTGCTTCAGGCTCAGCTGGTGCCTATATCGATACGGGCGAGGCCCACGAGGTGCTCGCGGGATATATGGAAGGTGAGAAGGCTGATCTTGACTGGCAGGGGGCCCGTTCACTGGTTCCCAAAAACCGGGTCAAGCTGGTTCTGAATGTCGTTCTGCTGGCATTGGGAGCCATTCCGCGTGGCGGAACTCTGAATGTGCATTTGAACGGTGAGGGCGATAACATGACGTTCAACGTGCGCTGCGTTGGCCCCAAAGCCCGGGTGCCGAGCGAGTTCGTTGATATGTTGAATGGGGTCATGGAGGACGAAATCACAGCACATGCCATTCAACCCTATTACGCAATCCTGCTGGCGCAGGAGACCGGCCTGACCCTTTCTGCCACAGCAGAAGGTGAGGATGTTGTATTTGCTGCCAGCTGAAGCGGGTCACTTAAAACAGCTTTGAGTTGCGCTTAGTATAAAGCGATATCTTAATCACAAATCATTTATGGTTAATATTTTTTAACTCTTGTTTACGCTTTGTTAACACTAATAAAGACGGTAAAAAAACACAGTTAATCCACCTTTAACCTATTCAATGCATTGTTCTTCCCAGATTCATGTGTTCCCCGAACGGTTTGGGGATTGTAGAGGAAGGATGTTGCAAAATGAGCAGCACTATTAAACGGACGACACTTTTTGCTGCTGCGTTGGCTGCGGGCATCGCCCTACCAGGTGTGGCAAACGCTGCGGATCTTCTTATGGACCCGCCAGTGGTGGAAGCACCGGAAATCATTACCAAGTCGGGCGGCTGGTACATTCGCGGTGATATTTCTTATGATTTCCGCAGCACCGGCAATCCTACTTATAACCTGCCGGGCAATGGCGGTGTCACCAGTTTCACCAGCGGTAGTGTGGATGACTCGTTCAACATCGGCATTGGTATCGGTTACCAGGTCAACGACTATTTCCGTGCAGACCTGACCGGCGAATATATCTTTGAATCGGATTTCCGCGGTTCAACAGCTGGTATCTGTCCTGACCCGGATGCGGGTGACGGTCTGCCGGGCGCACCTTGTGTCTCTTCTGACTCATCGTCCTATACAACATTCAAACTGCTCGCGAACGCCTATTTTGACCTTGGTCACTACAATGGTTTCAGCCCTTATGTGGGTGCCGGTATCGGTGGCGCGCATATTGACTGGGATGGTCTGACAAACGTTGCGAATTGTACCACGACCGCTGGTTCATCGGCTTGTCCGGGCGTGCCTGAGGGCTATACCGCGACAGCAACCGGTTCGACACGGACCGACCAGCACGGTGGTGCTGATTCCTGGCGCTTTGCCTGGGCGCTGCACGCCGGTTTCGCCTACGCAATTACCGAAAAAACCAAGATCGATTTTGGCTATACCTATAGCCGTATTGAAGATGGCGCGATGTTCAGCTGGCTCGATGGTTCGGGCACGCAGGGCTACGACGATGGCTTTGAAGATCACACGCTTCGCATCGGTCTGCGCTACCAGATCTGGTAGGGCGATTTACCGGGCTGGCGCCGCGTTTGCGGTGGCCAGCCTGTAACACATACGGCGATGGGCAGGGCTGCCCGTGGCCACCAACTGAACATCAAGTGAACGTGCATATCCCCTGTCGTCACCCATTTGGGAGACAACAGTTTGTACTGGGTAAAAGGGGCTTGGCTGGGCCATGAAGAACCGACTTAAACAAGTGGTTTCCTCCACTGCGATTGTAGCCATTGCGATGGCTGTGAACTTTGCCGTTCTGCCAATCGGACACTCCCTTGCCGCCGACATGCTCGGTGATGGCATTGAGGGTGAAACGCTTGTGGAGTTTGGCACCGGCTGGTATCTGCGCGGCGATATCGGTGGCGGCATCAGTGATGTCTCGATTGAAACCAATTTCGGTGGCGGTGGTGATGCCGACCTGGGGACGCCTGTCACCTTCGGCATCGGTGCCGGTTATGATGCCGGCAATGGCATTCGTTACGAAGTCGGCCTGAACCAGTTCACCAATCTCGATTTTGCCTATCGTAATAATTACACCAATTGCGGTACGGAAGATGATGATGGTGATCCGTTGACGCCGGGCACGCCCATTACCGGCGATTGTTTTTATTCCGCCAACGCAAATCTGAATGCATCGTCAGTCATGGCGAATGTCTATTACGATTTTAACAAACGATTCTGGGGTTTTAGGCCCTATGTGGGCGCTGGCGTCGGCATCGCCTATGTTTCGTGGAGCGACTTCACATTCAACGAGTTTTGTATCGGCAATCAGCCAAGCGATTGCGGTACAACCGGCGGCAATGGGGTGAATGAGCTGGCAAGCGGCACTTTTGAAGCCGATGACGAGTTCACGATTTCCGGGAACGTGATGGTTGGCGCATCCTACCAATTGACGCAAAATACAGCGCTCGATTTTGGTTACCGTTACACCTATATCGGCGACTCGGGCGCTGCCAAGGCCGCCAACAATGCTTCTATCACCGAAGACATCGATGTGGGTTCGTTCGACATTCACGAATTCCGCCTTGGTCTGCGTTACGCCATCTGGTGAGCCAGCCAACCCGAAACGGATTTGAAAATGGCGCCTGCGACACATTTTGTGTCACGAGCGCCATTTTTTGTTGACCGCCGCATTTCCTTCCAATAGTCCCATCCGTGGGACACCTCTCCCCAACGAGAGGCTTGCTATCTGGAAGGATAGGTTATGACAGCAAGAACTGATCTTGCGGCGCCACAAGTGCGTCCGCAAAACCCTCATTTTTCATCCGGCCCCTGCGCCAAGCGCCCCGGATGGTCTTTTACACAACTTGAAAATGCCGCGCTTGGTCGTTCTCATCGTGCTGCTCCCGGCAAGGCGAAGCTGAAGCAGGCGATCGATCAAACACGTGCGGTTTTGCAGGTGCCTGATGATTATCGGATCGGCATCGTGCCTGCATCTGATACGGGCGCTTATGAAATGGCGATGTGGTCGCTGCTGGGCGCTCGCCCGGTCACAATGCTGGCGTGGGAAAGCTTTGGCTCCGGCTGGGTGACCGACGCGATCAAGCAGTTGAAGCTCGAAAACACCACGAAGATTGAAGCCGAGTATGGCGATCTGCCAGACCTTGCGTCGGTCGATTTCGACACCGATGTCTGTTTCACCTGGAACGGTACGACATCCGGTGTTCGTGTACCCAACGGTGATGTCATTCCCGCCGATCGCGGGGGACTGACACTGTGTGATGCAACTTCAGCTGCATTTGCTCAGGACCTGCCGTTCGAAAAGCTCGATGTCGTGACCTTCTCGTGGCAAAAAGTGCTGGGCGGTGAGGCGGCACACGGGGTGCTGATCCTGTCGCCCCGCGCGGTTGAACGGCTGGAAAGCTATACACCACCGTGGCCCTTGCCGAAGATCTTTCGCCTCACCAAAGGCGGCAAACTGATTGAAGGCATCTTTTCCGGCGCGACCATCAACACACCTTCCATGCTGTGTGTGGAAGACTATCTCGATGCGCTCAACTGGGCACAGTCAATCGGCGGTCTGGATGGATTGCATGAACGTGCCGATGACAATTTTGCCGTTCTGGACCGCTGGGTTGCTGTCACGCCATGGGTGGAATTTCTGGCCAAGGTGCCGGAAACGCGGTCCAACACATCGGTTTGTCTCTCCATCGTAGACGCCGATTTTCAGGCGCTCGACAAAGATGGCCAGAATGCCTTCGTGAAGGCGATGACCGGCCTTCTGGACAAGGAAGGTGTGGCTTTCGACATCGGCGGCTACCGCGATGCCCCACCCGGACTGCGCATCTGGACCGGCGCAACGGTTGAGGCGTCCGACCTCGCCGCTCTGACAGGTTGGCTCGACTGGGCCTTTGAAACTGTCAAAGCCAGCCAGGCCGCCTAGAGCCTCTCCACACATTCTTTTTTCTTTCGCGAGGTGCCCTTGAGCCACGGGCCGGGTACCCGCACAAAATGACAGGTAAGGATTAATCCTATGACCAATGCAAAACCCCGCGTTCTCGTATCGGACGCTCTTTCTCCCACTGCTGTTGAGATTTTCCGCGAGAACGGATGCGAAGTGGATTTCAAACCCGAACTCGGCAAAGACAAGGAAGCCCTTCAGGCCGTGATCGGCGATTATGAAGGTCTCGCCATTCGCTCAGCGACCAAAGCGACCGAAAAACTGATTGAAGCCGCCAACAATCTGAAAGTCATCGGCCGCGCTGGCATCGGCGTCGATAATGTGGACATCAAAGCGGCCTCGCGGCGCGGTATCATTGTGATGAACACGCCGTTTGGAAACTCGATCACCACCGCCGAGCATGCGATTTCTCTGATGATGGCCGTTGCCCGGCAAATTCCCGCAGCCGATGCCTCGACGCAGGCTGGCAAATGGGAAAAATCGCGTTTCATGGGCGTTGAACTAACCGGCAAGACCCTTGGCCTGATCGGCTGCGGAAATATCGGGAGCATCGTTGCCGATCGTGCCATCGGGATGAAAATGCGGGTCATTGCCTTTGACCCGTTCCTCAGCGAAGAGCGCGCGCAGCAGCTTGGTGTCGAGAAAGTTGAACTGGATCAGCTTTTCCCACGTGCGGACTTCATCACCCTTCACACACCGCTGACGGACAAGACACGCAACATCGTTGACGCCGCAGCACTTGCTAAAATGAAAGATGGCGTGCGCATTGTGAACTGCGCCCGCGGCGGGTTGATCGTTGAAGCCGACCTTGCAGAGGCCCTCAAGTCCGGCAAGGTTGCCGGAGCGGGTATCGATGTGTTTGAGGTTGAGCCAGCAACTGACAGTGTGCTCTTTGGCCTGCCCAATGTAGTGTGCACGCCGCATCTTGGTGCGGCGACAACAGAGGCGCAGGAAAATGTTGCGCTTCAGGTGGCCGAGCAGATGTCGGCCTATCTCACGCGCGGTGCTGTCAGCAACGCGCTCAACATGCCGTCGATTTCAGCAGAAGAAGCGCCGCGCCTGACACCCTTCGTCAAACTCGCCGAAACGCTCGGCAGCTTTGTGGGGCAGGTGACAGAATCGCCGGTCAAAAAGGTTGAGATCTTGTTCGACGGGCATGTGTCGCAAATGAACACCAAGGCACTTTCCAGTGCGGCATTGGCCGGATTGTTGCGCCCTCAGGTTGCTGATGTGAACATGGTGTCAGCGCCCGTCATGGCCAGCGAACGCGGTATCAAATTGGTTGAAATGACCCGCGAAAAATCCGGTGTCTTTGAAGGCTATATTCAGTTGAATGTCATCACGGACAATCAAAGCCGGTCCATCGCGGGTACCGTCTTCTCAGATGGCAAGCCGCGCTTCATTCAGATCAAGGGCATCAACATGGAGGCGGAAGCGGCTGAGCACATGCTCTACACCACCAACCGTGATGTGCCGGGGATTATCGGCAAACTGGGTGCCATGTTTGGCGATGAAGGCATCAACATTGCCAACTTTTATCTGGGGCGCAATCAGGCCGGTGGCGATGCGATTTCCCTGATTGGTCTCGATCACCCGGTGCCTGCCGACTTTCTTGACAAGCTGCGCGACAGTCCGGAAATCGATTCTGCCAAAGCGCTCGAATTCACGGTCTAATATCTCACAGGGCAGGCGGGAGTTATCCCGCCTGTTTTGCATTGCGCTGGGCAATCATGATGCCGCCAACCACCAGCACGAAGGCCACGGCGTGAAACAGTTGCAGCTTTTCACTTAACAAGCTGACCGCCAGCAGAGCCGCAAAGACCGGCACGAGATTGATGTATAGCCCCGCCCGGTTGGCGCCGAGCGCCGCTACTCCTGCTATGAAAAACCCTTGCGCGACGAGCGACGGAAAAATGCCGGCATAGAGCGCCACAAGATAACCCTGCAATGTCGTTGGCATTTGTGCGTTTCCAAGCGCGTATTCGAATGCAACTCCGAAAACTGAAAACAACAGCGCACCCGCGACAAGGCAAGTCAGGAATGACAACCAGTGCATTTGCGGTTTGGAGCGCAGTGCTACTGAATAGCCGCCGTAGCAGAGCGCGGCGCCGATCATGAGAATATCACCCCGGTTCACACCTGTCCCACCATCGCCCGTTATCAAGGCCAGAGGGTCACCTGCTGATACAGTGACAATGACACCCACGAGTGTCAGCAGGTAACCGCACACCTGCAACCAGGTGATGCCCGTTCGATAGATCAGATAGTTAAGAACAAAAATGACGACCGGCATGGCCGATTGTTCAAGCGCGACATTGATTGCTGACGTGTATTGGAGGGCGGAATAGAGAAAGAAATTGAAGGCGGTGTAACCAATGCCGCCCATCAGCAGAAGATAGACCCAATGCGTGCGTATGGCGGCCCAATCACGTTGCATATGCGGTTTGGCGAAGGCGGCAACAATCGCCAGAGCAATCGCCCATCGGCTCAAGGTGAGCACCATAGGTGAGATATGACCAACGGCGAACTTTCCCGCGACCGCATTGCCGCCCCAGATGAAAACGGTGATCGTCAGCAGCAGATGGGGATTACGAAGCGCGTTCAACGGTTACGTCCAACTTTATGATGCAGTCAGACGTCTGACGCTTTCGACATGTCTAGCACATTGCGAATGGCTCGTTGCAAGCTGAATTCATCGAACACTTTCCCGCGTGCCTGAAAGCGGGTCCGAAGAAACGTCATGTGAGTCCTTACATGGGTAAGGTTCACACTCTCCCCTTGACCTTGCGACCATCGTGCGGAAGGGAAGGGGAAAAGGCTGGTTCACGAAAACAGGTAAATGCACAATGGCTAATGTTGTTGTCGTCGGTTCCCAATGGGGCGACGAAGGTAAAGGCAAAATCGTCGACTGGCTGTCTGAACGTGCCGACCTTGTTGTGCGGTTTCAGGGTGGCCACAATGCGGGCCATACACTCGTTATTGACGGCACGAGCTACAAGCTTTCCCTGTTGCCTTCCGGCGTTGTGCGCAAGGGCAAGATGGGCGTCATCGGCAATGGTGTGGTCATCGACCCGCACGCTCTTGTTGCTGAGATGGGAAGGCTGCGAGAGCAAGGGGTTGATATCTCTCCTGACAATCTGCGGATCGCTGACAATGCGACGCTGATCCTGTCGCTGCACCGTGAACTCGACGCGCTTCGCGAAGACGCCAATGCCGGCGTCAAGATTGGCACCACCCGCCGCGGCATTGGCCCCGCTTATGAAGACAAGGTGGGTCGCAGGGCGATCCGTGTGATGGATCTCGCCAATGCTGAAACGCTGCATGGCAAAATCGAGCGGCTGCTGACGCATCACAACGCACTGCTGCGCGGTCTCGGCCGTGAAGAGATCAGCGAACAGGCAATCTTCGATGAACTGATGGCGGTTGCCGCGGAGATATTGCCTTATCGCGAAACCGTCTGGAAATTGCTCGCTGATGAAAAACGCGCGGGAAAGCGCATTCTGTTTGAAGGCGCGCAAGGCACTCTGCTGGATATCGACCACGGCACCTATCCGTTCGTGACCTCCTCCAACACGGTTGCCGGCCAGGCTGCCGCCGGTTCAGGCCTTGGTCCGGGTTCGCTGAATTTTATCCTTGGCATCACCAAGGCCTATACGACGCGTGTTGGTGAAGGGCCGTTTCCGACAGAGCAGGAAAACGAAATTGGTCAGTTCCTGGGAGAGCGCGGCCACGAGTTCGGCACGGTGACCGGGCGCAAGCGCCGCTGCGGATGGTTTGATGCGGCGCTGGTGAGACAAGCGGTCAGCACAAATGGCATTACCGGCATCGCGCTGACGAAGCTGGATGTCCTTGACGGGCTTGAAGAAATCAAAATCTGCACCGGGTATAAGATCGATGGTCGTGAAGTTGATCATTTGCCGGCAAGCCAAGGTGAGCAGGCGCGTGTTGAGCCGATTTACGAAACGCTTCCGGGCTGGAACGAACCGACTGTCGGTGCGCGGACATGGAACGATCTGCCCGCGCAGGCCATCAAATACGTGCGTCATGTGGAAGAACTGATCGGAGCGCCGGTGACGATGTTGTCCACGAGCCCGGAGCGCGATGATACAATACTTGTTGAAGACCCGTTTCATGATTAATTAATAGGGGAATAGTCTGGTCACATCGTACAGGCTAACACCAATGGCGACAGGCTGACGTTTTTATGGCTGATTATCACGCGGTTCTAAGCCGGACACTTTCCGGCTTTCCAAACCCGAAACCAGAGCTTCGTACCAAGCTTTATGAACGCGCGCGGATGACCATTCGTCGCCAGCTTGAAGCGCGCAATCCGCCGCCTGACGAAGTGACGTTGCGAACGGAACTCGACAAGCTGGAAGAGGCCATAGCGACCGTCGAGCGTGAATACGGAGGGGATTCCGTTGCCGAAACCGCACCTTCGGAACCACAGCCGCAACCCGAGGTGCCACCAGCGCCCATGCCGACGGTGGAACCTGCGCCAGAGGCAACGCAAACTGCAGCAACGCCTCCCCAAGTGCCTGATACTGCCAGTGCAGATGCGGCCGAGCTTCCAGCCTTTGACCCTGCGGCTGATCCGACCGACCACGCGCGACCAGTGGCTGAAGCTGGCTCAATGGAGCCGGTTTATCACGAACCCTCAACGCAAGTGGCTGCTGAACCACAGGGCCCCGCGCCTGAAACAACGACGCCACCGGTTGTGGATGACCTGCCGGAATTTGTGCCGGTTCAGCCTGTTTCTGAACCCGTTGTGGAGAATGTGCAGGCGGAGAGCGTGCCTGCGCATGACCCGGTCGAAGGATGGGCGGATGAATTTTACAATCAAATTCAAGATGGTGACGCGCCGCACGACCCGGCTGCTGAACCTGCCCAGCAACAGGCTGCGCCGCAACCTGTCGATCTGGACATCGCCGGTTTTGATCCGCGTTCGAGTAACAATCTGAGCATCCCGCCAGCGCCAGGTCTCGACGCCGTGGACGACGCTTCCAGCGGGGGACGCAGCTATATCGGGCTTTTGTTTACGGTATTGATTGTTGGCTTGCTGGCGCTCGCAGCGTTTTTCGGTTGGCAAAACCGCGATGCCGTCATGGGAATGGTTGGGCTTGGAACGTCGGGCGATGATCTGACCAAGCCAAAACCAGTCAAGACGATCACGATTACGCCGGAAGAACCTGAAGAACCACCAGTTCAGGAAGTTCCTCAAAGCAGCGAGGCAGCGCCGAAAAACGAGGACCGTTTAACCTCTGAAGGCGAACTGATCACACCGCAGGAGCCGGCCGTTGTATTGCCGCCAGAACCGGCAACGCCGGAGGAGCCGGAGGCACCTGCTGACCAGGAAGCCGAAACGCCTAGCGATGGCGATCAGCCTGTCACGGACAATGCGGCGCCTGCTGTGTCCCAAAACGCAATCCTTTATGAGGAAGGCACAGCCAACGGGCAGAATTCGGTTGATGCCGGCCGCGTTGTCTGGACTGTGGTGCAGGAGGCAACCGGCAATGGCGATGAAACGGAACCTGCCATTCGCGGGCGGGTTGACGTGCCAGAGCGCAATTTTGTTTTGATCATGACAATCAAGCGCAATCGCGATCAGGCCTTGCCAGCCAGCCATCTGATTGAACTCATATTCGCCGTTCCGGATGATTTTCCGGGAGGCAGCATCGATGCGATAAATCGCTATGTCCTCAAGGAAAGCGAACAAAGCCGCGGGGAAGCGCTCGTAGGCGTTCCGGCGCGCATTGCTGACGGCATCTTCATCATTGCGCTGAACAACCTCGATGAGGCCAAACAGAAGAATGAGTCCCTGCTGCAGACCCGCAACTGGATTGATATTCCCATGCAATATCGCACAGGGCGACGCGCGCTTATGACGATTGAAAAGGGCGCGCCTGGCGAAAAGGTCTTCAACGAGGTGTTCGAAGCGTGGGGCGAAAACTAACACGCGCCAGTCTGTTGTTCGCCACCGGAGACGTTTTTGACAGCGGCATTATCACTCCAGTTTTTCGCCCTTGTATTTTGGTGGCCAGTTTGCCAATTTCACAACGTTCCAAGGGGTGTCGCTTGATTGCGGCTGAGATGGCTTTGCCGAACCCTTGATCGAAATCGATCAGGAACCTGATCCGGATCATGCCGGCGAAGGGACGGGAAAGCGAAAGACGGCTGGGGCCTCGGCCCGGAACGTCTGTTTTGATCTCAATCTCTTTGCCAGCCATCCGCAGCAGGTTCTGCAATGCGGGTGAAAACGGCTATGGGCGAAACGCCTTATCATAATAGCGATCACGCAACTTCTTCACGCCCCGGCAAGGTGAGCGTTTTGCTGCGTGGACTGCTGACAGCTCTCGTTCTCATTGTTGTGTGGGGCGTGGCGGTTGCTGTTTTCCAACCCGCGCCATTTATTCTGCCCGGTCCCCTGCGGGTTTTGATGACGCTTTGGGAACAGGCAGAGAGCCTATTGTACCATGCGTCCATCACTTTGGTTGAGATTGTGCTTGGGCTTATATTGGGCACGGTTCTGGGTGTGGCAACAGCATTGCTGGCCAACGCTTTTGCCTTTGCGCGCCGTTATGTTCTTCCTGTTGTCGTGGCAAGCCAGGCGTTGCCCGTCTTTGCCATTGCACCTCTGCTTGTTATCTGGTTCGGGCTTGGCCTTGGTTCCAAGATCGCGATGGCCACGTTGATTATCTACTTTCCTGTTGCGTCCGCACTGAACGATGGTCTGACACGGGCTGAAGGTTCGCTGATGGATCTGGCGCGCCTTTACCGCGCCTCCCCGTGGAAAACGCTTGTTCAGTTTCGCCTGCCTGCCGCGATGCCATCACTAGCCTCCGGTTTGCGCGTTGCCGCGACCATTGCGCCGATTGGTGCGATTGTTGGTGAGTGGGTCGGCGCTTCTGGCGGTCTTGGCTATGTCATCAATCAGGCGAATGCCCGGATGCAGACCGACACGGTATTTGCCGGTCTCGTTATTCTCGTTGTGATGGTTGTTCTGCTCCGCAGTCTTGTCGATTTCGCCCTGGACCGTCTGGTCCATTGGGCACCCCGCACCTCTTCTGTCTATTCTCATTCCTAAGGAACCAAGATGTTGCTCATTCGAAAACTGATCTTCGCTGGCATCGCGATCGCTGCACTTGCGCTCACGCCACTGGCTTTAACAGCGGCCCAAGCGGCTGAAAAACTGACCGTTTATCTGGACTGGTTTGTGAACCCCGATCACGCGCCTTTGGTGATCGCGGAAAGCCAGGGCTATTTCAAAGAACGCGGTTTGGAAGTCGAGCTCATCGCGCCCACCGATCCGAATGCGCCGCCACGCCTGATCGCGGCCGGGCAGGGGGATATCGCGATTTCTTATCAGCCTCAATTGCATGTGCAGGTCAGTGAAGGCTTGCCACTTGTTCGCATTGGCACCATCGCTGAAACACCGCTCAATGCCCTTGTGGTTTTGAAGGATGGCCCGATCAAATCCATTGCCGATCTGAAGGGCAAGAAAGTCGGGTTTTCCGTTGGCGGGTTTGAAGATGCCTTGCTGTCGGCGATGTTGAAGGAGGCGGATCTGACGCTCGATGATATTGAGCTGATCAATATCAATTTTGCCCTCTCACCATCGCTGATTACTGGCGCGGTTGATGCTGTGATAGGTGCGTTTCGCAATTTTGAGCTGAACCAGCTCGACATCGAAAAGCGTCCAGGTCTCGCCTTTTATCCGGAAGAGCATGGCGTTCCGGTCTATGACGAACTGATCTTCATTGCCAAGAACGACCGTATCGACGACCCGCGTTTTCGCCCGTTCATGGAAGCCGTCGAACAGGCAACGCTTTACTTAACGAACCATCCGGCAGAAGCACTGGAGCAGTTTATCAAAGCGTATCCCGATCTCGACAATGAGCTGAACCGCCGTGCGTGGTTTGACACGTTACCGCGCCTCACCAAACGTCCGGCAGCGCTCGATTCCGGTCGCTACGAACGGTTTGCCCGCTTTATGAAAGACAGCGGCCTGATCAAAGAAATCGCGCCGCTGGAGACTTATGCGGTTGAATTGAAGTGAATTAAAAAAGCCCGCCTGTTTTGATTGGGCGGGCTTTTTGCATCTTGTGCTGCTTGGCTGGATCAGCCTTCAACAAGAGTTCCGCGCGGTGGGTAGTCCTTGTCGAGAACAAATTTGATCATGGAGACGAGGTCTGCTGCTTTTGACCGCCCAAAGGGAACGGTCTGAACCCAGGATGCATAGAGCGTTCCGTCGGAGCGGATGAGGAACAATCCGGGTTCGTTGAAGACTTTCAGTTCTTCCACACCCACCGACGTTTTGCCACGGCTGGACGACATGTGCAGGCCCCACGCCTTTGCCTCGTCAGCTGTCAGGCCATAACCGATAGTTACTTTATCGACTTCCCAATCTTTGACAGATTTTTCAGCCCTATCCTGCGGATCCATGGATACGCCGACGACCCGCGTACCTGTCGCTTCAAATTCAGCAAGTTGAGACTGCAGATCCTGAAGCTGTTCCCGGCATTTAGGGCAATGGTAACCGCGATAGAACGTCAGCAGAGTGAAATTCTCTCCGGCATTTTTTTGCAGATCCCAACTTCCTCCGTCAGCTGTGCTGAGGTTCAAATCTGGAACTTTGTGTCCGGGGATGAGAGCGATGGGGCCTTGGAGAGCGTGGATGGACATGGACAGTTTCCGTATTTCCGTTGGTGAAAAATAAAAAACCCGCCCTCATATTGGAGGACGGGCTTCGGTGTCGTTTTCGCTTTAGTGAGCTGTTTCCAGCTGCTGCACTGGCTTGGCGAGCTCTTTTGCTGCCGTTATCATTGCCTTTTGAACCTTCTCGAAAGCACGCACTTCAATCTGGCGAACGCGCTCGCGGCTGATGTCGAACTCGGTTGACAGGTCTTCGAGCGTCAGCGGGTCTTCCATCAGGCGGCGCGCCATGAAAATGCGGCGTTCACGGTCGTTCAGTACATCCATTGCCTCGTCGAGCATCTCACGGCGAACTTCGAGCTCATCCTGCTCGATCAGCGTTTCTTCCTGGCTGTCGCTTTCATCCACGAGCCAATCTTGCCACTGACCTGCTTCGCCTTCTGCTGCCCTGATAGGCGCGTTCAGCGAAGCGTCGCCGGAAAGACGCTGATTCATTGACCTCACTTCCTCTTCGGAAACACCCAAAGTGGTTGCGATTTTTTCAACGTGATCCGACTTCAACTCGCCATCTTCGAGAGCCTTCATCTTGCCCTTGAGTTTGCGCAGGTTGAAGAACAGGCGCTTCTGGTTCGCTGTGGTGCCCATTTTCACAAGGCTCCATGAGCGCAAAACGTATTCCTGAATGGAAGCCTTGATCCACCACATGGCGTAGGTTGCAAGACGGAAGCCGCGTTCCGGGTCGAACTTCTTGACAGCCTGCATGAGGCCGACATTGCCTTCCGAAATCACCTCGCCAATCGGCAACCCGTAGCCGCGATAGCCCATGGCAATTTTGGCAACAAGGCGCAGGTGGCTGGTGACCAGCTTATGTGCTGCTTCTGTGTCATCATGTTCCGCAAAGCGCTTGCCGAGCATGTATTCTTCCTGCGGTTCCAGCATGGGGAACTTGCGGATTTCCTCCATATAGCGCTGAAGGCCGTTGCCGCTGGCGGAAATGGTTGGGAGTGTGTTGGCCATATATTTTGTCCTCTCCTTCATCGTTCTGCAGGCAAGGGGTGCCTGAAAAACTATAGTCCTAACGCCGAACAGACCGATCTGGTTTCATCGCGGTTCCGGCGATTTGTACTCTATATAGGTCGGCAAAATCACATTTCATCGTATTTTTACGATAAAGACGCATTTTTTGAAATTCACTTCATTGAGAGCAGAAAAATGGGACTTAGTGTCTCATTTTTCGTGATTTTTGCTGCTCAATTGAGCTAAAAACGCTTCTGCGGTGTCAATATGTGCCTGCATCTTGTCTTCGCCCATGCGTTTTGCGGTGCTGCACATCATGGCCCATCGCGGATTTTTGGCCAGTTCATCGGCATGGTTGTTGATCCAGCGCCAGTAAAGACCATCCCAGATTTGTGACCATTCGCCCGCCTTCCAGTTGCTCATTTTCCTGATGTATGCGGAGCCCGAAAAATAAGGCTTGGTGGTGATCAGCCCGCCATCGGCATTCTGGCTCATGGCATAAACATTCGGCACCATGACCCAGTCATAGGCATCGATGAACATCTCCATGAACCAGCGATAGATGTCGTCCGGTTCAATTTCGCACAGGAACATAAACCCGCCGAGCATCATCAACCGCTCGATGTGGTGGCAGTAAGCGGTATCATTGATCCGGCGGATCGTGTCGTCGATGGGGTCAATGCCCGTTGTTCCGTCATAGAAACTCGCTGGCAATGGCCGGGTGTGCTGCCAGTGGTTGGTGGTGCGCATGGTTACGCCAAGATCATCATAGGTCGCGCGCATGAATTCGCGCCAGCCAATGATCTGGCGCAGAAAACCCTCCAATGCGTTGAGCGGTACGTCGTGACCTTCGGCATAGTCGAGCGTTGTACGAACAACCTGTCGCGGGGTCAGCAGACCGGTGTTCAGCATGGGGGTCAGGACGCTGTGCCAGAGCCAGACCTCGCCTTCAACCATCGCGTCTTCGTAGTCACCAAACAGGGCGAACCGTTCGTTCAGAAAGCGTTCAAGCCAGATTGCTGCATCGCTGTGGGTGGTCGGATACCAGTTGGACTGCAGGGAACCCGGATTATCGGGCCAGTTGGCCTCAACATAATCGCGCGCCTCCTTCTCACAATCGGAGCGGTTGCGCGATGCGATTGCGGGAATGTGGTTGAGATCCGATTTAGCGACTTTCTTGCGATTATCCGCGTCGAAACTCCATTGCCCACCTGTAGGCTCGCCTTTGTCATCGACAAGAATATCCAAACGCTTGCGCTGCCATTTGTAAAAATCGGCCATGAACCACCGTTTGCGGCCATCACGGTATTCCTCGTTCAGGCTGCGGGTGTTCAGAAAACCCGGGCTGTCTTCCAGTGTGAGATCAAGGCCATGTTTTTCGCACGCTGACTGCAAACGCTTGTTCAGGACAAAGTCGTGGGGATCAAACGCGACGATGCTCCTGATATTTTCGTCGGCTGCAAGACCGGCCAGCGTTTTCTCCAACAGTCTTTTGTCCGGTCGCGTTTCGATGTAACTCCAGCGTATGCCGGATGTTTCCAGACGCTGGGCAAAGGCCTTCATGGTGGCGCGATGATAGGCGAGCTTTTGTTTGTGAAAGCGCGCTGGATAAACCGGATCGTCGAAAAACAGGGGTTCTTCGATCAGCACGTACAGGTCTTCCCGCTTTGCCCCATCGAGCATGCGTTCAAACAGTTGATGAGGGAAAATCAGGCGGGCAGTTGTCATCGGCGCAATCCGGATCGTGAACGTGTGTGCTGATTTAGCTTTTTAACCAGCGCGTGCACATAACGCGGGTTGCGTCATTTGGCTCCTCTTTTGAGAAAATGTCTCAAATGCCGATAGGGCCAGTTTGTCCCCTTGCGCGCCGTGTGAGGACGTACCATTTTACAGTTCGAGATTTCCCAAATTCCGGAAGAGCTTTTTCATGGCCGTAAACAACCGCATTGCCGACTTTCATGATGAGATTGCCGAATGGCGGCAGACAATTCATCAACATCCGGGGCTCTTGTACGATGTGGAAGAGACGGCGGCTCTGGTGTCTGAAAAGCTGCGGGAATTTGGCGTCGACGAGGTTCATGAGGGCATCGGGCGCACAGGTGTTGTGGCCGTAATCAAGGGTAAGACCAACAATTCGGGCAAAGTGATTGGCATGCGCGCCGACATGGATGCACTGCCCATCGTTGAGAAGCGCGATCTGCCGTACAAATCAAAATATGAAGGCAAAATGCATGCCTGCGGTCATGACGGTCATACCGCCATGTTGCTGGGCGCTGCAAAATATCTTGCCGACACCCGCAATTTTGACGGCACAGCTGTCGTGATTTTCCAGCCTGCTGAAGAGGGCGGCGCTGGTGGTAAGGCGATGTGCGACGATGACATGATGAACAAGTTCGGCATTCATGAAGTCTACGGCCTTCATAATATGCCCGGTCTTCCAGTGGGTGATTTCGCCATTTGTGACGGTCCGATCATGGCGGGCACGGATGAGTTCACCATCACGGTAACCGGTCGCGGAGCTCATGCGGCCATGCCACACAATGGCATTGATCCGATCATCATCGCGACACATATGGTTCAGGCGTTGCAGTCGATCGTGTCGCGCAATGTCGATCCACTGAGTTCAGCTGTCTTGACCGTGACAGCCATTCACGCCGGCAAGGCCTACAATGTTATCCCTCAGGATGCACAATTTTACGGTACCGTGCGAACTTTGGACCGTGCCGTGCGCGATCTGGTGATTGAGCGCATGCATACGATGGTGGAAAATATTGCTGCAGCGCATGGCGCTTCGGTGGAGATAAAGATCAAGGAAGGTTATCCGGTCACCCAAAACCACACTGAGCAAACCCATTTTGCAGCCGATGTGGCCCGCGAAATCGTTGGTGATGCCCGGGTGAACGCGAACCAACTGCCCGTCATGGGCGGTGAGGACTTCTCATTCATGCTGCTGGAGCGACCCGGCGCTTTCATCTTCATGGGCAATGGCGATACCGCCGGTCTTCATCACGAAGAATACGACTTCAATGATGAGGCGATCCCCACCGGCTCAAGCTATTGGGCCAAAATTGTCGAGAAGGCCATGCCCGCCGCCTGACGGGCAGCGCGCGAGTTCATGCTATCCGAACATCGGGCCGTTTTGGGCGGCTCGTTGTGTCGGCTTTGAAGAACTCAGCAGTCGATAGGCCTCATTTATGCGCCGCGACATGGAGTCGATGTAGGCTTTTACTTCGGTCGGCATGTCGATCGATTGATATCGGTCAGCGTGATAACCCTTGGCGCGCTGAATATACGCGTGGCGAATTTCATCATCCGTTGCAGTCTTGCCGATACCCAGAAGTTCGTAAGGGTCGGAACTGCCAACCTTGGCTTCGGTCGGCAGGTTGACAATTTTCGCGGTCTTGCGTGCTTCGACGGCTGCAATGGTGGTCTTCGCGATCAGCCGTTCGCGTTCTTCAAGATCAGTGAAAGAGATAAATTTCGCATCATTGTTGAGCGTTCGCTCAACCGTGCCGCCAATGCTTGCCAGAATGTTGCCGTTCAGTTCCTGCCCATCCATGAGGGTGAGCAAAACGGGCAGGCGAATACGGTCGCTATCGTTCATCGTTGCCTTGTCCTTGTTTGCACAACCCTCTTGTCCAAGTTGAAGCAAACTAGTCCATCCGCATTTACTCTTCCCTAATGGTATATGCTGCGATCTGACGACCGGAATAATCATAAGTTAAGACTTGGCGCTGGCCGGATGCATCCTGCACGACAAACAGCATGCGGTCTTCGCCGACCGATGATTGCATGATCGTCGTGCCTGCGGGCATGACAATCTCGCCTGTGGCCGCAACCGGAACGGCGCTGTCTTCATTGAGTTTGTAGACAATGGCGATCAACACCGTCATAAGCCCAAGCATCATAATGCCGCCTGAAACCATCAACAGCCGCACCATCTTTTTCCGGATGGCCTCGACCTTCGGATCAAGCGGTTCGTCTTCCTGAATGTCAGCCATGAAAATATCCGGAGAATAAAACTGTTATGGTGAGGGGTGATAGCGACAAGCCGACCGCTATGGAAGAGGCAAATTGGGATGCAATGGAAGTGCTTGTGGTGCCGCACGAGGCGCAGGGTAAGCGCGTTGATCTGTTCATTTCGGCCAATGCTTCCGACGATATCTCGCGCGCCCGCGTTCAGGCACTTGTGCGCAAGGGCATGGTGACGATCAATGGGACCATACCTCGTGGCACGAGCACCAAAATTGCGGCTGGCGATGTTGTCCGTTTTGCGATGCCACCAGCGGAAGAAGCCATTCCGCAGCCGGAAGATATTCCGCTTGATATCCTGCACGAAGACGATGATCTGATTGTCGTGAACAAGCCATCGAATATGGTTGTGCACCCGGCACCGGGCAATTGGTCCGGGACACTGGTCAATGCTCTGTTGCATCACTGCAAGGGCAGCCTTTCTGGAATTGGCGGGGTGAAGCGCCCTGGGATTGTCCACCGGCTCGATAAGGACACCAGCGGTGTGATGGTGGTTGCCAAGAGTTACCGTGCGCATATCGATCTGCAGGAGCAGTTTGCCGATCATGGCCGGACAGGTCCGTTGGAAAGATCTTATGTAGCGCTCGTGTGGGGCGCGCCGCCACGCATGAAGGGCACCATAGAAACCCTGATCGGGCGACATCCGACCCAACGATTGCGCCGCGCCGTTCTGTCGGACCATGAGGCGGATGCCAAAGAGGCGATCACGCACTATCAGGTTTTGAAGCGTTTTGAAGACGATCAAAAACCGGGTGAAGCGCTTGCATCACTGGTCGAATGTCGTCTTGAGACGGGGCGCACACATCAGATCCGGGTGCATATGGCTCATATCGGCAATCCACTACTGGGTGATGCAGAATATGGCCGACAGTTTTTCAGCCGCAGCGCCCGTCTGCCTGCTCGCGCAAAGGAACTGCTCGACAATTTTCATCGACAGGCTTTGCATGCCCGAACACTCGGGTTTCGCCATCCCTCAAGCGGAGAAACGGTTCGCTTCTCCGCTGAATCACCTCAGAACATGCGTGATCTGATTGAGGCGATTGAAGGTTAGTTCAATAGGGGCGACCACGCCGGGTCGGAGGCAAATGCCTGAGTGGGGATTGGCTGTTCATTACGGCCGGTCAGATCAATGGAGAACAGGCGAGGTCCGCCATTGGCTCCCGGTGTTTCGCGGAAGAACATAAGGGTTCGGCCATTGGGCGCCCATGTCGGCCCTTCATTGTGAAACCCTTCCGTCAGAATCCGTTCGCCCTTGCCGTCGGGGCGCATCACACCGATCAGAAACTTGCCGCCGCTTTGTTTGGTGAAGGCGATGAGATCGCCGCGTGGCGACCAGACCGGGGTTGAATAGCTGCCTGTGCCGAAGGAAATGCGCTGTGGGTTCGAACCATCTGCGCCCATGACATAAAGCTGCTGGCGACCGCCGCGATCTGATTCAAAGACAATCTGTCGTCCGTCCGGAGAGTAAGACGGCGACGTATCGATGGCGGATGTATTGGTCAGCCGTGTTGTGTTTCGTGAGCGCAGATCCATCGTATAGATGTTCGCGTTACCTTCCTGCTGCAGGCTCATGATGACGCGCTGACCATCAGGCGAAAAACGCGGTGAGAACGTCATGTTCGGAAAGTTACCGACCACTTCGCGCTGCCCGGTTTCAATTTGCAGCAGGTAGACGCGGGGTCGCCCCTGAGCAAACGACATATAGGTGATTTCCTGCCGCGAGGGCGAGAACCGGGGCGTTAGAACCAGGTCACGACCGTCGCTCAGAAAACGCAGGTTTGCGCCATCCTGATCCATGATCGCGAGGCGTTTGACCCGATTTGCCTTGGGTCCCGTCTCGGACACAAAGACGACCCGCGTGTCGAAATAGCCTTTTTCGCCGGTCAGTGCTTCGTAGATCGCATCGGCAATAATGTGGCCCACACGCCGCCAGTTGTTTGGATCGGTGGAATACTGCTGCCCCTGAATCTGCTCCGCGCCGAACGTGTCCCAAAGCCGGAACTCTGTGCGAAAACGCCCACCGCCTTCGCTGATGACGCGTCCTGTCACCAAAGCTTTGGCCTGAATTGCTGTCCAGTCTGCAAAACGCGGTTGCGCGTTAGTGTCTGTGATTTTTTCGATAAATGCAGCCTTGTCGATTGGCGCAAAGAGCCCGGAACGGCGCAAATCAGCTTCGACAACGCCTGCGATGTCCCGTCCCAATTGCGTTTCGCCCAGGAAGTCAGGGATGGCGATCGGAAGCGGCTCGACATTGCCACGCGTGAGATCGATTTCCAGTGTCGCGTGAGACGGTGTGATGACGGCCAAGCAAGTGGCGATGGCCAGCATGAATGCCGTCAAATAGGGCAGCATTTTTTGCTTGTAGAACGCTGTCCACTTGACGTGATGGAGGCTGAGAATTGTTCCGTTCATTATGATCTCGTCTCGGTTTCTCATGGCGCAAAAAGTCAGCTCTTGAAGGTGGAAGCGTTTGCGCGAAGGGTTTGTCTCAATATATCAGGAAATCGTTCTATATCATGTCAGCCAAAGAAAAATTCACGATCATCTCGGACCAGGTGTCGTATTTGTCGACAGGTAAATTATAGGGGGCGCATTCGATAATCGCGCTGCGAACCCGAACACTCAAGGTCGCCCGCGTGCTGCGATCCGTGCCCGATACTTTGACCTTCACGCGTCCGTCTATCGTGCCATCACGGTTGAGGTTGACGGTGACACGAGCCCGCATGGTGGCTGCATCGGGATGACCAGTCAGATCACCAACGCTCCAGCACCCTTCGAGGCGTCCGCGAACAGCATCAATCTCGCTTTGGGCGAGCCTGCTGGCATTGCTTTTCTTCTTGGTGCCCAGAGCTTCTTTCTGGGTTGAGCGTTTGGCTCCGGCTGCGGTGGATTCTTCCTTGTTGACCACCGCCTTTTTGGTAACGTTGTCTTTCGGTTCTTCTGGTTTTGCCTCAACCACCTTCTCTTTAACGGGTGAAGGGCGTTTTTTCGGCACAACGACACGTTCTGGCAGTTTCACTTCCGGTTCGTCCGGCGTATCTTCTGCGCTTTGCTGATCGGGCTGAGATTGCTTCAACAACAAAGCGATATCGGTCTTGGGTTCCGGCTTGGGCGGTTCGGGCGTTTTTTCAGGCTGGGGCGGGCGTTCAACAGGAGCCGGTGCTTCCTGCGGTGTTGGCGCTTCAGTCTTCTCTACGGGCGGCTGAGGCGCGATCTTGTCAGCGTCGGATTGTTTGTCAATTTCAGTTTCGCCTGCATTCTCGGCAGGCTCCGGCCGCGGTGGCGCAGCAGTTGGCTTGGGAGCGGGCGGGTTGTCCGGCTTTGCATCCGGCGCACCCTGAACAGCTTTCGAAATTTCCTCGAAAGGCACGAGTTCAATCGGCAGGGCTTCCACTTCGGGCGCCAAGAGAGGTTTTGGCGCGGCGAGCGACACCATTGCCCCGGCCAGAACGGCAACATGAACAAGAGCAGATGTGGTCAGCCCGGCTTTCATTCTACTGGTTTTGCTCCTGAAGTGTCACGAGCCCGATGCGTTTGTAACCGGCCTGATTGAGCGCACCCATGAGGCGCATCACCATGCCGTAGTCTGTATCCTTATCGCCGCGAACGTACAGACGTTCTTCATAGCCATTTTTCGCTATGGCCTGCAATTTGGGTATCAGTTCGGCAATTTCAATTTCGGTTTCCTGAAGGAAAACCTGTCCGTTGGAACGGACTGAAATGGAAATGGGCTGAGTTTCGGAATTCAACTGTTTGGCCTGCGATTCCGGCAGGTCAATAGGCACGCCAACCGTAAGCAGTGGAGCGGCAACCATGAAAATAATCAGCAAAACCAGCATCACATCGACAAACGGTGTAACGTTGATTTCGCTCATTGGCGCATGGCGGCGGGTTCGTCTGCGACGGCCACCGGCCACTCCGCTGCTGCCAACTGACATTCCCATGAAGTTCGTCTCCGGTTAAATTTCAGGCGTTGTACAGGCGTTTATTGCGCGGCTGTTCTTTCATCACTTTGACGCGAAAGTATGGCCGAAAATTCGTCTGCGAAGCCTTCCAGACGCGTCCCGATTTTGCCGGCATCAGCGGACAGTTTGTTGTAGGCGATAACGGCGGGGATAGCCGCCAGAAGCCCCAGGGCTGTTGCCAGAAGTGCTTCCGCAATACCTGGCGCTACTACCGCAAGGTTTGTGGATTTTGACCCCGCAATGGCCTGAAATGAAGTCATGATGCCGACCACCGTGCCGAACAGACCAATAAAAGGTGCCGCTGATCCGAGAGTTGCAAGAAACAACAACCGACGTTCCAGACGCTCCATTTCACGCGCCATCGAGACGTCGAGAACCTTGTCGATGCGGGTCTGCAATCCGATTGGGGAACGGGCGTTTCGCTCGAATGAACGTTTCCACTCGCCCATAGCGGCGACGAACAGCGAAGCCATGCCGATGTTCGGGCGTTCCGACAGGGTACGATACAGTTCCTCAAGGCTCTGGCCCGACCAGAACACCTGTTCGAACTGATCGATCTGTCGTTTTGTGCGGCCAAAAAGCAAACTTTTGTCGATAATGATCGCCCAACACCAGACCGAAGCCAACAGCAGGCCGACCATGACCAACTGCACGATCAGTGAGGCTTCGAGGAAAAGCCCAATCAGAGATGTGTCGACTTCCGGAGCGGCCAGGCCTTCGCGCTCAACTCCCTGCGCTAAACTGGCGGAAGGCGAGGCTGCAAAGCTGATGATGGCGAATATGCCGGCAAACATCCGGTCACGAACGCTCATGGCGCCGACCCGCATCTTGGAGGACAGGTTCATAGTGATTGGTTCCTGAGAAAAACTGTGTTCGCACAACCGAAAAGCAGCGCAACTGGCGAAAACGCGCATGATGATACCCGGTTTAACAAAAAATGGGGTGAAACAATGGCCGCAATGGAGCCGAAAACCGTATGCCCCCCGGCTTTCGACGTTCTGCTGCCCAAACTCCCCTTAGTCCGTTTCACATTGAGGGATTTATGGTTAACGAAGCGTTAGGACAAGAGGGTGCGACGGCTTGAAAACCTCAGGAACGGCCTGGAACGCCCAGTTTTTCCAGCAGTTGTGATGGGAAGCGCCTTGGCCGCCCTTCAGGATTCATCAAAACGACCGTTACGACGGCCTGCAGCACAAGCTCGGTGCCGCGAAAAATGCGCTGATTGAAAGTGAGCCGCAGGCCTTTCAGGACGCCGCGTTCGGTTTCAACCGTGAGCACGTCATCAATATGAGCAGCCGCTTTGAAATCGATTTCCATTCGGTGGACCGCAAAGGCGAGACTTTCGCCATAAAGGCCGTCCGCCATTTCGTTGTGATGCACGCCCAGCATGCGCACATAGTCTGAGCGACCGTGTTCCAGAAAATCAAGATATCGCCCGTGATAAACGACGCCGGAAAAATCAGTGTGTTCAAAATAGACCCGTTCAAGACGGGTGTGAGAGTTTTCGTGCAAAGTGCCGGTGTCGGCGCTGTCAATTTGCGCGCTCATTCCTCACCTTCCTCAAACAGGGTCGCCTGACGGGATTCAAGACCGCCGGGTACAGCCATTCCCATATGGTCGAACGCATGTGGCGTGAGAATGCGACCTCTTGGCGTTCGTTGAATGAAACCCTGCTGGATGAGATAGGGTTCGATGATATCTTCAATCGCATCGCGCGGCTCGGAAAGCGATGCAGCCAGTGTTTCAATGCCAACGGGCCCGCCGCCGAAATTTTCACCAATGACCGTGAGATAACGGCGGTCCAATTCGTCGAGGCCGATGGGGTCGACACCAAGCTGATTGAGCGAGCGGTCGGCGATGTTGCGGGTTATGCGGTCGCTCCCATCAACAATCGCAAAGTCACGTACGCGGCGGAGCAGGCGACCAGCTATCCGCGGCGTGCCGCGTGCGCGACGGGCGACTTCCAGAGCGCCATCTTCATCAATCCCGATGCCCATGATGCGCGCGCCGCGTGTTACGATCAGTTCAAGCTCAGGCACGGTGTAGAATTGCAGCCGGATGGGAATGCCAAACCGGTCGCGCAACGGCGTGGTCAACAGGCCAAGGCGCGTTGTTGCAGCAACCAGAGTGAATTTTGCCAGATCGATCTTGACGGAACGCGCCGCCGGGCCTTCACCGATGATCAGATCAAGCTGATAATCTTCCATCGCCGGATAGAGGATTTCCTCAACTGCCGGGTTGAGGCGATGAATCTCGTCGATGAACAGCACATCGCGGTCTTCCAGATTGGTCAGCAGTGCTGCCAGATCACCCGCCTTGGCAATCACAGGACCGGAGGTTGAGCGAAAATTCACGCCCAGTTCTTTGGCCATGATCTGCGCCAGAGTGGTTTTGCCCAAACCGGGCGGGCCGACAAACAGGACATGATCCAGCGCTTCGCCCCGTTGTCTTGCAGCCTCGATGAACACTGAAAGGTTGGCGCGAGCCTGCTCCTGACCGGTAAAATCGGCCAGCCTATCCGGGCGGATATTGGCGTCGGCATCATCGCCGCGCTGGCTGCCATCAAGAATGCGGGTATCACTCAACGGCTCAGTTCCTTAAGGCCAAGGCGGATCAGCGTTGCGCTGGGGGCGTCTTCACCGGCTTGCTTGAGGGCGGAACCAACCGCTGCACTGGCCTGCTGGCTGGAATAGCCCAGATTGGTCAGTGCACTGACAGCGTCCTGCACCGCGCCGCCGGCAACGCCTGCGCCAATTTCCTGTTGCAAGCCAATTGTGCCGCTTGCATCGCCTGAAAGGGCGGGTGCCTTGTCTTTCAGCTCGGCGACAATGCGTTGCGCGACTTTTGGGCCAACGCCCGGTGCCCGGGCGACCATGGCCTTGTCCTGCAATGCGATGGCCGAAGCAAGTTCGCCGGGAGTAAGCGTGCCGAGAATGGCGAGTGCCACTTTCGCGCCAACGCCCTGTACGTTCTGCAACAGACGGAACCATTCGCGCTCCAGATCGGCGCTGAAACCAAACAGTTTGATTTCCGTCTCGCGTACATGGGTTTCAATGGCAAGGCTTGTGGCTTCTCCGGCGGAAGGGAGCGTTGTGAGGGTCCGGCTTGAACAATGGACCTGATAGCCCACGCCCTGCACATCAATGATGACCCAGTCATCACCGAAGGAATCCACTAGACCTTTGAGCTTTCCAATCATGCGCCTGTCTAACCGGCTGCTGCGACGGCTGCAATGCGTGCGTTGGCGCCACCGCGATGGTGAGCGTGACAGATCGCAATGGCCAGCGCATCGGCGGCGTCGTCACTATCGTAGCTGGCCTTCGGCAGCAGCATGTTGACCATCAGCTGAATTTGCGCCTTGTCGCCATGACCAACGCCGATGACGGCTTTTTTAACGGCATTGGGCGCGTATTCGCCGACACTAAGGCCTGCCCGGGCGGGCACCAAAAGAGCGATCCCACGGGCCTGTCCCAGTTTGAGCGTTGCGCCTGCGTCCTTGTTGACGAATGTGTTTTCGACGGCGGCCTCATCCGGGCAGTGTTTGTGCAAAACATCGGCCAGTCCGTCATGCAACTGGCAAAGACGGCTGGCGAGGGGTGTTTTGGGGAGCGAGCGAATAGTGCCGGAAGCGACAAAGCGCAGGCTGGAACCCTGAGATTCCACAACGCCCCAGCCCGTGTTGCGCAAACCGGGATCAATGCCAAGAATTCGGATTGTTTCGCTCATGATTTCCGTCAAAGTGAGTCGCACAAGCGAACAGTGTTGAACGCGGGCAAGGAAAGCAAGATGTCTGATATCGACTGGTCAAAAGGTGCAGCCTGGATGCGCGGTGAAATCATGCCTGTCGGGCAAGCCGCCATCCCCGTTACGGACTGGGGGCTCACCCACTCTGATATCACTTATGATGTCGTGCATGTCTGGGATGGGCGGTTTTTCCGGATTGATGATTATCTGGCGCGATTTGAGCGCAGTCTTGAGAAATGCCGTCTCAGCGTGCCGCAGTCTCGAGAAGACATGAAAACCATTCTGCATCAGATGGTAGCGCAGTCCGGCCTGCGACGTTCCTATGTCTCGGTTGTTGCCAGCCGCGGCCAGCCAACAGTGTCGGGAAGCCGCGATCCGCGCGATTGCGAGAACCATTTCTATGCTTGGTGCGTGCCATTTGTCTGGGTCTTTCTTGAGCATGTGCTGGAGCGGGGAGCGCATCTGGTTGTGCCTGACCATATTCGCCGCATTGCTGCTCACAGCGTTGATCCCACAGCGAAAAACTATCACTGGGGCGATTTCACCCAGGGCCTGTTTGAAGCCAAGGAAGCTGGATATGACAACACGCTTTTGCTGGATGCGGCGGGCAACGTTACCGAGGGGCCGGGCTACAATGTGTTCATGATCAAGGACGGAAAAGCCAAGACTCCCCGAAGCGGTGTCCTTGAAGGCATTACCCGCAAGATCACGATGGAAATATGCGCCCATCATGGGATCGAGTGTGAGGAAGCTGATATTCAGCTGGATGAATTTCTGGAAGCGGATGAGGTTTTCGCTACGACGACCGGTGGCGGTCCGGTTTCGGTCACGCGGGTGAACGACCGAGTGTTTTCAAATGACGCTCATGGCGAAATCACTAAACTGCTCAACGCCACATATTGGGACTGGCACAATGACCCTGAAATGAATGAAGCGGTCGACTATTCAATCTAGCCAACCGCTTCGCTCGTCCATCGCCCATTCTTTTGGGTTTGCGTGATCAGATCATCGCGAAAATGCGCGCCGGTCCGCCGGTTCCCCCTTTTGTTTTGGGTGCGCCTACAACAAGTGTGGCTCCATTTTCCGGCACAGCATCAAGCCCTGCCATGTTTTCAATGCCGTAGCGACCGGCGGGCAACCATGCGTAGTGGGTTGCAAAATCTGCTGATGGCCCGTGATCCAGCGAAAGGGTGTCGACCGCCATGGCAGCGGCACTGGATTCCTCAAGCAGCATCTTGGTTGCTTCGACATGGAAGCCGGGGAAGTGTTTTTTGTTTTCGGAATCATTGCCAACATAGTCTGCAGCGCTGCCGGTTTTCGACCCCCAGCCGGAATTCATGGCAACACAGCAACGTTCCGGCAGAGGACCGTTTTTTGAGATCCACGCTTTCAAATCGTCTGGCGTGACTTGAGCGTCCGCGTTCGCCGCGGCCTTTTCCTTGATGTTGATGACAACAAGGGGGACCACGAGATCAGCGACTTCGATTTCATCAACCGATTTTCCGTCGGCAGAGAAGTGCAGTGGCGCGTCAACATGGGTCGCCGTGTGTTCATTCAGGGTGAGATCAAACAGGTTGAACCCGTGCTCCTTGAAGTTGAACTTCTGTTCATATGCGATGCCGGGAACGCCAAAGAATGTCGGGAATTCCGGAGAGAGGGTGTGCGTCATGTCAATGACTTCGCCCAGTTTCGTCTTGGCTCCATGACCACCGGCCAGTGCGGGCGTAGCCTGCATCCCGCTTGCAGCGGCTGCGACGGTTGCAGCACCTGCAACGCTGGCCTTGAACAGGTCGCGCCTGCTCAGCATACGCTCCTTGACTGAATCGATCACACAATGATGGCACATGGTATATTCTCCTGTTTGTGCCTGGCCGGGGGGCAGGGCCAGGTTCAGGAGCTCAGTTTATCCATGCTTTTAATGGCCGCACAAGGCGACGACGCGCGCACAAAAACGTGTATCAGCCTTGCAGCTTTGCCATCACCTCATCGTCGATCTCAAAATTGGAGTAGACGCTTTGAACGTCGTCATCGTCTTCGAGCGCGTCGATGAGTTTCATCAAAGTGCCGGCTTTCTCTTCATCAACGGGCACCGTGTTTTGTGGTTTCCAGGTGGGGTTCACGCTTTCAGGCTCGCCCAGTGTGGCTTCGAGGTTGGCTGCAACTTCGCCCAAATCTTCAAAGCCACACGTGATTGTGTGGCCATCGCCATCCTCGCCAAGATCAGACACAACGTCTTCGGCTCCGGCTTCAATGGCTGCTTCCATAACCGCATCTTCATCGCCCGCGCTTGCCGGGTATTTGATCTCACCCACGCGATCGAACATGAAGCCGACCGATCCGGTTTCGCCCATCTGGCCGCCATTCTTGGTGAAACAGGCCCGCACGTTACCGGCTGAACGGTTTTTATTGTCGGTCAGCGCTTCAACGATAATGGCGACGCCGCCGGGGCCGTAGCCCTCATAACGAATCTCGAAATAATCGTCACCATCGCCTGCCTGGCCCTTGCTCACGGCCCGGCTGATATTGTCCTTGGGCATGGACTGGCCCTTGGCGTTCGCAATGGCGAGACGCAAGCGCGGATTGCCATCAGGGTCCGGGCCACCCATTTTCGATGCAACGGTGATTTCTTTTGAAAGCTTGGCGAACATTTTTGAGCGCACAGCATCCTGTCGCCCCTTGCGGTGCATAATGTTCTTGAATTTGGAATGGCCTGCCATGGCACCCATCGTATGATTGTCTGGTTGTTGGGCGGGTTATAGGAACTCGACCGATGAGGGGCAAGACGTTGGATTGCGGTGTTGGGTGACTCTGTCAAACCGGCTGCGTACAAGTCGTTTGCCAAACGACATCAAGCCGGTTTAGGGGTGGGTGATGAAACGTCTGTATGTCTTGCGCCACGCCAAATCGTCCTGGGCCACGCCCGGTTTGAGCGATATTGATCGTCCGCTCAATGAGAGGGGCCGTCGACAGCTTGAATTGCTGTCGCAATGGTGGACTGACCATGAAATGCAGGTCGACCATGTCGCGATTTCGCCAGCGAAACGCACACAAGAGACACTTTCGCGCTTCGAAGCAGCACTTCAGCCCAAAACAACGAGCATTGAGCAACAACTCTATCCCGGCACGCTGGACGCTTATCTGGCTACCATCTGGGGGCAGACCGCGAACAGCATCATGCTGATAGGGCACAATCCAACCTGCGATGAGCTGGCGCGCGTTTTGGCGGCTCCTTCCAGCCCTGCAATTGGAGAATTAGCCGCGCATTTCCCGACCGCCGGACTTGCGGTATTCGATTTCGCGGGAGAAAGCTGGAGCGATGTGGGCACCGCATGCTGCCAGTTGGTTGACTTTATTCGCGTGCGTACACTGGAAGCCAAACTGGTTTGATCGCCTGCCTCTAAGTCTGCCTGTTCGCTCTTTTTGGCATTTTGCACAAACCTTCCTATATCCGACATCAGTTCAGACGATGCGACCACCTGGTCAATCAATACGGGAAAAGCTTTGGCCAAAATAACGTCTCTTGGCGATGACGCCCTGATTGCACTGGATAATTTGGCGGGATCTGCGACCGGTCTGTTCAATCCTACCCTTCGGTTTGGAGTAACCGGCCTGTCGCGTGCCGGAAAAACGGTTTTCATCACCTCGCTTATACACAACCTGCTGCATGGTGGCCGCCTGCCGCTGTTTTCCGCCTATTCGGATGGGCGTCTTGCGAAGGCGTCGCTTGAACACCAGCCCGATGATGGTGTGCCGCGTTTCCGGTACGAAGATCACGTGAAAGCACTGCTGGAAGATCGCGTCTGGCCGCAATCAACGAGCGCGATTTCGCAGATACGCATCAAATTGGAATATGAGTCGGCTTCCGGGTTCAGCAGACGGTTCGGGCCCGGTACGCTGACGCTTGATATTGTCGATTACCCTGGTGAATGGCTGCTGGACCTGCCCTTGTTGGGCAAGAGCTATGATCAATGGTCGCGCGAAGCTGTTGCCCTGTCGCGGCTCAAAAACAGATCGTCTCTCGCAGCGCCCTGGCATGAGGCTTTGGCCGAGATCGATACAGAGGCAGAAGCCGACGAAATGCAGGCCCGCGCGCTGGCGGAAACCTTCACGGCCTACTTGCGCGCCTGCCGGGAGGATTCCACAGCGCTGTCAACCCTGCCGCCGGGCCGTTTTTTGATGCCGGGCGATATGGAGGGGTCGCCTGCACTTACTTTTTCTCCGCTTGATTTGCCCGATGATGCAAAGGCGCAGATAGGCACGCTCCATGCAATTATGGAGCGGCGATATGAGGCCTATAAACGCTTAATCGTGAAGCCCTTTTTTCGAGATCATTTTGCGCGCATCGACCGGCAGATTGTGCTGGTTGATGCGTTGCAGGCGCTGAATGCTGGCGGCGCGGCGGTTGCCGATCTGGAGACCGCGCTGAGCGATATTCTCACCTGTTTCAACCACGGCAGCAGCAACTGGTTCACGTCGCTCTTTACCACGCGAACAGACCGAATTCTATTTGCTGCAACCAAGGCCGACCATTTGCACCATGAAAACCACGATCGTCTCGAGGCGATATTGGAACGAATGGTCGAACGCGCCGTCGAACGGGCCCGTTTTAGCGGCGCGAAAACGGATGTTGTTGCGATGGCCGCTATTCGCGCCACGCGAGAAGCGCTGATGGGCGAAGGGGATGAAAGGCTTCCAGTGATTGTTGGCACTCCGCTGGCAGGCGAGACGCTGGGCGGAGAAACTTTCGATGGCAAATCCAAAACAGCCATTTTCCCGGGCGATTTGCCCGCCGATCCCGATGCTGCGACGCGCAAGGATGTCAACGGCGGCGACTTGCGGTTTGTTCGATTTGCTCCACCCGACCTCGACAAAACGGCTGAGGGGTTCACCCTTTCCCTGCCGCATATCCGGCTGGATCGAGCTCTGGAATTTTTGCTGGGAGATCAACTGGCATGACCAGAAACAATTCTGACAAAGAGCCGAGAATGCCGCGTGCTTTTGCGGTGCCACAAGAAGAGGCTGCAGCCCCAAAAGCAGCTTCACGCGCTCAAAAAGCTCCGGACAAAGGAGCTTCGCAGACGAAAACCCGAAAACCGCGTGTCGTTAAAGCACCACCGGTTCTTGAATTGCAGCCAGATGAGGCTGCCCAGCGCGTTGCAACATCGATTAGCGACGTTGATGCGGAACTGACACCACCCGTTATGCCAAGCAACAAGCCAGGCGGATTTCGGCTCAGTCGGCTCGTTTGGGTTGCGCTCGGAGGGCTGATATCCATGGCTTTGGGCCTCTGGCTCGATCAATTGATCACCGACCTCTTTGCCCGGCAGGACTGGCTCGGCTGGCTTGCCGTGGCATTTGCCGGCATTCTGGTTTTGGGTTTGTTCGTGTTCGTTGTTAGAGAGCTTTGGGGGCTGCGACGCTTGCGGCAGCTTGATGCCTTGCGCGAAGCAGGGCGCAAAGCGCTGGAAACGGACGACATAAAGGCCGCTCGCGCGTTGCTTGGCGATTTGTCCGCGCTCTACGACGGTCGGGCCGATCTTGCCCGTGGGCGCGCACTGCTTTCAGAGCATCAGGGTGAAGTGGTCGATGGTGGTGATCTTGTTCGTCTCGCCGAGCGCGATCTCCTCAAACCACTCGATCAGCGCGCCCGTGCATTGGTGATGGGATCAGCGAAGCGGGTTTCTATCGTAACAGCCGTAAGCCCGCGTGCGCTGGTCGATGTGGGCTTTGTTTTGCTGGAAAACATGCGCCTGATCCGTCAGCTGGCATATCTCTATGGTGGACGCCCCGGAACGTTGGGTTTTTGGCGACTGGCACGTAACGTCGTCGGGCATCTGGCCGTCACAGGCTCAATCGCAGTTGGTGACGGGCTTTTGCAACAGGTTGTTGGTCACGGCGTGGCGTCACGCCTTTCCTCGCGTCTTGGGGAAGGGGTGGTGAACGGTCTTCTGACGGCACGAATCGGTATCGCAGCGATTGATGTTTGCAGACCATTGCCGTTTTCTGATCAGACCCGACCAACCGTTGGTGACTTCCTGTCACAACTTTGGACAGCTGCTGAAAAAGAGCAGCATTCGGCGAAGAGCTGATTTGACTGCGAAAATCTCCCGAACTGTTCACGAAACCTGATGCGATTCTGCAACAATTCGTGATTTTCAAGTTTGCCTATGGGCGGATTGGCAGGAATGCGTTAACCATTAATGATGATACTCGCCACCAATCCAAAACAGGTATGCGTGTAATGAGTTCCCTGTCGATCGTCCGTCAATGTTGTCATGGTTTTTCCGCGGTTCGCGCGAGCGCAGTGCTGACCACTGCTATGGCTATTGGTCTTTTGCTGTCGAATTCCGCGAATGCCGGTGAGCGCGAATATTTCCAATCCGTTCAGGGTAAATGGTCTGGTGCGGGAACGATTGTTGCGGGCCCCTACAAGAACACGCGTTTTACCTGCAATTTTGATGGCAATGCCCCCAAGGGTACGGGTATGGAACTGACCGGCAAATGTCGGGTTGGCCTGTTTTCGCAACCGATGTCCGCTAAAATCAGCAAAAAGGGTTCAACCTATCGTGGCCAGTTCCTCGATGGTGCTTCCGGGAAAGGGCTTGATATCGTATCCGGTCGGCTGCGGGGGCAAAAGCTCTTGCTTGGGATTAAACGGAAGCAACTCAATGGCACAATGGTTGCCAGCCTCAATGGCCCCGACAAGCTGAACATTACGATTGCCGTTCGCGTTAATCGCAAGATGATCCCGTTTATCGGTGTCACACTGAAGCGAACGGGTTCTGTTAAACGTGCGAGCCTCGCATCGCAATAAAGGCTGTTACTGAGCCTTCCACCAATCCGCATCCGGCAATTTTTCGATGGTGTCGTCTTTCATCGACGCTGCCCATTCGTGCACCCGCTTTGAGCCGAGCGGCAGACCCGCTGCGATTTCGGCAAACGGTTGTAGCACAAAGGCGCGTTCCGTGATGCGCGGGTGGGGCAGGGTGAGGCGCTGCTCTGTTTGTTCGACACCTTCGAAAACGAGAATATCGATATCAATGGTCCGCGGCCCCCAGCGGATTATGCGTTCGCGTTTTCCTGCATGTTCAGTCGCCTGACACACTTCCAGCAAGTCTTCGGGTGAAAGGCTTGTGCTGATCTCCGCGCAGCAATTGTGGAACCAGGGTTGATCTTCCACGCCCCAGGGCGGCGTTTTGTAAAGCGACGACACCTTATTGACGTCAATAGCCTCGTGTTCATTGAGCCGATTGAGGGCTACCGCCATGGCGGATTGAACGTCGCCGATGTTTCCACCGAGGCCAAGCCAGACCGTCTTCATTCCGGATGACAAACGGTCACCTCAACATGGTCGAGAATACCCGGAACCGGCGCATTGGGTTTACGAACGGTGATCCTGGCATGGGTAATCTGGCTGAATTCTTCACACAGCCCCTGAGCGATATCGAGAGCGAGTGCCTCGATGAGATAGCGGTTGCGCTTTGTGACCATCTTTTCAATCACGGCAAAGGCTTCGCCGTAGTGCACAGTGCCATCAATACGGTCCTGTTCCAGCGCACCCTGGGGTTCGACCTGCAATACGGCGTCTACAAAAAACCGCTGGCCGAGCTTTGTCTCTTCCTCAAATACGCCGTGATGGGCGAAGAAAGCGCAGTTCTTCAGCACGATTTCATAGGTATGGGTTTTCTGAGAGTCAGGCATCGCCGGTCCATCCATGTTGCGCGGCCAGCAAGGCATCGGTGACAGCCAATGCATCGCGATTTTCGACTATATCATGAACCCGAAAAATCGCTGCCCCTTTCTGCCGTGCGACCACGCTTGTCGCAGCTGTGGCAATGCCGCGGTCTGCTGCTTCCCGCCCCGTGATTTCACCCAGAAAGCGTTTGCGTGAGGTTCCAACGAGCAAAGGGAAGCCGAGTGCATGCAACCGCTGCAGTCCGTTTAATATGGGTAGATCGTGATCCGTTGTCTTTGCAAAGCCGAATCCGGGATCAAGAACAATCGCTTCGTCCTTGACGCCAGCTTTGTGGGCAATCTTGAGGGATTGTAAGAGAAACTCAGCCGCATCATCCAGCAAATCGTCGCGCACGGTGCGCTCGCGACGTGTGTTCATGATAACCAACCCTGCGCCGGATTGCGCGGCCACGTTTGCAATATCCGGATCGCGCTGGCAGCCCCAGACATCGTTGACGATATGTGCACCAGCTTCGATGGCGGCCGCTGCCGTTTCAGCGCGATAGGTATCAATGGATATGATGAATTGGCCGGTTTGGGCGAGACGCCTGATAACGGGTAAAACGCGTGCTTGTTCTGTTGCAGCATCCACTGGATCGGAGCCTGGGCGGGTGGATTCGCCGCCGATATCAATGATGGAGGCGCCCGCATCTTCCATCGCGCTGGCGCGAGCAATCGCGGTCTCCGGATCAATGAAATCGCCGCCATCCGAGAATGAATCTGGCGTAACGTTCAAAATGCCCATGATATGAGCTTTTGGGCCAAGGGTCAGACTTCTACCGTGCGCCAGTGGCCAATGGCGTGGTTTAAAAACCGTGCTGTCGACGCAAGCGCTCAACGGTCCCGCCAACGGTTGGTGATCGGATAGCGCCGTTCTCGGCCAAAGGCGCGTCGTGTGATTTTGACACCGGGTGCGGCTTGTCTGCGCTTGTATTCCGCGATGTATAGCAGATGTTCCATGCGCTCGACGGTCGACCGCTCAAACCCGTGCTTGTTGACGATATCATCAACTGAGAGCTCGTCTTCGACCAGTCCTTCCAGAATGGCGTCGAGTACGGGGTATTCGGGAAGGGAATCCTGGTCGGTTTGCCCTTCGCGAAGCTCGGCTGTCGGCGCTTTGTCGATTATGTTTTGTGGGATCACTTCGCCGGAAGGCCCTAGGCAGTCCGACGGCACGTTATCATTGCGCCAGCTGGCCAGATCGTAGACCTGCATCTTGTACAGATCCTTTATCGGATTGAAGCCACCATTCATGTCGCCATAAAGCGTGGCGTACCCAACGGACATTTCCGACTTGTTGCCCGTCGTGACGACCATGGATCCGAACTTGTTGGAGATCGCCATAAGGATCACGCCCCGAGCGCGGCTCTGCAAGTTCTCCTCGGTCACGCCGGAAGCAGTGTCTTCAAACAGCGGTGCCAGGGCATTCTGGAAACCCTCAACCGGCTCAGCGATGGGTACCGTCTGGTACCGCACACCAAGTGCCTTGGCGCAATCAGCGGCGTCTTTCAAAGACTCATCTGATGTGAAGTGATAGGGCAGCATCACGCAGCGCACGCGTTCTTCGCCAAGAGCATCGACACTCATGGCTGCCACAATGGCGGAATCGATTCCGCCTGACAGGCCCAACACCACATTTTTAAAGCCATTCTTGTTGACGTAATCGCGCAAGCCCAGAACACAGGCGCGCCAGTCAGCGGTGCGTTGATCGGGCAATTTTGCTCGAACGCCAATGTCGCAAGCCCAGCCATCGTCGCCGCGCCGCCAGGTGGTCATGCTGGTGCCGTTTTCAAACTGGTCCATCTGAACCGGGATGGTCTTGTCTGCGTTGACGACAAACGAGCCGCCATCGAACACGAGTTCGTCCTGTCCGCCCAACTGGTTGTTGTAGAGCATCGGCAGACCGGATTCGATGACTTGGCGAATGACGACCTGATGGCGCACGTCCATCTTGTTGCGATAGTATGGCGAACCGTTTGGTACGATTAGCAGTTCTGCACCGCTTTCGGCCAGGGTTTCGCAGACGTCCAGATCGCCCCAGATGTCTTCGCATACTGGAATGCCGAGGCGCACGCCGCGATAGTTCACCGGGCCGGGCATGGGACCGGGATCGAACACGCGTTTTTCGTCAAATACGCCATAGTTCGGCAAATCGACCTTGTGACGAAGTGCCGTGATTTTCCCGGCGTCCATTACCGCTACGGAATTGTGCAATCCGGTTTTGTCGTCATGCCATGGCACGCCCATGATCATGCCCGGGCCACCATCTGAAGTATCTGCGGCCAGTTCCTCGGCAGCTTTTCTACACGCTGCAACGAAGGCGGGCTTGAGAACCAGATCCTCCGGCGGATAACCGGCGAGAAAGAGCTCCGAAAAGACAACAAGATCAGCGCCCTGACGGGCGGCATCAGCGCGTGCTTCGCGGGCCAGTACCAGATTGGCTTTGATGTCGCCAACGGTGGGGTTTAGTTGCGCAATGGCTATGCGCAGAAGATCGGTCTCAGTGCTCATGAAAGCGGTTTAACCCGCCGCCGAAAGGGGGGCAAACGAAATGTCTGCCCGCTTAACCAAATGCGTAGGCATCCATAGCCAACACGCCAAATTCGGCGCTTGCGTGAATACGGTCTGCGTTGAGGTCTTTCTCGTTCGAGTGACCACTTGCGGCGGCCATTGCGACAAAAAGTGGGTGCAGGTGTTCTTCCGTTGGGTGATTGCGCGCGGCGTGCGGTGCGCGTTCGCGATAGTTGGACAGGGCCTTGAAGTCGTTTTCTGCGAGCTTCGCGTGGGTCCAGTCCGCAAACTGTTCCACCCATTCCGGCATGACTGAATCGCGTGCCGGCAAGCCGTTCTGAAAAAGCTCAGAAAGATTATGTGTCAGCGAACCACTGCCGACGACGAGAATGTTGTCTTCCGTCAACGGCGCAAGGGCTCGGCCGAGTTCTATGTGCCATGCGGCATCGCGATTGGGCTGTACAGACAGTTGCACGACGGGGATTTCCGCATCTGGCAACATCAGCATCAGTGGCACCCAGACCCCGTGGTCAAATCCGCGCTTTTCCATGACGGCGTGCTCAATGCTGGCGTTTTGCAAGGCCTCAGCGACCCGTCCTGCAATCTCCGGTGAACCGGGCGCGGGATAGGTCAGGGTGCGCAGAATGGGGTCGAAACCGCCAAAGTCGTAAATCATGTCCGGCTGCGGATCGGCGACAATGGTTGGCAGGTCGGTTTCAAAATGGGCTGAAACCATGACAATCGCGTCGGGTTTGCTGTCTGTCTTCCAGCGACGGCCGTAGTCCTTTAGAAACTCGGTCGCTTTTGTACCGGCAATCACCAGATCGGGTGCGCCGTGTGAGATGAACAGGCTTTTCGGCATCGCATTTCTCCTTCAATGATCCCTATATGGGCCATTGAAGAATGTGTGCCAGCCCAGGTTGTCGTTTAGCTGGTACGTATCTGCTGAGATCCGCTGCGAACCAGGTGCGCGACGATTGGTCGTCTTTGCGTTATGAGCGGTTGGGGCGCGGTGCGTCGCTGTCGTCCTGATCAAAAACCGGCAGGCCGTCGTTCAACTCGTAATAATCGCCCTTATCGGCTGCGAAAATATGACGGTCGAGGCGTAAACCCGTCTTACCATCCAGCGTTCCAGCAAGTATCGACGTTTTATCACTGTCATTTCGCTTCCAGAACAAAGCAGAGCCGCACTCGCTGCAAAAGCCTCTTTTTGCGAAATCTGAGGCGGCGTACCATTTTAGCGAACCGGATTCTTCGATGGTCAGATCTGCGTCTGCTGCATCGGTGGCCGCGAAAAAATGGCCGCTCTGCTTGCGGCACTGGCCGCAATGGCAGGCGACGACGGCGCGCAACGGGCCGTCAATCTTGTAGCGCACGCCGCCGCAATTGCAGGAACCGACGCGCATTATGCGGCCTTGTCGCTTTGCGCTTTCGCATTCTTGGAATGCTTCAATCGGTCTGCAACGAGGAAGGCCAACTCAAGGGATTGATCGGCGTTCAGGCGTGGGTCGCAATGGGTGTGGTAGCGGCTGGCAAGATCGTCGTCAGAAATTGCGCGGGCGCCACCTGTGCACTCGGTAACGTCCTTGCCGGTCATTTCAATATGCAAACCGCCGGCGACGGTGCCTTCGGCTGCATGCACATCGAAGAAGCTGTTGACTTCACCCATGACGCGATCGAACGGACGGGTTTTGAAACCGCCGGCCGAGATTGTGTTGCCGTGCATCGGATCGCATGACCACACAACATTTTTGCCTTCGCGTTTCACTGCGCGCACAAGATCGGGCAGGTGATCCTCAACCTTGTCATGGCCGAAGCGGGCAATCAGGGTCAGACGACCGGGCTCATTGTCAGGTGACAAGATATCGATCAATTCCAGCAGACCGTCGACGGTGGTCGATGGGCCGCATTTAAGGCCGAGCGGGTTTTTCACGCCACGGCAGTATTCAACATGTCCATGGTCGGGCTGGCGTGTGCGGTCGCCAATCCAGATCATGTGACCGGATGTGGCATAGGGCTCGCCGGTGATCGAGTCATCACGGGTCAGGGCCTGTTCGTAGCCCAGAAGCAAAGCCTCATGGCTCGTGTAGAAATCTGTCTCGCGCAGTTTCGGATTGTTTTCCGGGTCCATACCAACGGCGTTCATGAAACCGAGCGTTTCAGAAATCCGGCTGGCCAGTTCCTCATATTTCTCGGCTTGCGGCGAGTTCTTCACGAAGTCCAGCGTCCATTCGTGAACATGGTTGAGGTTCGCATAGCCACCCTGCGCGAAGGCACGTAGCAGATTCAGCGTCGCCGCAGACTGGCGGTAGGCCATGATCTGGCGCTCTGGATCGGGCACGCGGGCGGCTTCGGTGAATTCAATTCCGTTGACCACGTCGCCACGGTAAGAGGGCAGGCTGACATCGCCCTGCGCTTCCATGTCGGATGAGCGGGGTTTGGCAAATTGCCCGGCAATTCGCCCCACTTTGACGATTGGCTTTGATGCGCCGAATGTCATCACAACAGCCATTTGCAGGAAGACCCGGAAAAAATCGCGGATGTTATCAGCGCCGTGTTCGGCGAAGCTTTCGGCGCAATCTCCCCCCTGGAGGAGAAATGCCTCACCTGCAGACACGCGTGCGAGGTCGTTTTTCAGATTGCGGGCTTCACCTGCAAAAACAAGCGGTGGAAAGGACGCCAGGCGGGCCTCAGTTGCCTCGAGTGCAGCTTTGTCCGGATAGTTCGGCATTTGCAGTGCGGGTTTGGCGCGCCATGAATCGGGCGACCATTTCTGTGCTGTGCTGTTTGCCATGATGAACTCTCCGTTGCCTATACGTAAATTGGGCAGATGCGGGGTGTTCTAATGCCAAGATGTCAGCGAACGCAAGACAATCATGTCACCCGTTTCCTGGAGTGATACGTCAGCACCAAGGCAATGACGTGATCAAGAGCGTCCGCATCGGAGCCAGATGTGGATTTGAACACCACGGACCGTTTCCCGTGATAGTCAAAAGCGTCGGGGTACCGCGTTTTGATCTGGTCAATCAGATCGGTCTGACAGTTGACGAAAAGGGTCAGTCGACCGTCCTCCCGATTGGTGGACACCCGCAATGTGCTGCCGGATTTCGGTCTGACCGTGAGATAGGACGGTTCTCCCCATTTCAACGTCTCTTCGATAGAGCCGATTTGGGCATGTTGGTCCGCAACCGCGAATATGCGTTTGCGGACTTCTTTGAAATGGGTGCGCGTTTCAGTGTCCCAGCGATTTATAGCTTCAGAAATTGGGTCGGGTATGGCTGGAGCTGTGTTCGTCATATCGCTTTTCCCGTCAAAACCGTTGCTTTGAAATTGGCAAGATAAGCAAGCAGGTTTTCGTGTTTCAGGCAGTCGCGTTTGGTTGGAGTGTCCAGTTCGCAATCCACCATGTTTGTCAGTGTACCATAAACCATGGCGTCGATACTGGAGGGTTGGTCACCCAGGAAATAGGGCTTGTCGCCCAACTGGTCTGCCAATGCCTGAACGTCTTTTCGTCCAAAAGCGATCAGCTCATCGCGCGAGTGACGGCCAAGGCCCTGCAGATGAAGGGTCTTATGAACCTGCTTTAGCGCCGCTTTGAAAATGAGGCCACGCAGGAGCTTCGGCACTTCGACAAAATAAGTGTCATGGACCGCCTTCGGATGGTCGATCCAGCGAAAATAGGCATTGATGAAGTACAGATGGTTTTCCATCATGCCACGGAACGCCGTCGCTGTAGCAAGCTGTTCAGCGGAAAGATGGGAATCGAAATCGACGCCCTGCTCCTGCTCGAGATAAGTCTGAATGTGCGCTGTGTCCGGGATCAGCCGCTCGCCATCTTTCAAAACCGGGATTTTGCTTCTGGGCATTTTGGTCACCATAGGAAATTCCTTGGTGTACTGAATGCCGCTCATGACAAGCAGAACCTCCGATTTGACAGCAAAGGGGCTGTAGGCTGAAACGCCGAGACCTGAAGGGAACGTGAGAAGAGTGAGCATGATGACAACACCGTTTGAATTGCGATTGATGTCAGGGTAGCGTCACCATGCTGACAACATGGTGTCAGCATGGATTCTGATAGAGTTTCATCATGAGACGCGCTGACCGCCTGCTACAGATCATCCAAATCCTGCGCCGCGAAAAAGGGCCGGTTGCCGGCACGCGCATGGCAGAAGAGCTGGAAATTTCGCTTCGCACGCTCTACCGCGACATGGTTTCGCTTGAAGCGAGCGGCGTGCCGGTGCGCGGTGAGGCAGGGGTTGGCTATGTGCTTGATGATGGTTTCGACATGCCGCCATTGATGTTCACCGCCAATGAACTGGAAGCGATCATGCTGGGTGCGCGCATGATCGACGGTCGCGTGGATGATGCGTTGTCTCAAGCCGCGCGCGATGCCGTTGCCAAAATTGCCGCGGTGGTGCCGTCGGAATTGCGGGACAGTCTTATCAACGCGCCTCTGTTTGCGCCGATGTATCAAAGACCGACGGAAACCACGATCAATATGGCGGACGTGCGACGCGCATTGCGCAGCGAGGCGCAGATCCGCATTTCCTACCGCGATTTGAACGGCAACGAGAGTGAAAGAGTTATCTGGCCGGTTTTGCTGAGTTTCTTCCGCAATGCGTCTGTGCTTGTCGCGTGGTGCACCTTGAGGGAGGATTTCCGCAGTTTTCGCCTCGACAATATGACAACGCTGGAACTCTTGCCCGAGCGGTCGCCGAAACCACGTCGCACTTTGTTTGCCCAATGGCGCAACCGGCAGATGGATCAATTGGAAAGCTCACGCAGTGCTGACTGGAAGGTTGAGAAGATTTACGGCGTTTGACAATCCAAACAATCGAATGAGCTGAGGATGGGGTATCATCGCGCAACTGCGAACGATAAATTGGCAGGCAGTGATTCTCTCAACCGCCTGCGTATTTCATGTCCGCATCTGCTACTGCTCAAAAGGCAGCCTCTGATCATCAGGCGCCGAGCTATGTGCGCGCCAATGTGGCGGACAAATACACTGTGCTGCGCGACATATTCGGTTTTGATGCGTTTCGGGACGGTCAGGAAGAAATCATAGATACGCTGCTGGCGGGCACTTCTGTGCTGGCCGTTATGCCGACCGGTGCTGGCAAGTCGCTGTGTTTTCAGGTTCCCGCCCTGTCGATGGAAGGCGTTGCCATTGTGGTCTCACCGCTTGTTGCATTGATGCAGGATCAGGTTGCGGCTCTGCGATTGAATGGTGTCGCAGCGGATGCCATTCATTCCAGTCAGGACCGTGATGCCAATGTTGCTGCATGGCAGCGCGTGGTCGGCGGCGAAACGCGCATCCTCTATATGGCTCCGGAACGGCTGGTGACAGATCGTATGCTGGCGGCGCTCGACAGGCTCCCGATAAGCCTGTTCGCAATCGACGAAGCTCATTGCATGAGCCAGTGGGGGCCTTCGTTCCGACCGGAATATGCAGCCTTGGGCATTTTGTCTGAACGTTTTCCCGACGTGCCAATTGCTGCCATGACGGCAACTGCAGACGAGGCAACGCGGCGGGATATTGAAACACAGCTTTTTCCGGGACCGCACAGGACTTTCGTGTCCGGGTTTGACCGGCCGAACATCAAGCTCGGTGCCGCGCCCAAGGGCGGGTGGAAAAACCAGCTTCTAGACTATGTTGAAGCGCATCGCGGTGAAAGCGGTATCGTCTATTGCCTGTCACGTAAAAAGACCGAAGAAGTGGCGCAACTTCTTCAACTGAACGGGATCAACGCGACCGCCTATCATGCGGGGCTTGATCGCCACGAACGTGCGGAGCGGCAAAACCGGTTCGTCACCGAAGATGATCTCGTGATGGCTGCGACGATTGCCTTTGGCATGGGAATCGACAAACCGGATGTGCGGTTTGTCTTTCACACTGATCTGCCGGGATCGCTGGAAGCCTATTATCAGGAGATTGGACGTGCGGGCCGCGACGGAGAGCCCGCCGATGCGATGATGATTTTCGGGCCAGGTGATATTCGCCTGCGCCGTCAGTTCATTGAACAGGAAGACAGTGACGAGGATCATAAACGCCGCGAGATCGCGCGGCTGAACTCGCTCGTTGCTTATGCTGAAGCCCAGGCGTGCCGTCGCCAGCCGCTCCTGCAATATTTCGGTGAGAAACCCGGACCCTGCGGCAATTGCGATAATTGCCTGAACCCGGTCACGCTGAAAGACGGTGCTGCGGAGGCCGAACTTGTGTTCGGCACCATTTTTGAAACCGGGGAGCGGTTTGGGCAGGCCCATATCGTTGATGTGTTGCGCGGCGCTGAGACAGAGAAGGTTTTGAAAATGCGCCATGACAGGCTTGAGTGCCATGGCTCGGGAGCGGGCCATACCAAGCCGCAATGGCAGGCGATTATTCGACAGATGATCGCCGCTGGCCTGCTTGAAATCGATGTTGCTGGCTATTCGAGCCTGCTCATCACCAAAAAGGGCAATGAGCTGTCGCGCGGACAGGGCACTTTTGAGTATCGCGCAGACCCGCTGAAGCCTGCCCGACGCAGTGCAGGCGATGCGGGGCCGTTCCGTAAAACGGATATTCTGCCCGATCTTTCCGACCGTGATCGCGATCTTTTGGGAGCGCTCAAGCAAAAGCGTTTGGAGCTTGCGAAGGAACGTGGCGTTCCCGCTTATGTCATCTTTCCAGATAAGACGCTCGCCGATATGGCCCATCGACGCCCTTCCAACCGGGAAGAATTTGCGCAGGTCAAAGGTGTTGGTAAGAGCAAACTTGATCAGTTTGGAGACGTTTTCATAAGCGTAATGTCAAATCACTGAGCGCACAGGAGGCAACAATGAATGAGGCACATCCGCTGACAGGAGGCTGCCAGTGTGGGCAGTTGCGCTACCGTGTCACGGGGCGGCCCAGAACGCTCTATTGCTGTCATTGTACTGAATGTCAGGCGCAGGCTTCGTCAGCGTTTGGCATGTCTTTACGCATTGATCCCGATGATGTGGAAATGACCGGGCGGCACGGATCGTATTTCCGAGACAAGGACAATCCGACTGCCGTCGAGGGCGTGTTCTGCCCGGATTGCGGATCACGCGTCATGCATCGCGGGCGCGGCGCGGATGCGGGCGTCAGTATAAAGGCCGGTTCGCTTGACAAGACCCGCGATCTCAAACCTGTTGGCCATATCTGGACCCGGAGCGCTCAAAGCTGGGTCAAACTTGATGGTTTGATTTACGAGGAGCAGCCTGATGATAATTATCAGGCTTTGATCGAAGCGTTTCAGAAATAAAACCCGGCATGTTTTGCCGGTTTGGTCTGCTGCTTTTGTAGCTGCTGGGTATGGCGTGTGGCCGTGCCTCACAGGGTTTGTGAGGCGGGAGGTGCTTTTTCTGCACGCCGTAGGAACAGATAATTCCACTTCGTTTCAATGCCTTGATGGAATGCCAGACGCATGGTGGCGGTGCGAGTAAGCCTTTTTCCGGTCACACATCCGTGAAAGGTCTGGTTTGGGACTAAATGGTTCCTATCTACAGTGTGTCAGGCAAACAAACGCCCTCTCAATCAACCCTCCCACTCTCCGTGGGGCCTGACAAAAAGATCAACGCGAAAGCTCAATCCGG
>JBCDDX010000021.1:0-59853 GCA_039180085.1 Pseudomonadota bacterium
CATGTTTCTGACCAACGGCTTCATTCGCTTTATCATCGGGCCGGATGATCAGATTGTTGCGGACGGTTCTCGTTTCATCATGAAGGCCCGAGAGTTCAAAAATCTCACGGGCCTGAACGAAGGTCTCGCCATCAAAACCTCGCAACTGATTACGGTCAGCACAGCAATCGTGATCGTGATCGCACTGTTCTGGTTTTTGGAAAAAACCAAGTCCGGCAAATCGATGCGTGCCTATTCGGACAATGAAAATCTCGCCCTTCTGTCGGGCATCAACCCTGACCGGGTGGTGATGATCGCCTGGACGCTGACGGCTGTTCTGGCCACGGTTGCGGGCACGCTTTACGGGCTGGACAAGGGCTACAAGCCTTTCACCTTCCTGCAATTGTTGCTGCCGATTTTTGCCTCCGCAATCGTCGGCGGTCTCGGCAGCCCGATTGGAGCGATTGTCGGTGGCTTTGTCATCGCCTTTTCGGAAGTGACGATCACCTACGCATTCAAGAAGTTTCTTGGCTATGTCGCGCCGGAATCGCTTGCGCCTGAGGGCCTTGTTCAATTGCTCTCGACGGACTATAAATTTGCCGTTTCGTTCGTCATTCTGGTGGTTGTGCTGATCGTCATGCCGACGGGAATATTCAAGGGGAAATCGCTATGAGCTATCAGGCGCGCGTTTATCTCTCTTTCGCCACGATGGCGGCGTTGCTGATCATTGTCGGCATTTTTCAAAGCTGGTCGGTCGCACTCGCTATCCTCAATCTCTGCCTGATCTCGTCGGTCATGACGCTGGGCGTCAACATGCAGTGGGGCTATGCGGGCCTGTTCAATGCCGGTGTTATGGGTTTTGCCGCGATGGGTGGTGTGGCAGCGGTTCTGGTATCCGCCCCTCCGGTGCGCGAGGCGTGGCAGGCCGGTGGAACCGGTATTTTGACCGCCATGGTCGTGGCTGCCGCTGTGGCCGGTGCGGTCGCGCTCGCCTATCACAAGCTGAAATCCAATGACGTTGTGCGCTATATCGCAATTTCGCTCATTCTGGCTGTTGGATTCGTCGTCTATCGCATTTTCCTTGATCCGGCGGTCGAAGCGATTGAGGCGGTTGAACCGGCCAAGACCGGCTTTCTGGGCGGCCTTGGCCTGCCCATTCTGTTTGCCTGGGCTGTGGGTGGCCTGTTTGCGGCGGCGGTGGCGTGGATCATCGGCAAGGTCGCGCTTGGCCTTCGTTCCGACTATTTCGCGATTGCAACGCTCGGTATTTCCGAAATCATCGTTGCCGTCCTGAAGAACGAAGACTGGCTGACGCGCGGCGTTAAAAACGTCAACGGCCTGCCACGCCCGGTGCCTTACGAAATCGAAGTGCAGCAATCGGAATTCTATCAGGGCATTGCCGACACGCTCGGCATGTCGGTCGTTCAGTTTTCTTCGCTCTACGTGAAGCTTTGCTACTCGGTCCTTTTCCTCATTGTTCTGCTCGCCGTTTTCTATCTGGCGGAAAAAGCCTTGAAGGCTCCGTGGGGCCGGATGATGCGCGCCATTCGTGACAATGAAGTTGCGGCCAATGCGATGGGCAAACATGTGAACGGTCGGCATTTACAGGTGTTCATTCTGGGCTCAGCCGTGATCGGGATTGGTGGTGCCATGCTGACGACGATTGACGGTCAGTTCACCCCGGCTTCCTATCAGCCGCTGCGATTCACCTTCCTGATTTGGGTGATGGTGATCGTTGGCGGGTCCGGCAACAACCTTGGTTCGATCATTGGCGGCTTCGTCATCTGGTTCTTCTGGATTCAGGCTGAGCCTTTGGGTCTGGCCGCGATGGATTTCATCACATCGGGCATGGCTGAGGACAATCCCTTGCGCCTTCATCTGCTGGAGAGTGCTTCGCACATGCGGCTGATCATGATGGGGCTTATCCTGCTGCTGGTGCTGCGCTTCAGTGCGCGTGGGCTTTTGCCGGAGCAAAACCGTCGCTCACAGCCGGTTTAGCCAAGCCTCCTGCAAAGGCGCAGACTTGCGGGCCTTTTGTGAAAGGCCCGTTTCAGGAATGATCAGGAAGTTGGCTTTTGTCGGGGATACAGGTCTTCACCCGGTGCCAGACCAAGCTCGGCCCGCATGATCTCGATGTCCATATTGGAGTTTTCGCGAACCGACCGGGTGATGGAATCAACGAACCTTTCATAGGATCGCATGAACGCCTCCGGCATGGCGACCTCTGCAGCAGCATCAAGCATCAGGCGTGCCCAACGGGCACGCTGGGCTTCCGTGATGTGAAGGGCTGCGTGTTTCCAGATGACAAAGCGAATGTCTCCGCGTTCGGTCAAATAGTCGGTCGGACCTCCAAAGGATGCAGAAAGCCAGCCAGCCAGATAATGGGCGTGTTCGCTGGCTGCCTTTGAAAACATGTCGCCTATGAGGTCGTCTTTCAAAGCCTTTGCATAAAACGCTGTTGTCATTTCATGGAGGCGATCATAGCCGCCAGCGACATCATAAAGGGTCATGAATGGGGGCTCCGATGAGGTGGAATGCACCAGGAAGGTTGGCAGATTGTCGATCAGTCTGCCGTTCCGTTGGCCGTTGAGATGGCGCTCACGATCTGCGCATGGGCACCGCAACGGCAGATGTTGCCGTCCATGTACTGAGCGATGGATTGTGGTGATCCCGCGTTTCCAGATTGGATACAGGCAAGACCAGCCATGATTTGCCCGGGCGTGCAGAACCCGCACTGCAGGGCGTCGTTTTCAATAAAAGCCTGCTGCAAGGGATGCAGCGTGCCATCTTTGGATTCCAGTCCCTCGATTGTGAGAATGGATGCGCCATCGGCCTCCCGCGCTTTGATCACGCAGGACCGTACCGGTTCGCCATTCATGTGAACCGTGCATGACCCACATTCGCCAACGCCACATCCGATTTTTGTGCCCGTCAAAAGAAGATCCTCGCGCAACGCTTCCGCCAACGACGCGTCTGGATGCGGGCGAATGGTCTGGGGTGTGCCGTTGACGTTTATCTGAAGGCCGGCGACTTGCTCGCGAGCGCTGGCTGTTGTGGTCGCTGCCACAGCGGAGCCCACAGCGCCTGCGACCGTGCCTCCCAGAAACGTTCTGCGTGAGACGTTGAGTTTATCCTTCTGTACCATTTGCAGCTTCCTCAAAAGCGGTAGGTCAACTCAAACTCGAAATAGTCGCTGTCTTTCGACGAGCCTGTTTCGGATATGAAGTCACCTGTGAAAAAGTGAATGTATTCAAGCTCCAACAGCCAATGCTGGTTTGGTCGCCAGTCGACCCCCAAGGCCACTGAATGCCCTATTTCTCTCTCATCCGTGTCTGCGCCCGATCGCACGAGCCTGCCGCCGCTGTTGTAAAGACCATCGTCGGTGGAGAACCGCCAATAGTGGTTGGAATAGAGTGTGGCCGAGACGTTGCGATGGGGTTTTACTGTCAGTTGCGGTTGCACGTGCAAGAGATTTCGCGGGCCGATCAGTCCGGCCGGGTCAAAATAGCTGCCTCTCGGGAAGGGGGCCTCGAACGTTTCGAGATCACCATCGCCATTGTCATCGTCGCCGCTGATTATGCTGCCGCCAATCCCGATGCGGGGCGACCATGCCGCTTGTTTGAATGTGTAGCCAGCTTCAAGCGCGGCCGTCCATGCGGAAATATCGCCAGAGCCGAAACTGCCGAACTGATAGGCAGCCTCTGCGTCCCAGTCCCAGTTGGCCGTAGCCCCGCTGATATGAAAGCCCAACGTGTGGCGTTCGCTTTCGGCTGTGCCCTCATCGAAGATCGCTCTGTCCTGTGTGAAACCAAGGTAGTAGGCTTCAAATGTCGAATGGGGGATGAGGCGTTTGTCGGTATAATAAACGCCGAAGAGTTCCCGGTCGTCGCCGATATCATCGTCGAAGGAGCCGATGCTGTCCTCTGTTGGCTTCATGTAAAACGCGTCGACCGACCAGTCCTGCAAGCCCGCCAGGATTATTTTGCCGCCATCGAAGGCTTGCCGGACGCCCGGGCCGTCGCGCGTGCCGATCAGGCGTGCAACGCCGTAGCTGAGTTCCTGCCTGCCCACGCGCACCGTTGCTTCGGCGGCGGGCAAGGTGAAATAAGTGTCGAGAAACAGATTTTGAATGTCACCACGGTCGACATTGACGCTGCGCGCCGGGCCATCGAGACCTGCTTCTTCAGCATATTGAAACGTGCCGAACAGACGTGCCCGTTCACCGAACAAAAGCTCACCATGCAACAGAACCCGACCCAGAAAAACATTGTCGTCGCCGGCCTTCGCAGCGCCGAAGTCGAGGTCGGAAAATGAATTCACCGTCGCCCTGAATTCTGCACCGAACGACCCGCGCACAAAACCGTCCGGGGTCAGGGGCTGGTATTTGAACCGATAAGAACGATCTTGCGAGCGGGTTTCTCCTTCCTCGACAAAACGCCAGTCCTCATCGAACGGTAGTGGTCTGTAGGGCGGGCCGGGAATGGCATCGGGCGGCCTGCCGGGCGAAACCTGGCCATAGGCCTGCGACGAAAACGCAAGCAGCGGGAGTGCGAGCAGGGCGATCCGCAGCATCTCAGGTTTCCCTGACATCGGAGGGACGAATGGGAACGCGACGCACGCGTTTTCCGGTCGCATGGAAAACGGCGTTGGCCACTGCGGCGGCCACACCAATGAAACCGATTTCTCCGCATCCCTTTGCACCGACCGCGCCCGCATGCGGGTCCGGCCGGTCGAGGGATATGGTTTTGATTTCCGGCAGGTCGGTGAAGGTGGGGACATGGTAGTTCCCGAACCCCGGATTTTGGATCGCGCCCGTTTCAGGGTCTTCAAAAAGTTCCTCCCAAAGCGCCATGCCGAGGCCCTGAATGATGCCGCCTTTCAGTTGGGCATCGGCGGTTGCGCCGTTCAGAACACGGCCATAGTCATAGACGCCATGCACACGCTGTGGCCGCACTTCACCCGTTCGGGGGTTAACAGCCACCTCAACGAACACAGCGCCAAAGACATAGCGGGACACATCCTCGCTTTGGCCTGAGGGTGATGTTGCCGCTTCTGCACTCAATTGAGGGATGCCACGCGCGGCCAGAACCTGAGCTGGCGACAGCGCTGCTTCATCAGGGTTTCGCAAACGCTCGATCGTTGAGATGAGCTGGTCACACGCCGCCACGATAGCCGATGACACGGAAGCCGTTGTCATCGATATCCCGGTGAGGCCGGAAGCGGGAAGGGCGGACCGACCAAGATTGAAACCGCACTGCTCAAACGGGAGACCAAGCCGGTCTGCGATGACCTGAGCGAAAATGGTTCGGGCACCTGTTCCCAGATCATGGGTTGCCGCAGACCCCATCGCTTCACCGTTCGCGGTGAGTTGTACGCCTGCATGCGATGGTTGCCGAATACCGTAATAACTCGCCGTGGCCATGCCGCGCCCATGCAACAGACCATCGCGCAAGTGCGCGCGGGGTTCAGCCGCCCACTCGTTCCAGCCGAACGATTTCGCCCCAAGGCTGTAGCAATCAAGCAGATGTTTGGACGACCAGAGGCGTTCGTGCTCGGGGTCGGTGTCGGCATGGTTGCGGATGCGCAGTGCGATTGGGTCCGTTTCGGTTTCTGTGGCAAGTTCGTCGAGCGCCGATTCCAGTGCAAAGGACGCCGGGCCCTGCGCCGGCCCGCGCATGATGGCCGGTGGTGGCGTGTTGGTGCGGGCGATGGTTTGGACCGTGCGCACCGACGGGCAAGCATAAAGCATGCGCGACAAGCCGCCATAGGCCGGCTGTATGCGTTCGTCTTCAGCTTCCTGGGTGCCGCGCGACACACAAATGTGCTCAATCGCGGTCAGCTTGCCATCCGCTTGTGCGGCAAGCTTTATTGTATGGGATGATGGGGTGCGATGGCCTGCAAGAGCGGCAACCTGGTCGCGCTCGAGCTCCAGTTGCACAGGCCTGCCCAACTGGCGCGCGATTTCGGCTGCGAAAATGGTGTGAGGCCACACGAAGCATTTACCACCAAAGCCGCCGCCAAAATTCTCCGACCGGACATCGATCTGGTTTTCGGGCATCTGAAGTGCCTGCGACAGCGCCATGCGCACACCGAGAACCCATTGACTGGGTTCATCAATGATCAGACGCCCATCGATCCATTGGGCCAGTGTGACATGGCGCTCCAGAGGCATGTGCGCCTGTGCAGCCTGATCATAGTCGCGTTGAAGGGTGATGTCGGAACCGGAAAACGCCTGATCGGGCGAACCACGTGTCAACTCGTTCGGACGCATGCCGATTTCGTCTCGGTAGGGAGATGACGCATCTGAAGGATTGAAGACAACGCTGGCCGGCGTTGGCTGAATATCGATCTCGACCAGCTTTGCAGCCGCCCGCGCATCTTGCCGGGTTTCAGCAACGACGATTGCCACCGGCTGGCCATGATGTCTTATGGTGTTGTCCGTGAGCGGCAGCCAGGACTGCGCGGCGGCGCCCGGTTGCGGTCGTGCACCCAGGGCGCCAATGACCGGAGGTGTGAGGGAACCAAAATCACCCGTTGTGAAAGCTGCAACGACGTCCGGTTGCGCAAGGGCAACACCCGCATCGACACTGCGCAGAGTGCCCGACGCAACCGGTGCGCCGACAATCCGTGCATGGAGAAGGCCCGCAACCGATTTGTCGCCGGTGAATTGCGCGCGGCCACGAACCTTTTGCGGTGCGTCGATGCGGGGTTGGGAGGAGCCCAGCATCGCGGCTTATCCCTCAACAAGCGGTTTGAGAATTTCCTCATACATTATGCCCTGAACCTTCTGGCCCACGTCGGAGGCCCAGTCAGTCGCGAGCTCTGCCATCACCTGGTTGGTGGATGTGATGATGACTCCGGCTGTGCGCATGCGTTCGACCGCGATATCGTCCGCCGCCTGTGTGGGCGAGCCGCCGCCATCAACAACCACCTGAACCTCATACCCATCTTCCAGCGCACTGATGGCCGGGAAAACCGTACAGACATCATTGGTGAGGCCGGCCATGATGAGCTTCTTGCGCCCGGTGGCCTCGACAGCTTCTTTGTAGGGGCCATAAGTCCATGCATCGACCACACCCGGGCGCTTGATACGCGCCGCATAAGCATCCGGTGCTATTTCGTCTAAATCTTTGAACAACGGCCCCTGGAAATGATCTTCCTGGCTGCTGGTCAGGATGAGGGGCATGCCGGTTTCTGCGGCGGTGCGTGCAAGAGCGCGCGTGTTTGCCAGCAGGTGCGGGTAATCAATATTGCGAGCGAGTTTTGCTGTGCCATCCTGATGATCGATGAGCAGCATGGCCGCAGTGTCGGTGGTGAATAGGTTTTTCATGAACGAGGGCTCCTGTGTCCGATGCTTCTGCAGTCGGGAAGCAATTCAGACATTGGATGGCTCGCGCGTCGTTATGTTGCGATCACCCGCCGTCGTTCATCTCGGGGTACGAGACTAACTCTCCGACTGTAATGAACTTAAGAACCGGGGAGGGGTCGCTGTATTCCACGCTTAGGGGGCGTTTCGGTATTCGTGCGCATTGCACAAAATTGCGGGTCGGATCAGGCGGTCGTGTTCTTGCGGTATTTGCCTGGTGTCGTTCCGACCTTCTGGCGAAAGACGTCGCTCATATGGCTTTGCGATGAAAACCCTGATGCGGCTGCCACTTCCGCAAGGGGGAGGTCTGAATAGCTCAACAGCTCTTTTGCCCGCACGATCCGCCGTTTCAAAACGTATTGATGCGGACTCGACCCCATTGCCGCTTTGAACGAGCGCGCAAAATGCCAGTCAGACAACGAGGTCACACTGGCAAGGTCGGCGATTGTGATTCCTTCTTCCAGCCTGTCCTCAACCAACGCGGCCACCCGCTGAAGATCGTTATGTTCGAGCGGGAACGATTTCTGATTTTCAGTGATGTGAAGGCTTTTGCAAAACAGGCTGGCCAAAACTGCATTGGTCGCGGTATCGACAAACAGATCGCTGACAGGATGCTCGCCGGACGCATATTCCAGCATTTGAATCATCAAGGTTTCGATCACCGGATCAAAGAATGATTGACTGTGCAGCACGCCGAAGTCGGACGGCGCTTCGGTGTCGGATTGGGCGCAGAAACGTTCAAGAGCCTTCTTATTGATGGCCAAAGACGCGAAACGGTGATGTTTGCTGAGACGATAATCTGTATCGGTGTTGGGCGGTGCAAGGACAATTGAACCTGGCATGAGAGCATTCGAGAAGCGCTGGTCGCCAAACGCCACATCAGCATTGAAATTGCCGTTCAAAATGAGTTGCAGGTGAAATTCCTCGAACCCCGGATCAGGAAAATCGCCGGCTGGCTGTTCGAGAATCGCAAGGGTTTGCTGATCGCTTTTACTCGGATGCAGTTCAGTGACGTATTTCGACCAGTCGCCTCTTGCCCAGTATTCCGCAAAGCCATCATAGGGTATCGCTGTCGCTGACATTAAACGGTCTCCTGCCGATATTTCCCGGGCGTTGTGCCGACTTTCTGGCGAAACACATCACTCATGTGACTTTGAGACGAAAATCCTGTCGCAGCAGCGACTTCGGCCAAAGGCAATTTGGAATTGGTGAGAAGGTCTTTCGCGCGGACAATACGCCTGCGCAGCACATATTGGTGCGGGCTGAATCCGGTGGATATCTTGAATGCGCGGGCAAAGTGCCAGTCTGAAAGAGAAGTCATGCCCGCCAGATCGGCGATCGTGAGGCCTTCTTCCAACCGATTTTCTATCATCGCCGTCACTTTTTGAAGATCGGCGCTGGAAAGCGGTCCTTGTTCATCGCTTGTGCCGGCTTCGATATCGCTTCGCGTCAAAAGTTCAGCGAGGATTGTGTTGGTTGCATTATCAAGAAACAGATCGCTGGCGGGGTTTTGCAGCATCGCCTGCTCAACCATTCGCAATATCAGCGCTTCGATTGTGGGGTCGTAAATCTTTTTCTCATGCAGAGAGCCGAAATCACTGGGCAACTGAAATTCCGACTGATCGCGAAAGCGTTTGAGCAATTGCTGATTGATGGCCAGGCCTACCACTTTGTGCGCTCCGGAAATGACATAGTTCGTCTGGGTGTCCGGCGGCGCCACGAATATGGAACCCGGCGTGGCGAGGGTGTCGAACTTCGTGCCACCATACATGACGTCGATATTGACCGTGCCTTTTGTGAGCAACTGCACGTTGAATTCCGGAAGCGCCGGGTCAGGAAACTCTCCTGACGGTTGCGACAGAGACACGATCGTGTGTTCGTGACTTCTGCCGGTATGAAAAAGTTCAATGTATTCAGATGCGTATCCGCAGGACCAAAATTCAGCGAAGGATGAAAAATCCTTTTCCAGTCTTTGATCCATATGATGCATTATTTCTTCCACTTGGGTTTGAGAAATGCACTCAATGAGTTCTCATTGAGCAGTAAGGGTAAAGTCATCGGCGCAGTCATCATTCGCGCACCATCTGTCGGCATTCGGATTAATGGCGCTCAGCCGCTAACAAATAATTCGTTTGGAATCAAAGATTTCTGCGACGTTTATTTCTGTATTTCTTCAGAATCGAGGCGTTGTCGGGTCGGCAAGTTTAATTGAAGTCTAGCTTTATTTTCAGAAGTCATAAATAAAACGTAGGATGAGCTGAAAAGGTTCCAAGATTTTTCGCAAGATTTGCGTGTTAAACCTTTCAGATCGACAGAAGAGATATTTACCTGCTGCGCAAGACTGGCAGGTTACGACCCCATTTTACGAGATCTGCGCCCCGCTGATTCAAAGTGACCACCTCCAATTTGACTTCATATTTAAAAGTTATGCAAGGCACGTCTTATTGATGAACAGGTTCAGCCAGCCATTACAGGTTCGCGTGGGAGGCCTGATGGGTCAGACATGCCAGGAATTCGCCTGCTTCATCAGACCGATAGGGCCGCCAGCCGAACTGTTTGCGGGTTGGGGATGAATCGTAGTGCTGGTTCATTTGCATGGCTTGGCGAAACGGTCCGAAGGACTCTTCCTCTTCCTCTGTGGCAACAGCTCGTGACGACAAGCCCAATACGGACCCGATAAGGCTGGCGACGGGTCGCAACTGAACGGGCCGTGTGGCGGCAAACAGTTTCGCGTTTCCAACGTCGGTGTTCTCCGCGGCGTCAATGAGCAGAGAACCAAAGTCCTGCACATGCACCGTGGACCAGACCTGATCACCATCGCCGAAATAGAGCGCTGCCTCGTGCTGAATAGCAACCTTCATAAGCATAGCGGGGATAGCAGCGCCCGGTCCGCCATACACCATCGACCCATAGACAATGCGTGTGAGTGTTTCGCCGCTGTCTGCGGACAGAACACTTTTTTCAAAATCGATGCGTGACGACAATTGGGGGATGTCTGCGAATTCTGGGTTTTCCGCAGCATCTATGCCCGTGTCGCCAAACACGACGCTTCCGCCCTGCATGACAAATCGACCAGCTGCGGGGAGTGCAGCAAGCATGGTTTCTGCCGCAGCACGGCTGATGGGAACGAAATCGGGGTTGTCGCTCGCAGCGCAGTGCACAACTGCGTCCACACCGGCTGCCATTTTGGCAAGGCCATCAAGGTCTTCCAGGTCCACGCACACATCATCACGGCCGGTGATTGTGCTGCCAACCCGCAGCACGCGAACAATCTCGTGCCCCCTTGTGGCCGCGGCAGCGGTCACTGCCGAGCCTACAAATCCCGTTGATCCGGTGATGGCAATTCTCATGACAGGGCCTGTCTTTTGCACGCTGCGGGGAGTTTCGCCCTAGCTGATCTGGTCGTTTTGTATGAGGGCATCATTGTCTCCGCGCGTTCCATTCTGGACGCAAGAATGAGCAGCGGAAGGCATATTGTATTCTAATCACTGGAGAAATTCGGGATTCGTGCTCGTCGCTGAAACACCTATTCAGCAGGCTGGTTGCGTATGATCTGATACAAGGCCGGTGAGAATGTGCAGACTTCGGCGTAGGCGGGTGCCAACCGGCGGATTTCAGGATCCGACAATGCTGCCCGATACAGGGCGGCACTTTCCCATTCCGCAACGTTGATATGGGTATAAGGAGCCGCCTTCAAAGGCTGTTCGTCGAGCGCCTTGCAGAGCTTCGCATTGATATACCCGGGGGAGTTTCGGAATATTGTGCCCGTCTGATCCCACAGACGAAGAAACTCGTCTTCCCGGCCTTTAAAAACGGTGAACGGATTGATCAGCATGACCATGGTGTATTCTCTCCCATTGCAGACTGTTTTCATGATCGGGTTGCCTGGCCACAGCGTTTGGCCTTGAAAAAGCAAGGATTCCGAATCCGGATTGGTGCCAGAATACAGCCACAGGACAATTTGCGAAGGAGATTATGATTTTCAAACAGGAACCCTGACCATGCCAGCCCTTCGCAATTTCATCACAATGGCCTGTGCCTTCTTTGTGGCCGTCGGCCTGCACACCGCTGCCGTCGCGCAATCGACCACCGCTGACGCCCAGCCAACCCCTTCGTCAGCACTTTTAACGCCGACCAATCACACGTTGATCCTGATCGACCATCAGCCACAAATGGCGTTTGCCGCCAATTCAATTGAAACAACGCAGCTGATCAACAATGTAACGCTGGTTGCGAAGGCCGCGAAGCTTTTCAAGGTGCCCACCATTTTGACAACAGTAGCCGAGACCTCATTCTCTGGCCCGCTGTTCCCGTCAATCAAGGAGGTGTTTCCCGGTCAGGCGGCAATCGACCGTACATCGATGAACGCCTGGGAAGATGAGAACATCACCAATGAAGTGAACCGCCTTGGCAAAAAGCGTCTCGTCATCGCGGCGCTGTGGACTGAGGTCTGCGGCGTTTTCCCAACCCTGTCAGCCATCGAACAGGGATATGAAGTTTACTTCATCACCGATGCCTCCGGCGGTATGTCCACGCAAATCCATGAGGATGCGATCAAGCGCATGATGGATGCTGGCATGAAGCCGATCACTTCCATGCAATATCTGCTCGAATTGCAGCGCGATTGGGCGCGGTCCGAGACTTATGTTGAGACCAATGACATCGTGAAGGAACACGGTGGGGCTTACGGCTTGGGCGTGCTCTACGCCAAGGAAATGTTCAATGCTTCGGAGGGCGGCAACTGACCCTGACGCACTCGACAAATTCGGCGTCGGCCCGGTGTTTTCGGGCTGACGCACCTTCCATTTGAGAACTGCACATCAATTCAGGAAAGAGCCGCGCCATGACGATTTCGAACCAGTCTGAACACCGTAAACCGATCATGGGGCGCGGCAGTGCCCGGCTTGCAAGTCTAATGTTGGCGAGCGTTTTTGCCCTCAGTGCGCCGGCACAGGCGTTGGCTGATGATGTCGACACCATTTTGCACAACGCGGCCATCATAACTCTTGATCCTTTAAAGCCGCGCGCCCAGGCCATTGCCATTGAAAACGGCATCGTCGTCGCAACCGGGACTGATAATGAGGTGCTGGCGCGCCGCGGCGAGACGACCCAAGTCATTGACCTGGGTGGCCGCACCATGATTCCGGGCTTGAACGACAGCCATCTCCATGCCGTTCGCGGGGGACGTTTTTACAATACTGAACTGCGCTGGGACGGGATTTCGAAGCTTTCCGAAGGTCTGAGCATGGTTGCAAAACAGGCCGGGCGCACGCCGGAAGGGCAGTGGGTTCGTGTCATCGGCGGGTGGTCGCCTTTTCAGTTTGAAGAAAGAAGAATGCCGACGCCTGCAGAGCTGACGGCTGCTTCGCCGGAACGTCCGGTTTTCGTTCTTTATCTCTACAGCCGCGGTTTTCTGAACAAGGCTGGCGTCGAAGCGCTTGGCATTACGGCTGATACCAAAGCGCCTGCAGGCGGGCGTTATGAAATAACCGCCGATGGCGGGGCAATCCTCCATGCTGAGCCCAATCCAACCATTCTCTACCAGACCATTGGAGCGTTGCCGGGGCTTTCCGAAGCGGACCAGGTCAATTCAACCCGCCATTTCTACCGCGAGCTGAACCGGTTCGGCCTGACGAGCGCAATCGATGCTGGTGGTGGTGGTCATGTTTTCCCGAAGGATTATGTCGGCACGCGTGTTCTCGCTGAAGCTGGAGAAATGCCGATACGTGTTTCCAATTATCTATTTCCCCAAAAGCCCGGCCAGGAACTGGGAGACTTTGTGCAATGGGACCAAAACTTTGCGGCCAATGTCGATCTTGCCCATCATCTGTCGCACGGTTTCGTGGTTGAGGGTGGCGGGGAGTTTCTCACCTGGTCGGCGGGCGATTTTGAAAACTGGCTGGCGGAACAACCTCTTTTGCCAGACCGGCCAGGCTGGCGTGAACAGCTCAAGGCAGTGACACGCTATCTTGTTCGCCAACAATGGCCCATTCGCATACACGCCACATATGACGAATCGATCGGACATATTCTTGGTGTGTTCGAGGAGGTCGATGTCGCTGAGAAAGCCGCTGGGCGGCCCGGTTTTGCCGGTATTCGCTGGGCATTTGATCATGCAGAAACCGTCAGTCCGGCCAATCTGAAACGTATTGCTGCGCTCAATGGCGGGATCGCCATACAGGCACGCATGGCCTATGCGGGCGAATATTTTATTGAGCGATACGGTTCAGAAGCTGCGGCGAATTCGCCGCCCATTCGTGATATCATCGAGGCCGGTATTCCTCTTGGGGCTGGCTCGGACGCAACGCGCGTTGCCAGCTACAATCCGTGGGTTTCACTGCATTGGCTGATCAGCGGCAAAACGGTTGGAGGCGCGGTCACGCGTTCCGAACGTCATCGCCTGACGCGCGAAGAGGCACTTGCTCTCTATACTGTAGGCTCGGCCTGGTTTTCCGGTGATCGGGCCCGGAAGGGTCGCCTGTCGCCCGGGCAGTTCGCCGATCTCGCGGTTTTGACGCAGGATTATCTGTCTGTGCGGGAAGACGAGATCGCAAAAATCGAAAGCCTGCTGACCATCACAGGCGGGCGCATCGTTCACGGTGCAGACGATTTTGCAAATCTCGCGCCTGATCTGCCGCCGGTGAGCCCGGCATGGTCGCCGGTGGTTCAGTTTGGTGGATATGGCGGGAAATGATCTCAGCGACGGTCTGCTTGTGTTACCGGGAGTTCAGCTTTGCAAAACAGCACGGATTTGTGTTCGACCCCGAACATGCAGGTATTCTGTCGTCAGCGGCCAATCGGCGCGGGTTGGGCTGTTTGCATTTTCCACAATGCTGCTAACAATGATCAGAGCAATGTGTGTCAGCTCGTTACGAACGTGAGGACCGAGCGATGTACCGAACTTGAACGTGAAAGTGGATGAAGGTGAAGATGAAGCAAGCGATCAAAATTCTTTTGGGTTCAATTCTGGTCTGGACCGCTGCGCAAAGTGCCGCGCTTTCGCAACAGCAAACCCCAAAGGTCGAGGTGGCGAACCCTGTCGTAAAAACCATCATCGATTTTGATCTCTACACCGGCCGCTTTGAAGCCGCCAAGAGTGTGAACATTCAGGCGCGGGTTTCCGGATATCTGATGAATATCGGATTTCAGGAGGGTGGGCTGGTTGAGGAAGGCGACTTGCTGTTTGAGATTGACGCGCGCCCGTTTGAAGCCGCTGTCGCTCAGGCAAAAGCCCAGTTGGAGGTCGCCAAGGCCGCTCAAAAGCTCGCGCTTGCCAATAATGAACGCGCTGCTGAACTGTTGAGGCGGCGCGTCGGATCGAAGGCGGAAGCTGACACAACCGCTGCTGTACTGTCGCAGGCCGTTGCCAATATCGCGCTGGCGGAAGCGCGCCTTCAGGCGGCTCAGCTTGATCTTGACTTCACCAAGATACGGTCGCCCATCAAGGGGCGCATTTCGGCCACCAATATGGATGTTGGCAATCTCGTGACCACCAACAGCAACCTCACTCGTATTGTTTCGCTTGACCCGATTGAGTTTCGGTTCACGGTGTCTGAAGAGGCCTATCTTCGCTATGCGCGGCTGGCGCGGCAGGGCGAAAGACAATCTTCGCGCGAGAATGCAAACACGGTTTCGGCGCGCCTTTCAGGGGAGAACTCGTGGGACCGAAAAGGCAAAATGAGTTTTGTCGACAACGTTCTCGATCCGAATTCCGGCACTATCGAGGGGCGGGCGCTGTTTGAGAACAGCGATATGTTCCTGATCCCTGGCGCTTATGCCCGGCTGCGGCTTCCCGCATCAGGCGAGTATGAAGCCATCATGATACCGGACAGGGCGATTTTGTCAGATCAATCCCGCAAGATTGTTTATGTCCTGACGGCGAACAATAAAGTCGAGGAAAGGGTTGTTGTCACCGGGCCCATGCATTTGAACATGCGCGTTATCAGGGACGGGCTTACGGCAGAAGACCGGGTGATCGTTCGCGGACAGCAGCGGGCCCGTGCCGGAGCTGAGGTTGAGCCAACCGAGGTTGAACTCGAACTGGCACGGATCAACTAAACAATGAACATGTCCCGCTTCTTCATTGATCGTCCGATCTTTGCAACTGTCCTGTCCATTCTCATCATTTTGATGGGGGCGGTATCGTATTTCAGCCTTCCGGTTGCGCAATATCCCGAGATTGCCCCGCCGACCATTCAGGTCCAGGCGGTCTATCCGGGAGCGTCGGCAGAGGTGGTTTCAGACACCGTGGCAACGCCGATTGAACAGGAGATCAATGGCGTTAAAGGCATGCTCTATATGCTCAGCCAGGCGACGGCGGACGGCGTTCTTACCATAACCGTCACGTTTGAACTTGGAACTGATCTGGATGCCGCTCAGGTGCTGGTTCAGAACCGGGTTGCCATTGCGGAGCCGAGACTTCCGGACAGTGTGCGTCGTCTTGGGGTAACCACTCAGCAGAGTTCGCCCAATCTCATGATGGTTGTGCATCTGATCTCGCCCGACTCGTCTCGCGACCAATTGTACATTTCAAACTACGCAACAACGCAGATTGTGGACCGGCTGGCCAGATTGCAGGGTATTGGTCAGGTGACCGTGTTTGGTGAGCGCGCCTATTCCATGCGCGTATGGCTCGACCCAAACCGGATGTCCGCACTCAATCTGACCGCGGGTGAAGTCGTGACCGCCCTGCGGGCGAATAACCTGCAGGTCGCATCAGGCATCATCAATCAGACGCCTGTGCCATCCGCCGGCGCGTTTCAGTTGAGCGTTGAAACGCAGGGGCGGCTCGCTGACCCTGAAGAGTTCGAAAATGTCATTATTCGAACGACCGACAGTGGCCGACAGATATTCGTGCGCGATATCGCGCGGGTGGAACTGGGTGCCCAATCCTACACAACCAACGGGTATCTCGATGGAAAGAACGCTCTTCCCATCGCCATTTTTCAGCGTCCCGGGTCCAACGCTCTGGAAACAGCGGCGGCTGTGAAGGCGGAAATGGAGCGGATAGAAATTTCGTTTCCGCAGGGGCTTGCTTACGACATTGTCTACAACCCCACGGAATTCATCGAGGAATCCGTCAACGCGGTTTATCTCACCATTCTTGAGGCGATTGCTCTCGTGGTGCTTGTGGTTGTCTTGTTCCTGCAATCACTGCGCGCTTCTATTATTCCCATTCTCGCCATTCCCATTTCCCTGATCGGGACATTCTTCGTGATGGCGGCGTTCGGATTTTCCCTGAACAACCTGTCGCTGTTTGGACTGGTTCTCGCCATCGGCATTGTGGTGGACGACGCTATCGTCGTGGTGGAAAATGTGGAGCGCTTTATCGAGGAAGGGTTGGCGCCGAAAGAGGCGGCTTACAAGACCATGGAAGAGGTCTCCGGCGCGCTGATCGCCATCGGCCTCGTGCTTTCAGCGGTTTTTGTTCCGGCGGCCTTTGTGGAGGGCATAACAGGCCAGTTCTTCCGCCAGTTCGCGGTGACGATTGCGGCCGCGACACTCATTTCGGTTCTTGTCTCGCTCACCCTCTCACCGGCGCTTGCGGCCATTCTGCTGCAATCGAAAGAGGATAAGGAGCGACCGCCCCAGAGCGCGTTCGCGAAGCTTTTCCACATTCTGTCGTGGCCATTCCGAAAGTTCGGACAGGGTTTCAACTGGACTTTTGAAAAGCTCGCTGCGGGTTATGGGGCAACGGTCAAAGGGCTATTGCGCGTTTCTTTCATCGTATTGCTGGTCTATGGCGGACTGCTCTACATCACCGGCCAGCTTTTCGTGTCGTCCCCGCAAGGCTTCATCCCGGCGCAGGATCAGGGATATCTGATTGCAGTGGTTCAGCTGCCCGCCGGTGCTTCGCTGGACAGAACGGACGCTGTTATCGCTGAGGCCCAGGAGAAGCTGCTTGCCGTCGATGGGGTGGCACACACAGTGGCTTTTGCCGGGCTTGATGGCGCAACATTTACGCTTGCCCCCAACACAGGTGCTATATTTGTGGTGCTGGATGAATTTGGCAAACGTGAAGCTGCGGGACAGACATCTCAATCCATTCTGGGCGCAGGCTTTGGGGCCGTTGGATCCATTATGGATGCCAATATATTTCTGATCTCCCCGCCACCGGTGCGTGGCATTGGCAATGCCGGCGGCTGGAAGCTTTATGTTCAGGATGTCAGAGGCCGCGGAGTGGGTGCCCTGGAAGAAGCGGTCGGCACGATTTCCCAGGCCGCCAATCAAACTGAAGGGCTGTCGTCGGTCTTTTCGTTGTTCAGCACGAAGACGCCGAAAATCTACGCCGATATCGATCGGGTGAAGGCGCAGAAAATCGGTGTTCCGCCGCAAAACATTTTCGAGACACTGGAAGTGTATCTCGGGTCGGCCTTTGTGAATGACTTCAACTTTCTGGGGCGCACGTTTCGCGTAACGGCCCAGGCGGATGGTGCTTATCGCGATACCCCGGAGGACATCACGCGTCTCCAAGCCCGTTCCAACAGTGGCACCATGGTGCCGCTGGGGTCTGTTGTTGAATTGCGTGAGACAACGGGACCCTACCGCGTGCCGCGGTACAATCTTTTCCCCGCGGCTGCTGTGCAGGGTTCCAACAGTCCTGGATTTTCAACCGGGCAGGCAATTGCAGCGATGGAGCAATTGCTGGCGCAAAACCTTCCGTCCGGTTTCGAATATGAATGGACGGAGCTTGCGCTGCAGGAAAAACTGACCGGAAACACGACGATCTATGCGTTCCTGTTTGCCATCGTGTTCGTTTTCCTGTTGCTCGCCGCGCAATACGAAAGCTGGACGCTGCCGCTGTCGGTTATTCTGATCGTTCCGATGTGCCTTCTGGCGGGCATACTCGGTGTGATCTGGCGCGGACTGGACATCAATATTCTGGTCCAGATCGGGTTCATCGTTCTGGTGGGGCTGGCGTCGAAAAACGCGATTTTGATTGTTGAATTCGCCAAGCAGGCAGAAGACGGTGGCCGCAGCAAAACAGAGGCGGCCATTCAGGCGGCAAGGCTTCGGCTTCGGCCGATTTTGATGACATCGTTTGCTTTTATTCTCGGCGTTGTTCCACTGATGATCGCGACCGGCGCAGGCGCGGAAATGCGGCAATCGCTTGGAACCGCCGTCTTTTCCGGCATGCTCGGCGTCACATTTTTCGGTCTGTTGTTCACCCCGGTTTTCTATGTGGTCTGTCGACAATTGTCGGGCCTGTTCCGACGCCGGAAGCCGGCGGACAACCCGGCGGACACCCCGCAGGCATCGTGATATCCGATGCCGTTCGTAACTGTTGTTGTCAGCCATATCGCTACTGCGAGAGGATGAAATTTGACCAAGGAAGCTTCCAACGCGGTCGAAGGGGCGCAAGCCTCTGTCGATCCCTCCGATCCCTATCTGCGCGAGGAACAGACATTTCCTGTTTTGAGCGAGCAGCAGGTTGATCGCATTTCGCGATACGGAGAGACGGCAGATTACGATAAGGGCACCGTGTTGTTTGAGCGCGGAGACCGGGGCGTTGATTTCTTCCTAGTGTTGAAAGGCAATGTCGAGATCTATGATTTCGACCCACAGGGCCAGCCGCTGGTGATCACCACTCACGGGGTGAGACAGTTCACCGGCGAGCTTGATCTGTTCAATCACCGCAAAATTCTTGTCGGCGGCAGAACCGGCGAAGCCAGCACACTGGTGCGGCTGACGCGCGCGCAATTTGAGCGGATGTCGAGCACGGAGCAGGACATCGGTGAGATCATCATGCGCGCATTTATTTTGCGCCGAACCGGCCTGATTCTCCACGCCGAGGCCGGGGTTGTGCTGATCGGTCAAAGCACGGATCGCGATCTGATCCGGCTCAACCGCTTTCTCAATCGCAATGGCTATCCTTGTGAAGTTGTCGCCCCGGACGACGCAGAAGCGTTGCAATATGTCTCGTCCGAGGATCTCAAAATACAAAATCTGCCGATTGTGCGCACGCCGAATGGGCAGGTCTTTAACAATCCTTCAACGGCTGATCTGGCCGATCAGCTTGGTCTGACCGAGGAGATTGATCCGGAACACGTTTTCGATCTTGCTGTCGTTGGTGCGGGACCTGCGGGCTTGTCGACATGCGTTTACGCGGCATCGGAGAATCTCGATACGGTTGTGATCGAGGCAGAAGCGCCGGGCGGGCAGGCGGGCACCAGCTCGAAAATCGAAAACTATCTGGGTTTTCCAACAGGGATTTCAGGACCGGCCCTTGCCGGTCGTGCCTGGATCCAGGGGCAGAAATTTGGCGCCAAATTCGCGATTGCCCGCGCCGCAAACGAGATCGAGCAAAACGGAGCCATTTTCCAACTGACCACGGAAGGCGAGCGCAAGATCAGAGCACGAACGGTCGTTCTGGCGTGTGGAGCGACGTACCGACGTCTGCAGCTTGAAAACTACCAGAAGTTTGAGGGGCAGGGGATCCATTACGCTGCGACCGCGCTTGAGGCCAAGTTTTGCAATGGCAGTGAGATTGTCGTGATTGGTGGCGGGAACTCCGCCGGTCAGGCCGCAATTTTCCTCTCCGGTTATGCGAAACACGTTCACATTCTCATCCGCCGTGAAGGGCTCGAGGCCACCATGTCGGACTATCTGGTGCGCCGTATCCACCAGTCGACGAAAATTTCGCTTCACCCCAACAGTGAGTTGTCCAGCCTGCAGGGTGACCGCGTTCTCGAAACGGTTTCATGGACCAACAATCAAACAAACGCCGTTACCGAAAAACCGATAACCAATGTTTTCGTCATGATTGGTGCTGTTCCCAATACGGCATGGCTTGGTGACTGCGTGGAATTGGACAACCGCGGCTTTATCGTCACCGGCTCAAATGTCCAACAAGGAACATCCGCTCCTCCGTTCCAATCGTCCATTCCCGGCATTTATGCTGTCGGCGATGTGAGGTCAGGCTCAATCAAACGCGTTGCATCAGGTGTGGGAGAAGGCTCGGTATGCGTTTCCGGCATACACGCTTATCTTGCTGAAAACGCGTGATCAGAGCTGGCTTTTTTGTGTGTCTTCCACGGAACCAATCAGTCTGAGTCACGTTTGATATGACTGTGCATTTGAAGGAATGACCGGGACATTTTGCTCGCATGACTTGTGGCCACATTCCTGTTCATTCTTCCGATGCGCCTTGTGGGTGTTCTTCCCTTGGCGGCAATACGACGCTGACTGTTGAACGGCATCCGATGAGGCAACATCCGAATTGCATACCCCACCCAACCAAAACACGAGGCTGATATGAAAATCCTGATGGTTCTGACATCCCATGAAGAGCTGGGCGATACTGGTGAGAAGACCGGTTTCTGGCTGGAGGAGTTTGCCGCTCCTTACTATGTATTTGTCGATGCCGGTGCAGACATCAACCTGGCATCGCCCAAAGGCGGACAGCCACCCCTTGACCCCAAGAGTGACGCTGAGGATGCGCAGACGGATGCAACGCGCCGTTTCAAATCTGATGATGCCGCTCAGGAAAAACTCGCCCACACGCGGGTGTTGTCAGAGGTCGATGCCTCCGACTTCGATGCCATTTTCTATCCTGGCGGCCACGGGCCTCTTTGGGATCTGGCAGAAGACCGGCACAGCATCGGCCTCATTGAAAACTTCGCGAGAGCCGAAAAGCCAATAGGTGCTGTATGCCACGCGCCGGCAATATTCCGTCACACCAAAAAGGAAAGCGGCGAGCCGTTGGTATCAGGCCGCAAAGTGACCGGCTTTTCGAACTCAGAAGAAGAGGCTGTGGGCCTGACCGATGTGGTGCCTTTTCTCGTTCAGGACATGCTGGGGGAAAATGGCGGGCATTATGAAAAAGCCGGCGATTGGCAGTCTTATGCGATCAAGGACGGCTTGCTCGTGACCGGGCAAAATCCGGCATCTTCGGAAGCGGCGGCAGAAACACTGCTGGAAATGCTGCGCAGCTAAAGCGATACATTTGGTTGGTCTGGCGTTCCCAACAGAGTGTCAGACCAGCCACAATATCACGCCAGCGGTGATTGAGCTGATCACCATGAAGGTTGCGATCAGTCCAAGATGCGAGCGTGATACCGGTTCGGCCGCATGGGCGTCGAGCCTCGCAACCATGGCGCAGGCGTTTTTCCAGGCCGCCCAAAAAATAAACAGCCCCACTGCAATGAAAAAACTGGCCGCGAGCTTTGCGAGCCATGTGGGTTCTGTTTCGCCAAAAACAGCCTGCAGGCCGATGGCTATGCCAAGGCTTGCAAGACCGGTTCGCATCCAGCCTGCAAACGTGCGTTCATTGGCAAGGATGGTTCTGTCCTCGGCCCAATCCGTGCGATCCTCAGCCATTTGCTGCTTATCATCTGTTTGCTGATTCACGCGTTCATCTCCATTGTTTTGTTCTTGCGAAAGGCGATCAATCCGGGCGATGTTTGCCTTTTAGAGCGTCTTTCGCGCTCAAAGTCACTTGCGATCATATAGTCGTTTTGGAACGAATTTCTTCCTCGTTCGTTGCTGTGGTGAAGACTCACAGACAAATGCGAGGAGTGATTATGACAAACACAGTCCATACATCCGCGACAGCATCAACGAACAGCACAATCGCGAATTCGACGAAAGCCCCCACAAAAAGGAGCGCAGCGGCAAACAAAAAAGCCACCAGCAAAAAAGAACAGCTGAAACAGGCCGCAGGCGCTGCGGCTGAGACCGTCACATCGAAAACACGCGAAGCGGTATCGTCCGCGACGCAAATGGCGGAAAACACGGCTGACGAGTCCGTTCGCCTCGCCGCCGATCAGGCACAGCAAATCGCCCGCGATGGGCAACAACGCACAGAGCACGTCATGCAAGCCGTGAGTCGTGCATTCGCTGCGGGCAGCGAAAGCCTCGAACGCGATGGCATGAACGTAAGCGCCAGCTACGTGCGGGCGACAGCTGATGGGCTTCAGCGCGCAGCGACAGAGGTTGACCGGTTCGATACGGGCCGCCTGACGGGCAAGCTTGAAGACTTCGTTCGCGAGCGTCCGCTGATGACCATGGGTGCACTGGCAATTGCCGGTTTTGCACTGGCAGGCTCGCTGAAACGCAGCGAACGTTCGTAAGGGCAGGGGAGCAATCTAATGACAAAACCCATCACCATTACTGAAAATATCAGAGCCCTGGTTTCGGACGGCATTTTGCTGGTGCGCCAGGAAATTGCACTCGCAAAATCCGAGGCCAGCGAGAAGCTCGATCAAATGCAGGTTGGCATTGCCGCCATGGCCGCAGGAGCGATCATCGCGTTGACATCACTCATCGTGTTGTCGCAAGCGCTTGTCGTTGCTTTGAGCAACGTTATGCCCGCCTCACTGGCAGCTCTGGCCGTCGGATTGGGGCTGGCCATCATAGCATTTATCAGCATCAAGACCGGCCAAACGAAACTCAAAGGCGAAAACCTCGCCCCGCGCCGGACTGTAAGATCAGTCCGTGAAACCGCAGAAAAAGTTAAGGAAGCCGTATAAATGACCTATCACAATAATCCTGAAGCTCTGGAAGACGAGATTGAAGCGACGCGCAACCGTATTGAGTCGCGCCTCGAAAATCTCACGGAAAGTGTTGCACCCTCGCGGTTGCTGGACAACGCGCTCGGTTCGAATGCGGGATCAGCAGGTGACAGTTTGAATGCCTTGATCACCAAGGCGAAATCGAGCCCTGTTTCTGCTGCTTTAATTGGCGCCGGACTCGTTAGTCTTTTTCTCGCAGAAAAAAATGACCGTCCGCGATCGCGTTACGAACCCGTTGATGACCCCCATGTGCACGGATTTAATGATGATGCTTCCGCTGAAGAGCGCCTCGCTCACAACGCTGAGGCTCTGAAGATCAAGGCACGCGGTATCAAGACCAACGCTGCGGCGTCTGCGAGCGATCTTGCAGAGTCAGCAACGGACAATTTGAAAGCAGCGAAGGACAGCGTCGTTGATACTGTCAGTTCTGCGAAACGCAAGATTTCTGAGGCTGCTGCAGCATCAGCAGATCGCGCTGCCGATTTAGGGCAGGCGGCGTCTACAGGCCTGAAAAAAGTTTCTCACTCGACGAAGAAAGCTCCGGTGCGCGCGAAAGCCGGTGCCGATCACGCCATTGGCTGGGCGAAAGAAAATCCAGTGCCGGCAGGTTTGATGGCATTGGCTGCTGGAGCAGGCATTTCCGCGCTTCTGACGAGCCGGAAGACCAACCGTCCTTCGAGCGCTTTAGAGGCCAGCCGCTCGCTTCATGAGGAAGCGCGCAGTGAAGAGGTGTCAGCGTCGAACGAAATCTTCGATGATGTTCAACCCATTCAGAAAGCGGAAAAACCCAAAGCCAAAGCAGCGAGCAAGAAAAAGACCGCTGCCAAAAAACGGGCATCGACAAAGAAAACGTCTTCTGAACCCAAGGCGGCGCTGAGCAAGATGAACGGTACCAAAAACCTCAAGCGGTCAACCGCCGTTCTTGGCGTTGATCCCAACAATGCAGCGGGCGCGACAAAGCAGTGACAACTGAAAATACAGCAGTTGGTCGTTATGCAAGCCAGCCGAGCCACATTCCGTGGCTCGGCTGGAAGGCTATTCTGACCAGGGTTTATAAAACTATTGGAAACGCTGACATCTCCTTGCGTTGCGCGGGTGTCGCGTTTTTCGGATTCCTGTCAATTTTTCCGGTGATGGCCTGTTTCGTCTTGATCTACGGTCTGTTTTCGACAGGAACGTCGCTGCAGGAGCATCTCAGCGTCATCCGTGAATTTGCGCCCGGGTCTGTCTATGAGATTCTGGAAGAGCGGCTGCAGGCGTTGCTGTCTCAACCGGAAGTTGGCCTCGGTGTCGGTTTGATCATCTCGTTCTGTCTCGCGCTGTGGAGTGGGTCACGTGGCACCAATTCTCTGATCAGCACGGTAAGTGAATCTTATCGTGAGCCGGAGGAGCGTGGTTTCCTGGCGGCGGCGATCTTGTCTGTCGGTCTCACACTGGGCGGGCTGTTTTTTGTTCTGGTCGCTTTGTTTGCAATCGCGGCAATACCCGTCATCGTTGCAACCCTGCCATTCCCCGCAACAGCCGAAACGATCGCCCTGTGGGTTCGCTGGCCATTGCTCGCCGCAATGGTTTGGGTGGCGCTCACCATTCTCTATCGACTGGCGCCCAATCGTAAGGGCGCGCAGTGGAAATGGATCACCCCCGGTTCGGCAGTCGCCACGGTGTTGTGGATCGCGGCGTCTGTTGGATTTTCCATCTATGTCGAGCAGTTTGGCAATTACGGGGCGACCTTTGGCTCGCTCTCGGTGGTCGTGGTTATGATGCTGTGGATCTATTATTCCACGATGATCATCGCGATCGGTGCAGCTCTCAATGCTGAGATGGAGCACCAAACGAAGATCGACACCACGACAGGACCGGCTGCCCCTATGGGTATGCGAGGCGCTCACGTCGCCGATCATCTTCCGGAACAATCTGCTTCTTGAAACGTTTCTTCCTCAAGAGAACACTCTAAGGAGATAAAATAATGAACAGCATTTTCTACGTCATCGGTGTTGTCGTCGTGGCGCTTGCAATCCTTTCCTTCCTTGGAATTGCATAACCGAACACTGAAATTTCCAATCAAAAAGGCCGGTGAACCTGAAAGGGTTCACCGGCCTTTTTTGTTTTGGTTCCACAGGCATTCGACTATTCGGAAGGTCCATCCCGCGCTGACAGGAAATTCGATCCTGATTTGAGCGCCGGGTGGTGATCACAAACCGTTTTTTTATGATCACCAGAATGGGGACGGCGATGAGTGCGCCGACGATACCCCACATCCACGCCCAGAACGCAACAGCGCTGAACACAGCCACCGCATTGAGTTCCAGCCTCCGCCCAACCACATAGGGCGTTATGAACTGCCCCTCGATGAACGTGCAGGAGAAATAGAACAGTGCAACCAACAGCGCTGGGGTGAGGGTATCGAACGACACGAGAGCGACCAGGGTTGCGGCCGCCAAACCCAAAATCGCTCCAATAAACGGCATGAAGTTCGCCAGGGCCGCTACTGCTCCCCACACATAGGGTGTCGGCATGCCGAGAAAATAAAGCCCGATGCCAATGATGATACCGAGCAAAAGATTGATGATGGTGATCGTGAAAAGATATCGCGATATCACGCGCTCAACGTCGTGCGCGACCGTTAGCGCACGTTTCTTGTCGCGAAAGTCGTCAAAGCTCTGCACCAGCTTGACGTAAAAAAGGTCGCCGGAGGCCAAGAGAAACGTCAGCAGCACAATGATCACCACAAAGGTGGTAACGCCGGCGAATGCGCTGCTCGCAGCCGTTTCAAAAATTCCAGGCCCTTCAATGGTGACGGGGACAACGGAGGAATCCGTTGTCTTGGCCGCGGCTTCGACCTGATTTTGTGCGTCGACGATGATCTTCATCGGTTCCTGCATGAAAGCAAATTTGTCTTTCAACTGCAGGCCGATTTGCGGCGCGCGGTCTATCAGGTTGGATACCGGAACCGCCATGGCAAAGAAAACCGCAGTGGTGGTGATCAGCATAAGCAGCACCACGCAAAAAGCCGTAAACCCCGAACTGACACCCAGTCGCGAAAAGAAGCGAACGACGGGACTAAGGGTGAGCGCCAGAATGAATGCGACCGTGAGCGGGAGGAAGAAATCTCTTGCAAAATAAAGCGCTGCGCAAAGCAGAATGATGAAAATGCCCTTGATCGCGAAACTCGCGGAAAAGGCTTGTCCGGTCGGCAATTTGGAGGATTGTTTCGCAGGTGGATTGCTGGATTGCGAATTGGCAGACAGAGTTTTCATGGCTGGTGCGGCCTTGTTTTGGCCAGCGCAAATCATTTGCTCAAACAGTGGCCGATTGTTCTTAACGCGTTGAAGACACGAAGGTTCCGGCCAGCGTCGAACTTACTGATTTTCCCAATCGTGCCCCACCGGGCGGCGGTCGCGATTGCTCTCCACTTCGATAAGCGCGTCAGCCTCTTCGATGTCCGTCTTTTCCGCAGCATCCACCCGTCGGCGACCAACCGTGCTGTCGGTGAGCGCCACCTTGTAGAACATCGGAAAATGATCTGAACCGACAAACGGCATTCGTTGCATCGAAACCAATTGGAAATGGGGTGAATGGAAAATGTGATCCAGCGGCCAGCGCAGAAAGAAATATCGTGCATCAAACGTGTTGAACATGCCTCTGCCTTCGCGTGGGTCGAGCAATCTTGAAATGCGCAGAAAGCGCCTCGTTGTCCGCGACCAGGCAACGTCGTTGAGATCACCGCACACAATGACCGGCATTTCATCATAGCGCACCATTTTGCCAACAAAGGCGATCTCCGCGTCGCGGCCCATTGTGTCTGCATGGATCAGGGGTGGCTCTGGATGAACGGCAAACAGGCGGAAAGCCTCGCCGTCCGGCAGGCTGACCATGGTGTCAATGCTTGGCACTTCCGGGTTCAATAAAAACCGAACCTGATGGTCATAAAGGCGATGACGTGACAGCAAGAGAATGCCGTAACCATTGTCGAGGGCATGCTCGATGCGATGGGGATAATCCTGAGCGGCGTCTGCAATGGCATCAATCCACGGCTGGTCAGTTTCCATGAAGACCGCGATGTCAGGATCGTGTTCACGCAGCAACTCTGTCACGGCCTTATAATCGCAATTGCTCTGTTTAACATTGTTGATCAGCATAGTGATCAATGGCGTGCCTTCCGGATCACCACGAAACTCTTTCGAGCGCCTTCGCCAAAACGGCGAAAAACGGGCGATGTGCCACAACTGCGTTAAAAGCGTCGCAACGAGTGCACAGGCCAACAACCACGCAAAATCGTGCGTGGGCAGAAAGACAATGGTGAGGAGGAGCAGAGTTGCCGATATCACCGTTGTATGAAGTCTCGGGAATTCGAATGCGCGAAATATGCCATGCGGATGGGGCACGAATGGCAGCAGCGTGGTAACAACACATGCCAGCGTTACGAGGCTCACCACCCAAAACATCTCTTGTCCGCTTTCCTAAATCCGCTGCGACACTGAAATATCATCGCAATTTTATAAACGTATCACTGATCGTCCGGTTCCAAGGGCACACGATGACAATCAGTATGGAACTCTTGCGCTTTCAAACCGTTGGTATGTGGAGGTTAAATTTTGAAACAACGGAGGAAAAGAAAGGACAATCATGACTGAGAAGACGTCAGACACCAATATGTCAAATTTTTCCGACAAAGCGCGGCAGCGGTGGGTCAAGCTCACCAATGACGACATTAGCAGCGCTGCAGGTCAGCGTGATGCGATTGTTGCCAAGATTGAAGAGCGGTACGGAAAGCGCCGCAGCGAAGCGGAAAAAGAGTTTGATGAGTGGCATTTAAGGCAACGTGTCGCTCTGTAGATTCTCCACTCACACCCACGCTCGGAGTTACGATTTCCGAGCAACTGCCTGAGCGGCAGCGCGGGCATCGATCACCCCATGGCCATCTTCTTTTCCTTGTATTGCTCCAGAAAATCGAGGTCAGCTTTCAGAAGGCCATGGCTGCGTGAGCCTTCCATGATCAGATCAGCATGATGTGACAACAGCTTGCATGCAGCGTCATCACCGATCTGGTTTAAACGTGCCAGCGCATCAATGATGTGCTTGGTCATCAGCACATTGCCCGCCGCCGCTCGCCGAAGCGGGTTAAAAGCAGCGTCGATGACATCTTCGAGGGTCACACCTGGAATACGCAATCTGGGAATCTTGCCATCATCCGCTCTTATGTGATCGCGCAATCCCTGCCGGACCGGTCTTTCCAAGGCCGACGACAGGCGATCCACACACGCCACCGCCGTGAACGTGTCATTCACGCCGGGGGAGAGTGCGCGAAGAGCTATCTCAATCAACAGATTTGTCGAAAATTCGAGATCAGCGCTTGGCGCACGCGAGTTTGAAACCGTGACGGCCTCGTGGATTTCATGGGCCAATTCTTCGAAATCGTTGTCGGACAATTCGCGGTTGATCGAGGCAAATTTAATCCCGCCGATCAGAAAACTTCCCTGTCCATGCGCGAGATTGATGAACAGATTGTGCTCCTCTGCAAGAGCAACGAGCCTGGCGATATCGACCCCGGTAATGTAACCGGCCTTCGCGCTTTTGACGGTGTATTTGAAGTCTTTGTCATCAGGCGGGTCCTGTTCATATTCATCCAGGCCCTCTTCGTCATCGACAAGACGGTCAATATCTTCTTCAAGCTGACGGGCAATTTCGGCCACTTCTTCGTCAACCGTCACGCTGGTTGACGCCTTGTGGACGAAATAGATCAGTTGCAAAACTGAAAGGCTGACCAGAAAGAATGTGATCCCGATGGAGAATGAAGGGACATATGCGCTGTCTGTCTGGTGAAGGATGGTGAGCGAATACAAAAAAGTTCCGCCCAAGAGACCGGCGGTGAACTGGTTGACCGCGTCGCCCGTAAACCTTTGAAGAAGTCGGGGGCCAATATTGCCAGCTGCGGTCGTGAAAACGACCAGCACGATTGAGTAGACGAGACCCAGCGTTGTGATGGATGCAGCAGCCACTGTCGATAAGACAGAGCGGGCGGTTTCATAGTCGGTATAGAAAAACCTGAAGGGCGCTGAATTTGCAAAATCAGGGAAACTGGTGTCGACCCACAAGGTGAAAAACGAAACACTCCAGAGACTCAGGGCAATCAAACCGGGTACGGTGCTCAGGCCACGGACATTGCGCAGCTGGCCCCTGACGAAGGAGCCGATCATCGAAAGTTATTTTTGGGAACTGTGAGTTCATAGACAACTGAACCATCGCGGGCGTGCATCTGCGATGCGCCGCCAAGTGCCATGGGTACAATTTCTCCAATCAGCCTGGAGGCGAACACATCATCCGGCGGCGAGATATCGGTGGTGTCTGCCGTCTCGCGCCAGCGCATAATGATTGCCCTCTGGCTCCGGGGTTTCTTGACTTGAGCACTGTCGAAGGCGATTTCGATGTCAACGTGACCGCTGGATTGGGTCCAAACGCCATGTCTGACCGCGTTGGAAGCGAGTTCCTGAAGCGCCAATCCGATATGCAATGATGCGTTGGGATCAAGTATAGGGTTGAGCCCTGATATATTGATCGTTCTGCCGTTCGGCTGAAATGGCCGAACCTGACCCTCAATCAGTTCATGAAATGTCGCGCCATCCCAATCTCGCTTTGTGACGACATCAAGCGAGTGTGCGATGGACTGTACCCGGTCGTTGAACCGGCGAATAAAGTCGCTCGGAGACTGGGTCGATTTCATTGTCTGAGAAGCAATGCTCTTGACGATTGCCAGCATGTTGCGGGATCTGTGGCTGACTTCGAGAAGCAATCTTTGCAGATTGTCTTCGCGGCGCTTTCGTTCTGTAATTTCTACGGAAAAACACAAAACACCCTGCGGAGTGCCATCGTCGTCACAATCCGGATCGATCCACAAATCAAACCATCTTGGCTCGTCTTCTGTTTCCAAGTGAACGGTTATGCGGGTGTTTTGCCCGGTTTCCAGCACGTCCTTTTTTGCGTTGGTGACCATTTCGGCGGCTGTGGCGGGTAAAATATCGCTGTCTTTTTTGTCAACGATGGCGTCGACGTCCCAACCTTCCGGGGCATTCTCCATCCAGACATATTTAAGTTCTGCATCCTGATAGAAAACGGTGATGTCCGTCCCACGCACAGCACGCAAGAGAAGACGTCCTCTATCGAGCGTTTTGTCATTCGCCATTTGATCAGCTCTCAAACGTCGTCCTGGACGACGGTAATGCATTTTCCAATTCAATGGATAAATACAGTATGGATTGTAATTCTAAGTCAAAAAAAGTGGCCGTTGGCGGCCACTTTCTTGTTATTCATTTAGTTCACCTGTGAATTCTCAGCTCGCTTTTCGCATGAAATTCATGACGAGCGATACAACCAGCAAGATGAGGAAGATGTAGAACAGGATTTGCGCGATACCTGCAGCACTGCCGGCAATACCGCCGAAGCCCAGGAACGCGGCAATCAATGCGATTACCAGAAATATGACTGCCCAACGTAACATAGTGATCTCCTTGTTTTGACATACAAAAAACGTCGCACCTGGGATTTGGTTCCTTTGAACTATCGCTTTATTGACGGTGTGATGCTCCCGCGTTCTGCTCGAAAAACAGAGCCTGGCTGATAAGCGCCTGAACATGGTCCTGCTGAAACGGTTTGGTGACCAGGAATGCAGGTTCGGGGCGTTCCCCCGTCAAAAGGCGCTCCGGGAAAGCGGTTATGAAAATAACCGGCACATCGACGGATTTCAGGATGTCATTGACGGCATCAATGCCCGAACTGCCGTCGGCCAATTGAATGTCGGCCAGAACCATACCCGGAGAGCGCTTGCTGATCTGCTCGACCGCCTCGCTGTGTGTACGGGCTATGCCGGTCACTTCGTGGCCCAGATCTATAACCATCTGTTCGATGTCCATGGCAATGATCGGCTCGTCCTCGATGATGAGCACCGAAGTTGCGACTTGTTCGGCGATTTCCCTGCCGGCCTGGTTCAGCAAAGCTGCAACTTCATCATCGCTCACATCAAGAATACGAGCTGTCTCCTCGCGCGAAAATTCCTCGACAGTGGACAACAGAAACGCCTGACGCGGCATGGGTGTGAGCGTTGCAACCTTGTCTTCTGCTGCCATTGTTCCCGATGCGCTTTTCACATTCACGTCCAACGACTGCCAGATGCGGGTGAACGTTGCGTATAATTGTTCTTTCGGCTTGTCCGATATCAGCGACCGGCTGGGATCGTTGATCAGAACTTCCAGAACACCCATGACGTATTTATCGCCGCTTTCCTGTGATCCGGTCAGCGCACGCGCATATCTGCGCAAAAAGGGCAAATGGGGTGCGATCGTGTCAGCAATTGACATTTATTTGTTCTCCTGGGCCGGCCGGCACACTTAATTTATAGCGGTACAATGTATGCACCAAAAAAAAGTTCCGGATGTATGGAACTTTTTTTTTCTTTGATCGTTCAATGTCGTTAGCTGACAATATCAAAATCCAGAGCACATTTTGGAACGGGACCTTATCGTGAATAAAGATCAGAACGGCGAAAACGAACAAGCGCCAATCGACTCCGATATTCAAGCCAAACTGGGCGAGAAGTTGAAAGACGCCTATTCGGACGTCATCAACGAGCCGGTACCTGATCGTTTTCTTGATCTTCTCGACCAACTTGAGAAAGCCGAGAAGAACAAAGACGGCGGGGCCTGATTCATGTCAGTTCCAAGCGCATTCAAAACGGAGCTCCTCTCCGTTATCCCTTCTTTGCGTGCTTTCGCTTTGTCGCTCACCCGCAGCAGCGACCGTGCTGATGATCTTGTTCAGGAAGCCTTGATGAAGGCCTGGAACAAGCACAACCTTTATCTGGAAGGAACAAACCTGAAAGCGTGGGTTTTCACGATCATGCGTAACGAATTCTATTCTCAGATGCGCAAACGGGGCCGGGAAGTTCAGGACAGCGACGGCATTCTGGCTGCAAATCTTGCCAGCCACCCTCAGCAAGAGGGGCATATGGATATGAATGATTTTCGCTCCGCCCTTGAAACACTGCCAGAAGATCAGCGCGAAGCCCTTATGCTGATCGGGGCGAACGGGTTCTCTTACGAAGAGGCTGCCGACATTATTGGTGTTGCCATCGGAACCATCAAAAGCCGTGTTTCGAGAGCGCGCAACAGGTTGATGGAAGTTCTGGAAGTTGCCGGTGAAAGTGACTACGGGCCCGATGCCATTTCCACCCAGGTTATGGCTACCAATCTGAAGGTTTCATCGCGCAAATGAACAACCAGACCCTTAAGCAAAAGTATCCCTGTGATAACTGTCCTCTAAACGGCAACCCTGCCTATCGCACGATGAGTGATCAGGAAATTGGTTTCATGGGCCAGTTCAAGACGGGAGAACTCCAGGTTCAGGCCGGTTCAACATTTCTGGTTGAAGGAACCAACAGCCCTCATCTTTACACCGTGCTGAGCGGCTGGGGGTTTCGGTACAAAACGCTGGAAGACGGTCGTCGACAGATTTTGAATTTCGTTTTGCCCGGCGATTTTGTCGGCCTGCAGGGCGGGTTGCTGGAAGAGATGCAACATTCGGTCGAATCTCTGTCGGACATGATGTTGTGCGTTTTTGAGCGCGACTCGCTTTACAAGCTGTTTAAGAAAAGTCCGTCGCTGGCGTTCGATGTGACCTGGCTTGCCGCGCGCGAAGAGCAAATCCTCGACGAACACCTTTTAAGCGTTGGGCGACGCACAGCGCTTGAGCGATCCGCATATCTGATTTCTTTCCTCAGTCAGCGTGCCAAGAGAGTGGGGCTTTTGGGTGAAAAGGAACCTCTCAGCCCGTTCACTCAGACCCACGTTGCCGACACGCTTGGCCTGTCGTTGGTGCACACCAACAAGACATTGAGAAAGCTTCAGCAACGTGGCCTCATCCGTTGGTCCGGCAAAAGCTGCTACGTGAAGGAGGAGGAAAAGCTGATGCGGATTGCTGATTGGGAAGGCTTGCCGGAGACACCGCGACCCTTCCTGTGAAACCGGAATTCAGAACACAAAAAAGGCCCGGTTTTCATCGGGCCTTTTTGTTCGTTAGATTTCGCTGCTGCTCAATCGGCAACGATTGCGCGGAGCATCCACAGGGTCTTTTCGTGCACGGTCAGACGGCCGACCAGCATGTCTTCGGAAACCATATCGCTCTTTTCAGCGGCTTTTTCCGCTGCATCGCGCATTTTTCGTACGATTTCTTCATGCGCTTCGATGAGATCCTCGACCATCGCCTTAGCGCTGCCTTTCTTTGCATCGGTATCGTCCAGTCCTGACGCCGGCGCCTTCATGCCGACTGGTGCCAGAAAACCCAATGCACGTATGCGCTCGGCAATGACATCCGTTGCGGCGAACAGATCGTTGTATTGCTCCTCAAGCAACACGTGGATCGAATGAAACAGAGGGCCGACAACATTCCAGTGATAAATGTGGGTCTTTATCAGCAGATGATAGGTGTCCGACAAGATGGCCGACAAAGCATCGGATACATCTTTGCGATCATCTTCCGGGATGCCGATCGAGAGGCTGTCAGGAGTGGGCTGTGGGCTTAGGGCGGCTGCGTTGCTCATTGAGCTTCCTTCTCTAACTTTGGTTATCGGTTTGTGGGTTGCTGGTTACCAGAGAAATTCCAGAAGCCCGTAGGCTGCTACCGCCAATACAAGGCTTATCACCAGGACGGTGACAATTCGGTAACCGTTTCGGCCCTGCCGTGCATGTCTGCTGCTGATTTCTTCGGTCATGAGCTTCCTTTCTCAAATTGGCTTTGACGCATTTATAATGTGCATCTCGAACCCAACGCCCCAGACTGCGGAACGTTCCAACCTCGGTTCGAAAGATAAATGAGGCAACTGCAAATTTTTTTTGGAACCGCTTCGGCGGGTTTTCGTTATTCGACCGTAACAAACAGGAGAAATAATATGAAAACTTCCGCACTTGTCGCAGGTATTGCCGCCGCAGTTATTGTTGTCGGAGGTGCTGCCTATTTTGTGGACGTCGATCAGACTCAGGAAGCGCAACTCCCCAATGTTGACGTTTCTGTTGAAGGTGGTCAGGCGCCAAAATTCGACGTTGAAACAGGCTCGGTCGATGTTTCAAGCGAAGAAAAAACCATCGTCGTTCCCGAAGTGGAGCTTGTTGAAAAAGAGGTCACTGTCCCAACACTGGAAGTGACCCCAGCTGGCGAATAAAGCGCCAATATTGAAAGGCCGCTGCACCCACATGCAGCGGCCTTTATTTTTTCCTCAACTGTGATTGGAAACCCCAATGGACCTCCTGCGCATACTCTTATCTGTCATCATTCCGCCACTCGGCGTATTCCTCCAGGTGGGCTTTAGGGGGCAATTCTGGCTGAATATCCTGCTGACGATCCTTGGCTACATTCCCGGCATTGTTCATGCTGTCTGGGTTATCGCACGTCGGTGAGATCAATGGCTAAAACAGATGTTGTCGACCGGACTGAAGTGTTGGCCATCGAAGAAGCTGACGGGGTTGTCGTTGAGCGATACGGATTTCTGCATGACCATCATCTGGAAACCTACGAGCAATGGTTCGACTCCAAATTCCGGCTTCCCGGAACGAGCATAAATTTTGGTCTTGATGGTCTTATCGGTCTCGTTCCGGTTGTTGGCGACATCGCTACGACCGGAGTATCAGCCATCTTTCTGGCAGATGCCATCAAGGGCGGTGCGAGAAAGCGAACGCTGGCGAAAATGGTCGCCAATATGGCCATTGATTTCACCGTCGGGTCGATACCGCTCGTTGGCGATTTCTTCGATTTTGCTTTTAAATCGAACACCAAAAATCTTGCTTTGCTTCGAGCAGAGCGTGCACACCTGAAAAACAGCGCAGCGCGTCAGGTTCAATAGTTTGACGCCCGCCCTCTGTTTGATAGAGGGCGGGCGTAGTTTTTCGGCAAATAACGAAAGCACACGCTCAATCGGCAAGCTGCCTGATTTCGCGCTGCGGGTATGGCAGTGATATTCCCACCTCATCAAAGCGCCGTTTGGCAGCTTCTGTCAGATCCCAGGTCAGCGCCAGATAATCAGCCGTGTTCACCCACAACCGCATGCCGATACCAACAGATGAATCGTCCAGTGAGTTTACGAAGGCGATGGGGGCTGGATCTTTAAGAACGCGCTCGTCAGCCTTCGCCAGGCCCAGCAATTCCTCGCGCGCTTCTGCCATGTCGTCGTCATAGCTGATACCGACCACGAGTTCGACGCGGCGGCGGTCATTTCGCGAGTAATTCACAATAGACGTATTCCAGAGCTGGCTGTTCGGTGTCATGACGAACAAGCCGTCTGCTTGTTTCAGTTCCGTTGTGAACAGCCCGATTTCCTGGACCGTTCCGGATGTATCTCCCGACTCGATGTATTCACCCACACGAAATGGCCGCAAGATCAGCATCATAATTCCGGCTGCGATGTTGGCGAGCGTGCCTTGCAAAGCCAAACCGATTGCAAGACCTGCTGCACCCAATGCCGCAATAATGCTCGTCGTTTGTACGCCGAACTGGGCCAAAACCGTTACAAGAACCAGCACCCAAATCGCGTATTTTACGATGTTGGACAAGAAGGCTGACAGGGTGGAGTCGATGGCTTCCACACGCATCAATGCGTTGCGGGCCCAACGCGAAATCACGCCAGCGATGAAAAAACCCAGGATCAGTATGACTATGGCGCCGAGCACCGAGAAGGCGTATTCCGCCAGCAGGCCGGATGCCTCGCGGATGGCCGCGGACAAGGCCGTTTCAGTCTGTTGGTTCATGACTATTATTTCTGTTTCTGGAGAGATTGAAGAGTTCCCGGATAAAGAGGCACGGTTGAAATTGCCATCTTGGCTGAACCGTTTTGCACTCTTTGCGAGTGGGACAGATACACGAGCGTCTGGTTCGCCTCATCGAATATGCGTTTCACGCGCAATGACTTCAGGATGATCGACCGGCGTTCCTCAAACACTTGTTCACCCTCGTCGGAGAGATCTATGTCACTGATCTCCAGCGGCCCGGTTTGGCGGCACGATATCGACGAGTTGGATGGATCTTCAAACCAGTTACCCTTTTGAAGGCGGTCAACCAGACCGCGCTCAAAATAAGAAAGATGGCACGTCACGCCTTTGACCTTCGGGTCTGCGATTGCCTCGACGATAATGTCGTTGCCGAGCCAATCGACATCGATCTCGCCAACCTGTTCAGCATGGGCGAGGGGAGCCATTATGGAAGACAATATGAACGCGAGCGCCAGCGGAATGCTAAAGCGAGAGGGTTTTGCCTGCTTGGTCATCGTTTTCAACTTTTTCGCGAAAATAATAATCAAACGCACCAATCGGCCAGCGGTTGCACATGAATATATTGATTGCGGCGAACCGTGCGTTTTTTGTTAGGTGCGACAGAAAGTTTTGAAAAGCTACGTCTTTTTTCACTGACACGCTGCACGATGCTTGATAGAACAAAAAACGAACAAATGAAAGCACGTGATGGCCAAGCTCGACCTGAAACAAAAACTGGAAATCCTGGCGGACGCGGCAAAATATGATGCCTCATGCTCCTCCAGCGGTTCGAAGCCACGCAATTCGCTTGGCGGGAAGGGAATCGGTTCCACAGAGGGGAGTGGTATCTGCCACGCTTATGCGCCGGACGGGCGTTGCATATCTTTGTTGAAAATTCTGCTGACCAATTATTGCAATTATGATTGCCTTTATTGCGTCAACCGCGTTTCCAGCAATGTTCAAAGAGCCCGGTTTACAATCGATGAGGTTGTCCAGCTCACGCTCGACTTCTACAAGCGCAATTACATCGAAGGCCTGTTTTTATCGTCGGGCATTATGCGGAATCCCGATTACACAATGGAGCAGGTGGTGGAGACGGCGCGTCGTTTGCGCGAGGTGCACGATTTCCGCGGTTACATTCATCTGAAAACGATACCGGAGGCATCGCAGGACCTTCTTGCCCGGGCGGGGCTCTATGCCGACCGTCTGTCCATCAATGTCGAACTGCCGACAGAGCAGGGCTTGGCCAGGCTCGCACCTGAAAAACAGGCCGGCGGCATTAAGAAAACGATGGCGCGTGTTCGCTCAAATATTGAGGGGTTTCGTGACGAGGGCAGGAAGTTGAAGTCCACTCCGAAATTCGCGCCGGCGGGGCAATCGACGCAAATGATTGTGGGGGCTGACAACGCGCGCGACAAGGACGTCCTGACCACATCGACGACGCTTTATTCAAGCTACCGTCTCAAGCGCGTTTATTACTCGGCTTTCAGCCCGATCCCGGATTCCAGCAAGGCACTGCCTTTGATCAAACCGCCGCTCATGCGCGAGCACCGGTTGTATCAGGCAGACTGGTTGTTGCGGTTTTATGGTTTCAGCGTTGGCGAAATTATCAGCGCGCATCCCACCGGCAACCTTGATCTCGCCTTGGATCCCAAATTGTCCTGGGCGCTTGGTAACCGCCATCTGTTTCCAGTGGATGTGAACAGAGCTCCCCGCGAAATGCTGTTGCGCATTCCGGGCATCGGCGCGCGTGCCGTTGGAAAGATTTTGTCGGCGCGCCGGTTTCAACGTTTGCGTCTGGCTGATCTCACGCGCGTTTCCAATGGCGTGAAACGGGCGATGCCATTTGTTCTGGCGGAGGACTGGCATCCCGGCGGTTTGACCGACAGTGATGACTTGCGTTCGCGCTTCATGCCGAAGCCCGAACAATTGTCGCTGTTTGCATGATGCAATTCGAGTTGAGCGCAGCCGACGATTTCGATGGCTGGCGTGCAGCAGCACGCCGCGCGATGGCAGCGGGGCTGGCTGATGATCAAGTCCTGTTTCTCGTGGCGGGTGATAACAGGCCTCTGTTTGACGGGTTGCTGAACGAAGATGTTTCCGGTCAGCGTGATCAGGGGGAAATACCGGAAATTCGGGTGCCGAAAGAGTTCCCGCCTTTGGCAAAACAAGTCATCTGCCACGCTGACCCTGGTCGCTTTTCATTGCTCTATCGCATTCTGTGTCGGCTTGGTGATGACCGATTTCTGATGCGCAAACCCACAGACCCGGATGTTCACCGCGCGAACATACTGGCGAAAGAAGTCCGTCGGGACGCTCATAAAATGAAGGCTTTCGTGCGTTTTCGGAAAGTGGGGAACGAAAACCAAGGCAGTGAAAAGTTTGTGGCCTGGTTTGAACCGGACCATCACATCGTGCGCCTGACAGCGCCGTTTTTCATGCGGCGTTTTACCGGGATGAACTGGTCAATCCTCACGCCGAAAGGGTGTGCTCACTGGGATGGTCACACGTTGAATCACTCGCCAGCTATTGAGAAGCCTGAAGGCATGGAACCGGATGTCCTCGAAGACTATTGGCGCAGTTACTACGCATCGATTTTCAATCCCGCACGATTGAAAATCTCGGCGATGACATCTGAAATGCCAAAGAAATACTGGAAAAATCTGCCAGAAGCCGAACTTATTCCAGCACTAACGCGCAGTGCTCAGCGGTGGGAAGTGGGCATGATCGAGCGCGATCCAACAGTTCCAAAGCCGCAGATGATGGAACACAAACAACCATCATATCTGCGCCCGGAAGCGCGACGTCAAAATATCGAAAGCCTCAGTGCATTGAATGAGGCTTTGAAAAATTGTCGAAACTGCCCCTTGTGGAAACCGGCGACACAAACAGTTTGTGGTGCGGGGCCGACGAGGGCCGAATTGATGCTGGTCGGAGAGCAACCGGGCGACCAGGAAGATATTCAGGGAAAGCCGTTCGTTGGCCCGGCAGGTCAGTTGCTTAAAGGTGTCATAAGCGATGTGGGAGTGTCTGATTATTACACCACCAATGCTGTGAAGCATTTCAAATTTGAGCCGCGCGGCAAGCGACGCATTCACAAGAGCCCAAGCACCGCAGAGATCGATCATTGCCGCTGGTGGCTGCAAAAGGAAATTGAGCTTGTTAAACCAAGAGCCATCGTTGCGCTGGGCAGAAGTGCAGTGCGCGGTGTGACGGGAAAGACGGGCAAAATTTCCGAGATGGCGGGCAGGGTGTGGGCGACGGATGAAGGCGTTCCGATCATCGTCACGCGCCATCCTTCTTCCATCTTGCGTATCTCGGATCACGACGAGCAAAAAGCCGCTCATGAGGAACTGCGCACTGATCTTGAAATGGCGTGGCAATTGGTCAGTCAGCGCTAGTCCGAGGTTAAACACGCAATGCCTTTGGCGGGCTGACGCAACACTTGTTTTGGGAAAAAGGTTTGGGGAAACAGCGTTGGGGGAGGCGCTGTTTCCCCAAATATTCCAATGGGCGGCTTGGGGGAGAGCCAATTGGAACAGTCACACTGAACGCCCTGCCTTTTGTTTGGTTGCATATTTTTTTTGAAATTTTTTTCAAACAGCGGGAAGGGTGTGATTTTCCAGAAATCTCATCAACGCCGTTTCGGCTTTTGAAAGGCCGTTGCGGAGGCGGCCTTGAATGAGTTTGCGATCCAGATTGTCTTGCTCAAACGCGTTGAGAATATAGGGATGTATGTAGCTGGTACGGGCGACAGTTGGGGTATTTCGCAATTTTTTGGCGACCAGTTTGCTGACGTCGGACACGGGGCTGGAGCAGGATTGTGCGTCGGGTTCGCAAAGAAATTTCAGCGCAATCGAAGATGCGGCATAGGTTCTGAAGTCTTTGGCCGTGATCGGCAGGCCGCTGGCCTTTGCAAGATATTCGTTGATATGACCCGCGCGAATAGACGTCGGTTGCCTGGAACGTGAGGGGTAAGAAAAGAGCCGTCTTCCCGGGCGTTTTTTCAGCTGCTGCACCTTTTTCCTCAACGCCTTGTCGCGCAAGGAGACGGAAAGCTGCTTGCCGCCTTTGCCGCGATACTTGATTTCAACACCGTTTCGGCGAACCCTGGCGTTGCTGTTGGTTAGTGTCGACGCGCCCCGCGTTCCATTGCGGGCATACTGCTCACCGCCAACGCGCATCAATTGATCGTCGATCAGCCTGATGGCTGTAGCGACAACGGCTCTGCGCTTTGTCAAAGGCAGTTCCATGTCGCGAGCAACATGTTCACGAATGACCGGCAGAGCTTTCCCGAAATTCAGCAGACGCGCGGCCTTCACCTCGTCGCGCACCTTTGGCCAGATCTCGTGGTAGATATATTGCGTCCTGCCTTGTCCATCCACGCCCACCGCTTGCAAATGCGCTTTTGGTTGAGGGGCGACCCGGACATTCTGCCACGCCGGTGGAATAGCCAGGTTTTCGATCTGGCGAAGGCGCCGGCCACTCACACCACCGGCTAAATCACAATAGTCAAACCTGCGATCTGGCTCAGCATCCGGATCGATGGGCATACGTTCAATCGTGAGATCATCCACCGGAATGACAATAAGACCCATGCGCTCGGCTATGCGTTTGTGGTCGATTTTCTTGTTTGCAGACATTTTGAGCAACGCGTTGGTGAGCAGAGCGGCGAGCTGAACAACGCAGCGGGTCCGAACGCGTTCCAACAGGACGTTTCGTTGGAGCCAGCTGGCGCAAAGGGCGCGCCGTTCGAACCCTGCGCGAACGCTATGTGATGCATTGCGCGTGGCAGGTGGGAACAAAAGTTTAGCGCCCGCGTTATGCCATCTCTTAAAAAGGAGAATTGAAATGAGCGACAAGCAAGAGAATCTTTGGAACATGATTGATGATCAGATGGTGTGCATGGTGACCACCAATGACAACGGCGTTTTGCGTTCGCGTCCCATGGCTCCTTTCATCGACAAAGACAAAAAAACCATTCGATTCATGACGGATCGCACATCGGGCAAGGTTGAAGAACTGCACCATGACAGCGATCTCGTTTTGAACTTCATGAACGATGACAAGCTGCAATATGTTTCCATCAGTGGCCGCGGCAAGGTGACGACCGACCGCGCCATGATAAAACAGATGTGGGGACCGTATTGCGATATATGGTTTACCGGCGATGCCGACACGGCAGATGTTGCCGTTGTGCTCGTCGAGCCGACCCAGGCGGAATATTGGGACGACAACACCGGCAAGATCAAAATGGCTTACGAAATGTCGAAAGCCTATTTTTCCGATGAAGCGCCGGATCTTGGCGAAAACGCCAAACTGCAGGCTGTCTGAGGGCTTACGGAATGTCAGGATATTCGGAAGGAACGAAAGTCGAGTGGGACTGGGGCAACGGCGTCGGGCAGGGCGAGGTTGCCAAAGTCTACACCCGGAAGATTACGCGAACAATCAAGGGCAGCGAAGTCACGCGCGATGCAAGCGAGGATGAGCCCGCTTATCTTATTGAACAGGATGATGGCGACGAAGTCCTGAAAGGACACAGCGAAGTTCGCAAAGCGTGAGCAAGTCTGGCGAACTGACAACCGGCCCGGTGTGGAAAAATCTGCTTTTCCTCGCCGGGCCAATGATTTTTGGGATCGTGGCGGTTATTTCGGTATCGCTTGTCGATACCTATTTTGTTGGCCAGTTGGGGACGAAGGAACTGGCCGCGCTTTCCTTTACATTTCCGGTTTCTCTAACCATTTCAAGCCTCGCCATCGGTCTCGGTGCAGGAGCGTCTTCCGTTGTTTCCCGCGCAACGGGATCAGGCGACGAGGGCGATGCCAAGCGATTGGCGACCGACAGTCTCGTTCTTTCGACCGTTCTTGTTCTTCTCATTTCCGCGATTGGTTACTTCACCATTCGCCCATTGTTTTCCGTGTTGGGCGCGTCGGGCGAGGTTCTCGACATTGTCGAGCGCTACATGCAGATATGGTACATCTCCATGCCGTTTCTGGTGGTGCCGATGGTGGCAAATGCCATCATTCGCGCGGTTGGTGACGCGCTTTGGCCAAGCACCGTCATGGTTTTGGCTGCACTGCTCAACATGGCTGTCACTCCGATTTTTATTTTCGGCTGGGGCCCGGTTCCGGCTTTAAACGTTGAAGGCGCGGCGTGGGGCACACTCGTCGCGCGCGTTTTCACACTGGTCTTCGCATTTTGGCTGATAACCCGCGTTCGCCGCATGGTGATCTATTCACTCCCTTCATGGTCTGACCTTCAGAAGTCATTTGCGAAGGTTTTGAAGGTCGCTTTGCCCGCTTCCTTCGGCAACGCTGTCAATCCAATCGGCATTGCCGTCGTGACAGCATTTCTCGCAACGTATGGCGATGATGTCGTTGCCGGGTTTGGCACGGCAACACGGCTGGAAAGCTTCGCAGTTGTCCCCATGCTTGCTTTGTCGTCCGCCATCGGGCCGTTTGCTGGGCAAAACTGGGGAGCCGGTCAGTTCAACCGTGTCTCGCAGGCGTTAAAGGTCAGCTACGCCGCATGTTTCGTCTGGGCCATGGTACTCAGTGTCGTTTTCTGGCTGGGCTCCGACGCGATTGTTGGTCTGTTCACCAGTGATCCTGAAGTGATCGATACCGCATCAGCATACGTCACCATTGTTCCATTATCGGTCTGGGGATACGGGTGGATCATCGTTGCTGCGGGGGCGTTCAATTCCATCGGAAAATCGCTGACGGGTTTGTCGCTCTATCTCACACGCACGGCGCTCCTATACGTACCGCTATCGTTTGTTGCTTCCCTTCTGGCGCAGTCATGGAGCGTTTTTTCGCAATTGCGGTTGCAAATGCTGCAAGCGGCGTGGCCGCAGCGCTCTATTCTCTGTGGTGGCTCTCACGCTGTGAAAATGAACCTCAAAGCGCAGCCGTCAGTGCAAACGCGACAGCGTGATCCCTCCTGCATGCTTTGGGGCAACCCTTGTCAGAACGCACTTTGTGCGTTGCTGATTTTCAAAGGCGGCAAAAAACGTTGGGCTCGGACATCGTCGCCCGGCTGAAACCGGATTGACCGGCCGTCGCAACAAGGAACCGAAGGTCTTTCCGTTCCGTCATATTATATTGTTAAACTGGCGGGCGCTGATATGTTGATACCGCACAAATTGCGTACCGGACATGGATTTTGAGGCGGACATTAAGAGAGAAAACAGCTCGATCACATGCCAGGGTCGATGCGGCCTACAGCCAGTTGGATCTGGCGGATGAAGCGGATTTTGCCCGGTTTCTGCAGGCCCATCATTTGGCTTACCGACATTTGCAAAGCTTGTTTGCCGAACAGAGTGATCTGAATTTGGCGGAGATTGTGTTGTTGCTGGAACGCGATCTCACTGAAATGCGCGCGCCCGTTCTGCGGGCTGATCAGGCTTCCTTGCCATCGCCCGACAACCGGCTGGGATGCCTTTATGTGCTGGCCGGATCGCATTTCGGCAAACGTGTCTTGCTCAAACGATGGTCCCGTTCCTCCTGCGCTGCGGTCAAAAGGGCAGGGCACTATCTCAACAGCGACCTGCTTGCGGCAGCCTGGCCGGGTGTTGTTGAACAGTTGGCAGGGATCCCGGACGGGGCGCTGTGGAACTATGTCATTGTTAATAGCGCGGACAGGACGTTCCAGCTATTTTACGAGGCTCTTCAATTTGTTATCGGCGTTGAAAAAGGGGCCTACGCATGAACAAGCCCGATCAGGAAGCCGATATTAGCCACAGCGATGTTGATCTCACAAATTGCGATCGCGAGGCCATACACATTCCCGGCATGATTCAATCCTTCGGGGTTTTGATTTCTGTAACACCCGACTGGATTATCAATCACGCTTCGACCAACGCGTGGAAGCTGTTTGGCGACGATGAAATCGATATCGTCGGCCAGCCGTTTACCGATGTTTTCGACCAGAACACGGTTCATGCCATTCGCAGCCGCCTGCAAATGCTGTCCGGCCCGGACATGGTGGACCGGATTTTCGGGCTGAAGATCAATGGCTCTGGAAGCTCTTACAATGTGGCGCTGCACAATTCCGGACGTTCCATAGTCCTCGAATTCGAAAAAATGGACGTCGCCGAGACGCAGGAATTCAACGGCTACGTGCGGCCGATGATTGAGCGGATCAGCCGTGCCAAGACAATCGAGCAGCTTTGCGACATGGCCGCACGGCAGGTGAAGGCGCTGACTGGTCTTGATCGTGTCATGATCTACCGCTTTGCACCTGACGACAGTGGCGAGGTCATTGCTGAGGCGCTGCAATCCGGTATGGAGCCCTTTCTGGGGTTGAACTATCCGGCATCGGACATTCCCAAACAGGCACGGGCTATGTACACGCGCAATCTGTTGCGGGTGATTGCCGATGTGGAAGACGAAGGTATCGAAATTCGCCCGACGCTCAGCCCCGAGGGTGAACCTCTTGATTTGAGCATGAGTACAACGCGGGCCGTCTCGCCGATTCACCTGGAATATCTTTCCAACATGGGCGTCCATGCGTCGATGTCGATTTCCATTCTGAGGCGAGGCAAGCTTTGGGGGCTGATCGCGTGCCATCACAAGACGCCTAAAATTGTTCCCTATCAGGTCAGAACCGCGGCGGAATTGTTTGCGCAGTTGTTCTCGTTCGTTCTCGATCAAAAACAGAGTGATCTGGAGCGCGAAGAAGTGGTTCGGGCTCAGATCCTTCACGACCAGATCATGGCCCAATTGGCTGAAGACAGTTCCATTGGCAAAAATTTCGACACCATCGTTGAGGCGATCAAAGGTGTTATCCCCTATGACGGTGTTGCTGGCTGGATCAATGGCGAGTTCAGATCTCTTGGACGAACGCCGACCAAAGACGAATTTTTGGCTTTGGTACCGTTTTTGAACACAACGGCCGTCAGTCAGATCTACGCGACCAAATGTATAAGCAAAAAGCATGCGGCGGCCAGCGAATATGCCGACCGGGCAGCAGGCATGCTGGTTTTGCCGGTCTCGCGCACACCGCGGGACTATCTGGTTCTGTTCCGACAGGAAATTGCAAAATCGGTAAAGTGGGCAGGCAATCCTGAAAAACCTGTCACTTTAGGCAAGAACGGAGCGCGGCTCACGCCCCGCAAAAGCTTTGAGGCATGGCAGCAAATCGTTCGCGATGAGTGTGCGGACTGGACCGAGGGCCAAGTGCGTGCGGCTGAAGCGCTGCGCATCACCCTGATGGAAGTTGTAATGCGGATGTCTGATCAGACGATCAGGGAAAGACTGCAGTTTGAGGGCCAGCAGGAATTGCTGATCGCCGAACTCAATCATCGGGTTCGCAATATTCTAAATCTCATCAAGGGCCTTGTTTCACAGAGCCAGGATGGTCAGCAGGATGTTGCGACATTCACTGCCGTACTTGGTGGGCGCATCCATGCGCTGGCGAGGGCGCATGATCAGATCACCAGGAAAAACTGGACACCCGCCTCGCTCCATGAGTTGATCACCACGGAAACGAAAGCCCATCTGGGCGATCAGGCAGAGCGTTTGACGATTAACGGCCCCGACGCGCTTTTGAAACCTGAAGCGTTTTCATCAATGGCGCTTGTCATCCATGAATTGATGACGAATTCAGCAAAATACGGTGCGCTTTCCGGACCTGCCGGCGGTGTCACGGTCGAAGTTGCGCAGGGCGACGATGACGGTTTGGCACTGTGTTGGACAGAGGAGGGCGGCCCACCCGTCGAAGTCCCGAAACGTCGTGGCTTCGGGACAACAATTATTGAGCGATCAGTGCCGTTTGAGCTGCAGGGGAAAGCGGAAATTCGCTATCAGCGTGGGGGAGTCGAAGCGACATTCTTTGTTCCCAAAATTCACATCGAACATTTTGCTGAGCGCCCTGTCGAAATTGTCGAGACCAAAGCGCCTGTCAGTGAAAAGTCTTTCGACTACAGAAATATTCTGGTGGTTGAAGACAACATGATTATCGCGCTTGATGCCGAGATGATGCTCAGCGAAATGGGCGCTTCTCATGTTGTCATTGCGCCGTCCGTCAATTCCGCGCTTGAGGCGCTGGAAGGCAATCAGATCGATTTTGCATTGCTCGACGTCAATCTGGGCAATGAAACCAGTCTGCCCGTTGCTGAAGCGTTACAGGCAAAGAACATACCCTTTGCATTCTCAACCGGCTATGGAGAGCAAAGTGCTGTCGCGTCCCGGTTCCCCAACGCAGCGGTCATTCAAAAACCCTACGATTCCGACAGTCTAAAAGCCGGCATCACCGGCTAAACGCTTTCTGCACTTGCGCTTGATGAAAGGGTTCGGCTATGGCCGAACTCACATCTCAACTGTCTGATAAGAGGGTAAGTGGACAACATGAGCAAAACAAATGGAACCGAGACGTCTGGCGAAAACGGGCGTGCAGCACCGCAGATTGACCCGGAGGTTGCCGCTAAAGTGGCGGCTCTGAGAACGCAGGTTCGTGAGAGCTTTGGCAAAATCGTCATGGCGATGATGATGATGCCCCGTTATCGACATCAAACTCTGGGCGACCTGCAGCACCTTGTCCTGGAGCCGCTGATCCGTGACCGTGTTGCCATCGCTTATCCCAAAGGGGCAGAGAATGCGCCCATGACCGACGTCTCTGGAATGGCCATATGGGCCAGCGTTTCCGACGAAGTTGAACGGAAGATCATGGAGCAGATACGCGCGGGCGTTTTCCCGGTGCGCCTGAACTCGGCTGACTGGGATTCGGGAGACAATAACTGGTTGTTGGATGTGGTGGCTCCCGATGCAAAGACAACCGCTGCTGTTATTTCGAACTTCAAGCAGATCGTGAAAGAGGGCTCTCTCAAGCTTCACCCTTTGATCACCCGTCTTGTAGACGCTGACACGCTCAAAGAAATGGGTGCTCAAAAAATGGGTTGATCACCCGCAATGTGTTCGGGCTGATTGATCTGATCACGGGCAACGGCTCAACGAGCGGCGAATTCGAGAACATCGAAGGCCTCGGCCTTTCCGGCATGCGCATCGAAAACTTCGACTTCCGCCCACGGGTGTTTGCGCAGGACAAAGCGGTGAATGACAATTTGCCGTTACAGGTAGCTGCGTAAGATCAGATGGGCATTCAGGGCTTGTTTGCCAATTTAGAAAATCAGGTGTCGATTTCTCACTTTGAGCTTCAATCCGGCCTTGCATTCCCAATGGGAAGTGTGTTCACTCGTTCGTGAGGGAACAACGCGTGGTGGGGGCCATATGCGCGCAATAACTGCGACATTTTCAAGAAGTCATAACGGTGCGGGTCGACACCTGGACGTCGAAGCGGGGCTTGCTTCTGACGCGATGTCCGCTGGCGTTGGACTGGCGATGGCGATGATGGAATTTCGGAGAGTGGTATGAGCGGTGAAGTGATTGGGTATGTCTGGTACAGCCAAAGGCAGCACTACAAGAGCATTGCCTATCGAAGTGTCGATGTGGGGCCTGACGAACGGTCGGCGCCCGAGGTAATTGAAACGATGTGGGAGGATAAGAGGGGACGCCAGTTGCTGCCACGCAGCGCCTTTCCAGAGAAGATGTTCGCAGTTGCAGAATATGGCGGGGCGCCGAAGCGGCATCCGAATGTGTTTACCAATGGGTTCGTAATGGTGTCGTCAAAAGCAGCGGATGTACTGCGGCAGTTCGATCTTGGGGCAGGGGCGCTTTATCCGGTGGAGCTGTTTGACAAGGACCGGGTGACGCCGGTTGAGGGGGAATTCTTCTACCTGACCCACGGCAATAGCAAAGATAGTTTCCTGCCCGATAAATCACCGGAGGCTTGGAATAATTATCGCGATGGAAGTGTTTGGTCCCCCCCCCCCAATCCGCTGGATGATCAGCTGTTTTACGGCCCTTCAGCGCTGGAGGGGCCGGATATCTGGCGTGAGGAGCGCACCTATTGGGGCCTGATGATGAGCGATCGGCTGGTGCAGGCGCTGAAGAAGGCCGGGGCATCGCGCGGCTGGCTGCTGCTGCGCTGCCCGGTGGCGACGGCTTCCAATGGATGCGATGCTGGGAGAGCAGCATGACTGGTGAAGTGTGGATTTCGAGCGTTATGAATGATCATTCGCTGAGTACTAGGTCAGGCGCGCGTGCCAAGTATTACGGCAAGGACTGGCCCCCCCCCACATTTGATTTAAGGGAGGGGCCTGATGTGGATATGCAGGCATATCGCCGGTATTGGCGCGGCGAGACGCTTGCGCGGGAAGAGCTTACTGAAGCGCTGTTCGTGTTCGACAAGGGCCGATGGGCCAAACGAAAAGATCTTTTTACAGCTGGCAGCTTCTACGCTGTGAAAGGCCGTCTTGCGGAGGTTCTTGCAGCGTTTGATCTGGGCGAGGGCGGGTTGATTGAGTTCCCAGTCTATGAAGAGGACAAGCGCACGCTGGTGGAGGGCGGTCCGTACTATTTGCTCAAATTCGGCTGCATCAAGAATACGTTCGTGCCTGAGAAGAGCATAGGTCTTCGATCGAGACGTACGATTGAGCAAGATGGTTACGAGTTGTGGGCCGACTACATGAATCTGAAAGATGGCGATATCGCCGTGACACGGGATGCTTTGGACGGGCCGGATCTGTGGTTTGAGAAGAAGCTGCAAGATCGCATTTTCATGAGTGGGCGGCTGCACGATGCGATCCTGGCCGCCAAAGTGAATGTGGATTTCCGATTCTCGAAGGCACGTTTGCTGGACTAACATTGAACTGAGGGGACTGAGGGTATGAGCGACAAAGCAAGCAATTATCGGGGCCGCCTTTTTGGCGCCGAAGCGCAGCATATGATCCCGCTGCAGGTTTTGAGCGATGACAGGGTTAAAGACGGTCGCGCTTTGCTCGACTCCATCGGCTTCAATCTGGAATGGCGGGCTAATAAGAAGCTACTGTTCATCTCCGACAGGACCCGTGATGCCATTCTTGCGGCGCCCGAGGCGGTTCAGGCGGTGTTCAAGAATGCTGGTTTCGGCTTCAACACCCATGACAGCGAGAGGGGGAACCATACTGGATATAATGATTTTGTCGTTGTAGCTCTGAACGATCTCAGCGCAGATGCGGAAGACAAAAACTGGGATGCCACAACGCGGGAACGGGCGGTGTTCGATTTCCTGCGGTTTCTGGATGATGTGAACACCAACGGCCTGCCGCCGGTTTATGGGACCGATCAAGGCGCGTTTCTTGTCGCCTGGGATGATTTCAAGCAGCTGGATTACGGCAAAATTTCAGACAATTTTGCGGTTGAGGCGATCGATCAATTCAAAAACACGGCTGACAGCAATGGCGGTTTGGTTGCGGTTGACGATGGTTCCCAATTCAACAGCAGCTTCCGGTATGAAGAAGTCAACAAACTTCTGGCCGGTGCCAGAGATGTTCTTTCGGATGCGGAAATAGCCAATGCCGAAAGCCTGTTCGCAAAAGCAACAGACAGCGGATCGAATTCCGGTCATGCGACTGCAGCCTCCATCTCGCTTATTCATGATCTTCAAAAACGTTCGGCAAATCCAGTCAACGGGATCGAAGCGGTTGCCGAATATCTCGCCGCTAAGGGCTATGGAGACATGGTCATTCTTTCAGGAACTGATGTTTCAGCCCCTGGTTCGAGCGCCTCATTCCTCCAGGGACTCTATAGCAAGCTTCTTGCCGTCTTCTCGAAGATCAATGAATACCGGAGTGCCTTTGCCGACACGCTCAATGAGTTCGACAGGAGCACCCTCGGGGATATGGCGAAGTCGGTCAATGCCATGCTGGTGGGCGTTGGTGGCAGTTTGGTTGGCGATGCGGTTGAATTTCTGAACGTCGCCTACGAGCCAATCAAAAAGGGCCTTCAGACGAATGATTGGAGCGATTTCTCTGATGTCGTTGTCCAGTATGGTGCGGCAGCCGCCCTCAGTGCGGTTGTTGTTATTAGTGCTGTCACGGCTGCCACATTTGTCGGCGGTCCTGTGCTGGCGGCATTCGTGGCTGCCGGGTTTGCGGCCTGGGGTGTCTACGAAGCCGTGGTCAATGGTGCAGAATTATTCAATAAGATCACCGAAGATCTTGCTGAGCTGTTCGACAAGGTCGGCGAACGGATCGAGGAGGCCTTGGGCGATGTGTCGAAAGTCATCGGGCAGGTCAATGATATTCTCCGTTTCGTCTTTGGTGACGAATTCGAGGCGCCCGCATTCTTTTCAACAGCCGAAGGCCAACAGCTGGTCTCCCAGTATCTCGTGGACACCTATGACACCAGCCTGCCTTCCTCCCTGACGGGCACGGATGAAGAGGAGCAATTCTTCGGCATTAACAATGCTGCGGTTGATGGTGCCGGCGGAAATGACGAAATCTATATGGGCGAGTCGAGCGGCGAGGCATTGGGTGGCGCCGGAGATGATATTTTGGTGGCCCGCAACGCGCAATTTGTGCGCGAAGGCGAATATCTGAACAAGCAGGACCGTGATCAGGCGGCGCGTAATGCGGCGCTGCCGGAGGATCAACAGGTTCCAATCGACGGGCCGATTGCGGAGCGTGATTATCGCCTGACGCTCGACGGCGGCTCGGGCGACGACTGGGTTATTGCTGCGCTTGGCGAGCGGGCGGTTACGCTTGGGGGCGAGGGGCGGGACTGGATTTTCAACACGTCCTATGGCGGCGAGATTTACGGGGATACGATTGACGGGCTGGATGCGGAGGGCAATCCGCTGGATCACAGCGGGCGCGAGAATGGCGACCGGATCTGGTGGTGGAAGGATACAATCGTCAAGGACGCTCAGCCGAACGACAGTCTTGCCTTTTTCGGCTTCCCGCTGATTGGCGGCAAGAACGGTTTGCCGCTGATGTCAGTCGGCCCGGCGGGCGCGCTGTTTGGCGCTGCCAACACGGTGTTCACCGCCGGCAACCCGCTCTATATCGATTTCTTCCTGCCCTTCATCAACTATGTGCGCGACGGCGACGACCTGATCGTCGGCAATGTGTTCGGGCTGATCGATCTGATCGCGGGCAACGGATCAACGAGCGGTGAATTCGAGAACATCGAAGGTCTAGGCCTTTCCGGCATGCGCATCGAAAACTTCGACTTCCGCCCAAGGGTGTTTGCGCAGGATTTTCAGGACGAAAGCGCCAAGGGCGATTTCGGCATGTCGTTCAAGGTGACGAACGCGCTGTTTGGCGTGATGTCACTGCTGCCGCCGATTGCGGGATCTTCAGCGTTTGGCTATTTCGCCTCGCTGGCCGACGAGGCGATCACACTCGCTACAGCCAGCGACCGCATCGCCAAGGCGCTGAAATGGTCGGAAGACACCGACCCCCTCGTGCTTGATCTCGATGGCGACGGTATCGAAACCACCCGTCTGGGGACGGTGGAGCGCGGCAGCGATGTGACGTTTGACCATGACGGCGATTTCTTCGCCGAGCGCACCGGTTGGCTTTCCGGAGACGATGGTTTCCTCGCGCTCGACAAAAATGCCAACAGGCGTATCGACGATATTTCGGAATTGTTCGGCGATGTGGGCACCGCAGGCTACGCGGAACTCGCGGCTTATGATGACAATGGCGATGGTGTCATCGATGCCAGCGATCTGATCTGGTCTGACCTGCTGATCTGGCGCGATGTCGATCAGGACGGGCGCAGCAGCGCAGGCGAATTGTCGTCGCTGGATAATCTGGGCATTATCTCTTTGGAAGCGTCGGGCGAAGAATTGAATTTCACCACACCGCAGGGGACGGAGCTGCGCCAGAAGGGCAGTTTCACTTGGGAGAGCGGTGCGGTCGGCAATGTCTTCGAGGCGATCTTTGAAATCGACGCGGTGGTCACGGATTATCTCGGCGAAAGCGGCACGGCTTCCTGGTTGGCCGACGTCCCACTGGAGGCGGGCGGTTTTGGTCGTGTGGCGGATTTGTCCGTCGCCATGTCCAATGATTTTGCGGTGGCTGATGCGGCACGCAACGCGGCGGAGCAGATGACCGTGCCGGACCTGCGCGCGCTGCGCGATATCGCCGGTGGTGTGATCGACACATGGAGCGTGTCGCTGGAACTCTCGCGTGAACTGACGCCTGTGCTGCTGAACACGGTGGACGGTGTGGTAACGCTGCAGGACCGCGCCATTTATGCTGAAGATGAAGCGGGCGGCTTTTGGCAACTGGAATCCGGTGCCGATATTCTGGGCACCGATGGTTCGCCGGTGGACCGTGCAACGCTTTCCGACGTGATGGCGCAGACCGTGAGTGATGGGTCTGGCTGGCAGCTGGAGCAGATGTGGTCGCCGCAATCGCGTGCGCTAGCACTGCAGCATCGCACGGAAAGTCCTTATCTTGCGGAAGTCGTGGACGGCCGCGTTGTGGTTGTTGATTACGGGTTCGAGCAGGCAGATGGCTCCTGGGTGCTGGCCAGTGGCGCTGATGTTCGGGGAATCGATGGCACAATTATCTCTGCACCGACGCGTGAGGACATTCTGGCGCAGGCCACGATTGAGGGGCAGGAATGGCGCACAGAGGAGTTCGGATTTAATCCTTATGCATCGATCGAAGTCGACACCATTGGCGTCAATTTAATCGACGGGCAGGCGGTCGACTACACTGTTCAGGTGACAGACGCGGATGGTGCGTTTTTTGTCTGGGCCAGAAATCTCGATCGCGCGCTGGAGCTGCAGGACAAGCGGGGCACTGCCCGCGATTTCGAACTGCGCAACTACGAGGTCGATTTCGACACGCTGGACACCGTAGGATCGGCAGATGACAGCGCGTTCCGAGTTGAATTGCTGACGCCCAATCAGTTCCATTTCGCCACATCGCTGACCGGCGTTGATTTCCGCCCTGAAATGCTGTCAGCCGAAATTGACGATGCGAGCGGCGTGATAACCTATGCCGTTAATGGTGACGGTCCCGGTAGCATTTCTGATACGGAATTCGACAGCGGCATAAACGCGATGATCACGCTGCTTGGCGAGGTGATGCCTGCCTATGTCAACATCAGCCGTGCGCTTGCTGTTCGTCTGGCGGTTCAGGGTGGGCTGAAAGATCTGGCTCGCGGCATTGAGTTCGATGCCGAAAGCGGTCTGTACCGGCCGACAACCGATCGAGAAATGGCGCCGCTATTTGAATCGATCTTCGAAAACGTGCCTGCTGGCGAAGAAGCCGCACGCGATCATCTTCGGGATTGGAACGACATTCTCTGGGAAATTTTCCCGGAATATGCGCCATCGGGCGAAGGCAATCTGTTTGGCGGGCGTGTCGCGATTGACCAGCGGTTTGTCATGCAGATGCTGTTGCCCGCGTTCGAAAATATCGACATTGGTCTTGATCTGCCTGCGGTGATGAATGCCCTATCTCTCAATCAGGATGTTCTCATTCAGCATCTGGCGGAAGACTCGCAGGTTGATGGTACCGGCAGTATTGACTTCCTGCTGATGTCAGAAGGCGATCAGACCTTCACGGGCGGTGACGGGGCTGACACATATTTCGCGGGCAAAGACTTTGGCGCTGATGTCATCGTTGAGGTTGATACCGGCGAACTGGATGATTTGCGTTTCACCGATGTGATGTCATCGGACGTGGTGGCAACCCGAGACGGCGAAGACCTCATCATCACCGTAAACGGCCGAACGGACACCCTTCGGATAACCGATCAGTTTCTGGGCGAACTCAATGACTTCAGAGGCCAGAAACAGCTGCAGTCTGGCGTCGATACTATTGTGTTTGCGGATGGAGTCATTTGGGATCGCTTTCGCATGGCTGTTGCGGTTTCTGACCCGCAGGACACCAATGATTCCTATATCGGGTCTGGTTCCGCAGATGTGCTTAACGGCGGACGCGGAAATGACTACCTGCAAGGAGGGTTCGGAGGAGACTACTATGTCTTCCGGCGGGGCGATGGCCAGGATGTCATCAATGATGCGGGTACCTTTTCGTTCGGGCCGCGCGAGGCGGGATTGGATTTCATTCAGTTTACAGACGATATCTCTGCCGACGATTTGAAGCTTGTTCGCGACGGCGACAGCGATGATCTGTTGATCGTCCTGTTGGACGAGGATGGAAATGAGACCAGCGATACGATCAAGGTCGAGGGGCAGTTCGGCGGGGTGGCGGTCAATCTGCAGGTTTTCTCGGCAATCGATCCAAATCTGGGCATCGACTACATCGCACTCAATCTGATCGAGCGGTTTATTTTTGCCGATGGTTCGTCATTGGATTTTTCAGAGGTCGCCGACCGCGTCATCGAGAATGCCCGCACAGATGGCGACGACGCAATATATGGGCTCGTCAATGCCAACACGCTGGATGGTGGCGCGGGAGACGACTATTTAGCCGGAGCTGAAGGCAGTGACGTCTACATTTTTGGCCGCGATTACGGTAAAGATGTCGTTGAAGACTATGATGCTTCACTGAAGCTATTTGGAAACACGCCTGATACGCTCCGTTTTGTGGATGGACTCAGCTGGACGGATTTCGACTTCGTTCGCGATGGCAATACAGATACGCTGACCATACGTGTTTCAGGAACAGAAGACGAAGTTACGCTTGTCGATTTTCTGAACTTTATTCCGTTTGTCGGGTTCACAAATGTCATCGAGACTATCGAGTTTTCTGATGATGTTTCGTGGTCGTCTCTCAAGCTGTTGCAGCACTATATCGACACAGCCGCGACCGATGGCGGAGACGCAATCTATGGATTCCGCACCGATGACCAACTGGCGGGTGGCGCTGGCGATGACCGTCTCGAAGGTGGAGGTGGCAACGACACCTATATCTATAAACGTGGTGATGGCAGTGATGTCATCTTCGATACGATCATTGATCGTTCTGTTGCTGCACTTGAAGTGCCCGGCACTGACACGCTCATCCTGTCGGATATTATGTCGACCGAGGTTTCCTTCTCGCGCACGTCTCTTGATCTCATCATAACAATCAACAGCGACGGCGAAACGATTACGCTCAGCAACCAGTATGTTCGTGACGAAGGGCAAATGAACGCGATCGAAAATTTGCAGTTTGCGGATCGCACACTGCGCTTTTCTGATCTTAACCCCGAAGATATCGACCTGATAGGAACCGCAGGCGCTGACAGCCTGACGGGTTCGGATTTTGCCGAAACCCTGGATGGCAGAGCAGGCAATGACGTCCTCATCGGACGCGATGGCGGTGACCGGTACCTGTTCGATGTCGGGTATGGAAACGATGTCATCATTGACGAGCAAGTGCGGGCTTCTTGGTCTGATCGTCGTCTTGTGGAAGTTGCTAAGGACGACGTTGTTGTTTTTGGCGATGACGCCACACGCGACCTCGTTCAATTTACAAAGAGTGGGGACGATCTGGTCATCACCATTTCCGGCCGCACCGACACATTGACCGTTCGCAATCAGTTTCGCGACCTGACCGATGGAATTGAGCGTTTTGAATTTGTTGATGGCACCTTCCTGTCGAGATCGGACGTGGAAGAGCTGCTTCAGATTGAAGGTGGCAACCGCGGTGACAATGTCATCGAAGGGCTTGAGAATACGCCAAACACGCTCGATGGACGCCAGGGAGATGATATACTCATTGGTGGTCTGGCAGGTGATACATACGCCTTTGGCAGCGGCTATGACCTCGACACCATACAGGAACGCACGGATGCTGTTGGTGTCGTCGACCGTGTTGTTTTTGGCAACACAGTGTTTGCGGATGACCTTGTTCTACGCCGTAACGAGAATGATCTGATCATTGATCTTGGCAATGGCAGCGATGTTTTGACCATTTCGAACGGGCTGTCCGATGCTCGCGTAGAAAGCTTCGAATTCGCCGATGGTCAGACACTTACCATTGACGACATACAGGACCGCCTGCTCACTGGAACTGAAGCAAATGAACGCCTGGTCGGTTCTGATCAGCGCGACGACCGACTAGTGGGTGGCGGTGGTGCAGACGCCCTTGAAGGTGCAGGTGGCGACGACACCTACGTATTCGGATTTGGGCAGGGCAATGTCAGCGTTTCAGACTCCTCCGGTATTGATACCGTCGAGTTCGGTGTCGGGGTCACCAGAGACCAGATCAGGTTTGAAGATTTTAACGGCGATCTGGTGATTTCTCTCGTCAATTCTGGAGAACGGATTGCGATTTTGGGCGGTCTCGACCTTGCAGACACGTCGAGCCATGTGGAGTTTTTTACATTTGAAGGCGGGGTTTCGCTCAGTCTCGCTGACATAAGACGCGAAATCAGCGAGAATACGTCGGTTTCCGGAATGAATATCGTTGATCTGCGCCAGGAAGGTGCGGCACAGAATGTTGATCCTGGAACGGGTAATGACCTTGTTCGGATGGGAATCGACACGCAGTTGCAGATCACGAATGGATCGGGGATTGATACTGTTGAACTGCCGGCTGTGGCCGGCGACGCAACGATCATTTTTGCTGATGCGGTTCCAGACGATATTGTTGTCAAGGCAACCGGAAACCAGGGCGCTGATCTCACTCTGTCCAACATCAGGACAGGTGATCAGGTTGTGCTTCGCAACATCGTCGACGGGTTTATGCCGCAAATGCAGTTCGCCGATGGCAGTACTTTGCAAGCTGCAGACATTTTTGCGAAGTCGGCCAGCGATCAGGCTACCAGTGGAAATGATGTTATATTCGGCAGCGCCCTGGTCGACACAATCGCTGGTGGTCTCGGAGATGATGATATCAACGGCGGTTCGGGTGATGATACTTACATCTTTAACCGTGGCGACGGGCGTGACGTCATCACGGATGCAGATGGCAACGACACGCTCCAGATTAATGGGTATCGCGCTGTCGAAATGCGTGTCGAACGGCCGGTAGCTGATCGAAACGAGTTGATCCTCGGTTTTGAAGGCAGCGACGATGAGCTGGTGCTTCGAGGTGTCAGCAATGGACGGGCCATCGAGACTTTGACTTTCAATGACGGAACGGCCTTCACCTACGAGCAACTTCTGTCAATGACTGTCGGGAAAGGCACAGCGCGCGATGACAGCCTGATCGGTAGTGGCGAGAACGAAGTCTTCGAAGGCCGGGAAGGTGACGATGTCATCGCAGGCGGCGGTGGCGATGATGTCTACATATTCAGGCGCGGCGACGGGCGCGATGTCATTGCCGATAGCGCGGCAAGCGCGGAACGCAATGTTCTGGAGCTTCCTGATCATATAGCGGCTGAAGTCAAAATCATTCGTGTGGAAGGCACGACCAGCGATGTGATTTTGAGCCTTGGTGATGGCGACGAGGTTTTGATTGTCGGTGGGTTTACAACGTTCAGCCCGCCGCTTGCCTCTATCACGTTTCGCGATGGCACAGAATGGTCGAGTGAAGATGTTGTCAATCAATACAATGACAGCCTTTCCGATCTGTCCAGTCCGGAAATCGTTGGAACCAGCGATGCAAACGTCATCGAGAGTTCATCCGCTGATGAAACACTGTTGGGCGCGCGGGGGCGTGACACCTATCTCTTCGAGGCAGGAGATGGTCGTGATGTTGTAGAAGACCCGGACGTCAACGGCACACTTGTTGTTTCCGGATACACATCCGACCAGGCTATCATCTCGCGATCCAATATTGAAGGCTCCGATATTCTCATTCGCTTTGAAGGCAGTTCAGACGAAATTTTGCTAAAAAGGGGCCTTTTCGGATTTGGTGAAGTCCGGTTTGATGATCGCACATTTGAACGCTACGCTTTCCAGGCCGAGATCGTTGCGCGGCAGATCACCGATGGTGACGACGTTGTTTTCGGTACGGGCTTTGCTGAAACAGTTGACGCGGGCTTGGGTGATGACATCATTCTTTCAGGTGGTGGGCGCGATACCATACGCTTCACGCGTGGTGATGGACGCGACACCCTTTCTTCGGATCAACCGGCTGACGGCGACACACTGCGCCTCATTGATTTCACGCCCGATGAAACGATCCTTGTTCAACATCCTCTGGACGCAAACGGCTATCTGGTCACATTCACGACTTCTGATGACATCGTGCTCGTGCCTGCTGCAACTCAATTGGGCGGCACCACAGTTCGCGAAATCAGGTTTGATGACGGCACAGTTTGGAGCGGTGCCGACATAAACGGTCGGATCGTTCCTTATGTCGATCAACTGGGCGTTGGAAACGACTTCTTTGAAACCAATAACAGCAACGACGTCTATGTTTACAAAAACGGGGATGGCTTCGATACAATCCGCGACCTTGGCTACAATCCCGCAACAGATACGGGCCCTGGCTTCGATAAGGTCCAGTTTGAAGATCTGTTGCTCACGGATGTTCGTTTTGTGCGAAGTGTCAATGATCTAGTTGTTCAGATATTGCCGGATGAAGCGCGGTCGATTCTGGAAGGCCAATTGACGATATCTTTCGCGATGTCGGCATTGTTTGGGAACTTTCAAGAAGCGATTGATGTATTCGAATTTGCTGACGGACAGACTCTTTCGATCAACGAAGCTCGAAATCTTGCACTTGCAAATGAGGTGACGGATGAATCCGACACCATCAAGGGCTCGTGGGGAGACGACTTGTTGACCGGATCAGCCGGCAACGACAGTCTTCTGGGAGACCGGGGTAGTGACCTCTATCAATGGCAACGTGGTGACGAGCACGACCAGATCGTTGAATTTGACGGTGTTTATGAACGCCATGACGTTGATCGGCTTGATCTCGCAACAATTGACATATCTGACGCATCATTTGTTCGCACGCCACGCGGTGCCCGCATAGACATCGCTCCATCAGACTCCAGCCTGGATGATGGCGGGAGCATTTTGCTGGTTGGCATGATGCTGGACAGCGCTGGAAATGGCACGGGTATTGAAATTGTCTCATTCGCCAATGGCGTGACGGTTTCAGCGAGCGAGATCGAAGCGCAATTGCTTTCGGGGGCTTCCACTACCGGCGACGATGTGATTGAGGGCACGAACAGTGCCAATAGTCTCGAAGGCGGCGCTGGCGACGATATTTTGATCGGACGGCGCGGCAGCGACAATTATGTCTACAACCGTGGCGACGGCTACGACCGGATTTTCGAAGAGAACTTTTCCAGCGACGTCGATACGCTCATTTTGCACAACATTGATCCCGGAACCGTAACACTGAAAGAGGGTTATGACCCGGGCGCTCCCGCAATCCCCGATCTGCAAATTGTCATTGCCGAGTCTGTCGACGGTCTTGGCGATGGTGGACAGATCACCGTGCGCAACTCATCGAATGCGAGTAACGGTCGGGGTGTCGAGCGCATTGAATTTGACGACGGCACGATCTGGTTGCGCAATGAGTTTCCGACTCTTATTCAGCGCGATGACGCAACCGCTGGCAATGATCGTATCGAGGGTACAGAAGAAGCCGACGAACTTGCTGGTCTGGCCGGTGATGATAGTCTCGAAGGGCGTGGCGGTTCTGATGTCTACCTGTTCAATCGCGGTGATGGCCGCGACCTCATTTTCGATGAGGGGTTGGGGCAAAATTCTCCAGCGGATATTTTGCGCATCGGTGGTTATCAGGATGAAGAAATCATCTTTGAGCGCCGGGGGCTTGAAGGTGACGATCTGATTATCCGGTTTATCGGTACGGATGACAGGATCACGATCATCGATGGCCTCAACGCACGGCGATCACACACCATTGAGAGTTTCGAACTGACTGATGCGGGCACAGTCCTGTCGTTGGATGACGTGCGTGATCAGCTGCTGGAGAGCGCAGCCACGGGTGGTTCTGATGTCGTTCAGGGATCGGGCCGCGATGAAACTTTAACAGGCGGCGCCGGTGACGACGTCCTGAAAGGCGGGGCCGGAAGCGACTTCTACATCTATCGTGCGGGCGACGGGGACGACCGTATTAGTGACCTGCTTCCACCGTTCGCCAATTTCGAAGATCAAAATCGGGTTGAACTGGCCGATTACACCCCTGACGATTTGGTTTATGTCACACGCGGTGGGCCGGAAAGCCTTGACCTTGTGCTGCGGTTTACCGGCGAGCGTGACCGGCTGATTATCGAAAATGCATTGTCTGCGGAAGGGGATTTCAGCGAAATTCGATTTGCGGATGGCACCGTTTGGTCGGCAGATGACATGCGGAGCAAAGCACTTGAAGGTGCCCAAACCGAACTTGGCGACAATGTATACGGCTTTGATGGTGACGATGTGTTTCGTTCTCAGGCCGGCAATGATGTGCTGCTCGGTGGCCAAGGGAACGATACCTATCAATTTGGAAAAGATTCCGGACATGACCGTATTGATGATGGAGCGGACGCAGTGTCCGTTGACCGCGTCG
>JBCDDX010000022.1:0-59336 GCA_039180085.1 Pseudomonadota bacterium
CATCAAAATTTTCAAAAGAAAATTATTAAGGAGCGATCTCATTGATGAAATCAATATTTTTTCAAAAACTTTGTCATTCTGTGAAACAATATAAATAAAACTTCATAAATTTTATCTTTATCGGCCAATTTTGCCAACGTATTAGAATACATACCCAGCTCTCATCATCTGCATACCCGCCGCTCGGAGCAGGCGCAGGAAGGTCTTCGCCCGGCGCAGGGCGCTGAGACTGTTATAATCCAGCGCTATCGTGTGCACCGTCGTCATGACCGCGCCTTCGCTTATAAAGTGCTCGCCAGCCGTCGCCTAGGCGATGTCGATGACCTTACTATACAGTTCGGTGGTGAGGCCCACGCAACGGTACGAACGTGCCAGCACCTTGTCTGTCGCAGTTTTGCCGCCCAGCATATTGTTCACAGGCGCTTACCCCTCAATAAGCGATTTCAGCTCGGTGTCAGTTCAACACACTGCTCGCCAAGCCGTCAACGGACAGCGTATGGTCCAGAAGAGGCGTGTTTCTCAGCCCGCAATCATCGGTATTGAGCTGTTCCTCCGCCATCTCTGTTCCTCCTTTTACTCAACAATAGGAGGGGCAATTCAAAGGGGTAGGATCAGTTTTTGCGCTCTAACTATCTTCATTCTTTGTATAAGAAACATCGCATGACGCTAACCCAGAATCGAATTTTGAGGAAGACAAACGATCACCATTTGTAGATTATTTAACAGAGCCTCCCACACCTGTCGTGCTGTTTGAAAAATATAAATTAGCCACCTTCAGGCTCTTTGAAGCATTTTCTTATTTTTTCTTTCGCCGTTTTTGAATATATTTCATATTTTATCTCACTAATTGTGCTCATATAACCGCATTTTGAATTAAAATCACCATCTCCATGATAAAATATGATCCATAACTTATAATTTATATCATCATAATACTCTCTTATTGAAACATGAGTCCCCGGATCATATCTATTTTTCCTGATATGTTTATCAATTCGGTCTATTCCTGTATATTCATTTACATTGTTGATGAATATGACACCAAAGTCAAAATCATTAATATTACTGGAACTAAATCCCAAATCAAATTTTTCATCATTCATCAATTTGATATATTTTTCCGGGCCGTTGAAAATGAAAAATCTCAACGGCCTATTCACTATTTCAAAAAGAGACTTCTCTTTTATATTATTTTGAGAATGAGCCAAATTAGAAGTCACAGCTTGGACAAAAAAAAGCGAGATAGTTATTGTCAAACCTATATTAATCACCGTCTATATCTCCGGATATGATTTTGTTTTCAGACTGCTTTTGAGTATCGTAACGATGAGACGCAATCGCTACAAATGTTTGTATATGATAGTTACCCCACATACCCAGCTCCCATCACCTGCATGCCTGCTGCGCGGAGCGGACGGTCTGTCGCACTGAGCTTCAGCCCGCGTTCACACGCACCATCACCAATGGCTGCGCATTGGTGCACTAAGCCATTCAGACCGGTCATCTTTGGGAACTTCCGTGTCGCAGTTTTACCGCCCAGCATGTCATTCACCGGCGCTTACCCCTCAATAAGCGATTTGAGTTCGGTGTCACTTCAACACACTGGTCTCCAAGCCGTCAACGGACAGCACACCGTTCACTGTTGGCGCGTTTATCAGTCCGCAATCATCGGGATTGAGCCGTTTCTTGAGTAGCGCTTTTATTCGGCTTTAAGCCGCTGTGCCGCGCCAGTTGGCGAAGACGTTTTGGGATTGGGCGAGGCTCTGGATGGGGTTTGAATTGCCGAAAACATCGGCTTCAGCGCCAGGCAGCCATTGCGGCGGCAGTTTTCTGAACCGCATGCGCATGGGGGTGCTCATGCCTTCGCCGAAGGCGATACATTCCCGGTTAGACAGGGACGAGATAAACGCAATCGTGCTGGCGGACGAAGATGAAATGGCCCGGCGGATAATATCCTGGTCAAAATCGTTCGTCAGGCGCAGGGAAAACACCGTGGAACATTGCGACAGAATGGTCGGGTCAAGTTCCGAAGGACGCTGGGAAATGATGGCCATGAAGGCCCCGTATTTGCGGCCTTCTTTCGCGATGCGCGCGATGGCCCGACGCGTCGGTTCAAAACCGTCCTTGCCAGCGGGAACGTAACGGTGCGCTTCTTCGCACACGACGAGAATTTTCAGATTGCCCTTCGCAGCGATTGCCAATTCGAAAGACAAACGACACAGGACGGAAGCGACCGAGTTCACAACCTCTGCCGGCATGCCTGCCATCTGGATGATGGTGGAATACTGGCCATTGCCGGGCAGGTTGAAGAAATTGCCGATCACATGTGCTGCAATGTCTTCAATGGTGCGGTGCCGGAACATGAAGGCGTAGCGGGTGTCGTTGCTGTGGGCGACGATGCGCGCTTTCAGCGATTTGAGGCAGGATTTCGTGTATCGCGATTCCAGAAGGCCCATTTCCTCGTCGATCATCGCCAGAAGGTCTGCGATTCGATAGGGCACCGCCGTGTCGGCAGTGAAGGCGGAAGACGAAGACTCGCTGCGCAGGCGCACCCGATCTTCCCCATCGCGGAATTTGGCTTTTGCGTCCGGTATGAACTCGCGCAAGGCATCGACTTCCTCATGGACGATCGGTTTGCCCCGGAACAGAACCTCGACATATTCCTCCAGCTGAAACATCCAGAACGGCATGTCGAGCTCAGCCTGCGAAATGGTATTCGCCTCCGGGAAGGCGCGGGAATATTCGTTGTGCGGGTCAAGGATGATGGTGCGCAGATCGGGCACCATTTCCTGCGCCGCATGCAACAGCAGCGAAACCGATGCCGACTTACCACAACCCGTGGAGCCCAGGACCGCGAAGTGTTTTGAAAGCATGTCCGGCACGTCCACAAAGGCCGGAATCGTGTCATCCTGCGAGAGACTGCCGATCACCGCGTTGGATGAGCCGGTTGCCGCATAGATTGAAGCGAGATCAGCAACGCGAATCTGGTGCACAACGGACCCGACGCCGGGATAAGATGTGATCCCTTTCACAAATTTGGGCTCTTCACCCTCGTCGCCATCCTGCACTTCGCCCTGAAGCTCAACATTGAAGCGCAGAACTGCTTTATTGGCAGGGGAAAATTCGCCCTTTGGCATGTCGATTTCGCAAATCATGCCCACAACACGGGCCTTGCCAACGACAATGGAAAGCATCCGGCCCACCGCCCATGTGAGGCCGGTCACAGTGTCAATACAATCGGTATCGCCCTGCACAATGGCCATATTGCCATTGCAAGCAACAACGTAAGCTTCGGGCCGGTCTTCCTTTCGCACAGGCCGCGCAGCCGTCTCCGGTGCGGTTTTAGCCTTGGGCTGGGGCCGGAAAGACATCAGCAAATCAGGTTTGGCCGACGCCTCTTGAAGTGACTGTTCGAGCGAGTTTTGATGCGACCCCGGCCCTGCCAAATCTGGCGCAATTGCTGGCGTTTCAGGCGCTACTGCGGGCGCAATTGGCGTGTTGGGGGAAGCAGTTTGGTGAGTCGGCGCCATATTATTGTGCATCGCACCATTTTGATTGTTCGGAACAGATCCATTATTGTGCGTTGCAACATTTTGGGCCGATTGAGCAGCGGTAGAGGCTTGATGCGGCTGTATGGGTTTACGCAGAATGGAGGGCCGATTGGGTTGCGGAGCACTTGCCGCAACACCGCGTTGTGCGGCGGCGGCACTGGCGGCGGCAGCTTTGCGAGCTTCTGTCGCGGCGTTTATACGCCGCATGAGCGCGTCGTTATCCATGGAAAATGCGCCTCACCCAGTTGCATTCAAAGACAATAACTAAATGCAATGTGGTTAAGAAACGGTGTGATTGCCTCAGACTTGGCTGAGTTTCTCGGCCACTGAGCATGCGTACAAGCAAACTGTGCTCCCCTGATCAGGGATCAAGGTGTGGGTTGCAAAGCCATTTTCATAACCAACCGCGTTTGGTACACAGAACCGTAACCCTCCAACATTGCAGCAATTGCATGTCCACCACACCGAAAATCTCCACTCCCTTCCCTGCAACTGCGGGCCTTAGTACCGCACGCGGTGTCGGAAGTATGGAAGAAGCCGCAGGCTGGCTTATCCAGCGTGGCATCGAGGATATCGAGTGTATCACGCCCGATATTGCAGGCGTCGCGCGCGGCAAGATGATGCCGTCGTCCAAATTTGTCAGCGACTCGACACTTGCCCTGCCGAGTTCCGTTTTCATGCAAACGATTTCCGGTGATTATCCGGAGGAATCCGACACATTTTCCTATCCACCCCATGATGGCGATTTGCGATTGATTCCGGACCTTTCCACCCTCTCTGCTGTTCCCTGGGAAACCGATCCAACGGCGCAGGTTATCTGCGATATGGAAGATCACACGGGTAAAACAATCGCCTATACCCCGCGCAATGTGCTGCGGCGCGTTTTGAAGGCCTATGAGGCGAAAGGCTGGAAGCCGGTCGTTGCGCCCGAAATTGAATTTTATCTTGTAAAGAAAAACGAAGATCCGGACATCCCGCTCAGCCCGCCGATTGGTCGGTCAGGACGGGCGATTGCGGGCGGAAACGGTTATTCGATTGCTGGTATCAATGAGTTCGATGAGCTGATCGACGATGTCTACGACTATTCATCGTCACAGGGCCTCGAAATCGAAACCATGATCCACGAGGAAGGCGCGGCGCAACTGGAAATCAACCTGAATCATGGTGATGCCATAGAGCTCGCCGATCAGGTTTTTCTGTTCAAACGTACAATTCGCGAAGTCGCCCTGAAACACGATATGTTTGCCACCTTCATGGCCAAGCCCATTCAAGGCCAACCGGGCTCTGCCATGCACATTCACCAAAGCGTGGTGGATTTGGAGACCGGCAAAAACGTATTCAGCGACAACGAAGGTGGCGAGACCGAGCTGTTCCGTTCTTTCCTTGGCGGGATGCAGCATCATTTGCCAAGCGCGCTGGTGATGATGGCGCCCTATGTGAACTCCTATCGCCGCCTGACAACCCACACTTCAGCGCCCGTCAACGTGCGCTGGGGTTACGACAACCGCACCGCCGGTTTGCGGGTTCCGGTGTCGGATGCTGCTGCGCGTCGCGTGGAGAACCGTATCCCATCGTCAGATGCCAATCCTTACCTCGCACTGGCGGCCTCACTGGCCTGCGGTTATCTCGGCATGGTAAGCGGGATTGTGCCAACCGCTGCCAGCAAGAAAACCGAGAACGAAGCGGACAATGACCTGCCCCGGGGCCTTCTTGATGGTCTTTCCCTGTTCGAACAGGACGAGCCTTTGATAGAACTTGTTGGCGAAGAATTTGCTGGCCTCTATGGCGCAATCAAGCGTGAAGAATTCGAGACATTCATGAAGGTGATTTCACCGTGGGAGCGGGAATATCTGCTTTTGAATGTCTGACACGCTGTATCAATCTCCGATTTCGCCCGGTGTCTCATGGTACGAAGCTTCCTGCGGCGAACGCCCCACCTACGCGCCACTAAGCGGTGATGTCACCTGCGATGTGGTGATCGTGGGAGGCGGGTTTTGCGGCCTTTCAGCCGCGCTCGAACTGGCGCGCGCCGGTACCCGTGTCGTGCTGCTCGAAGCCCATCGCGTTGGTGACGGCGCGTCCGGGCGCAATGGCGGGCAAATGGGGTCCGGGCAAAACAAGGATGCTGTGGCTCTCGAAAAGAGCCTGGGATTTGAGCGTGCCAAGGCCCTTTGGGACATGGCAGAAGACGCAAAGAAAACCCTCTTGCAAACGGCCAAGCGGGAGGGGTTCGACCCCGATTTCATGCCCGGACAACTCACTCCGATGCACCGCAAGCGGTACGAAAACGAAGTGCGCGAAGAGGTCGAGGTGTTGAACACGCGTTTCGGCTACTCAGATGTCGAATATCTTGACCGCGAACAAATGGCATCAGCACTTGGCAGCGAAGCCTATTTTGGTGGTTCGCGAGACAGTGGAACTGGCCATATTCACCCGATGAAATATGTGATCGGTCTGGCAGCGGCGGCGGCAAAAGCGGGTGCAACAATCCATGAAAAAAGTGCTGCGACCAAGATAACGCGCGGGGCGAAAATCCGCGTTGAGACAGGCCATGGCACGGTAACAGCAGAGCGGTGCCTTTTGGCTCTTAACGGCTATCACAGTGACCTGCGCAGAGAGCTTGCGCGCCACGTTTTGCCCATACAGAGCTTTATCGGGGCAACCGTTCCGCTTGGTCACAATTCGCCTGTTCTTCCTAGTGGCGAGGCCGTCGATGACAGCCGCTTTGTCGTGCGGTATTTTCGCAAATCCAAGGACGGGCGATTGCTGTTCGGTGGGCGCGAAGCCTATGGCAGCGCGACGCCTGGCGACATTGAAAAGACGATCCGCAAACAGATCACGGACATCTATCCTGACCTTGCCGACGTCGAAATCACTCATCGCTGGGGTGGCAATGTCGCGATCACCCGGCCGCGCATGCCCTATGTGCGGGAACTGGAACCGGGTCTTTGGACCGCCGGCGGATTTTCAGGCCATGGCGTGATGATGGCCAACCACACCGGCCGCATGATCGCCCAGCGATTTCTTGGCCAAAGCGACCAGATCAAGCTGCTCGAAGAGCTCAAAATCCCGGCATTTCCCGGCGGAAAACTGCTGCGCAATCCATTGAAAATCATGGCACTGACTTGGTTTGCCATGCTGGACAGGATTTAAATCTCCGCAAATATTTCAAGCACGTTTCCATCCGGATCGCGGAAGAACAGGGTGCGATGGCCGAAAGGCCGGTCGGTAGGCGGCGACAGAATTGTGATGCCGTGGCGGGCCAGTTCATCCGCGCACTGGTCGACCAGCGGCACCGCTATCCTGAACGCAAGCTGTAGCGAAGCGCTGCCTTGCGGTGTTGGCTCATCGTCCGGAAAGAGCGTCGGACGAGCAAGGGTTAAGGTGTTTTCGCCAAGCTGGTATTCAATCCAGTTGGGTGAGAGTTCACGCGACACAGAAAATTTCAAAACGTTTTCATAGAAGGCGCGCATGGCGTCTATGTCGCGCACAAAGATGACCGTGTAATCGACGGCCCGAATGGCTTTAAACGGTGATCCGTTTTCCGGGTGCGGCGTTGTCATGGCCGCACCCAACTCATTTTGGTTCGGCCAATCACCCGGTGTTCACGCGGTTCATATCGCCTTCTGCCCAGGCCATGACCTTGGGGTTCATGACCTTGAACCAAAGCGGTGGAATAGCGGCAATCAGGAACGTTCCGGGATAGCCTGATGGCAGATGCGGAATATCTTCAAAATTGCGCAACGACTGATAGGGCCGCATGGGGTTGGCATGGTGGTCGCTGTGGCGCTGCAGATGGAACAGCATCAGGTTCGACACGATGTGGTTGGTGTTCCACGAATGGCGCGGCTGCACCGGTTCGTAACGACCGTTTTCCTTCTTCAGCCGCTTCAAGCCGTAATGCTCGACATAATTCGCCTGAGTGAGCGAATACCAACCCAGGAAATTGTGGATCAGAAGAAACGGCACCATGACCCAGCCGAAGGCAACGATCAGCGCGATATTGACGACGAGCGTGACCGCATAGCCCTGCAGGGTTTCATTGCGCCAGTGCCAGAACGACAGGCCCTTGCGCTCCATGCGCTGTTTCTCGTGCTCCCAGCCACGCACGAGCGTGCCGGGCAGTTCACGACGGGCAAAAGCGTAAACACTCTCGTTGAAGCGTGCTGATGCCGGGTCTTCCGGCGTTGCGACCCATGTGTGGTGACCGCGATTATGTTCGACACAGAAATGGCCATAACCGGTGACCGCGTTGGCCAGCATCGCTGAAATCTGGTCAGGGCGGTTTGTCTTGTGGCCAAGCTCATGGCCCACCGTGATCGCCGTCCCGGATGCAAATCCGGCGCTTGCGGCCATTGCCAGCACGCCCCACCACGGAAGCGCCTGCGTACCCACAAGCCAGGCGGATGACAGGAACCCGAGCCAGAACAAGGGAACCGAGAGATGCAGCAAGACCCGGTAATAGTTGTCTTCCGCCATCTTCTCAACAATCTCGGCCGGCGGGTTTGAGTGATCCTCACCGAACAGGAGGTCCATCATCGGGATGAAGACATATGAATAGATGACCGGAAAGAGCGTAATCAGCGGGTTCTGCCAAACCGTCATATAGAGCACCACCGTAACGAACGGCACGATGGGAACGGTCAGTGACAGGAACCATAAATAGCGTTTGGTATCCTTGAACTCGATACGCTCGCCGGTCTTGCTTTCGGCAACAAAAATCATCTTCAGGCAACCTTTCTTACGATGACATTTCCCACGGAATAGCCTGCGCCAAACGAGCAGATAATGCCCAAGGCATCGACCGCCAGATCATCCTGATTTTGCGCGAACGCAATAATCGATCCGGCGGAACTGGTGTTGGCATATTCCTGGAGAATATTGGGTTGTTCGGACGGTTCGGGCACGCGACCCAGAACCTTGCGTCCGATGAAATCATTCATGGATTTATTGGCCTGATGGAGCCACATCCGGTCGAGCTTCGTTGGGTCTACGCCCTCATCGTTGCAATGCTCGACGACCATATCGGATACGATGGGCACGACCTGTTTAAAAACCTGGCGGCCGTTTTGCATGAACTGCATGTCGCGGCGGTCCTTCACGCCATCAGGGCGCGAACGGCGCAGGAAACCGTTGTTGTTGCGAATGTTGTTGGAAAACTTCGTCAGACAACGCGTGGAGAGAATTTCAAACTGGGTGTCGGAAGTCGCCGCACTTTTTTCTTCCAGCACGACTGCTGTGCACACATCGCCAAAGATGAAGTGACAATCGCGATCACGCCATTCCAGATGGCCCGAGCAGATTTCCGGATTGACCATGAGAATACAATCGGCAGATCCTGACCGGATCATGTCCGCAGCCGCCTGAATGCCGAAAGTGGCTGAAGAGCAGGCCACATTCATGTCGAAACCAAATCCGCCCTCGATGCCGAGCGCTTCCTGAACTTCAATGGCGATGGCCGGATAGGCGCGTTCATGGTTTGACGCCGCGCAAATAACAGCGTCGACATCTGCCGCCGTGCGACCGGCTTTGGCCAGAGCCTCGGTCGCCGCCTTGATGGCCATTTCGGTCATGATGCCCGGCTCGTCGTCACTGCGCTGCCGCAGTTGCGGATGCATGACATCGGGATCGAGCACACCGGCCTTGTCCATCACATGGCGTCGTTCAATGCCTGACGCTTTGAAGATAAAATCCTCATCCGACATGGGAACAGGTTCACGCTCGCCACGCGCAATCTCATCGGCATATTTTGTGTTCTGCCGTTCCGCATAAGTGTTGAAGGCCTCAACCAATTCAGCATTGGTGATGACCTCCTGCGGCGTAAAAACACCTGTACCGCTGATCACAACTGATCGCATAAGACTTCATAACCCCGTTCTGTGTTGATCCAAACTAGTGCCTCGAATACGGCACGACAAGCGACACGGAGCCTGAAAAGCGGTAGTGTTGACACATGATTGATCCAACCGTGAGACAATGGCCGCAGCGCACCACCCGATATGTGCGTTTGTACAACCATGCGCCCATGTGGAGAGGCTTGAAACGGCAATTCAATTCCATTGCGAAAGCGTGGATAGCCTTGCTTATTGCGGTTGTCATTCTGGCTTCGACGGGTGTCGCGCGTGCCGAAAATCTGAGCGTATTACCCTGGACCAGCCCACATTTTCAGGATCACTCTTTGGTGAATCGTCTGTATGACGGCGACGGACAGCCCAACTCCTGGACCGATGTTGTGGAAAGGCTGCGTGACGCAAGTCACATTCTCATCGGCGAAATTCACAACAATGCCGATCACCACAAGATACAGGCTGCGATTGTCGAGCGGGTTGCCCGGTTTGAGAGAAAACCGAGAATTGCATTCGAAATGGTTCCCTTCAGTCTGCAGAATGTTCTCGACAAAGCCAAACCCGAAAGCGTCGCAGAGCTTGGTACACAGCTTCGCTGGAATGAGCGCGGCTGGCCCGACTGGTCAATGTACAGCCTGGTGTTTGAAGCGGCGCTTGCGAACGGCATGCCCCTGTTGGCGGCCAATCTTTCTCGCGCTGAAACCATGGCCTTAGCGCGGCAACCCGACAGCGAAGCCGCGCGGTCATTGATCAAGCAATTCAACCTTGAAACTGCACTGCCGAAGGATGCTGAGCAGTCTTTGCTCAAGGAACTGGCGCGCTCCCATTGCGGGTTGATGCCGGAGCAAGTCCTCGCGCCCATGCAACTGGTCCAACGCGCCCGCGACGGTGCCATGGCCCAGGCGACGGGCTACGACGCCGAACAGACCACGGTTCTGATTGCTGGGCGCGGGCATGTGCGGCAGGATCGTGGCGTGCCGTTCGTGCTCCGCCAGCGCGTTTCCGATTTGAAAATCATCTCTATTGGTCTGTTCGAAGTCACACCCGAGCAAGCAGACATTGGAGACTATGAGTTGTTGAACGAGCAGGGAGAGCCGCTTTACGACTTCGTAATGTTCACCCCGAAAGCATCAATCGACGATCCATGCATTGCGTTGCGCGAAAAATTTGGCAAGGGAAGCGGTACGGAAACCGACAAAGCAAAACCGAAGCCATGAGCAAGCGCACCAATTCCTTTTCCCTTGACACCCTTATGGCCCAGGCGGGCGGAACCATCGACCCGGTAACCGGTGGCGTGGTGCCTCCCATCCAGTCCTCAACCACGTTCGTTCGCGATGAAGATTACGTTCCGTTTTCACCCGATCATATCTACGCCCGCGACCAAAATGATCTTGCCCGTTTGGCCGAAAGCCTTTTGGCAAAGGCAGAGGGAGCCGAGGCTGCCCTTTTGCTGCCTTCGGGCATGGCCGCTGCTGTTGCCGTCTTGCGCACCTTGCGCGATGGCGACCGGCTGATCATGCAGTCCGGCATCTATTGGGGCGTCACAGCCTGGACCCGCAATTTTTGTGAGCGCCGCAATATCGATCTCGTGGAGGTCGATTGTAGCGATCTTGATGCGCTTAAGGCGGTCGGCGGAAAAGCCCAAATGATCTGGATTGAAACACCGTCCAACCCCTATTTGAAAACCACCGACATCGCCGCCTGTGCTGATATTGCCAAAACGATGGGTGCGACGCTGGCAGTCGATTCCACCGCCGCCACCCCAGTGCATTCGCAGCCCTTGAGCCACGGTGCAGATATTGTGATGCACTCGGCCACGAAGGGCATCAACGGCCACAGCGATGTTCTGGCCGGAGCACTCGCGACTTCCAATCCGGGTTCCGACATCTGGCAGGAAATCGCGGTTGACCGCCACGGGGCGGGCGCCGTTATCGGCTCGTTTGAAGCGTGGCTGCTCATTCGCGGCATGCGCACCCTGCCCTTGCGGGCGCGGCGGATGGCAAAAAACGCGCAGGCCGTTGCGGAGTTTCTCGCAACCCATGATGCGGTGAAAGCGGTGCTCTATCCGGGGTTGTCCAGCGATCCCGGGCACGCCACAGCAAAGCGCCAGATGCAGAACGGATTTGGAGGCTTGTTGTCGTTCCAACTGAAGGGTGGGCGTGAAGCCGCGCACAGAGCTGTTGGGCGCATGGAACTTTTCAAGCGCGCCACTTCGCTGGGTGGCGTGGAAAGTCTCGTTGAGCACCGGCACATTATCGAAGAGGCCGTTCCTGACAATTTGTTAAGGCTGTCGTGCGGAATCGAGGATTCGCAAAATCTCGTCGATGATCTGAACCATGCCTTAACCTGATCGTGCCATTGTGCACTCCAAACCAGTTGATGACTTCCTAGATATATGAGGTCATCTCAATTGAGGAGGGGTCGCAAGATCATGATCTATTTCAAATCGCAAAACCGGCCCGGTCTCGACCAGCCATCATTGGAAGCTTTTGTTGCCGCCCGCCAATTGGCGCGCGAGCGCGGCGAGTTGCCGACGGCAACTTACACGCAGCGGCCGCCATCGACTTCCAGCGCCACGCCTGTGATGAAATCGGCTTCGTCGGAAACCAGGTAAAGCGCCGCATTGGCCATATCCCGCGGTTGGCTGAACCGGCCAAGCGGGATGAGGCTCTTGAACCTTTCGCGAATTTCCGGCGTATCCTCGCCCATGAAATCCGCGAGCATTCCCGTTTCTCCGGCAACAGGACACAGCGCGTTGACGCGAATGTTGTGCGGTGCGAGTTCAACCGCCATGCATTTGCAGGCGTTGATCACCCAGCCCTTCGAAGCGTTGTACCAGACGAGCCCGGGTCGCGGTCGCAAACCGGCGGTTGACGCTGTCGCCAGAATGCATCCACCCTTGCGTTCCGCCATAGCGGGAACAACCATTTTTGAGGCGTGAAACAAGGCCTTCATGTTGACGTCATTGATGCGGTCAAATGTTGCCTCATCGACATCAAGCAGGCTCATGTTTTTGTGGGTGAAGCCGGCATTCAAAACAAAAATATCAACGCCGCCAAAGCGGTCCTTTGCCAGATCAACCATTGCCTGATTGTCATCCGCTTTGGCGACATCAACGGTGATGGCAACCGCAGCAGCCCCGATTTCACCGGCTACACGCTCCGCCGCGTCGCCGTTCAGGTCTGCAACAACAACGCTGGCCCCCTCTTCCGCGAAACGCTTTGCCATGCCTTCGCCAAAGCCTGATCCCGCGCCTGTAATAATTGCGGTCTTTCCTTCCAGTCTCATGTCGATCATCCTCCCGAATTGAACCTGCAGCCTAGGCCCGCCATAGGCACAGTCAACCGGAGTTTATGCACTATGACAAAGCCCCTTCTGCGCCCGGCCCACGCATCAGAAGAAGCGTTCATGCGTGATTGTGCAAAACAGGCCTATGAGAAATATATCCCACGCATCGGCAAGCGACCGGCGCCAATGATGACCGATTTCGGCGCCGCAACCGCATCAGATCAGGCGAGTATTCTGGAACAGGATGGGCATGCGGTCGGCTATGCTGTTGCGTATCTGAAGCGCGATGCGTTTTTTGTCGAAAACATTGCCATTTTACCGGGAGCGCAAGGCACCGGTCTTGGGCGCTTCATGATGGCCGCGCTTGAAGCGCAGGCCCGCAGCAAAGGTGCTCGTGCGATTGAGCTTTATACCAACGCTGCCATGCATGAAAATCTGGACTTCTACGCAAGTCTTGGGTTCGAACAAACCGACAGGCAGGTTCAGGATGGCTTCGACAGGGTCTTCTTTCGGAAAGAATTGTAGGGTTCCGGCAATTTACAAGTGAATTTAAATCGATTAAATTTCATTCACGTTACAGGATTTCTTTCATGACCAGCCAGATTATCCCCGTCGAACCGTTCGACTATATCATCTTTGGTGCAACCGGCGATCTGGCGCAGCGCAAATTGCTGCCTGCCCTTTATCAGCGCGAGCGCGACGGGCAGTTGCCGGATAAATGCCGAATGATCGGGTCTGCCCGTTCCGTGCACGAAGGCGACAGCTTCAAGGAGTTTGCCCGCGAAGCGCTCGAAACGCACGTTCCCGATGATCTGCGTGACGCGGAAAGTCTCGAACGGTTTCTCGCACGTTTGAGCTATATCAAGATCGATGTCATGGGCGACGAAGGTTGGGCTGAGCTGAAAAAGGCGCTGCAAGAGGCTGAGCCCGACCGCATTCGCGCGTTTTACCTCGCCGTCGGGCCATCGCTCTTTGGCACGATTTCCGAGCGTCTGGAAACATTCGGCCTCATCACATCGACATCACGGCTTGTGATCGAAAAGCCTCTGGGGCGCGATCTTGAATCGGCTCAGAAGCTCAACCGCGATGTCGGCGAACACTTTCACGAAGATCAGGTCTTCCGCATCGACCACTATCTCGGCAAGGAGACCGTGCAAAACCTATTGGCGCTGCGCTTTGCCAACACGCTGTTCGAGCCGTTGTGGAACGCAACCCATATCGACCATGTGCAAATCACGGTTGCTGAGACGGTCGGTGTTGAGGGACGCGCAGAATATTACGACAGGTCAGGCGCTATGCGGGACATGGTGCAAAACCATCTGCTGCAATTGCTCTGCCTCGTCGCCATGGAACCGCCCGCCTCCGGCGAGGCTGACGCGATCCGCGACGAAAAGCTGAAAGTTTTGCGGGCGCTGCGCCCCATCACGCCGGACAATGCCGGACAGACAACCGTTCGCGCTCAATACAACAGCGGCGCCGGGCCTGAAGGCAAAGTTGAGGGCTATCTCGACGAACTTGGTCAGGCTTCAGACACCGCGACCTTTGTAGCGCTGAAGGCCGATATCGACAATTGGCGCTGGGCCGGGGTTCCGTTCTACCTGCGCACCGGAAAACGCATGGCCATGCGGATGTCGGAAATCGTCATCCAGTTTCGTCCGGTGCCGCATTCGATTTTTGCTGAGGAGGCTGGACGCCCGGTTTCCAACCGCCTCGTTCTGCGGCTCCAGCCCGACGAAAGCGTGAAACAATGGATCATGATCAAGGACCCCGGCCCCGGCGGCATGCGGCTTAAGCATGTGCCGCTCGATATGAGCTTTGCGGCCACTTTCAACGGTCACAGCCCCGATGCCTATGAGCGGCTTTTGCTGGATGTCATTCGCGGCAATCAGACCCTGTTTATGCGCCGCGACGAGGTAGAGGCGGCGTGGCGCTGGATCGACCCCATTTTCGATGCCTGGGACCAGATCAGCCAACCGGTCCAGAAATATACGGCGGGAACCTGGGGGCCCAGTCAATCCATAGCGCTAATTGAGCGCGACGGCCGCACCTGGAACGATGGCGACAGCTAGATGAACCAGCCTGTCATTCATGAATTCGTCAACAGCGCAACGCTGGCCGATGCGCTGGCCGATGAGATCGCGGAGAAGCTTTCCGCAGCCATCGCCAGTTGTGGGCAAGCGTCTCTCGCCGTCTCGGGAGGATCAACACCCAAGCTGATGTTTCAGCGGCTGAGCGGCAAAGACATTGAATGGGGCAAGGTTGCTGTCACGCTGGTGGACGACCGATGCGTGCCGCATGATGATGAACGCAGCAATGTGCGGCTGGTTCGAGAAAACCTTTTGCAAAACAATGCATCGGGCGCGACCTTGCATCCACTGTGGTCTTCCGAAAGCCAGGACTGTATCCTTTCGTCTATCAAAGGCTTGCTGCCTTTTGATGTGCTGATTTTGGGCATGGGCACAGACGGCCACACGGCATCACTTTTCCCGCAAGGTTCCAATTTAAGGACTGCGGCGAATCCAAACACCACGGAAATTCTCGCATCCATGGAAGCGCCCAATGCCGCGGAACCGCGCATCACGCTAACCTTACCGCCTATAGTGCAAAGTCAGTTTCTGGCCTTGCATATTGAGGGCGATGCCAAACGGAATGTCTTGGGCGAAGCGATGAGCGGTGGCGACGCCGATGCCATGCCCATTCGCCATGTTCTGCGTCATCCCAAGATCAAACTTGACGTTTACTGGTGTCCTTGAAGTCCAGTTTTATACGCCGCCAAAAAGCGCAACCATAATCAGGAAGGCCTTTTCATGACCGTTATCAAGGCGATTGAAACCGTCACAAACCGCTTGATTGAACGCAGCAAACCCAGCCGCGATACATATCTGGATCGCGTGGCCGATGCCATTTCACAAGGCCCTCATCGTTCCAGCCTGAGTTGTGGTAATTTGGCCCACGGTTTTGCAGCCTGCGGAGCGGGCGATAAATCTGCGCTGGCCGGTGAGCAGGTTCCCAATATCGGAATCATCACGTCCTACAATGATATGCTGTCGGCGCACCAGCCGTTCGGGCGCTTTCCCGACATCATCAAGCAGGCCGCGCGTGATGCCGGAGGCGTGGCGCAAATCGCGTCGGGTGTGCCCGCCATGTGTGACGGTGTTACCCAGGGCCAAAAAGGCATGGAATTGTCGCTGTTCTCCCGCGATGTGATTGCCATGGCGACGGCTGTTGGGCTGTCGCACAACATGTTTGACGCAGCAATGTATCTGGGCGTGTGCGACAAGATTGTGCCCGGCCTGATGATTGGCGCGCTGACCTTTGGCCATCTCCCAGCTGTTTTTGTGCCCGCTGGTCCGATGCCATCCGGTTTACCTAACCCGGAAAAGGTGCGCATTCGTCAGCTTTACGCAGAAGGCAAAATCGGCCGCAAAGAATTGCTCGAGGCCGAATCCGCTTCCTACCACTCTCCGGGCACCTGCACCTTCTATGGCACAGCCAACTCCAACCAGATGCTGATGGAATTCATGGGGCTGCACCTGCCGGGTTCCAGTTTCGTCAATCCCGACACACCGATGCGCGATGCTCTCACACGCGCCGCCACGAAACAGGCGCTTTCGATCACGGCCAATGGCAACGCTTTTGCCCCGATCAGCGAAGTCGTCAACGAAAAGACTTTCGTGAACGCGATCATTGGCCTGCATGCAACGGGCGGCTCCACCAACCATGTGTTGCATCTGGTCGCGATGGCCAAGGCTGCGGGCATCGTTTTGACACTTGAGGATATTTCCGACCTGGCCGATTGCACGCCGCTTCTTGCGCGCGTCTATCCCAACGGCATGGCAGATGTGAACCATTTCCATGCCGCCGGTGGCCTGCCCTATCTGATTGGTGAGCTGCTCGAAAACGGGCAGTTGCACGAGGATGTCAAAACGATCATGGGCGATGGCTTGTCGCTGATGGCACAGGAGCCGAAACTGGAAGACGGTGAAGTCGTGTTCGAACCAGCACCCAAGGTCTCCGGCAACCAGAAGATCATCGCAACAGTGGCCGAACCCTTCTCCGCCGATGGCGGCCTGAAAATGCTTGATGGCAATCTTGGTCGCGCCGTTATCAAAGTTTCAGCCGTCAAACCGGAACATCGTGTCGTTGAAGCCCCGGTTCGGATTTTTGAAACCCAAAACAGCATCCGCGATGCGTTTGAGGCAGGTGAATTGAATCGCGACGTGATCGCGGTTTGTCGCTTTCAGGGTCCGAAATCGAACGGCATGCCGGAACTGCACAAGCTCACGCCTCCGCTCGGTGTCTTGCAGGATCGCGGTTTCAAGGTGGCACTGGTGACGGATGGCCGTATGTCCGGCGCATCCGGCAAAGTGCCTGCTGCCATCCACGTGAGCCCTGAAGCGGTTGAAGGCGGTGGCATTGCCAAGTTGCGGGATGGCGACATCGTGCGTCTCGATGCAACAACCGGCGAACTTTCAGCTCTGGTCAACGAGGCTGAATGGTCAGCCCGCGACGTGGCGCAGGCCGATATGTCAGCCAATCAATATGGCATGGGAACCGAACTGTTTACGGCCTTTCGCTCGATTGTTTCGGCATCCGACACGGGCGCCAGCGCACTCAACTGATTAGGTGGATTTAGGATCGCTCCAAACGATCCAATCGGCGTTGAAGTCCCGATCCGCCCAGCCGGTGAGTATGACCTTCTGACCGGCTATAGTCGTAATAATGAGGTCATCACCTGACGGTTTGACCATGAACGGAACGACGGGTGTTTTGAAGACCAGCCGATCAGCAGGTTCGAAATCAGTGATCGTTGCGCTGGACAAAACCGCGAAGCGATCAGCGCCAAAACCGCCTTCCAGTACCGCATCGTCAGCGGCCACAAGTGTGTCATCACGCCAGGAGCCGACCGCGGTTTTCAACGCGACATCATTGGTGGCGAGAAAATCCGTTTCGGCGTGGTTGGTTCCACCGGCAGACAGAACTGGCCACACATTACGGCGTTTGGAGCGTGACCGGTCCGGTGCATAGGCGAGGCGAATATCACTCACCACCACACGATTGTCGCGGTCAACAGAGCCATGAAAATTGATGTCACGGTTGGTTGCCGCCACGCGAATATCGTTACGCGCCTCAGCGTGCCATGCGGAAAAAATGACCGCATGCCGCATGCCCTGAATGTCGAGTCCGGTCAGGCGGTTGTCGAAACTCTCACGCAATTCAACGCCGTAGCCATTGCCCCCACCACCTTTGTTGAGTGAGCCTTTCACATGAACATTTGCAAGTAAGTTTTCCGTACTCGTTTGAACAAGAACCGCAGTGCTGGGCGAATCGAGAACTTCAATATCGCGCACTATGTTTTGTGCGCCCGCCAGAATGCGCAGAGCGGCTGCCCTATTGAACGCCGGGTCCGTATTCTCGAAAACGTTGGCAAGACCAGCCGTGGTGCGGTGTCCGGTGATCGTAAAGCCGGTCAAAGTCACGCCAGACACGAGGTCAACCGGATGCGCCTTTGCTGAGCGCCGCGGCATATCGAATGTCAGTGGTGTTGCCAGGGTGATGACATTGCCGTCAATTCCCGAAATGCGATGCAAACTCTCACGGAACGGGCGGTCGTACGCTTCGCTCCATTTCACGTTTGGCCAGCGCGCGATATAGCTCCGAGTGTTCGGGTTTTGCAGATAGATGCCATCACCCACCCGGAATGGCCCAACATCGGTGAGGCGGATTGTGCGCTCCCCTTCGCGTGCACTCACAAACAACTCAATCGCGAGGCCTTTCGTGCCGCCTTTAACCTGAATGAAATCGCCGTTTTCGGTTTCGAATTTGAGGATAGTTTTTCCGATTCCCGCCCCCACAAACGAGATGTCATCGCGTGCGATGACAAGCGGAGCTTGAAGGTGATGCGTTCCTGCTCGCAGGATCAATTTCGAGCCCGGTTCGGCCTTCTTGATCAGACGGTTGATTTGGGCGGCGGATGTGCCCGGTTCAATGTTGATCGGACTGACTTGCGCAAACGCACCATGGGACATCTGTGCCACAACGACCATCATCAGCGCCATAAGAAGGCATGCCAATAGCCGAACTGTGCCGAAATGAGCCAAAATGATGCCACCGCGTTGTCAATTGCAGATCACGCTGCAATTGGCGGGCCATCAAGATGGGTTCATATTTTGTTAACGGATTTGGTCGCGCTTACGATTGGACAGCATCAAACGCCGCGACAAAGGCTTTGGCTTCGCGCCCGACAGTCGCTGCGTCCCAGCCCGGTCTATAGACATTGGAACCAATGCCAAAACCGTCTGTTCCGGCGGCGAGCCAATCGCCGATAGTCGGCACCGAAACACCACCCACGGCATAAACCGCAAGCTCGGGTGGCAGCACGGCCTTGATTGCCTTTATGCCCTGCGGCCCATGTAGAGTAGCCGGGAAGAATTTCAGCGCCGTCGCCCCTGCATCGATTGCCGCAAAAGCCTCAGTCGGCGTAAACACACCCGGGAACGAAAGGGCGTTGTGATTGCGCGTTTGGCGAATGACTTCCGCATTCATATTGGGTGACACGATCAGCCTTCCACCCGCCGAAATAACATCATCGACCTGCTCAACTGTCAGCACAGTACCTGCGCCGACAATGGCCTTATCGCCAAAACGACGGGCGAGCCGGCCGATACTGTCCAGCGGCTCAGGCGAATTGAGCGGAACTTCGATCACACCAAAGCCAGCCTCAATCAGCGTCTCGCCAATGCCTTCCACTTCTTCAGGTTTCACACCGCGCAGGATGGCAACAAGGGGCCTGTGGTCAGCGAGTTCACTCATATTGACGATCCTTGTTTCAAGCGTCTGTCAGGTCAGCAATACGGGCGAGCTGCATCAGAGCCGGCCAGACCAGACCGGTGCCGCGCGCAGCGGTTGTGGACCGGCCAAAGCCTGCAAACGCTGCTGCGTAATAGTGCGTGAGATTCTCGTTGCCGATGAGTGCAATCTCATTTTCAAGGGAAAACCCGTCACGCTGCGCTGCCCGAATTTCACCGACCAACAGCAAGGCGGACAGCTGCTGGCGCAAATCTTCGTCGCGGCTGTCGCTCAGCAGATGTTGCGCGCGCAAACCGAACAGTGCGCCTTCAACGGAACGCCCGTCTGCGACAATAGCCGCCACCGTCTCGCCGAAAGCAGCGTTGGGCGGTGTCGTGCTGGTGACGGAGTGACGCAGGATTGTGTGCTGGCTCACCGCATCAAACAACTCACCCGTCATGTAGGTCTGAAACCCGGTAACGACACCATCTTCGATATTGACCCACTTGCTGTGCGAGCCCGGCATGACAACGGTTCCGGAATATCCCGTATGCAGGGCCAGCCAGCCAGCAATCTGCGTTTCCTCACCGCGCATGACATCGAAACGGTTTTCGCCCTCGTATTTCAAGCCCGGCACGATGGTGATGGTGCGCCCTGCGGCCTCAAACCTGATGAGGGACTGACCAAGCGCATCCGGTGTGATCGGGACGGTCATATAGGGGGCCTCAACCCATCCCTGACGACTGCCCACCATGCCTGCGGCGATGGCAGGTACCAACGGCCAGTCGAGAGTCAGCTCCGTAAACCGGGCGCTAAATCCATCCCCATCAAGTTTCCCCACGCCGCTTTCACCGCGCCGTTCTTCCAGCACCGCGCCATCCGCTGCCAGAAGGGCCGCACGGACATTGGTCGTCCCCCAATCAAGCGCGATAAGGACGGGAGGGTTGCTCATGATGGATCCACCGCTTCGAATGCCAGTGCAATACCAGTTTGCGCATAGAGTACCGGAAGTTGAATTCCCGCCGTGGCGAGAACAGTGCCTGACATGACGAGCCGACCATCCATCAGGGGGTTCCTGAACTGGCGGCTGGCTTTCAGGGCAATCTCAGGCGGCGTTTGCAAAGTCACCTGATATGTCTTGTTCAAATCGAGGCCCGGAACGGCAATGCAGGGCGGCACAACGGCTCGCGGGCGATCAATCTGCATCATCACAACCCGTGCCGCATTCTGATCCCGACTGACACAGGCTGCGCCGATCAGGTCTGCATCCACCGTCAAAACGCGGTGGAAACGCCCCGTGTGCCAAAGCTCGCGATCCTGCTTGTATCTGGCAACCGCGTCCTGAAAGATCGCCATGTCGTTTGCGTCGATTTTCGTCAGATCAAGCTCCAGCCCCATATGGCCGTAGCCTGCGACTAACGCGCGAAAGTGGGGATGAAAACCGCGCCCTGATGTATGACACCACGCCGGACCGATATGTGAGCCCATAACCTCTGGTGGCAGGAAATAGGAAAACCCGGTCTGAATGCGGGTGCGCTCGACCGCGTCATTGGAATCCGACGTCCAGAACCGATGGGTGCGCTTGAGAATTTCAAAATCGATGCGCCCGCCGCCGGAGGCACAGCTTTCGATCTCGACATGCGGGAAACCGTCCCGCAAGCGATCAATCAGCCGGTAAAGCTCCGTGGTTTGCCGGTGCACTGCCGCGTTGCCCGTGCGGTCACCCGGCAGAACCAGATCGCGGTTCATATCCCATTTCAGATAGGAAATCCGGTATTCCGTCAGCAGGCTCCCCAGCCGTTCGTAAAGATAATCTGTGACTTCATTGTTGGTCAGATCAAGAACGAGCTGATTGCGACCCGTCATGCGCGGATAGGGGTCAAGACGCAAAACCCAGTCTGGGTGATTGCGATACAATTCGGAATCCGGATTGACCATTTCCGGCTCGACCCAAAGACCGAACTCCATGCCTTTCTCGTCGACAACATAGTCGACAATCGGATGAAGACCGTTGGGGTACTTCGTCTCGTCAGGGAACCAGTCACCCAGCGATGTGGTGTCATCATTGCGACCCCGAAACCAGCCATCGTCCAAAACATAGCGTTCGGCCCCAACCGTCTGAGCGGCGTCTGCGAGCGCTTTCAACCGATCCAGATCATGGTCAAAATAAAGCGCTTCCCACGTGTTGACCGTGACAGGGCGCGGTTTTTCAACATCCGGAAAGGCCAGAATATGCGTTCGAATATAGTGATGAAATTTCTGGCTCATGGTGTTGAGGCCATGGTCCGATTGCGCAACGAACAGCTCGGGTGATTCAATCACGCCGCCCACCGGCAGAACGCCCTCGCGGGAGAAATGCAGAACACCCATCTGCAACTGACATTCGCCTGTGGTCAGCCGTTCCAGCACCATGCGATGGTTGCCGCTCCATCCCAGATGAACACCCAGACACGGGCCGGAATTTTCGTCCGTTGTCGGGGTCAGCATGATGGTGCCGGGAAAGGCTTCGTGGCTGGTCCGGCCACGCCGGTTTTCCGCCTTCACCAGCCCCATCGGCACGGTGCGACGGTCAATCGCGAATTCGGCACACCATCGGCCGTGGAAATGAAGATATTCAGAAAGACCTTGTGGCACCGGCAGCACGGGCGCGCTCATCCAGTCGACAACGCAATCGGCCTCGCCTTCGTTTACGAGCTTCGTCTTAAAGACCGCGACTGAGGAAATGGGGCACAGAATGCAGGTGATTTCCATCACCAGACCGCGATGGGTGTCGAAACAGCGAAAGACGACACCGTGTTCGATTTCCGTCTTGCCGGAATAGAGAAACAAGCCGGCCCAACCCGCCTGATGGCTGTTGAGCCGATGGGCGATCAGGCCAGGATGCCCCATGAAACCGCGCGAAATTTCCGGCTGCATGGAAATGGGCGCGTTTTCGTCCAATGTGGCAAAACCCTGCGGTCGAGACCGCGAACGCGCGAACAATTCGACATCCAGATCGTCAGCGAGCGGTGCACCAAAATAGATGATCTCCGGGACACCATCGGTCCAGCCAAACAGGATCGTCGCCGTCTCGGCGTCGAGACGGTGGGTATGTACCGCGCCCAATGGGGGTTATCCCTTCGTTGCGCCAAGCGTCAGCCCGGCAATAAAATGCTTTTGCATCAGGAAGAACATGACGACCGGCGGCACTGCCGCCAGCAACGAGGCTGCCGAAACGAGATGCCAGCGCGACACGAACTGTCCGTTGAGCGCGCGCACTCCCGCGGTGATTGGCTTGGATTCCTCGCCATTGGTCAACACCGTTGCCCAGAAGAAATCGTTCCAGACAAAGGTGAAAATCAACACCGCGAGCGCCGCAATCGCAGGACGCACCAAAGGCAGCACCAGATACCAGAAAATCTTGAACTCACCCACGCCCTCAATGCGCGCAGATTCAATCAGTTCGTAGGGCAGAGCCTTGATGAAATTGCGCATGAACAGAGTGCAAAAACCGGTCTGAAAAGCGGCATGGAAAAGCACAAGACCCGTAACCGTGTTGTAGAGCCCGGTTTCAACGGACAGGTTGCGCACCGGCACCATGAGAATCTGGAACGGCACGAAATTACCCGCAACGAAAATGAAGAACAGCGGCAGTGCAGCCTTGAACCGATAGACCGCCAGCGCATAACCCGCCAGACACGCGAGAGCGACTGACAGGATGACCGTGGGAATGGTGATTTTCAGAGAGTTCAGAAAATATTGCGCCGCCTCGGATTCGGCAAAAACGGCATAGTAGTTCTGGACCATCTGAAAATCGGACGGCCATCCAAACACGTTGCCCGAATTGATATCCGCTCCGGGCCGGATCGACGTCATGAAGATCGCAAGCAATGGCAGCAGCCAGATGAACAATGAAATGGGCAGGAACGCCTTATAAGCGGTCTGGACCCCGGGCGAGGATTTTTCAATCGGTTTCGGGAACATCTCAGCGGCCCTCCTTTTCGTCCTGATACATGCTCCACAGGAAGTAGCTGATGAAGAACAGCATGATGAAGAACAGGACCGCAGCAATCGCCGAGCCGTAACCCATGCGGAAGCCGTATTCCGACAGCGCGGTTTCAAACATGTAGTAGGACAATACGTTTGACGAACCGTAGGGGCCGCCCTGGGTCATAATCGCGATCATATCGAAAGACCGTAGGGCGCCAATGACGGTGACCACGACCGCGATGAACGTTGCAGGCTTGAGTTGAGGCAGAATAACGTACCATAGCATCCGCCAGCCTTTCGCGTTGTCTAGGCGACCGGCCTCGACCTGGTCGGGCGACACGTTGTTGAGACCCGTGAGATACAGAATCATGCAATAGGCGATCTGCGGCCAAAGACCGGCGAAGATAATGCCGTAGGTAACGAGGTTTTCGTCACCCAATATGGAAGGCGGCGTTGCACCGAAGAACTGCCAGATCTGGCCAACAATTCCGAAATTCGGATTGTAAAACCATGTAAAAATCAGGCCGACCACCACCTGCGAAATGACGAACGGAAAGAAGAACAGGGATTTATAGATCCGCATTCCTGTCACGGTCTGATTCAGGAAAAGGGCAATGAACAAACCAGCGGGAACCGCCAGCATGTAGAGCACGAGCCAGAGCAGATTGTTCCAAAGCGACGTGTAGAAATCATCATCGTCCAGCAGCTCGACATAATTACCCATGCCGACCCAGACAGCGGAAGATGTACCATCCGCATTGTCAATGCCGTTCCATTCGTAAAGAGAAATCCAGAGCGACTGGAAGATCGGCAAAATGACGTAAATGGCGAAGAATATCATCGCCGGAGCAAGAAACAGCCACGGTGCAACCCGCAGGCGGTTGCGCATGTACCAACTGCGGTCATCTGTACGCGGTGGCGTGGTAACAGCGGTAACGGACATGGACAGCTCCCGAAAATCTCAAACCTGAGCGATGGTCGCTGCAGGTGGCGGAGAACGGTCAACGAGTGGTACAGCTCTCATTGGCGCGGGTGGCGCAGGGGCCGTCGTTGTGGCGACACGTTCTCGGCAAAAAGGTCCCTCCCCCGCCAGGCGCGGGGAAGGAACGAAAAGCACAAAGGCTTATTTGTAGACGCGTTCCTGCACCTTATCGAGACGCTTCAGAATAGCGTCGAGACGGTCTGGCTTGATCATGAATTCCTGAAAGCCTTCCATGCCCGCTTTGGCCATTTCAGCCGGCGCATCGCGGTCGTAGAACTGTGCAAGACCAGCTGCGGTCGAAACCGTTTCAAAACCCTGCTGGATGAACTTGTCATCACCCACTTCGGCTTTTGAGTTTGGCGGCAACTGACCGATTGTTTTGTTCCACTCGGACTGGATTTCAGGCTGAGCAATGAAGGCCAGGAACTTGCGGGCATCTTCCTTGTTCTTCGCTTTGGAAGGAATGAAGAATGCATCGGCTGGCGCTTCTTCCGCACGTGGCAGACCGGCTGTGATTTCCGGGAATGGGAAATAGTCGATCTGGTCAGCTGTCAGGCCGGCGTTTTTCATGGCGTCAACGGCGAAGTTGCCCATGACATACATCGCAGCCTCACCTTTCACGAAAGGTGCAAGCGCATCCTGCCAGGACATCGTGGCGTGGTTTTCAACAAACGCGCCCATATCGATCAGCTGTTTCCAGTTGGCGAAGGTCGCCTTGATGCGCGGATCGGTATATTTGATCTTACCGGCGGTGAGGTCGTTGTGAACGTCATAACCATTGGTGCGCAGGTTGATGTAGTCAAACACACCAGCCGCAGTCCAAAGGAACTTTGTGCCGATCGTGAATGGCGTGATACCACCATCCTTCAGCTTCTGTGAAGCCGCGATCAGTTCGTCCCAGTTTTTGGGCTCCGCAATGCCCATCTTGTCGAAGATGTCTTTGCGGTAATAGATGCCCCACTGGTAATACGAATAGGGCACGCCCCACTGTTTGCCATCGATGGTCATGGTCGGCTTGATCGCCTCAAACGATGTGCTGAGGTTCGGATCGCTCGCCCAAAGATCAGAGATGTCCTCGAACTGACCGGCATTGACGAATGGCGCCATGCGGTTGCCCGGATACCAGGACGTGATGTCAGGTGCGTCGGCAGACAGGAAGTTGCGGATCGCCGTTTTGTGGGCTTCGCGGTCGTTGATGTTGACCGTGACATTGATGTCCGGATTGGCAGCCTTGAATTTCGCAACAGCGTCTTCAAAGCCTTTTTTCGGACCCGGGTTCGGGTCGTCGAAGTTGATCACCAGATCACCGGCAAACGCGGTGGTGGCGAGAAGTGCTGCTGTACCAACGGCAGCAGTGGCTCGGATGAGCGACTTGATCATTAGATATCCTCCCAAGTGAAAATTTGCCGCGACGAAAACCACCTCTTGAGATGAAATCCACCAACAGCAATCGCAATTCTGCGCCAAAGCGACGAACCGCAGTCTTCCAATGTCGCGTCAACCAACCGCAAAGGCAAGCTTGCTGACCCAACGAAAAAATGAAGCGGGTCGTCGCATCGCATTCTGTTTATCAGTTCCGATAAATGGAACACGATTTGACTATGTAGAATTATTCGCTTAAGCTTTTGAATTGTCAACCGCCAATTGCGCGACGCCGCTGTCGCTTCATGGCCGGTCTGACGGGAGGAAAGAGCTTGAGTGGATCAGTTGCCTTTCGCGGTAACGATACAGTCGTTAGCGGGGAACTCGCTGCGAGTGATGGCTCGCGTCGTCGTGCTGAAACTGGCCCGCAGCTTTCGCCAAAAAAGACGGAAACACAGAACGGCGGATCGCAAAGCACCGGCACCCTGGGCAAGGCCATTGAGGTTCTTGAACTGATCGCCATGGCCGAACAGCCGCTGCGTTTTACCGATATTCTCAACACTCTTGATCAGCCACGTGGCACCCTGCACCGCCAGATCGCCAACCTGATCGGCGAAGGATTGGTGAGCGTCAACCCGGACGGCACCTATGCAGCCGGTCTTCGATTGCTGAAGCTGGCGGCACGATCATGGTCGCGCAACACATTTCGGTCTGTTGCGGAACCCCACATTCGCGCACTGCACGAAGCGACCGGCGAGACCGTGCACCTTGGCGTGCTGCTCGACCTTGAAGTTGTCTATATTGACAAGCTGGAATCGCGCCAGACGGTTCGGATGCATTCGCAGGTTGGCAACGCGTCGCCGCTTTATTGCACCGGGATCGGCAAGGCGATGCTTGCTCTCCTGCCCGATGATGAGTGCAAACGCCGGGCCCACGCCATGCATTATCATCGCCACACACCAACCACGCTGACCTCCGCGGACGACTTGCTCAACGAGATTGAGGACATTCGCGCCTCAGGCATTTCTGAAGATCGCGAAGAACATGAACCGGGTATTCGCTGCGTTGCCGCCGGCATCGCGATGGACAATGAACCGATGTTTGCCGGGATTTCTGTCACGGCACCGGCGTTTCGAATGGATGCAGCAACGCGCGACGCATTGAAAATCAGCGTCAGCAAAACCGCGAAAAATATTGAACGGGATCTGCGCTCCCATATGGGCCCGCGCAGTCAGGAGTAATTCGCAGATCGCCACGAAGCCCTGTGCCTCAACAAGCGGTCAGCAAAACGAATATCGAGAGGGCAACTCAGCCCAGGGAGAGGACTACAATCATGGCCGGTGTAAAACTCACAAATGTGAAGAAGTCGTTTGGCGACGTTCACGTGATCAAGGGCGTTGATCTTGAAATTGATGACGGCGACTTCATCGTGTTTGTCGGTCCGTCCGGCTGCGGGAAATCCACTCTGCTTCGCCTTGTATCCGGACTGGAGGAAATCACATCCGGAACCATTGAGATTGGCGACACCGACGTTTCGCATACGGAACCATCTGAGCGCGGTGTGGCTATGGTGTTCCAATCATACGCGCTCTATCCGCATATGACGGTCTATGACAATATGGCCTTCGGTTTGAAAATGACCGGCCATGACCGCGCTGAAATCGATGAGCGGGTTCAAAAAGCGGCTGAGATTCTGGAACTGAAACCTTTGCTCGACCGCAAACCGGCGGCGATGTCCGGCGGCCAGCGCCAGCGCGTGGCTATTGGTCGTTCCATCGTGCGTGAGCCAAAGGTTTTCTTATTCGACGAACCGCTGTCGAATCTTGACGCTGAACTGCGCGTCCAGATGCGGCTTGAAATCGCGAAGCTGCACAACAGCCTCGATTCGACCATGATCTACGTGACGCATGATCAGACCGAAGCCATGACGCTTGCCGATAAGATCGTCGTCCTGCGCGCCGGACTGGTGGAGCAATACGGCTCGCCGCTTGAACTTTACGACAATCCCGACAATGAGTTCGTTGCCGGTTTCATCGGATCACCCCGCATGAACTTCCTCGATGCGGAAGTGACCAGTGCCAAGGTCGGGTCTGCGAAAGTTGTGATTCCGAGCCTTGGTGATCTTAAAATCGATGTGTCCACACGAGACCGAAAGCCGGAACAAGGCGAGAAGGTAAAAGTGGGCCTGCGGCCGGAACACTTTATCGATGCCGCCGGTGCCAAGCACAAATTCAAGGCACCTACATCGGTGGTGGAGCAGTTGGGCGGCAATTCCTATCTCTATCTCAATGTCGGTGGCAGCGTTCCGCTGACCGTCGAGCAAAAGGGGCACACCACGGTTGCTGACGGACAGATCGCATCTGTTGGAGTAGACCCAACGACCGCCATGCTGTTCGGCTCTGACGGTCTGCGCATCTGATCGCATCGGAAATCCGATACGGAAGGGAGGCTGGACGCAGCCGCCTTTTTGAATTTTGTGAACACAAGATGGCTGGATTTGCAAAGCTGATTGCGCCACAGAGCGCCTTTGCAACCGTGATCGATTCCCGTGTTGCACATCCTGCATATCTTTGAGGCTCACCATGTCCGCCAAAGCCGCTTTATCCCGCCCGACTCTGGGCGTTTGCTATTATCCTGAACACTGGCCGCGAGAGATGTGGGCGGATGATGCGGCACGCATGGTGGAGACCGGAATCACCCATGTGCGCATCGCGGAGTTTGCATGGTCGCGCATCGAGACCGCCCGCGATGTGTTCGATTTCGAATGGCTTGATACGGCCATTGAAACGCTTGCCGCTGCCGGTCTGAAAATTATCATGTGCACACCCACGGCAACCCCGCCCAAATGGCTGGTGGATGACATGCCGGATATGGTCGCCGTTGATCATGCAGGCCGACCCCGCGGTTTTGGGTCACGAAGACACTATGATTTTTCTCACGCTGGCTACCGCGCGGAAGCGGCACGGATCACGGAAATTGTAGCAAAGCGCTATGGCGCGCATGACGCAATTGTCGCCTGGCAGACGGATAATGAATATGGGTGCCACGATACAACGCTAAGCTATTCGCCCGCCGCCCTCAGCGGCTTTCAGGATTGGCTCGCACAAAAGTATCAGTCGCCCGACGCTCTGAACCGGGCGTGGGGGAATGTGTTCTGGTCGATGGAAGTGGCCGATTTCAGCGAGATCGTATTGCCCAATCTTACAGTGACCGAACCGAACCCTTCCCACGTTCTCGACTTCCGGCGCTATGCGTCCGATCAGGTCGTGGCTTTCAACCGCATTCAGACTGACATTCTGCGCAAGCATTTACCAGGCCGCGATGTCGTGCACAACTTCATGGGCCGTTACACGGAATTCGACCATTTCGATGTGTCGCAAGATCTCGATGTCGCGTCATGGGATTCCTATCCGCTCGGGTTTCTGGAGCAGTTCGGCAAGGATGATGCCTGGAAGAACTGGTATATGCGTGCCGGAGACCCGGACTTTCAGGCCTTCCACCACGACCTCTACCGCGCTTGCGGTTCGATGCGTGGCAGCACACCGGGGCGTTGGTGGGTGATGGAACAACAGCCGGGACCGGTGAACTGGGCACCATTCAACCCGGCGCCTCATCCGGGCATGGTGCGATTATGGAGCCACGAGGCCTTTGCTCATGGTGCCGAAGTGGTGAGCTATTTCCGATGGCGGCAGGCGCCGTTTGCGCAGGAACAGTTTCACGCGGCACTCAACCGCCCGGACAATACACCTGACGTGGCGCTCGGTGAGGCGCGGCAGGTGGCCGATGAAATTGCAGCCCTCCCCGCTGTGCAACCCCAGTTGGCCCGCGTGGCGCTGATGTTTGACTACCCATCGCTTTGGGCAACACAGACCCAGCCGCAGGGCATGAATTTCGACAGTATGGAGCTTGTGTTGGAATTCTATTCGACACTTCGTCAACTTGGGCAATCCGTCGATATTGTTTCTGTCAAACACAGTCTGGACGGCTATGACGCTATTTTCGTTCCGCAATTGCTGATGGTGGATGAGCAAACCGTTGAGCGGCTCAAGGCCAGCGATGCGCAAATTCTGTTCGGGCCACGCTGCGGGTCCCGCACGGAAAGCCATCAAATTCCCGATACGCTCGCGCCGGGGGCGTTGCAAACACTGATCGACATCCGCGCCGTCCGCGTGGAAAGCCTGCGCCCCCGCACGGGCCATCGCGTTGGCCATGAAGGCAGTTTGCACAAATGGGCAGAGCACCTCGAATGCGGTTCAGATGTGGTGGTCGATCTGGAACGATCTGACGGACAACCAGCTGTGGTTTCGCAAGGCCGCGTTTCCTATCTCGCCGGATGGCCGGATGCGAATCTGATGAAGCACGTCATTGAAAGTGTGCTCGAAAAGGCAGGGATTGAAACAGTCGAAACCGGTGATGATGTCCGTTTACGCGACAATGGTTCGCTTCGCACCATTGTCAATTACGGACCGAAGCCGCGTGACGTCTCGCACCTGATCGGTAAGAGCGACACAATTCTGGTCGGCGGGAAGACGCTTGATATTGCCGGTGTCGCAATTGTGGAACGCGGATAGGCGCTTACGAAACCCGATAGCCCACTTCCGCGCTCGCATGGGTTGCCCAATGCCAAAGGCCCAGTGCGTAGCTCGTGAAGCCATAGAGGTCGAATCCGTCTTCGCGTGTTCGGTGGATGGTCAGTCCAATCTCGTGATGATGCGAAACCTGAACCCCACCGACGGGAAAGGCTGAAAGATCGAAATCGAGCGCAACGCCGCTCGCCATCACCCAGGCCGCTTTCGGGCCATTGAGGGACACCACGACCCGCGCATGGGTGAGGCCCGTGACCGCTGCCAGATCGACCGGAACCGCTTTGCGCAAACGCGCTTCGAGACCCTCGTCTTCATGGTCGATCAGCCAACGCCCCGGACCTGTCGGCATAATGATGACATCGCCCTTGGTGACACCAAGCTTACCGGGTTTGACACCAAGTTCTTTTGCAAACCGTTTTTCAACCTCAGCAGCCGTATCCGGCCATGCCTGCACCTGCACAAGCGAGCCGCACAGGCGCTCGCTCAATTCCACCTGCGGCGCATCGGTATTGGCACCATAGACGCCGGGTTCCGCCACAGCGTGAAGCGGTGATATGCGTTCGGGACGATCAGCCATGCATGCGCCCTCCATCAGGATCAACAATATGCGGGCTGATCACCTCAACAGCGACATGAGCGCCGCGCACCGGGTTGGCCGCGAACATTTTTTCACCGTGGCGGGCACTGCCACCTTCCAGCAGGGCGAGCGACATATAGGTGTTCAGCTCCGGTGAGAAACATGTCGAGGTTGTGTTGCCCTCACTGCGTCCGGGATTGTCTTTCGATCCCTTCACCAAATGACTGCCGCCGCGAATGCGCTGCCCGTCAATCGATTTAATGGCCACCAGTTGCAGCCGGTCTTCTGCCTTAAATGTTTCGCGCGAAAGGAGAACAGAACCGACGAAATTCTTCTTCGTGGACACCATACCACCAAGGCCCAGATCATATGGCGTGGTGCGACCGTTCAGTTCCGGCCCGGCGACATGTCCCTTCTCGATACGCAAGGTGGACAGCGCCTCCAGCCCATAAGGCACAATACCGAATTTCTTTCCGGCGTTCATCAGAGCTTCCCAAAGCGCCTGGCCCCAGTGCGCACCAGTGTAGACTTCGTAGGCAAGTTCGCCGGAAAACGACAAGCGTGCGATCAGAACCGGAATGCCGTTAATCTGCGCTTCGCGCACGCCCATGAACGGAATGCCTTCATTGGAAACATCGCAACCTTCAACACACGCCTTCAGAACGGCGCGCGATTTCGGGCCCGCAACCGCAACGCCGGCCCATTCGTCGGAAACCGATGTCAGCGCGACTTTCAGATCGGGCCAGACAACGTCACGATGATATTCCAGATGCTCCATTACGCGACCAGCACCGGCGGTGGTGGTGGTCATCAGGAAACGGTTTTCGTCCAACCGCCAGGTCGTTCCATCGTCAAACAGGAAGCCGTCTTCACGCAGCATCAAACCATAGCGCGCCTTGCCGACCGGTAATTTTGCGAAACCGTTGGAATAGACGCGGTTTAAGAATTCCGCCGCATCCGGCCCCTGCACATCAATCTTGCCCAGCGTTGATACATCAACGAGACCGACACTGGCACGAACCGCTTTGGTTTCGCGGATGTAAGCCTGCTCCACAGTCTCGCCCGGCGCGTTATAGCTTTCAGGCCGCATCCATGGGCCGTTGGCATACATGCCAGCACCGTTTTCAACATGCCAGTCGTGCATGGGGGTGCGACGTTCGGATGAGAGATGGCCATAGCGCTCGCCCGCGAGCGCGCCCAGCGCTGTTGGGGAATAAGGTGGCCGAAACCGCGTTGTTCCAACTTCCGGAATCGGTTTTCCGCGCGCTTCCGCCATGATGGACAGACCCGTCACATTAGACGTTTTGCCCTGATCGGTTGCCATGCCGAGCGTGGTGTAGCGCTTCAGGTGCTCAACGGAGATGAAGCCTTCGCGATGGGCAAGACGCACGTCATCCGCCGTCACATCATGCTGCAAATCAACAAAGCTTTTGCCGTCGGACCGGATTTCAAATACGGGCGCCGGGGCGTAATCAATGGTGTCGCCTTCGATCTCCGGCACGTCGCTTTCGCCTTCGCCAAGCCCGGCGTCCGCCAGTGCCAGAACCGCGGCTTCTTCACCGCTGCGAAATGCGGCGCGCAGGCCGAACTTGCCCGCCATCGCCCCCGCACCATGCCATGTCGTTACGGGTTCGCCCGGCAGGAAGGCCTGCAATTCAGCGTCCCACACGGGCTTGCCGCCCTGTTGTGAGGTCAAATGGAAAGCGGGAGACCAGCCGCCTGATACGGCGAGACAATCACAGCCCAGCTTGCGCAATGTCGCGCCGGTCTGGCCGGTCACTTCGCTGAACTCGCACAATTCGACGCCGGTGAGCGTTTGCCACCCTTGCGTAGATTTAACGGCCGCACCGGTGAAAATCTCGGCGCGGGTTTCTTCGCCAGCGGCGCGGATATCATCGGCAACATCGGAACGCACGTCGACAATAGCCGTGACGATGACCCCGGCCCGCGCCATATCGCGGGCAGCGAGCCAGCCGCTGTCATTGTTGCAGAACACCACAACCTGACGTCCCGGCGCGACGCCAAATTCACTCGCATAACGGCGGGCAGAATCGGCAAGCATGACGCCAGGCCGGTCATTGCCCGCAAACACGATAGGGCGTTCAATCGCGCCGGTCGCAATGACCGCAGATTTTGCCCGAATGATCCAGCTGCGCTGGCGTGGTTCGTGCGGAGTTGGTTGCACCTTATGGTCGGCAACGCGTTCTACGGTGAGATAGGTGCCATCATCGAACATCGACTGCACCGTTGTGCGCGGAAGAAGCGTGACGTTTTCCATGGCAGCGAGTTCCGCCAACCGTTCGCGTACCCAGATATCAGCCCTTTCACCGTTCAGAACATCGGATGTGCCGATCAGCGAACCACCCATCGTGGCGCGTTCGTCGCAGAGGATGACCTTTGCGCCCGCGCTGGCGGCGCGCAGGGCCGCTGCAATACCACTTGGGCCGCCACCAGCAATCAGCACATCGCAAAAGGCGTTCATTTTGGCGTAACGATCCGGGTCCGGCAGTGAAGCACCTCTACCAAGACCTGCAGCACGGCGAATGAACTGTTCGCACATCCACCAGAATTGCGTTGCCTTATGGCCGGGTCGCGCCGGACCCATGAAAGTCTTGTAATAGAAGCCCGCAGAAAAGGCCTTGCCGGGAAGCTGGTTCACAGCCATCAGATCGAATTTAACGGACGGCCAATTGTTCTGCGATTTCGCAACAAGCCCTTCGTAGAGCTCCACCTCTGTCGCCCTGATATTGGGCTCGGTGCGGGGGCCGTTGTGCAGTGTCACCAACGCGCTTGGCTCTTCCGAACCGGCTGTGAACACGCCGCGCGGACGGTGATATTTGAACGAGCGCGCAACAATCGATACTCCATTGGCGATCAATGCCGAAGCGAGCGTGTCGCCTTCAAAACCCTGATAGGGCTTGCCGTCAAAGGTGAAATTCACCGCCCTGCCGGTATTGAGCAGCGTGCCGACGCCATCGCGGCTGTTGAGACGAAACCCGCTCATCGCTTCGCACCCCGCCTTGCGCTGGCGGCCTTCAGCTTCTTCGCCCAGGGTCCGACCGGTTCACAGCCTGTCACTTCGTGGGTCACGGTGTTCCGCGTCACCACAAGATGCATGCGACATCCGGACGTGTGGTTCCACAATTCGCGATGCACCCCGTCCGGGTTTTTGCGGTCGTAGACATAGGCAAGATGATCGTCCATCGCCGTGCTCTCGATGGCCGGTCGTGTAGCCGATGCATCACCACGATAGGTGAATTCCTGATGGTCGCGCTCACCGCAATAGGGGCAGGTCAGTCTCATCGCTCAGCCTCAGTGATACCAGGGGGTTGGGCCAGCGCCCAACTCGTCAATCGGATTGCCATCCTTGAACCGCTCCAGCGTAAAGGCGGCATTGATGTCATGGGGCTTGTCATTGGCGATGGTGTGGGCAAAGCACCAGCCAGATGCGGGGGTTGCCTTGAACCCGCCATAGCACCAGCCCGCATTGAGATACATGCCGTCCAGCGGACCAGTAGTGATGATGGGGCTGCCATCCATCGACATATCCATGACACCGCCCCAGGAACGCAGCAGGCGCAGGCGCGCGAAATTGGGGAACATGGACACCAGCTCGCTTGTCACTTCTTCCCAGACCGGAAGATTGCCGCGCTGGGCGTAGGAATTGTAGTAATCAATATTGCCGCCGAACACCAAGCCACCCTTGTCAGACTGGGACACATAAAGATGCCCCGCGCCAAAGGTGACGACGTTGGGGATGATCGGCTTTATCGATTCCGACACAAACGCCTGCAGCACGGTCGATTCAATCGGCAGGTTTTCGACACCGGCCATTTTCATAACCCGACTTGTATTACCCGCAACTGCGACGCCGGTTTTCGATGCACGAATTTCGCCGCGATTGGTTTCCACACCAACGATGCGGTCACCCTCTTTGAGGAACCCGGTGACTTCGGTGTTTTCCAGCAAATCAACGCCCAATTGATCGGCGGCACGGGCATAGCCCCAGGCCACCGCGTCGTGACGGGCATTGCCCGCATCGGGCTGCAAAAGCCCGCCATGAATTGGAAACCGGGCAGAGCCTGAAACATCGAGACCCGGATTGAGACGCCCAACCTGATCACGGTCCAGCAATTCAGATTTCACCCCCATCAGGCGCATCTGGTTGCCGCGTTCGGCATAGGTATCCATCTGCCCCGGTGTGTGAGCAAGGTTCAAAACGCCCCGTGGGGAGAACATGACATTGTAGTTGAGCGTGTGGCTCAACTCACGCCAGAGCTCCATCGATTTTTCGTAAAAGCGGCTGTTCGGCGTCAGGCGGTAGTTTGAGCGTACAATCGTCGTGTTGCGCCCGACATTGCCGGAACCGAGATAGCCCTTCTCGATGACAGCTACATTGGTGATGCCATGCACGCTGGCCAGATAAAAAGCGGTGGATAATCCATGCCCGCCACCGCCGACGATGATCACGTCATAGGCGGGTTTTGGTTCAGGCTTTCGCCAGGCGGGCGACCAGTCCTTATTGCCTTTCAGAGCGTTCTTCAGGATCGCCCAGGCGGAATAGCGCATGATTTATGTGCCTCTTTATCAAGTGCCCCAAGCACTATGTGTCAGATTAGTGCAAGCAAGCCCATCCAGCGGCCAGCGGATTTAACAATGCAGGTCGCAAACTCACACTTCAATGACAAAATTTCAGCTTGCGTCCTGTCAATAATTCGACAGAGATGGCGGCAGATCAATAACCGGATTTCGACATCATGTCAGACGATGCAAAGAAGATTGATGGCAAGGCCATTGCGGAAGATGTGGTTGCCGCCGCAAAGGCGCAAACCGAAGAGCTTGTAGCGGCAACCGGAGTAACACCGGGCCTGGCTGTGATCATTGTGGGCGAGGACCCGGCCAGCCAGGTTTACGTCGCCTCGAAAGGCAAGAAGGCCAAGGAATGCGGCTTTCATTCGGTGCAGCACACCCTGCCGGCAGACACGTCAGAGGCTGATGTTTTAGCCCATGTGCGAGCGCTGAACGAGAACCCCGCCATCCATGGCATTCTAGTTCAATTGCCCCTGCCAAAACACATCGATGAAAATCTGGTGATTCAGACCATCGCACCGGAAAAGGATGTCGATGGTTTTCACTACATGAATGTCGGCAAGCTCGGCACGGGCGATTTGTCATCGGCTTTCGTGCCTTGCACGCCCGCCGGTTCGATGATCCTTGTGCGCAAGGTTCTTGGCGATGACTTATCCGGCTTGAGTGCCGTTGTGGTTGGACGGTCCAACATTGTCGGCAAGCCGATGGCCAATCTGTTGCTGGGTGCAAACTGCACTGTCACCATCGCCCACAGCCGCACGAAAGATCTGCCCGCATTGTGTCGCACGGCGGACATTCTGGTGGCTGCCGTGGGTCGTCCTGAAATGGTCAAGGGTGACTGGGTGAAACCCGGCGCGACCGTCATCGATGTCGGCATCAATCGCATTGACGCGCCCGAACGCGGCGAGGGAAAAACGCGGCTCGTTGGCGATGTCGACTATCAGGGCGCGCTGGAAAACGCCCAACATGCAACACCGGTTCCCGGTGGTGTCGGACCCATGACGATTGCCATGTTGATGGCCAACACTCTGACTTCTGCCTGTCGCCACGCCGGGCACCCCGACCCGAAGTTTTAGAAAGAAAGGCGCATCGTGTTCGCCCTCTTGAGATCGCACTGACATGAGCAATACCGGGCACATTGGAGATGACGACAACCACAGGCACTTCGCCTTCCTTGTGGTTGATCAGTTTTCCATGCTGTGCCTCGTGGCGGCCATGGACCCATTGCGTTCGGCCAATCGCATGGCGTCTTCGGATTATTACAAATGGAGTATCATCTCCATTGACGGACAGCCGGTTCAGGCATCCAACGGCATGTCGGTCGAGGTTGATGCCTCAATCGACGATATGGGAAAATGCGACATCCTGTTTGTCTGCGCGGGATACCGGACGGAAATTCCACGGCAAAACCATCTGCTGGCCAAGCTGCGGGAGCGTGCGCGGCGTGGTGGCGCCTTGGGCGCGCTTTCCATCGGCAGCCACATTCTGGGTCAGGCCGGCCTGCTGGATGGCTATGAGTGCACCATCCATTGGGAAAACCGGGCGTCGTTTCAGGACGCATTTCCCAATGCGATCTGCACCGGAAATGTGTTTCAGGTGGACCGCAACCGCTACACAGCTGCCGGGGGAACGACGTCGATTGATCTGATGCTGCACATTATCAACGAGGATTTCGGTGCCCGCGTTGCCAATGAAGTGGCTAACCAGTTTCAGCATGAACGCATCCGCACCACGTCCGACCGCCAGCGCGTGGGTCCGGAGCGCGACCTTGGCGGCAAGTCCGCCAAGCTGCAAAAGGCCGTCGAAATGATGGCCGAGAATCTTGAGGAGCCGCTGTCCGCGCTGGAGATTGCGCGACGCGTGGGACTTTCCCTGCGCCAGGTCGAGCGGCTGTTCCTGCGTCATCTCGCCTGCACACCGGGAAGGTATTACATGTCGGTCCGGCTTGAACGCGCCCGCGAATTGCTGCGCCACACCAATGCACCGATCCTTGATGTGGCCCTTTCCACCGGCTTCACCTCGCATTCCTATTTCGCGCAAAGCTATCGCAATCATTTTGGCTGCTCTCCGTCGGAGGAACGCCGAACCTTTTCATAAGGGCCGCTTGCCATGTCTCATCTGCCATTGTCAGGAATTCGCATTGTGGAACTGGCCTCCATCGGGCCGGGACCCTTTGCGGCCATGATGCTTGCCGATCATGGGGCCGATGTCATCCGCATTGAGAAACCGGGCGGACGCGGCGTGGGCACTGCGCGTTGGGACAAGGACCCGATGTTGCGCGGCCGACGCAAGGTTGAGCTTGACCTGAAGGATACCGATCAGGCGGCGCAGGCCATGGACCTGATTGCAAAGGCAGATGTTCTCATCGAGGGCTTCCGCCCCGGTGTCACGGAACGTCTGGGGCTCGGACCTGAAGACTGCCACGCCCGCAATCCGGCCCTTGTTTATGGCCGGATGACCGGCTGGGGTCAGACCGGACCGCTGGCACAACGCGCCGGGCACGACATCAACTATATCGCGCTCACCGGCGCGCTTGATGCCATTGGCACGCGAACTTCCGGCCCAGTGCCGCCGATCAATCTGGTGGGCGATTTTGGCGGTGGCGGCATGTTGCTCGCCTATGGCATTTGCGCAGCATTGTTACCGGCAAAGATTTCCGGCAAGGGCACCGTTATTGACGCCGCAATGACGGAAGGCACTGCCCTGCTGATGACGATGCCCTTTGCGCTGAAAGCTCAGGGATTGTGGGGCGGCGGGCGCGGCAACAATCTGCTGGACGGCGGTGCGCCCTATTACGGAACTTACGAAACGTCTGACAGCAGATGGGTTGCTGTCGGAGCAATTGAACAGCCGTTCTGGGAGGAGCTGGTGGAGAAGCTGAACCTGCCGGAACCTATCGCCAGCCAGCGGTTTGATGCGACCGCATGGCCGCAAATCAATCTGCTGATCAAGCAGATCATCGGCGCTGAAACGCTGGCGCATTGGGTGAAGGTTTTTGAAGGGTCAGACGCCTGTTTCGCACCTGTTCTCACCATGGATGAAGCGCCGGACCATCCGCACAACAAAGAGCGTGACGTCTTTCAGTCTGTCGATGGGGTTGTTCAGGCAGCCCCGGCTCCGCGATACGGTGGCGAAACACCGAAAGCTGCGCCAACAGATATGACGCCGGTGGATTGTGAAACCGTGCTGAACGAGTGGTCGGCCTGATCTAACCCGGCGACAGGCCGCGCAAGCGCTCCGAGCGACGGCGCAACAGTTCGACCGTAGTCAACAGGGCAATCGACATCAGAACCAGAATCGTCGCCACCGCGAGGATAGTCGGGCTGATTTGCTCACGCAGGCCGGAGAACATCTGGCGCGGGATGGTGCGCTGATCGACATCCGCCAGGAAGATGACCGCAACGACCTCATCAAGCGACGTGATGAAGGCAAACAGGGCACCTGAAATCATGCCGGGAATGATTAGCGGCATGATGACCTTGGTGAAGGTCGTCCAGCCGTTCGCGCCGAGGCCCTGACTGGCGCGAATGAGCGACTGATCGAATCCGGTCAATGTTGCGGTGACCGTGATGATGACAAACGGGACACCCAAAGTCGCGTGCGCAAGAATGAGACCTGTATAGGTGTTCGTCAGGCGGATATCCTCAACCTGCAAATCTGAACCAAAGGCGCTGATCAGGCCCTGCAATCCGTTCAACATGAAATCCGGCAGGATGCTGAGCGGCTGGCTGTAGAAGAAGAACATACCGGTTGCGGTGATCACCAACGGCACGATCATCGGGGAAATCAGCAGGCTGGTGATGGCAGAGCGGAACGGCATTTCCGCACGCGAAAGACCAAGTGCAGCCAGCGTGCCGATGCCGGTTGCCAGAATGGTCGCCATAATCGCGATGAAGAACGAATTGCGCATGGCGCGAATCCATGTGGCATTGTTCCACATATCCGACCACCAGTTTTCCACCCCATCCGGTGCCGTCATCCCGAAGCGCAGAATATCGGCATACCAGCGGATGGAATAGGCTTCCGGATCAAGCGCCATCATGCCTTCGGTGAATGTGAAATAGGGTTCAGCGTTAAACGACAGCGGAATGATGATCAAGATCGGCGTGATCAGAAAGACGAAGATAAATGTGCAGGCCGTCAGGAAGATGTAACGGCCCACCTTGTCAGCCATGCTGGCATAAGGTGGCATCTGGCTCATGGCGAACAGCGGAATGCCGAACAAAAGCGCAAAGCCGATTGTTCCGGCAAACGATCCGGTCAGAAGTGCGAAAGCCACGACAGCGACGGCGAAGACCGTGAAGCCGGTGGATTTGAAACGCTGGGTCAGTGTCATGATGCGCCCCTCACCCGAACTTCAGATTGTCGACGCCGACAAGCCGGTTGTAAATCCAGTAGAAGATCAAAACGACGACCAGCAGGATCGTCCCCAGGGCTGCACCGAGCGACCAATTGAGCGTCTTCTTGATGTGATCAGCGATCAGGTTGGAAATCAGCAGACCGTCATTGCCGCCCACCAAAGCAGGCGTGATGTAGTAGCCAATCGCGAGAATGAAAACGAGCAATGTGCCCGCTGCGATGCCCGGAATGGTCTGCGGGAAATAGACCCGTGCGAATGCGTAAGTGCCGGATGCGCCCATCGAACGGGCAGCGCGCATATAGCTTGGCGGGATGGTCTTCATCACCGAATAGAGCGGCAGGATCATAAACGGCAGCAGGATGTGCACCATCGCAATCACCGTGCCGGTGATGTTGTAGATCATCTGGATTCGGTTTTCATCGGCGATAATGCCGAGATAAACGAAGATGTTGTTGATGATCCCCTCTTTTTGCAGCATCGCAATCCACGCGCTGGTGCGCACGAGAAGCGATGTCCAGAAAGGCAGTAGCACCAGAATCATGAGCAGGTTCGATGTCCGCAGAGGCAAAGTCGACAGCAGATAGGCCACCGGATAGGCGAGAATGAAGCACAGGCCCGTGATGAGCGCCGAAAGCCAGATCGTCTTCCACAAGATGGGCAGATAGATGCGATAGAGCGGATCAGCCTGCACAATCTCTCCGGCCTCGTTGAACTTCCGGTCCGTTGCCGCAAGATAAAATGCAATCGTGTAGTCGCGCGAAACCCGCTTCAGGGTCGACCACACGGCCGGGTTTTCCCAGCGCTTGTCGATGGCAAACAGCGCTTCCTTGTAAGGGCCTTCTGTTATTCGCCCAGCACGGCGCGCGGTTTTGGTGAACAGACTGCGCGATCCCGGCAGTTCGTAATTCACCCGCGTTGCCAGATTGCCGACCGTCTTACCGACCTCGCGATTTTTGCGCGCCAGAGCAAGATCCTTGACGAAAATCTCTATCAGTTCTTCCGAAGGCAGCCCCTGCCCGTCCCATTGCTGAATCGCGTTTGCAAATGTCGGCACAACCGCGCCACCGGTCGGGTTGTGAACCGAGCGGTAGAGCATTTGCCCAATGGGCAAGACGAAGGAGATGATCAGGAAAACAACAAGCGGAACCGTAAGAAGAAAAGCGCGAAACTTCATGCGGCGCGTCGTGCGGGCCAGCTTTTGTTTCAGCGGCACACCATCGGCAGCTATCAAAGGCGCATTGGCCGGTGATGGTATCGAACCGGTTTGCGGCGCGCTGATCGCAGCATCGCTCATCTTGCTTTTGCTCCCGACCCTGAACGGATCACCCTGTTTTTTTGATTGCCGTTCGGCTCAACAAACTGAATGAGCGACAATCAAAAAAACAGGACGCGGTTTGTCACCGCGTCCTGCGATTATTGGCTTAGTTGGCCAGCCAGGCGTTGAAACGCTCGTTCAACTGGTCAGCATTGTCTGCCCAGAACTCGAAATTGTTCTGCACAGCATTGGTCAGGTTTTCAGGTGCCGTTGGCATCTGTGGGCCCATGTCGATGTCTTTGTTGTGGTACTTACCAACAAGAGGAGCAGACGACTTACGAGCCGGACCATAGGAAATGTAGGAAGCCTGGGCAGCAAGCTGCTCGGTCTCGGTTGAGAACTTCAGGAAGTCCATCGCCAGGTCTTTGTTCTTGGCACCCTTTGGAATGACCCACAGATCAAGGTCCCAGACGTGACCGTCCCAGACGATTTCAAACGGCTTGTCTTCACCAGCAACCGCGTTGAAGATACGGCCGTTATAGGCTGTCGTCATGGCAACTTCACCGTCAGCCAGAAGCTGTGGCGGCTGCGCACCGGCTTCCCACCAGACAACTTCGCTCTTGATTGTGTCGAGCTTGGCAAATGCGCGATCAACACCTTCCGGTGTCGCCAGCACGTCATAGACTTCTTTCGCAGGAACACCGTCAGCGATCAAAGCGAATTCCAGGTTCACTTTTGCGCCTTTACGCAGGCCACGCTTGCCCGGAAATTTTTCCAGGTTGAAGAAGTCGGCCATGGTTTTTGGTGTATCACCGGTGATCTTCGTCTTGTCGTAAGCGTAGATCGTGGTCCAGACGATGTTGGCCACTGCGCAATCGTAGAGCGTGCCTTCGATGAAGTCTTCGGTTGCGGGTGTGCCGTCCTTGCCTGGTGGCAGGGTCGAGTGATCGATGGTTTCCAGCAGACCTTCGTCGCATGCGCGGATTGCGTCGGACAATTCAACATCGACGATGTCCCACGTCACGTTGCCGGCTTCCACCTGCGCTTTAATTTCGGCGATGCCACCGTTGTAGTCTTCAGATTTGATGTTCACACCGGTCTTGGCGATGAACGGCTTGTGGTAAGCCTCAACCTGCGACTTGGTGTAAGCACCACCCCAGGACACGACGGTCAGTTCTTTTGCAGATGCGACACCAGCGCTCAGAGCGATAGCTGCACCAATGGCTGTTGAAGCCAGAAGTTTTACGGTTTTCATTCAGTAGTCTCCCTTTCGATAGATAGTCCGGTCAATGCGACCGGACCGGGTGCAGGCTTTGGAACGCCCCAAAAGCCAGCGGGTCTTCACATCAGGCAGCAAGAGGATCGAGTGCTTTGCAATCATCCGCCTGCCAACCGACATTCACTTTTGCCCCTTCGGCCAACGGCTTATGGTCGGCACTGTTGGGCACTTTGACGATGAATTCGTCATTTCCAGCCACCACCATTCGCGTGCGAATGTGGTCGCCGAGATAAATCAGCTCTTTGATCTCGCCTGTCAGAATATTGGGCAAGGAGCCGGATTCCGGCTCTATTTCAACGCGTTCCGGGCGCAATGACAAGGTGGTGCGCGAACCTGACGCGCCCACATTGACGGCATCGGCTGTCACCTCACCACCGCCGTCCAACGCCACACGGGCGATGCCTGCGGTCACATCAACGACCTTGCCATGCAGCTTGTTGTTCTCACCAATGAACTGCGCAACGAAGGAATTCTGCGGACGTTCATAGAGATCATCCGGCGTCGACAATTGCTGGATGACACCATCGTTGAACACGGCAATCCGGTCAGACATGGTCAGCGCTTCCGCCTGATCATGCGTGACATAGACAACCGTCACGCCGAGATTTTCATGAATGTGCTTGATCTCGTATTGCATCTGCTCGCGCAATTGCTTGTCGAGCGCACCGAGCGGTTCATCCATCAGGATAAGGCTTGGGTCAAAGACCAGGGCGCGCGCCACGGCAACACGCTGTTGCTGACCACCGGACAGTTGCGCGGGGCGACGGCCACCCATTTCGGGCAGTTCCACCATATCAAGCGCGCGCTGAACCTTCAGTTCGATCTCCGTTGCGCTCATTTTGCGAACCTTGAGCGGGAAAGCGAGATTTTCAGCAACTGTCATATGCGGGAACAGAGCATAGTTCTGAAACACCATGCCGATGCCGCGCTTGTTGGGCGGCACATTGTTGATCGACTGTCCGTCGAGATAAATTTCGCCATGCGTTGCCGGCTCGAAACCAGCCAGCATCATCAAAGATGTTGTCTTGCCCGAACCCGATGGCCCGAGCATCGTAAGAAATTCGCCTTTTGGAATATCGAGATTAAGGTCTTTGACGACGAGAATCTCGCCATCGTAACTCTTTTGAACCTTCTCGAAGCGGACGAATGCATCGCCCCCACTCATGAACAACTCGCTTTTCTTGGACGCAAGTTCGATCTCCCTGATATGCCCCGCCCGTTATTTTCGAGCCTTTACCGGGCGCGTGTCCCGGTTTGATGCGCAATGAACAACGGTTGCGACCGTGCGTCAACCGGTGAAACCAATTTCCGCCAGATCAGTGCATTTCAGCGGTTTTTCAGCAGCATTTTGTTGAAATTTTGAGCGGCCAGACCGCTATTCTGCCCAAATTCATGCCAATTCCCGTTCATGAAATATGAAACCCAGAAAGTTCAGCAAAATCTGCGCAGCCAAAATCTGGGTTGATTCCGATGGATCGTAGTCCGGAGCGACTTCAACGAGATCAATCCCGACAATCGTGTTTTGCCGCGCCAGCGCCTGTAGAAACTCCAGCACTTCATAATACAGGAACCCGCCATGGCTCGGCGTTCCGGTCCCCGGCGCAATCGACGGGTCAAAGCCGTCAATATCGATCGTGACATAGACCCGCGCACCGGCGGGCACCCGCTGAGCCATGGCCGCAGCTCCGGCCTCGCGAAAATGGCGGACGGAACGTATGTCCGACCCAACGGCACGCGCTGCGTCGTATCCTTCCTTCGCTGTCGACGAAACGTTGCGAATGCCGAATTGCGACAGGCCCGTCACATAGGGTTTTTCACTGGCCCGGCGCATCGGGTTGCCATGACCAAACCGAACGCCGTGACGCTCGTCAACGAAATCAAGATGCGCATCGAGTTGCACCAGATGAAACGGCTCCTGATCATCAAACGCGTTGATGGCCGGAATATTGACGGAATGGTCACCCCCCAGCACGACCGGCAGTGCACCGGCCGCCAGGACTTTGCGAACCCCATATTCGATGTTCGCGTGGCTTTTGACCGTATCAGTGTGCACAATATCGGCGTCGCCCATGTCCACAATGCGTACAGATCCGGGCAGATATGTTGCATCATCTTCATGGTCATAGGCACCCGCATGACCAAAGGAAAACAGCGTTGAAGCTTCGCGAATGGCGCGCGGGCCGAACCGGGCACCGGAGCGAAACTGAGTACCAAAATCAAAAGGCGCGCCCAGGATAGCCACATCAGCGTCGATGCGGTCCCAATCGGTACAAATGGGGCGTTTGCCAAAGCTTGATATGCCGACGAATGGCAGATCAAGGCGACCACTGTCGTAGCTGTTGTCGGTCATGAAAACGCAATCTCCGTGATGCGTAAGCCAAACCTGAGGCGACATCACCGACCATGCGGCGCTGTACGCTCTCAGATACATCGATCTTTCATTGAAACACCCGGCTGCAAAGCGCAACCGGGAAGCCCGTGCTGGTTTGCTTGGAACTGTCTGGAATATGCAGTTATCGGGGCGCTAAGCACCTCGTGCATATTCCTCGCGCATACACGAAATATCTAGCGAATGATCCACTGCGACCTGCGCAGTTTCCAGCCCCTGGCGACGATCAGGTTCTTTGCCTTCGCTTTTCCTTGAGCAGTCTTGCGCCGGGTGGTCTTGCGTTTGCGCGCTTTCGTGGTTGACCCGGCGACCACTTTCACCCGCGTGGTCTTTTTCTTTTTGAGCGCTTTGACTTTTGTTGTCTTGGGCTCAGACGCGGGCGCCAGGGCCGCAACCTCGATTGAACTGCGCTTAACAGGCTTTGGCTTGATGTTGGGTGAAAGCGCGCGCGCCGGCACCGTAGCCGCAGTTACAGTTGTTACATCAGATGTGGTCTGCAAACTTGCCGCCTTGCGCCGCGCCTCAGCCGCTTTAGCAACTTCAGCTTCGGCAATGGCAATCAGATCGTCCTGCTTGCGCAGAGCCGGTTTGGCCGCTTTCACCGGTTCTTTTGGTGGACGTGCCTTGTCCACAACCTGCCCATTTGCCGGTTTTGCTGGTGTCGTATCAACCGATGCCACGACAACCGGATCCGGCGCAGGCTGGCCTCCCCTAGGCGGCACCATGTGGACGACGCGATACCCTTCTTTTTTCAGGGTTCGCAGCAGACCCGGCAGCATTTTGGCGGTGCGGCCCTGTATATCATGCATCAAGATGATGCCTTTGCCCTCCTGACGCAGCCTCCGCATAATGCGGTTATGCACCGATTGGGCATTGACCCTTTTCCAATCGAGAGAATCGATGTTTGCTCCGAACGCAACCAACCCCTTGCGCTTGACGATTGCGTCAGTGCGGGCGCTCTGCGCCAGGTAAGGGTAGCGGAAAAACGGAACACGACGCTCTTTCAGCGCTTCTCCATAGGCGATTTTTTCAAGTGTACGCGCCCCCTTGTCGATAAGGGCAGACACTTTGGCTGATGAATAAGCCGGCAATCTGTTGTGGGCGTCGGTGTGGTGGGCCAGCGTGTGACCTTCGGCAACAACCCGGCGCACGAGGCGTGGGTAGGCGCGGGCCATGCGACCGACATAGAAGAATGTCGCTTTGACACATTCCTTCTTCAACGTGTCGAGAATGCGCGACGTTTTCCCGGCAATCGGGCCATCATCGAACGTCAGGATAACTTCCTTAGCGCGCAGACCAAATTTTCGCTCGTGACCCTCGACCTGATCGAACCGTTTGGGGCTCACGGTCATAACCCGACTGGTACCCAAAGCACCCGGCCCGCAATTTGCGGCGTGAGCCGGTGCGATGTTTGAAAAAGTGGTGGGGAGTGCTGTGGCTGCAAATACAAAGCAGGCGCCAACAAGGCTTTTGAAGCCAGGGAACTTGAGCAAAACTGTCACCCGTACGCGAAACAAAAAAGGGCTGACAAAAGGCGTTCAACACCTCTTCTCAACACGGGATGGTAAACAAGTTTGCTTAATGGAAGGTCAACGCAACCCGTTATGGGACGGACTGCGTTGCACTCTGTCAGCGCCCTACGGAAAAGACCCAGTCGCGAACCGCGACGAGATCGTCCATCAGACTATTCGCCCGCTTGTGTTGCGAGCAACGGACCCGGATTAATCGCGTCATCGTAGCTGTCACGCGCCTCGGGAATGTTTCTGGTTTCAACAAAAAAGTCTGCAACGGCCTTTGTGTAGGTCTGCAAACCGCCATCGAACCAACGAGCGGACAGCTGCTCCTCAATGGTGGGGAATTTGAAACCCTTCAAAGTCTCGCGGCTGGCATCGATGTCCATGCCGGCATCGCGCGCGATCACCGGCAGCATTTCTTCGGCATCGGTGAGAAATTTGGCATTCATGTCAGCCGTGACTTTCAAAAACTTCGCCAATTGCTCCGGGTTCTCCGATGCAAAGCTCGACGTCACTGACGTTACGTCGAAAACACGAATGTCCAGCGCCTCTTTTTCCGCCCCGGTGAGCAATACGTTACCGTATTCCAGCATCTTGCGCAGATTGCCGCCCCAGCCACAGACCATGTCCAGATTGCCTTGCGCGAAAGCGGCTGCACCATCGGGCGGCGCCATATCAACGATGTTCATCTTGCTGACATCGACGCCGAAATGAGCCATCTGTTTCAGGAAACCATAGTGGGCGGCGGTGCCGATCGGCACGCCCACTTTCTTGCCTTCCAGTTCCCTGGCGTTGTTCTTGTCGATTTCGAGCGCGGTTTGCACAACACAATTGTCATTGTCGGAATACGAAACGGCGATGTCGATGATTTGCAGATCCTGACCGGCGGAAGCCGCAACAACGAAAGGAGGAAGCCCCTGACTGATGGATATCTGAACATCGCCGGACGCCATGGCAGCAGACATGGCTGTTCCCGTATCGAAGGCGCGCCAGTTGACCTTGATGCCCAGAGCGTCTTCGTAGAGGCCGCGAACCTTCGCGTATTGGAACGGCATTGGCCATTCCAGAAAATAGGCAACCGTAATTTCAGAATGGGATGCGGCATGAGCGGCCGTTGATCCCGTAAATAGCAACAAAATCGCAACAAGTGACTTCAGAAAATGCATCGCTGTCTCTTTCTTGGATGTTGCGGTCGCCCCCCGCAGTAACCCGATAAGTACCCTCAAAACTTGTGTGAATTGTGTTGACCCCAATTCACGAATGGGTGTGTTTCCCCAATGCCTGTTACCATATGCGCAACAGGTGCTGTAAAGCTTAATGGTTCGACCACCACAAAGGTGCAATTCTTTGCCACCTTGCAGATACCCCGGAATCTGACTACGTGCTAATGCACCGCCCACCCCTTGCGCGTCCATACTGTTTTTGCGCTCAACACAAGAATCGATCCCTTTTTTGACAATGACCACCCTTTTGAAAATTGCGGCGATGGACAGCGAAGACCTGAAAGTGGTTTCAGCGCATGTCCAGGATGCCGTTTTGAAAAGCAGCGAGATCGACTTTGACGCCCGACGCGGCAGGCTTCTGATGCCCGTCAACCGCTTTGCATGGGAAGCTCCCGGAGCCAAACGGCGGTTCTTTAAGAGTTTTGAACGCCGCCGCAGCGTCATCCATGTCGACAAAGTGTCCGGCCTGCGCAGCACAGGCGTCAACCGTGAAGATCCCGAAGACGTATTGTCGCTGCTCGCCATCACGTTCGCGCCAGAGACCGACGACAGTGCAGCCGGTGTATTGCAGTTCAGCTTTGGTGGCGGTGCCGTTTTGGAAGCGCAGGTTGAATGCATCGAGTTGCGGGTAACGGACCTTGGAGCGGCCTGGTCAACACGCGCGCGCCCAAAGCATGGTAACTGAGTGGTGCGGTGAGCGAGCAACCGGAACATGCCTGTCTTGTTGATGTCACGCTCGACGAGCGAACCATCGGGCGCGGCAATGCCGATATTGAGCACGAGCGCGCGGTCGCCATTTTTGACCTTCTGGAAGCAAACTATTTCTGGCCCGTTGGCCATGTGGCAGAAGGCGGCCTGGAGTACCGCCTGAAACTGGGTGTTGTTGAGCAGCGCCTCGTATTCGATATCAAGGACGCAAACGACAATCCCGTTGCCACGCATATTCTCTCCCTGTCGCCGTTTCGGCGCACGGTGAAAGACTATTTCCAGATTTGCGAAAGCTATTACGACGCCATTCGTTCTGCGACGCCCAGCCAGATCGAGGCCATTGATATGGCGCGGCGCGGTTTGCACAATGATGGCTCGGAGACTTTGAAGGAACGGCTTGACGGCAAGATTGCGATTGACTTTCAGACAGCGCGCCGCCTGTTCACCCTGATCTGCGTTTTGCACTGGCGCGGGTGATTGAATGTCCACTTCCACTGAATCATCACCCGCCATTTCCAATGACGGAGTTGAAAAACCCGGCAACAGCGAAAGCGACAAACCGGGTCCGGTGAGCAGCATCCTGTATCTTTGCAATCACAATGCCATTCGCTCGCCGATGGCCGAAATCATGACGCGGGACGGCTACGGGCGGTCGATATATGTTGAAAGCGCGGGCGTTCGCACCGGCGAGAATGACGGGTTTGTTGAAGCTGTTCTCAACGAACTCGGTCTCAGTCTTGACGGTCGTTCCCCCCAGGCATTGGAAGACCTCGAAGACACCTATTTCGATCTCATCATAACCCTGTCGCCAACGGCGCATCACGTTGCGCTCAAAATGGAATATATCGAGGCCGGTGAAGTGCTGTACTGGCCATCCGCCGATCCGACTGTTGTACAGGGTTCGCGCGACCAGATGCTGGCGGCCTATCGCGATGTGCGTGACCGTTTGCAGGAACGCATTGAAGACCAGTTGGGCCAGCCCATACCGCGTGATATCTGACGCAACATCTGAAAAGAATCATCCATTCGTCAGCGGCTGAAAACGATATTCACGCTTGCGGTTCACAAACGCCCCGAATGCGGCTAGTTTCCGCGCAAATTCGGGTTTGGCCTCTTGTGGCACCCGCTGCCTCCACGTCGATAAGGACATACATTACGCATGGCGAAAGAAGAAGTTCTGGAATTTCCGGGCACAGTCAGCGAATTGCTGCCCAATGCCACTTTTCGGGTTAAGCTTGAAAACGATCACGAAATCATTGCCCACACAGCCGGACGCATGCGCAAAAACCGCATCCGCGTTTTGGCCGGCGACAAGGTCCTTGTGGAAATGACACCATATGATCTCACAAAAGGGCGCATTACCTATCGTTTCAAATAGGAAAAACATCTTTTCCGCGCTGCGTGCACCCAGTTTGCAGCGATGGTAAAATAACCCGCACAAGACGCGCCATCTGGATCGACGCCCGTGACCTCTCGTTCGAAACTCATTCTTGCATCCGGTTCGCCGCGCCGACTGGCGCTTTTGCAGCAGGCGGGGCTGGAGCCCGATCTGCTGTCGCCGGCTGATGCGGATGAAACACCGCTGAAATCTGAAGCGCCGCGTTCGCTCGCCAAACGTCTTGCCAAAACCAAGGCTGAAATGGCGGTCGAAAACATGAAGCGCAGCGGTGATCTCGACGGCAGTTTCATTTTGGCCGCCGACACCGTGGTTGCTGTGGGGCGGCGCATATTGCCCAAGGCCGAATTGCTGGACGATGCGGCGGCTTGTCTCCGGTTGCTTTCTGGGCGCGCGCACAAAGTGTTCACCGGCGTAACGCTTGTGACGCCCAAAGGGGTTTATCGCCACCGGCTGGTTGAAACGCGGGTGCGGTTCAAGAAACTGTCGACCGACGAGTTCGAAAGCTATCTGGCGTCGGGCGAGTGGCGGGGCAAGGCGGGCGGCTATGCCATTCAGGGCATTGCCGGCGTTTTCATCGTGAAACTGATTGGCTCCTACACCAATGTGGTGGGGCTGCCGCTTTATGAAACCACGCAACTGCTGCAGGGCGAAGGCTATCCAGTGCATTTCAACTGGATCACCAAGGCCGGATAGAAAACGCGACCCAAATCCACTCAGTCTCTCACCGCCAACACGCTTTTAACTTTTTCACACCACGTCATGTCTCAAGCCCCTGTCACACCGTTGCGCAAATCCGTTCCCTGCCCGCAATGCGGCGCCAAAAGTGACCGGGTCGCCTATCCGTTTTGCAGCAAGCGATGCGCCGATCTGGACTTGGGAAATTGGCTCAATGGCCGCTACGCCATTGCCAGTGATGAGGAACCGTCATCGTCGCCTGAATGAGCGTTTTGGAAAGTCACAAAAAATCGCTCTTGCGATGGCTTTAAAGCTGTAGACAGGTGCCAGACCAGTGACTATACAACGCGCAGTCTGAAGCGGATCAGCCGCAAACAGACATGCCCCAGGGGTTCGTTTTCAACCCCATCCCGTGCCCGGGTAGCTCAGGGGTAGAGCAGCGGATTGAAAATCCGCGTGTCGGTGGTTCGATTCCGCCCCCGGGCACCATTTTACATTCGTCAGCCAAATCACCACCTAACACACTGAACGGTAAGGTGGTTTTTGGAGTTCTATACCCTTCGTTTCGGTGGTAGGGCAAAGGTTCTGCAAACGCCAATCTAAGAACCAGTTTTTGCAGGTTTAGACTGCCACTTTCCCAGAGTTTACAAGGGTTTGCGAGAAAGTGCATGGATAGTTCTAGCATTTCTTGTGCTGTGGCTTTTGGCGCAAGGCTAGATTGCAGTTTCTCCGTTGCGAGAAGCTTGTCTCGCTCGAGCTGATCAATCTTGTTTTCATAGGCGCGGATGGCGTTTGTATTTGTTGTGCTAACCAGACGATCCAAAAAACCGTCGATCTGCTTTTCGATTTTTAGAATGTCGCGACGCAGGGTTTTGGCCATCTCGTTTGCTTGGGTGGCACGTCGATCCCATCCGTCAAACAGCATCGCTTTAATGATGGAAAACAGGCGCGCATTTGGGCGCATTTGGCGCAGCAACCCTGCAAACTCGCCCTCGACGTTATCGCGGCGTATGGATTTGCCGTAGCTGTCACAACCTTTCGTATGGCAAAGGTAATAAGCGTAACGTTTACCTGTCATGCTTTTTGACCAGCAAGAACGAAGCGGCTTGTCACAGTCAGCGCAGGTTACAAATCCGCGCAGCGGGAAGTCCTTGGAAATATCCTTGCGCGCGGGCGCAAGTGCAGTTTGCTTTAAGCGTCTTTGGATTTTCTCGTGGGTTTCAAAACTGATAAGCCCCTTATGCCGCCCTTTGCGCAAAGAGACGTTATAGGCTTTGGACTGCACATATCCGGCATAGATGGGGTGCTTGAGCAGGTCTGTTACCTTTTGCAAGCGAATGCCGCCATTGGGAAGTTGCTTGGGAAAGGCAGGTTGCCGCTCCAAATAACGCAGCACTTCGGTCTGCGTTGCAAAACGCCCCGAGGCAAAACCTTCCAGAGCCTCGGCAATGATAGATGCCACAGGCTCTTCACGAACCAGAACTTTGCCTTCGCCTTTTGTTTGCACGTATTTATAGCCAATGACCTTTGAAGCGACCCAATAGCCATTCTGCACCCGCGCGCGCATGCGGTGAGAGACTTGTTCCCCGTTCTTCTGGCGTTGGTGTTGTGATACTGAGGCCAGAAGATTTTCAATGAGAACATCGTCGGACGTATCGCCGAACTTCATGGAAGGGCTTTCGAGCAACCCGCCCGCATTTTTAACCAACTCCCGCAGCTGCTAATGCACCCGAACATCGCGCGAGAACCGATTGAGATCATCGATGATGACAACTGTGTTCTTATTGGGTTGCGCCAGCAGGAAAGATAGCATCGCGCGCATTTGCGGCCTGTCCAGAGCGCCGCCGGATACGCCCTTATCACCAAAGACCTGCAAAACGTCATACCCCTTGCGCTTGGCATATTCACGGCAGCGAACCTCTTGGGAGTCCAGCCCGTGACCTTCCTCTACCTGTTTGGCGCTTGATACACGGCAATAAATGACAGCGTGTTTGTCGTCTTCCAAATCATCATCAATCATGGTGTTTCGCTCCCCTCAGGCAATGCCTCTTCAAGTGGCGTTAGCTCGGCATTGGCAGCGTCCTCAATCATTTTGCGAATGGCGGGAAGATAATCGCGCTGATGACTATCTCCTGCCTGCTTTACCCCGCTGCATTGCAGGGGATGAATATCAAAGCCGAGATCAACAAAGCTGACCACAATCGACCACAGGGTTTCAATCAATTCCTGTTTTTTGTCGTCTGAGATATCCACATCGTCCAAAAAGGACTGGTAGTATTCAATGTCCAACTCCAAAGTTGGCGGGCTGCTATTCATGCCCATTGTTTTTTCTGTCACAGCGTTTTTCCTCACCGTCGCTTTAATATTTATCCATTCAATCTCCTTTCTCTCACAGAAGAACATATAGTGAACATTACTCTAAAATATGCTCTTCGGCAAGAGAATTTTGCTTGCGATGGGGATGGATTTAGCGATCTCGACTGTGATCATTGCAGCGCTCGCGGCTTTCCCGCAGCAATGCAGCAACTTCGTCTGCGCGCGCCCGTTTGTCATCGTCGCTTGGCGTGGATACGGGTTCAAGCGCCTGCGCAGGAGCATTCTCGCGGTAGAGTTCCATAGTTCGGCTGTAGGATTGGCGGGCAAGCTCTGCGACCTTCAAAAGGTCGTTTCTTCCAAACCCGTTGGTATCCTTGAGGTTCCCGTCTCGGTCTTCGTAGACTTTGGCAAAGGTGGTGGTGTGGAACACGCCTTTTTCGCCTTGGTTCTCCCAGATGGTTGCTTTCAGGCTTCCATCGCGGATGACGGATGTCGGTGGCTTCGAACTCATATAATATTCCTCCGTATGATATGAATTTAGACAATAGAAATCCCGATGCCGAAATATAGAATTTCGTGCATGAACCCAGATTAACGGAATTTTGGAATTTCAATCAAAATTATACATAATAGATATTTTTAGACAAGTATGATATTATCCAAAATATATAAAATTTTCGAATTTATACGAAGAAATTCGTATTAAGTTTGAATTACACACCACAAAGCTTGTAAAATAAAAGAAATAATAAATCCGTGTGCCAATTCACGCGGTCGGGTCTTGAGAATCCCGCGGCATACATTCGGCTTTATGGGCCGGATGGACGCGGAGCGCGCCATTTGGTTCGTTTCGTGGCTGTGACGTATGTCGGCAATTCTCAATCCGTCCGGTCCACCAAGCCGATTAGATAAAAGGGTAATGTGGTGGACAGGTATTCAGACAGTTTCAATGAGCATGCAGAAAGCTTGCGCGAGCGGCAAGCGCGGCAGGATCGTGATGATCTGAACTTTGCGCAATCGGGCGTGGAGGTCGGTCGTATGCGCAAACATCTGCCCTCAGACGAGATTGATCCCATTACTGGCAAGAGCAAGAAGCAGAGGGCCATTGAAGCCGCCATTCAGCGAACGCTCGATTGGTTGCTTGCCAATGATGTTGCTTATCGTAAAGCTCATGAGAATGTGCTCGGCGCGATCCGCACCGCGCAGAGTGCAACGCAAACATCATTGGAACGTGTTCTCGAAGCCCTCACGTTTGAGCGCAGTGTGATGGACGAGATTCTTGCTAGCGCAGCCAAGCTTCCAGATGGGACAAGAGTGTTCAAAGACAGAGGCGGCAATGTTCGCAATGAAGATGGTGAGATCATCCCTGCGGCGCTGGCCGCGACAGTGCGATGGTCTGGCGACGAGCCAAGTTACGAACAATACGAAACGCAGCGTAAGCGCATCGAAGGATTAGAAGCCACAGAGCAAGAGGCGGCATCGAAGCTGAACTTGGAGACATCCATACCCGCAACACACGCAACAAAGACCCGCTCGATATCAAGGACAAGAATAGGGATGCGGATCGTGCTAAGGACTTGGAAGATCGTGCGCGAATTGGAAGCTTCACTTGCAGGACAGCATGAACAAAACCTGACAGTCGATCATGCGGCCAATCAGGCTTCGTCAGATTTGGAAGAGGTGAGCAATACCGCTATTCCAAAATTTGGAAACAAGCCCTGATTAATTCCGATCAAATCGCCCACATGCGTTTTCTATATAAGCCATGACGAAAGCTTGCGGACGAAACTGCGCATACTCGGGCATCAGTTTCAGTATTTCCTCATTGCGCGATTGAGCCACAGCATCACTTTCAAAATACCACTTATCCAGACATTTTGAGATTGCCGGGTCTGTCTGCGATGCAATCACCCCTGCCATCGAGATTGAGTTTTGCAGGAAAGCATCTTGGCTCTTCCTCTCCCACTTCAAAAAATCCGCCGTGGTCGTACCTGCGTATGCAGGGCTTACAAACATACCCACAAGCATCCCTGAAATCAGCATTGACCGGAAAGCGTTTGCGAGTGCGGACTTCCTGCGTTTTGTGGGTGATTTTGAGCTGATACCGTTATGGCTAAACTGTATCAGCGCTTGATTTGCATGCGTAAATTCGTACTCTGATCAAAGTGAGGCGAACGTAGAATATCGCCCCAAATTCCATCAAAACGGCCAAGCTCAACAGGATGTGTGAACGTGAAACAGACTAGCCATGTCTGTATCGCGACAGCCAGTCACATCTTGAGGAGACCAACCAATGAATGAGGAGTATCCTGACACAGCGTCCATGAGCCTCTTCTCCAATCAGGGGGAGCGGAAATATCTCAATTCACGAGAAAGAAGACGGTTCTACAAAGCATTGTCGGTTCTTACTGAACTGTCAGAACGCACCTTTTGCGAGACGATATTCTGGACGGGATGCAGACCATCAGAAGCCTTGCAACTCGACTATATGCGGGTCGATGTGCAAGCGGCCTGCCTTGTGTTTCGCACGCTCAAAAAGCGCGGTGATAACAAGGCCAAACACTTCCGCGTTGTTCCCATCCCCAAACGCTTTGCGAAGCTCCTTGATGACGTTCACGGTATTGTAAAATGCCAAAGGCGAGGCGGCGCCAACCTTCTTAAACGCATTTGGACATTTGGACGACAAACCGGATGGCGGCTGATGAACAATGTCATGAAGGCGGCAAAGATATTTGGCGTTAGAGCAACTGCAAGAGGCCTGCGCCACAGCTTCGGCATTCACGCCATTCTGTCCCGCGTTCCTGAAACTCGCCTGCAAAGCTGGATGGGACATGCCTCACTCAAAACAACAGCAATCTATGTTCAAGCCGCCGGAGCGGAAGACCGCGCCTTTGCCAAGCTCATGTGGAAACGGGAAGCCTATGCCGCTTACGCATGACACAGACATTTATGGTTTTGCCGGACAGCGAATACGCGTCCGCCGTGTTCTGATGGGGATGAGCGAAAAACACCTCGCCGAAGCCACGGGTATCAGCCTCTACATGCTCAGGCGTTACGAAAGAGGAGAAGGTAACATTACCATGGACAAGGTTGATTCCATTGCTGCAACACTTGATGTGCCGATTGGATATTTCTTCTCTGAAACTTGACGATTGAATTTTGTCGCGAGGCGAATTTTTCTCATGATGATGCGGGTTAAGCTCATTCTCAATGTTCGATATTATCTTTCGTGGAGGCCGTAATATGCCGCCCGTCCGTGGTCCGTGCGATATTGCGCCGTATTGCTTGAGAGGCATCAACGCAGCCGCCGTTTTTGATCAACACGCTCTTAAGCTCTGATTCTGAAACAGACTTTTTGCCGCGTGGCTGTTTTACAGGTTTGACGGCAGTTCATTATCGCTGCATCATTATTCTTGCATTTAATCTGGGGACCATGGCTATGAATGCGGCAACAGACTCAACGCCTGCGACGAACTACAACGACATTGAGTTCTTTCTTGAGATGGCAAAGAAATTGTCAGCGAAAGAGGACAATCAATTTTTGAGCTACTTGATCGAAATGGCGCATATGGAAGCGTTTGTGATGAAAGAGAAAACGCAATCATCGCAAAGCTGATCTGCTTTTGCGCCATCCGGTTCCCGGGCAGGGGCCGAACTGCCGACTAGGCGACCTGCGGAATTGACCGCTCATGAATTGCTCTTTTGTCGGCAGGCTCAAGCATGTCGTAGATGTGCCATGCGGTTGTTGAGAGATTGTGATACGCTTCGTCCCGGTTCATCCAGACAAGCCAGCCTTCAATCGGATCAAGACCGTCGCGGCGTTTCCAAAAAATGCTGCGTTGCTCTGTGCGCATATATCCCTCCCGCGTTGCCAATCCCCGGCAGGATGTCCCGGCAGCTTGAATGCCGATGAAGTAATCCGGCGACCATTTTTGAAACGCGATCATGAGCATCAATCGTGTAAGCAGCGTAGATAGACACCCCCCGCGAATGCCGTCCGGTCCGCCTTTCAGCCACAGCTCGCCGTGATATGTGATTGTGCCGGAAATCTCTCTTGCGGCATGCGTCAAGTTCCAAGTCGAGTTTGGAACATCGATATCCAGCCCCCCAATTCTGAAATCGGCAGAGTGGTGAGCGAGATGTCTTTCTAATGTTGTCCGCGCTAAATCAAGTTTCTTGATGGCTTGGGTATGAACGATTTCAGTCCCGCGCCGTCCGATCATCCAAACGCCGTCGATAGGTCTGGGGGATATTTCCTGTTGATCAAATGCAGGCCCAACGCCGTGCTTTTCGGGAATAGTTTTACAAATTTGATCGAGTGTCCCGAAATCGTTTCCAAATTCCAATTTAACGCCAAGCTGCGTGATCACGTTAACATAGGCGGGCATCAAATGTTCAAGTCGCAGGTCTTGCATAGTCGTCACTCCGGGAGGTGGCGTGCGTAATACGAGATACAATGAGAACGCGGATTAGGAATTTTTGTTTTCAATGGTCGTCAGATATCGAACTCCATAAGCATGTCGCCGGGAAGGCTGTCGGCTTTTGATGGATCAAGCTGCTCAATCGAAATCGAATTCGTTCGGGCAACAAGAACAATGACGGCGGGCGATCCGTCAGGGAAGCAGCATGCGGAAACCAAGCGTTGATAGCTGACGACAGACGGTTTCTCAGAAGCCCCTCGGGGAAACTTGGCACACACATGATCATACCAATGCCCGCCGCTTTTCATCGCTGTGTCATACGCAGAAATCATATAGGAATCCGCCTCGCGATATTTGCCATTGACCGACAATGCGCGGCCAATGTTGCTCTTGGCGTATGACAGCCCCATCCATGAGGCGTAAGATGATTTGTTTCCGACCTCGATACACAGCCACTCTCCTGCATGCTTGCGATAGACGAGAAGATAGGGCCGGATTTTTTGAAGCGCCTTGTGCTCCAGCATGGATTCGGCTTTCGACCAGTCTTTCAGGCCTCGGCGCAATAAAGGCGGCGCGCTTGTCCAAATCGTATTGGTGGGGTGTTGCTGCGCATAAAACCATCCGTCGCGACCAAACTTTAGATGAATGCTGTCCAGTCCGGTTTTTGTTGAAACGTGCCCGGACACAAACTTCTCACATTGTGAAAGCAGGTGTTGCGCTTGCGGCAGAGCCGAGCGGCCTTCCGGCGTGAGCTCATATCTGCGATTTTCAAGCACAATCAGCTTGGCTCTCTTTATCGTCTCCAGTTCTTTTACATGCCGATGAACCGTTTGACGCGTTGCACCAACGGCGCTCGCCGTCTGCGCGAGATTCAGGCTCCCACCGAACTCGACAAACGTGCGCAACATTTCAGTAAAGACGGCAGGCAGCTTTGGTTGCCCGGTTTCCTGTTTCAATGCGACGCTTCCCTCAAAGCCTGTGTTTATGTGCCACGATAACTTGGCGTCGATTGGCCTCCGCGTCCACCGCAAAGGTAAAATAAAGTTACCCGGTGCAACAATGATTGTGACCATGCGTCATAGATTTGTGCACATTGCGTCATCTTGTTGGACAGTTGAGACCGCCAGTCATTTTTAGCATGGTGGGTTCGCCATTGGAGAGCGGTTTGGCTGATCATCATTTTGATTATGATGAGCTGAAAACCGGGCGAAAAACGCGTTGGGAAGAGAACCGGATAATGTCAGCACGCATGAACAATAACGGCTTGTCTGCTCCCGTAGACAACAATGCCGCTGCCAGACTGGCGCTCGAAATCAATCGTCATGTGCATGCCCGGGACGGCGACCGCGCCGTAAATGCCCTTGCGGAATATATGAAGATGTTCGAGATGACAGCATCCGTGTCGAGCATCAACATGATTCCGGTGCAGGACGACTAGCACCGGGCCTGCAACTCTTTGCCAGCCATGCCCAGTTTAGGCTTTGAGAATCTCTCTTCGCCAATCATAACAACACACCGCTCTCGAACATAAGCAAGCTTTGCACAAGCTTCAGCCCATACTTGTCTTACTCACATGGACATCTCCATGATGGCTGGGAGTACTGCCAATGAAGCGGGCGGAATTCATCAAATATCTCAAAAAACGGGCAATCCTTTACACCGAAGACGACAAAACCATCAAGATCATCGGAGGGGATGTTAACTTGGATGGTTTGTCCAGCATCCCCAACTGCGTAGAGTTCCGAAACGTCGATGGAGTGTTGCTGCACTCGCTCGAAGTTCTTCCAAGCCAAACGCGCTTTCTGAACAAGGGGGGCGTTCGATTTGTCAGGCTGAGGAAGCTGCCAAAAGGATATGTTTTCAGCAATGATGGCTATGTGGACCTTGGCAAGTTGCGCTTGCCCGATGGTGTCGAATTTCGTAACGGCGGGGATGTCAGTTTTTTTGGCTGCGAATATGTGCCGGCCAGCACAGTATTTGCAAATGATGGCGATATCAGCGTGTTCTCAGATATGCCTTTGGCTGATGGCACAGTCTTTGAAAACAAGGGAAGTGTGGAATTTAGAGAGGGCGCAATCTCTGAAGGATCGCTGACATTCAAAAATGGTAAATCAGTTTCAATAAGGGAACTGAAATGCTCGGGGAGTGGACCTGTTTTCCAAAATGGCGGCGACGTTCGCTCTGATCAGACCATGCATTTGCCGGATGAAACCGAATTCAAGAATGACGGGTCTGTCCGTTTTGATGTGGCTGCGAG
>JBCDDX010000023.1:0-56902 GCA_039180085.1 Pseudomonadota bacterium
CAGCCAGAGCAACAGCGACGGCACGGCGGGTTTTGTAAAGCACACCGTGCTGAGCAATCGACAGCATGCCATCGCCCGTTGCCAGGGCTGCCACACTGTTTGAAAACTCAACCTTGTTGGTGGACTTCGTGCCAGCGGTCGAAACCGTGGAAACGAACCGCCGCCTCGTTCCGGCCAACTCGGTTGAGTTTTCAAACAGTGTGGCAGCCCTGGCAACGGGCGATGGCATGCTGTCGATTGCTCAGCACGGTGTGCTTTACAAAACCCGCCGTGCCGTCGCTGTTGCTCTGGCTGTTGCCGATCTGTTTGGCGAACAAACCGGGCTTGATGCTCTTATCAAGAAAAATGTTGGCGGCGATTTGAGCGGCGACGATGCGCAGCGTTTTCGTACACTTTTGGAATCGGCGGCTTACATCGCGGCCTTTTCCGCCGCCGCCTACCTGTTGCAGATGCTGCCGGATGAGGGCGAAGTGGCCAGCGATGTTGATGAGCCGGATTTCGTGTTCGACACGCCGCAGGATGCGCTCAAAGGGCTGGTCGCAGCGCTTGATGCTGCAGTTGCAGGCGCTTCCGACGATACGATGATGACGGCGCGGGCCCGCGCAGCGGCGCGGCTGGCGCTGGATGAATTGCTGCAACGGCGGGCGCGCTTCACGGCACTTGGGTCGTTTGAAAACATTCACCTGCGGCTTGAAAGCGACGGGTTTGAACTCAACGGTTTTGACGTTGCACCCGGCGCCAAGCGCACGCAGTTGGTGATGCAGTTCAAGAAGCCGAACGAGATCATCGGCAATCACATCGCGAAATATCAGGCCATCAAACTGGCCAAAATGCTGATGGCCTACGATTTCGAAAAGGGCTCTAATCCGTTTGTCGACCTTGGCGGTTTTCTGTTCACTTTCATAGGGGATGGCTCGCCGGGCACGGGTAAAACGATCCTGATCCAGATGATTGCCGGCATGATCAACGATTACTGCGAGGTCGCGGGGTACGGCTTCACTTATGAGAACTTTGGTGTCGATCAGATTTCATCCTATCAGGGCAAGTCGGGGCAGAACTGCAAGCAGTTCGTTTCCAATGTTCTGAACCCAAAAACCATCGGTTTCGGCACGGTGGACGATATCGATCAGGTCGCCGCCAAGCGCTCTGACGACCGGGCATCCGCCGGCCAGCAGGAAGTCACCGCTGTGCTGATGGAGAGTTTTGCCGGTGCCAACACGGTTGTGCGCGGCAATTGTACGTTCGGCATGTTTTCCAACTATCCCGAAAACGTCGATGATGCTTTGCGCCAGCGAGCTGGTGCGCGCTGGCTGGTCGATGGACCGCAAACCCGTGATGACTATATCGACATCTTCGCGCTACTGGCGGGGAAAAATCACAAGATACCGCTGGGCGACCATGATCTGTTTGAGGCGCAGGCCATCGAGCGGGCCGTGTCCGAAGCCTATGACGAATTGTCGAAACCGCAGGAAGCGGGATTGGCCGCCGTCTATGATCGTTTCCTCAACGATCACGGCGAGCCTAAAACGCTCGCCGATATAGGCACCTACCTGCACATGATCAAAATCGCCGAACCGCGATTCACCGGTCGCGCGATCAAGAACATCACGGACGCCATTAAAATGCGCGCGATGGATATTGAACTGCCGGACGAGTGGTTCGAGACGCCGGATGTTTTCATGCACAAGGACTATGACACCAAGCGTGACATGATCGCTGAACTGCGCTCGCCGTTCACGATGGATATGGCGATGCAGGAGATCAACCGCTACGCCGATTCCGAATTCCGCTACACCGACAAGTCCGACAACGCGGCTGTTGAAGACATCATCCGCCGCGAACGCCAGCGCGAGAAAGCGATCATCGAAATGGAAGCGATGAAGAAAGACGGGCGCTGGTGATGGGGGAGGCGGAGTTCTTCTGGTTTTCTGCGATTTCCACTCTGGTTGTGGTGGTGACCTTCGGTTGGCTGTTTTTCAACATGGTGCGGCTGTTCATGGCCAAACAGGTGCATGACGATGACCGGTTTGAAGTGCGCATGGGGCAGATGATGGGCGTCATCCGGCCGCCCATGACCTTTCTGTTTTGTGCAGGCGTTCCCTGCTTTTTATATTTCGTTGTCCGAAGCGGGCTTTATTTCTGATGAAACGGCTTGAAGAATCCGAACTGATATACGGTCGCATGATGCGGGTTTCCGATCCGCACATGGTGGCGCGGTATAATCAGGCGCTCTCCGGATTTGGCCTGCCAAACACAAAGCTGACGGATTTTCGTATCGACATGACGGGCTTTTCGCCCGAAGTCGCAGATGAACTGGACGACCGTCAATATCTTGATCCCCACGGGATCAACCGTCGCTTTATCATTCTGTCACCGGCGCAGATTGAGCTGCCGGTTGTGCACACGGCGTTTTCGAACACCGGGCAGTTGATGCATCAGTTCTTTGAGGCGAACGCCCGGGCCATCAATGCGCTGACCATCAAGGATGTGCTCTATGGCGAGATTGATGACCCGGTGCTGGAACCGCATGACATTGAAGACCTGCTCGCGATTGAACAGGTTGAGTTCAAAGTTTTTACCGGTGCCAATCTGGCAGATCAGGCGATCAAACTGCGCACCCTGATGGATCGGCTGCGCAAGGAACCGGATGCCTGGCGCGATGATGAGCTGCTCAATGATATGGTTTCTATGGCGCAGGCCACCGGCGATATTCGCACCAATGAACTGGTGCCGAAGGAGGTTCTGTTCCGGCACAACACGTTCTGGTCCAGCCATTTCGGCGGGGTCTATGTGTTCATCGATGAGGATCAGACAACGGTAATTGGCGATTCCGATGCGCCGGGTTTTCGCCGTTCGCGCCCGTGGCAGGTGAGCTATATCGACCGCAAGGATCGCGAGCTGGTCTGGCGATTTCTGATCGAGACCGGGCGTGTGCAACCGCCGCGCGGGTCGTGGATCGAACGATCCGGTTACATCGACCACCGCATGGAAATGCTGATCACCATGCTCGCCTTTGTGGATGATCCGGACGACCATCACGAGCCATCCGACCCGCGCTGGGTGAAGCGCTGGATCAACGATCACACCGATCTTGTCGAACGGGAAGGAACGCTGCCGTTCCTCAACTGGGCCAAAAGGGTCTATGAGAATTGGGCGAATATCGATCTTGATGAAATTGATGCGCGGGGCCGGTTCATTCTCTCACGAGCAACGCCCGGGCGGGAAGACACCTGGCTCGTCAACCGGCTGATTTCCGACTATGTGCCGTTTGACTTTCTCACCCGCTATGTTTTCAACAAACCGGCTTTCTATAAAGACTATGAAGGCTGGCATAAGGGCCTGAAAAAACACACGGTCAAAACCATCAAGCGCCGCTATCTCGACCGCAAAAGGCGCCTTCGCCGCGAACTCTATGGAATGGATGAGGATTAAGACATGCTGGACCCGATCATCAATTTTGTGGAGTGGATTTTTGACCGCATTGGCCGAGGCATCGGCTATGTCATCGCCTTTCTGCTTTGGCCGTTTCTGGCATTTGGCAAATGGTATCGCCGCCGGGGTTGGCTGATCAAAGGCCCGATTGCCCTTGTGCTGCTGCTGATCGTGGCGAGCTATGTCTACCTGTTCATGATCACCCAATTCTGGCGCGGTTTCGACCAGAACTATGTGGCGGCCTACAATTTCAAGGAACGTGGTGTTTCCGCCGGTGAGCGCATCACCGCGGTATCGGACACGTCAGCTGGCGGAACCGGCACAACGGCCAATGCTGAAACCTGCGCGCCATCTGCGGTGGTTCAGGTGACGCAGGATCTGGTGGACATGAATGTCAATCAGAACCAGTGGATTCCGTCGACCCTGTTCTACAAGCTCGGCTTCTTTGGAGTTGAATGGAAAAGGACGCCGTTTTTTGACAACCGCGCGGCCTTCCAGCTCGGCGTTAATCAGGCTGTGCGCCGAACGTCTGCTGAACTGATTGACCGGCTTGGCCGTGTGCGGGGCACAAGCCAGTTGGATCAGGATTTGCAGAACGCGCGCGAAGCGATGTTTTATCCAGAAAACCTCTGGTATCTGTCCGGCATCCGACCGGTGCAAACAACGCCAAGCCGGTTCCGCGAAGCCATTCCGTCCTTTTACAAATTCAATCAGAGGTTGGCGAGTTGCGATGCAACCTTTGATCCCCGTGCAGATAATCTCGTTCAGTTTCTCGACCGGGTGGCAGCCGATATTGGCTCGACATCGGACATCCTGCGCGAACGCGCTGAGGCTTATAATTCCGGTTGGTTCGACACTCGCGCCGATGACCGCTTCTGGTTCACCTATGGCCAGCTTTATGGCTATGCAGGCGTGCTTGCCGGTGCGCGGGCTGACTTTGATGATGTGATCAAAACGCGAGGCCTGACCGCCGTTTGGGACCGCATGGAATTGCAGTTCGATCAGGCGCTGGCCATGCAACCGTCGATTATTTCAAACGGTGCCGAAGATGGCTGGATCATGCCGACCCATCTGGCAACCGCAGGGTTCTACGTGTTGCGCGTCCGCTCCAACCTCGTTGAATTGCGCGACGTGCTCGACCGGTAGTTTGGGCGCGCCTTCTCAATTGGTTGAATTTATTTACAATTGCAACTTTTAGTTGTATTTATTGATTGAAGGCAGTTCTCTGATTCGTCTTCAAAAGAGCCGGCGCAACTGACCCCCTGCTTTTCATCAGTTGAACCGGATGTCTGCGAATGCGGACACCTCTTGGGGTCTGGACCAATCCGCCCGGTCCAGACCCATCAGAGGGGGCAATATTGGGGTTTGGCCGGATCTTCCCTCATTTTCGGCTGACGCAGTGGCGGACAGCAGCTCTCGCTGCGCTAACGCCGCGAGAGCTGTTTCTGCCTCCCGCACCGAGCCTGCCCAAGTCTTTCAAACGAAATTTGGATTGGTGTATTTCGTCCGGCCACTGTAATGCAGTGCCCAAGACATGAGAGGCCCGCATTTGCGGGTGGGGAACAGGCATTGCAAAACGTCGATATCGTAAAATGGACCGCCACCGTCATACAGTTGATTGGTTACGGCCTGACCGGGCTCAATATCGTTCCGTGGAACGTCTTTGCGTTCATAATTGGTATTGTGCTGTGGTTTCTGGTCGGCGTGATGTGGAAAGACCGCGCAATCATGGTTGTGCATGTCGGAGCATTCATTGCCCTGTTTGCGGGATATCTGAATTCCTGACGGCCAGGAAATCGACCTGCGTTTGAAAGCGCATCGGTGTGCAGGCAAGGAGCTGCACACCACTTTTCGCGCTATGATCACCCACCGGAAAGCATGACATAGGCGATGTAGAGCGTCGACAAGGTGCCCATGGCGAAGGCCGGTATGCGTATGAACGGAATACCGGAATAGTAGAGAACGGCAAACGCGGCCCGTCCCACGACAAACAACAGAGCAGCCGTTTGCGCGCCGGGGCTTTGCAAGCCTGTGACGGCGGCGGCCGCGAGCACCGGCAGACCATAGGCCGCGGATTCAATCTGGTTTTGATAGGCGCGCCGAACCCGCAACGCGACAGGCCCATAATGGTCGACGACTTTGCGGTTCGATGAAAAACCGAAGGCAAAGCCCTGGGTGGCGTAAGTGGTCATGATCTCGATGAAGAGCATAACGAGGGTGATAAGCCCGAAACATATGAGGGCGGTGGTGAATGCCATTTGCAATTTTCCTGTCTTGGAAGGTTTGTGCGGGGGATGGTTTCTTGCCGGTGATCAGGCGTTTGCCGTTATTTCTGATCGCGCCATGCGGGACTGAAGAACGACAACAATGGGCGGAATGACCAGTTCAATGAGCGTTGGAACAATCATCGGCTCAAGCACGCCGAATTGTGCCATGCTGATGAGGCGGCCAATGCCTCCGAGGAAAAACCCCAGCATCATGAGGCGCAGCATGGTTGTTCGGTTCGCGAAATCACCGAGGCAATAGAAAAGGCAAAGGCCCATTGCGAGCCACAGACCGGCAAAGAAACGCAGTGAACTGTCCACCGCCGCATAAGCTGGCGTCCCGGCGATTGGGCCGAAATCGAAGCCGCCACCGAGCACCAGGAAGCCCGGGCCGAGAGTGAAATACATTCCGCCGATCCCTATGGTGATCAGGCCAAGAAATGCGGTCAGGGCATAGGCGATGGGTTTCATTTTCAGGTCTCCATGAATGTCTTTAAGAAGCACAGAGCGTGCTGGGTGGCGAAAAGTCTGGCCTCAGGAAATTTTGAGAGAGTCGGGAACAATTCCGGTGACCAGCTTGCCCCACATGTTTCGGCTTGCGGTTTTGCCGATCAGATTTCCGAAGACCGACATGAAGCGGTTCATGCGGCCTGCGATGACGAAGGGCTTGTTGCGTGCGAGCGCCGCAAGGCCTTCCCGGACCACCGCTTCAGCTGTCATTTGCGGTGCGGGCAGGGTGTCGAGGGGAATATCATTGCGCTGGGTCAGGCCGGGCGTTGTCGTTGGTCCCGGCAGCAAAACGGTGGTGTGAATGCGAGTATCGCGCAATTCGTAGTTCAGTGCGCTGCCCAGGTTTAAAAGATAGGCTTTGGCCCCGGCATAATTGCCGAGATACGGCGTGCCCTGCAGTCCCGCGGTGGACGACACCAATAGAATGCCGCCATAGGCACGCTCAATAAACCGACGCCCAAAATGATGTGCCAGTTCAAGGTGAGACCGCGTGTTGAGATGCAGCATGCGTGTCAGGTCATCGAGTTCGACCTTCAACAGCGCACCCATCACGTCGCCGCCCGCGTTTGAAATCAGCAAGCCGATATCGAGATCATCGGTTTCCTTCCTGATCTTTTTCAGAAAACCGTCGTCCGACAAATCGGCAATGATCGTGCGGGTTTTGATTTCATGATCATCCTGCAACCGGTCTGCGACAACTGCGAGCGCATCCGCCCGCCGTCCCACCAGAACAATGTTGTAACGCTGCGCCGCCAATGCGTGGGCGAAGGCTGTTCCGATGCCGGAACTCGCGCCCGTCACAATTGCCCAGGGGCCGAAGTGTGGTTTTGAAGCCGCCATCATGTTTCCCGATAGTGAGGCCGAAGCCGATCGTGAAAAACTATAGGTGTTGCAAATTTACTTTGTCATGACGTAATATTGCAACTTGGTGGCGCATAAATAAGCCAACATAGACAGGCCAGTGGCGGTGTAGCTCACCGGCCGCATGAACGTAGCGAGGCTCGCTTTGGATTGGGAAGACATAAAGACGTTCAAAGAGGTTGCAACGCATAAGACGGTTCGGTCGGCCGCGCGCATTCTTGGTGTTCACCATTCAACCGTCAGCAGACGGGTTGAGAATCTTGAAAAAGCAGTTGGAGCGCGCCTTTTTGACCGCAGCCCCGATGGGTATGGTCTCACCACGGCGGGGGAGGTGATGCTGGAAGCGGCGCAACGTTTCAACGATGAGCTGCTTTTCTCGCACCGGCAGATTTCCGGCATGGATGATCTGCTCACCGGCACCCTCACGGTGACCATGGCGGAGCCACTTGCAGTCAACGTATTCGCGCCTCGTCTTTCGGAATTTACCGAGGCTCACCCCGGGCTTGAACTTGAAATCATCACCAGTATGGATTTTCTGGATGTTTCCCGGCGTGAGGCCGATATCGCCATTCGTATGGACAACAATCCACCCGAAACACTGGTCGGCAAACGGCTGTTTCCCTATTGCGAAACGGTCTATGCGACCGCCAACTATCTTGCCGCGCGGAATCTGAAGGCCAAGCCGGAATCGGGGCGCTGGTTGCGGTGGAACAAGTCAGACAAGACCTATCCGGACTGGGCGCAGGACACCGAGTTCGCCGGTGTTCCGGCGTGGGGATATTTCCCGGACATCAATCTCCAGCGGGCGGCGGTGCGAAACGGGTTGGGGCTGACCATTTTGCCTTGTCTTCTGGGCGACAGTGATCCGCTTTTGGTGCGGGCCAGCAAGCAGCCGCCCAAACCGGCGCGGGATATCTGGATTCTCACCCATAGCGATCTGAGGCGCACAACGCGGATCAAGGCCTTCATGGCGTTTGCAGAAACGGTCCTGCGCGGCGCCAAGGGGCAATTGATGGGCGTTGCTTCCTAGCAGACCGGGCTTTGGCGCGACATGCCGGTCGGGCGACCGCAAACGCCAAAGCCCAAATAAGTCACAGCCTACATCGCCATCATTTCGGCAACTTCAATGGTGCCGCCGGTTTCCAGAATGGGGCAGTCATTGGCCATCGCAATGGCTGCATCAATGCTGTCTGCCTCGACGATGGTGAAGCCCGACAGGGGATTCGACCCGCCATTGGCTTCGATGGTTCCAGGGGCGGTGACTGTGCTGGATTTGCCAACGGGCGCGCCGGGATGAATGATGGAGGAGCCGAGACCTTCCATCCAAACGCGCCACTTTTCCGCAACGGCGGCGCCGTCCCCTGCATCGGGGGAACTATGGCCGCCGTGAAATGCGTAGATAAAATTGCTCATGATAATTCCTTTCTCATTTTGCGATTAAACCGGATGGTTGGGTTTCAATACTCAACCATATGGTTTAGTATAGCGGTGCTTGAAAATAGTCAACCATTTAGTTGGGTAAAATCGATGAGTGATCTTGATGCGACTTTTGCAGCGCTGAGCGATGGGACACGTCGGGCTATTCTCGCGCGTTTGCGGGATGGCGAGATGCGTCTTTCCGATCTGGCTGAGCCTTTCGAAATGTCACAAACGGCGGTTTCGAAACATGTGCGCGTGCTCAGTGATGCGGGGCTTGTTGCGGTTGAAAAGCGCGGGCGCACCCGCCATTGCCGCCTTAATGCGTCCGCGATGCAGGCGGCGTCTCACTGGCTGGAAGATTACCGCGAAATCTGGATAGCGAGTTTTGAAAATCTCGGCAGCTATTTCGCGGGCAAGCGGAACCCGGACAGTGGAGAACAAAGCTGATGTTTGAATATCTGAAAACCGAACCGGGGTCCGACCCGCTTATCGTTGAAGGCTACTTCGCGGTCTCTCCCGCCCGCATGTTTGAGGCATGGACCAGTCCGGACATCGTCAAACAGTGGTTCGGTTTGAAGCCCAACAGTCTGCACGCCGCGGAAATCGATCTGCGGCAGGGCGGAAGGTGGCGCTTCGTGAATTCGATTGATGATGAAAAATCCACCATGTTCGAAGGCGAATATCTCGAGATCGAGCCGGACCGCCGTCTGGTCTTCTCGTGGAGCCATGCGGTGCGTTTCGTCAACGGTGAAAAGGACGTCACGCCACCATCCCGGGTGGAAGTTGAGTTCGAGCAGATGGGATCAGGAACCAACGTCACCCTGTGCCACACCGCAATCCAAAGCGAAGACGCCCGCAAAGGCGTTGGCAGCGGATGGGAAACAAGCTTCGGAATCCTGGCCGACATGTTCGGCGGGTAGGGGCGAGATTTGGTGTAACGATTGATGCAATGGCCGCTTGGAGTCCATAGTGGCTGATGCTGCGTTGTGCACAAAGATCCGCTTTCTTAGAGATACAAGGAAACTGCCTAGAAGTCGTGGTTCAATCGACGGTGCATTACGGTTGGCTGAAGTTCAAGCCGGAGGTATGGAGTGTCTCACAATCTTGCATATTCGAGAAAGCAACTGACACGTGCCGTAAATCTCTCCGCGTTCTTGGGTTGGGCTTGTGTTTCTATTCCTTTGTCGCTGCAGAGCAACATCGGTGTGCTCATTTGGGCTGCAGTCATTGGCTTACCAATTGCCTTTCTCTGTTGCTGGCTTATCGGCGCTCCCATTCTAAAACGCGCTATGAAAAAGAAAATCAGTTGGCTAGGTGCCATCTGCTGGGGCAGTGCCATTGCTTTCGTTATTGCCTTAATCGGCATAGCGTTCGGGCGTTATCGCGGCTGGCGGCAATCAACTAATCCCAACTTCAATTCCCAACTAGGCGGCGGTGAATATGTCCGCGAAGTCGATGGCATTCTTACGACCTACGGCTGGCTTATGCTTGGTAAATCCACTTTTATGTTTGTTAGTATGGGAGCATTTGTCGCTCTGCTCGTTTGGTGGATTGTTGGCAAACCGATTGACCCGTCGAACACCGAAGCCTGAAAGCCGACATTGAGACAACGTATGCGGAAGTCGGCTTTGTCCGATACCCGCTGTTGAAGCGTTTCTGTGAACCGCCTAAACCGCGCTGGGATTGTTGGAGGTTCCAAATTTTGAGCATAGGGCCATTCTGACAAATGCCTCAGGAGTTCTTATAGTCGTCCATCAATGCCTGGAGCTCTTCCAGACTTTCCGGACTTTGAGAGTAGCTATGTTTAGCTGGAACCGTTGCCCAACTCATTTTCTGGTCTGTCATAACTTCAGCAAACGGCTCAAAGGATGCAGCGTTGTCCAAAATTGATGTGCGTAGGTTAACTCGATAACTCGCTCCGTCAATCTGAGAGTAGATAAAATTCTTACATGACTTGCAAAAATAGTGATCCTTCCCGCTCGAACCTAGGCCTCCTTTAATGAGTTCGCCGGTGCAGGAAAAGCTCTCATAAGGAAACATCGTAGTGAGTGAATATGCACTAGCAGAAAATTTCTGACATCCGCGGCAATGGCACGCCAAGGTTAGAAGCGGCGGTGACTCGACGCGAACTTGTACAGCACCACAAAGGCAGGAACCTTGAAAGGGAGGAATTGGAAGAACCATCAGTAATCTCCTGTACCCTGACGTTTGTGAAAACAGTAGCAGACATTCAATGAGACTATCCAGGCGGCAGCTTTGTCCGCATAGCTGACCTTCCACCTTCACCCTAATCCACTCCCCCCTTGCCATCCTCTCAACCGCCCGTTAGACAAATTCTCATGACCATGATCGCAACACATATTTCCTGGTGGTGGGCCTGCTGACGGCGGCTACGGGATATTTGTGTCTGTTTTGAAATTCCCCAGCCGCCCCGACCGGGCGGCTTTTTTGTGTCCGGTTTGCTGAAATGGCGGCGGGGCGGTTTCGGGACACATCAACGACTATCGGGAGAAAGAACGAAACCATGCAGGAAACCAGCCAGGAACTGAATTTCACCACTGAAGGCGGTGTTGAAATTCACCGCGACAGCTTTCCAACACCCTATGACAATGCCGTGCTGGCCTATGTCGAAAAGCTCGACAGCCGCCGCGGCGCGGTGTTTTCATCAAACTATGAATACCCCGGCCGTTACACCCGCTGGGATACCGCGATTGTCGACCCGCCGCTTGGCATTACATCCAAGGGTCGGCGGGTGACGATTGAGGCCTATAATGCGCGTGGCGAAGTCCTGCTGCCGGCGATTGCCGATGTTCTGGATGGCCACGAGCACATTGCCGGATGGGAGAAGGATCACCAGCGCATTCTCCTGCAGGTCAAGGTGCCGGACGGGGTTGTGTCGGAAGAAATGCGGTCGCGCGCACCAACGGTGTTTTCGGTTCTGCGCGCTATCATTGCTTTGTTTCGCACCGATGCCGACCCGAGCCTCGCGCTCTATGGCGCCTTTGGCTACGATCTGTGTTTCCAGTTTGACCCGATTGAATTCAAACTCGAGAGACCGGACGACCAGCGCGACATGGTGATGTATCTGCCGGACGAAATTCTGGTGGTCGACCACCATGCCGCGAAAGCCTGGCATCAGCGTTATGAATTCACCATCGGTGACGCGACGACCAAAGGCCTGCCCCGCGGCGGGGCGGACGAACCGTTTAAACCCGGCGAGCATGATGTCGGGCGCGGCGATCACGAGCCGGGCGAATATGCAAAACTGGTGGAGCGGGCGAAGGAAAAATTTGTCCGGGGTGATCTGTTTGAAGTTGTTCCCGGTCAGGTTTTCACCGAGCGTTGTGAGAGCCAGCCATCGGCGATTTCGCGCAAGCTGAAAGAGATCAACCCGTCTCCCTATTCCTTTTTCATCAATCTGGGCGAGCAGGAATATCTGGTTGGGGCAAGTCCGGAAATGTTTGTACGCGTCAGTGGTCGGCGCATCGAAACCTGTCCGATCTCCGGTACGATCAAGCGTGGTGAAGATCCGATTGAGGACAGCGAACAGATCCTCAAACTGCTCAATTCGAAGAAGGATGAGTCGGAACTGACCATGTGTTCCGATGTTGACCGCAATGACAAAAGCCGGGTCTGTGAGCCGGGTTCCGTCAAAGTGATCGGGCGGCGACAGATTGAGATGTATTCGCGTCTCATCCACACGGTGGATCATATCGAAGGCCGGTTGCGCGAAGATATGGATGCGTTTGACGGTTTCCTGTCCCACGCCTGGGCGGTCACCGTCACCGGCGCGCCGAAGCTTTGGGCGATGCGGTTTATCGAGGAAAACGAGAAAAGCGCGCGCGCCTGGTATGGCGGCGCGGTCGGCATGGTGGGTTTCAATGGCGATATGAACACCGGGCTGACCCTGCGCACGGTGCGCATCAAGGATGGTGTTGCGCAGGTGCGCGCGGGCGCAACTCTTTTATATGACAGCGACCCGCAGGAAGAAGAGGCGGAGACAGAGCTGAAGGCGTCCGCCATGCTGTCGGCCATTCGCGATACACGGCTTGGCAACGCGTCCGGCAGCGGGTTGCGCGATGCGGCCCGGGTGGGCGAGGGACGCACGATCCTGCTTGTCGATCATGAAGACAGTTTCGTTCACACACTGGCCAATTATTTCCGTCAAACGGGTGCTGATGTTGTGACGCTGCGCTCGCCGATTTCCGACCAGCAGTTGGACGCGGTGCAGCCCGATCTGGTTGTGCTGTCCCCCGGGCCGGGCAATCCGAAAGACTTTGATTGCGAGGCAACGATCAGGCGGGCGCGCGACCGGGGCTTGCCGCTGTTTGGTGTCTGTCTTGGATTGCAGGCACTGGTGGAGGCACATGGCGGCACGCTGGCGCAACTGGACATTCCCATGCATGGCAAGCCATCGCGCATCACGGCATCCGGCAATTCCATCGTGTTTTCAGGGATCGGGTCACAGGACCACCCCGAAATCACGGTCGGGCGTTACCATTCGCTCTATGCCAATCCTGAAACTCTGCCGGACGGTTTTCGGGTGACGGCGCAGACAGCGGATGGTGTGATCATGGGCGTTGAGCATGAAAGTGAGCCGATGGCGGCGGTGCAGTTTCATCCGGAAAGCATCATGAGCCTTGGGCAGGATGCGGGCATCCGCATGATTGAAAATGTCGTTGCGCATCTCGTCAAACCCGCTTCATAGTCTTCTCTTTTGAAATCTGGATTCAGCGATGTCTCAACTTTTCACCCCCATCACGCTGCGTAATGTCGAACTGGCAAACCGGATCATCGTCGCTCCCATGTGCCAATATTCCGCCATCGGGGGCACCGTGACGGACTGGCATCTGATGCATCTTGGTCAATATGCGGTTTCCGGTTGCGGGCTGGTGTTTGTGGAGGCGACGGGTGTTGAGGCTGACGGGCGCATCACCCATGGCTGCCCCGGTCTTTACAGCGATGAAAACGAAGAAGGTATGGCGCGGCTCGTTCGTTTCTTCAAAGACTATGGAAACGCTAAGCTTGGCATTCAGCTCGCTCATGCCGGACGCAAGGCATCCTGTCACGTGCCGTGGAATGGCGGCGCGCCTTTGGGGGCGAATGACGATCCGTGGACCACTCGGGGACCATCAGCAGAGCCTTATGCCGATGGCTGGCATACGCCGCAGGCGCTGACGCCGCAAGGCATGGAGCGGGTCAAACAGGCCTTTGTGCAGGCTGCGGAACGGGCTGTGCGGGTCGGGTTCGAAGTGATCGAAATTCACGCGGCGCACGGTTACCTCCTGCATCAATTCCTGTCGCCGCTCAGCAACCTGCGGGATGATGATTACGGGGGAAGTCTCGAAAACCGGATGCGGTTTCCGATTGAGATTTTTGAAGCCGTGCGTGCCGCTTGCCCTGACGATATGCCCGTTGGCATTCGCATTTCGGCAACCGATTGGGTCAAAAACGGCTGGTCGGTGGAAGAAAGCTGCGCACTGGCCGAACGCCTTGCCGGGCTTGGCTGCGATTTCATTGATGTTTCAAGCGGCGGCAACAGCCCGCTTCAGGAGATTAAAACCGGGCCGGGGTATCAGACCGGGTTTGCGCAGGCGGTTCGCGCGCAAAGCGGTATGGCGACAATGGCGGTCGGCATGATCACCGAGCCGAAACAGGCGGAGACGATTGTCGCGACCGGTCAGGCCGATATGGTGGCGCTGGCACGGGGCATGCTTTACGATCCGCGCTGGACCTGGCATGCCGCAGAAGCGCTGGGGGGCGATGCGGCATTCCCACCGCAATATCAGCGTACTCACCCGACATTGCGTGGCGCGCCCATTCCGGGCAATCCGCCGAAGGCGAAGTGAGATCGCCGCAAAACCTGCAACGGGAGGTCATCCATGCCCCATTTCATCGTTGAATATTCCAGCAATCTGGAAGGTCATCATGACTTGCGGGCCCTGAGCGATCTGATTGCAAAAACGGCCATCGATACGGGTGTTTTCCCGCTCGGCGGCATCCGGGTTCGCCTTTATCCAAGTGAAATCTATACGATCGCGGACGGCCATCCGGAAAACGGATTTGTTTCCATTCTTGTGCGCATGGGCGCGGGGCGCACAGAAGAGGTGAAAAAGGCAGCCGGGCAGGCGGTCTTCGATGCTGTGGCCGGTTTCTTTTCGCACGCCCTTGAGGGCGGCTACTTCATGCTGTCGCTTGATGTGCAGGAAAATGAAGCGGCATTCTCTTTTAAAAAGAACGGTGTTCATGGGCGACTCAAGCGCCAATAAGTCTGGCGGACCACGTGTCTGATGCGGGGGCAAAGTCCCGAAATTGATTATTTTTGGGGACTGAGCGTCCAAGAGAGCAAAAAATCTCGCGACATCTTGCCGTCAGACCTTGTTACAACTGGACATGATACCCCTATCAAGACTAGAGAAGCGGCAGTTGGATGCGCGCATCAGGCAGCCTTAGCGCTGCGCGGTCGTCTGGCCCTTGAAGGCCGGAGCGTTTTCCCAGACAAGGACACAATATTGGAGAGGTTAACTCCATGAGCGAACACGGAAATAGCGATGTTAAACGACGCGATTTTCTCTATGTGGCAACCGGCGCTGCGGGCGCTGTTGCTGTTGGTGGCATTGTTTGGCCGCTGGTAAGCCAGCTTGGCCCGAACGCGCGGGAACGTGCTGCCGGTGCGCCAGTCGAAGTTGATGTCTCCGAAATCGAGCCAGGCCAGTCCATCACCGTGATCTGGCGTGGCGCGCCATATTTCGTCCGCCACCTCACGGAAGAAGAGGTCACGGCTGCAAGAGGCGCGGCTGAGGGCGAATACCGCGACTACGTTCCCGCCGATGAGCGCATGGCGAAAGCCGAAGGTGGAGAGGCTGAATGGGCCATCGTGGCTGCAAACTGCACCCATCTGGGCTGCATTCCCACAAAAGTGGAAACCTCCGGCCTCGATGGCTGGATTTGCCCCTGCCACGGTTCAAAATTTGATGTGACCGGCCGCGTGACCAAAGGCCCGGCCCCAACCAATTTGCCGCTGCCACCATTTGCCTTCGCTGCTGAAGACAAACTGGTGATCGGCGCCGATGCCGCGTAACGAGGAGTTCAACTGATGAGTGGACATTCGACCTATAACCCAACCACCGGCGTCGGCAAATGGATGGACGAGCGCCTGCCGCTCGCCCGCCTGATGCATGACAGTTTCGTGTCCTATCCGGTGCCGCGTAACCTGAATGCCTTCTATACATTCGGCGGCATTTTGATGGTCATGCTGGTTTCGCAGATCATCTCCGGCGTCGTGATTGCAATGCACTATACCGCTGACGCCAGCCTCGCTTTTGAAAGCGTTCAGTTGCTGCGGCGCGATGTGGCCTATGGTGGCCTGTTGCAAAACTGGCACGCCGTTGGTGCGTCGTTCTTCTTTGTTGCCGTTTACGTGCACATTTTCCGGGGCCTTTACTACGGTTCCTACAAGGCACCGCGCGAGGTGCTGTGGATTTTGGGCGTTGTCATCTATTTGTTGATGATGGCCACGGCCTTCATGGGCTACGTTCTGCCATGGGGTCAGATGTCCTATTGGGGCGCGAAGGTGATCACCGGGTTCTTCACCGCCATTCCGCTTGTTGGCGGTGTTGTGACTGAATACCTGCTGGGCGGCTACAATGTCGGCAACGCCACACTGACCCGCTTTTATTCGCTGCACTATCTGCTGCCCTTCATGATTACGGGTGTTGTTATTCTGCACGTTTGGGCACTGCATGTGACCGGCCAGACCAACCCGACAGGGGTTGAGGTCAAATCCAAACAGGATGTCATTCCCTTCACCCCCTATGCCACGATCAAGGATGCGCTTGCGCTCGTCGTGTTCATGCTGGTGATGTGCTATTTCGTCTTCTACCTACCGGACTATCTGGGCCATGCGGACAACTATATTCCTGCTGACCCGTTGAAAACGCCGGCGCATATTGTGCCTGAATGGTACTTCCTGCCGTTCTACGCGATCCTGCGCGCGGTCGATTTCAACATCGGCATTCCGTTCACCGAAATCGTGCTGATTGACTCCAAGCTCGGTGGTGTTCTGGCGATGTTTGGTGCGATTGCGGTTCTGTTCTTCGTGCCATGGCTCGACAGTTCGGACGTGCGTTCAACCAACTATCGCCCGATGTACAAGATCTTTTTCTGGCTGTTCGTCATCAATTCGATCTTCCTGGGATATCTGGGATCACGCCCGGCTGAAGGGATCTGGATTCCGCTGACGAAGGTTTCGACCTTCTGGTATTTCTTCCACTTCCTGGCTGTGATGCCGTTGATGGGCCTGTTTGAGAAAACAACACCGCGCCCTGCGAGCATTACCGACGCCGTGCTGGCGAGCAGCGAAGGCGCGGGAGCGCCGCAGGTTGCAGGCACAACGGCTGAAGCTGAAAAGCGCGGGTGACCGCGCTTTCAAAACCAACAGCCAAACTGAATGATTGGGCTGTGCCGTTTTAACGCTGAACGCACAGTCCGCAATTGAGAGACCATAAATATGACGCACGTTTTCAGGAAATTGTCGGTTGTGTTCTCCGCAGCTGCACTGCTGGGCAGCCTGGCGGTTGGCAGCGCATTTGCTGCCAGCGAATATCCGAAGAAAAAGCCGCGTGAACAAAGCTGGAGCTTTTCTGGACCTTTGGGCCACTATGACAAGGGCCAGTTGCAACGCGGCTTCAAAGTCTATTCTGAGCTATGTGCTGCATGCCATACGCTCAATCTGATTTCGTACCGCAATCTGCGCGATCTTGGTTATACCGATGACCAGATCAAGAATTATGCTGCGGAATATGAAGTTACTGACGGTCCCAGCGAAGATGGTGAAATGTTTGAGCGTCCCGCGACGCTGACAGACCGTTTTGTTGGCCCTTATGCGAACGACAAGGAAGCAGCCGCCGCCAACAATGGTGCCCTGCCGCCGGACTTTTCGTTGCTTGCAAAAGCTCGGGCACCCGAGCGCGGTTTCCCGACCTTCATCTTCGATATTTTCACCATGTATGCCGCCAATGGCCCTGACTATATTTACTCGCTTCTGACCGGGTATGAGGACCCACCAGAGGGCGAAGAAGTGGGCGATGGCCTGCACTACAACCCCTATTTCGCTGCCGGCTCAGCGCTTGCCATGGCCAACCCGCTGTCCGACGATATTGTCGACTATGACGACGGCTCACCACAGACCGTTGATCAGTATGCGAAAGACGTTTCCGCATTCATGATGTGGGCGGCAGAACCTGGCCTTGGTCAGCGCAAGCAGACCGGATTTGTCGTCATGCTGTTCCTGCTGGTGTTTGCGGGTCTGTTGTATTTCGCCAAGAAGAAAGTCTGGTCGGACGTTGCTCATTAACCTCGTCCGTCAGGGCAGTTGTTATTGTGATATCAACTGCCGTTAACAGTTTCATGAAAGGCCTCTTGCGGAATATGCGGGAGGCCTTTTTCGTTGTAGGTTGCGGGCAAACCACTGGGCCGGGGACACCATGCAGGATTCACTCATAGAAGAACTCAAATCATCAATCCGGGCGATTGAGGATTATCCAAAGCCGGGTATCACGTTTCGCGACATCACTACGCTGCTGCAGCAGCCGCGGCCATTTCGCCGGGCGGTCGATGCGCTGGTGCACCCGTATATCGGGATTGGCCTGCAACAGATTGCAGGCATTGAAGCACGCGGATTTATTCTGGGCGGTGCGATTGCGCATCAGTTGACGGCGGGTTTTGTGCCGATCCGCAAGAAGGGAAAATTGCCGGGCGAAAAGGTCAATATCGCCTACAGTCTGGAATATGGCGTCGATGAGATGGAGATGCACCGCGATGCTGTGCAGCCGGGTGAAAAAGTCCTTCTGGTTGATGATCTGATTGCAACGGGCGGAACGGCGGAAGCCGCGACAAAGCTTTTGCAGGAACTCGGCGCGGAAGTCGTGGCGGCCTGTTTCGTGATCGATCTTCCTGACCTTGGCGGGAGGGCCAAGATCGAAGCGCTGGGCGTGCCGGTGCGTACGTTAGTTGAGTTCGAGGGCGATTGAGCCAATCAGCTCCCGATCACAAAAGCGCTAATCAATCCGCAGGGTGACTGCCCCGTCCATCTGAAACACTTTCGTACCATGCTGGTTGGACCCTTCTGAATGGCTCAAGGCCATGCCCCAGCCCTCGCGGTGGGGCGTGATACGCTTTGAGGTGATGGTCGAGCGAAATGTGATAGTATCGCCGACGAAAACGGGCGCCAGCCATTTCACATTGCGCACGCCGGGGGAGGGGCCGAACTGGGGCATCTCGCCGGTATAGCCCGTCATCCGCTTTAGTTCCGGACGCCCGTTCAGGACATTCATACGCATCCAGACCGACACCGTGTGCCACCCGGACGCGCACAGTGCACCGAAATTGCTCGCCTGTGCGGCTTCCTCAGAAAGGTGAAAACGCTGGGGATCGAATTGCGCGGCGAATTCGATGATCTCATCACGTTCAAACGTGTAGCTTCCCAGTTCCTGAACCATGCCGGGCTCGAGGAGTTCAAAAAAGGTGGGTTGATTGGTCTGGGAGGCGCTCATTGCGGTGCCGCTCCGGTATCGACCATGCCCATTCCTGTCACCTCAAGAACCGGCTCAGCGTGTTGATTTTGGATCGTGTATGCAAAATTGATCAATCCGAGGCCGGGATTGCTTTTTGAGACGCGCCTGCCCATCACGGTGGCGGCCCCGGTGAGGGTGTCATCAGGGCGGATCGGGCGCAGCCATTTGATCTTGTCGAGACCGCCGGACCCCTGCGACGCGGTGTTGAGCAGATAAGCATCGCACATCATGCGCATGAGAATGGAGCAGGTGTGCCAACCGGATGCAATTAAGCCGCCAACAGCCGTCGCCTGCTCGCTTTCACCATCGAGGTGAAACGGCTGCGGGTCATAACGCTCAGCGAACGCGATGATCTCTTCGGCTGTAATTTTGCGTGGTCCGAGCGGGAAGCTTTTTCCCACCGGAAAGTCTTCGTAGGTGAGCACGTTCGGGCGTTTCCAGAGTTCGGGTATTTGAAAAGCGGTACGCCATTATGGTGGCTGGCCGGTGTGACTTATGTCACATTTTCCGCATTTCTCACCGAGACAGACCGTCGCGCCGGTGAAAGCGCATGGGCATGCCGTTGTCGGGTTGGATGGTGATTTTCATCACCGGCCAGGGCTTGCGCGCGGCGCTGTAGTCAAAGCGAAAACGCTTCAACATGAGCGCCAATATGATCTGCGCTTCCTGCATCGCAAAGCTTGCGCCGATGCAGACACGCGGCCCCATACCAAACGGCAAGTAGGCGTATTTATCGATCTTGCTGCGGTTCTTGCCAAAAAAGCGCTCCGGGCGGAAAGCGGCGGCGTCATCCCAAAGGGTTGTGTGGCGATGCAGCACCCATGGGCTGACATAGATATTGGTGCCCGCCGGGATTTGGTAATCGCCATGGTCGATATCAGCCGCCAGACGGCGAATGATGACAGCCGCTGGAGGAAACAGCCGCATTGTTTCTTCAAAACAGGCGGTCAGCCAGGGCAGTTGCGCACCCCATTTCTCAGGTGGCAGGGTTTCCGTGTCGAGAGCATCCACTTCCGCCTCGACCCGCGCGCGTGCTTCCTCGTCGTGGGCGAGCAGGTAGAGCATCCACGCCAGCGCGCGGGCGGTTGTCTCGTGCCCGGCTGCAATGAAGGTGATGATGTTGTCTTCGATTTCCTCAATCGTCAGACGATCCTTCTCGCTCTCGCCGGCCTTCAACAGCAAAGTGAGGAAATCTTCCGGCACACTCTCGCCCGCCTCAATGCGCAGCTGGCGTCGTTTGGCGGCTTCGCGAACCACCGTCCGCAACCGGTCCGTGACACCGCCACCGCGCATGCGGGTAGGACGAGGCATCCATTCCGGCGCGCCCATCAGGTCGAGGGGGTCGGCATTGGAGAGGTGTTCCAGAAACTTGGCAACGTCTGCCAGGATCTGCTCACCATCCTCGTTGATGTCGCCGGAAAACAGGGTTTCCGACAACACGAGATAAGCCAAACGCGACAAGACCGGTGCCATTTGTAACTGACGTGGCCCGGATTCCATATCGTCCAAAAATGTCTCGGTTGCCGATTTCATGGCCAATGCAAAACCGTTGACGTGGCGGGGTGAAAAAACCGGCGCAATGGTTTTGCGCGCGCGCCGCCACACGTCACCTTCGGCTGTCAGCATGCCGTCGCGCAGCGCAGGGCGCAGAATTTTCTGGCGCAGCGGCTCGGCTTCCAGCACGTTTGCACGCTCGACAAACACATGGCGGATCAACTCAGGATCATTGACCAACGCAAAGGGCACCGAAAACAGCTTGTAGCGCGAGACCGGCGCGTCGAACTGAAACTTGGCGAAAGCCTCCAGCGGGTTGCGAATGATTTTCGGAACCGTGAGCAGGGTGCGAAACCAGATAAAATTCTGGTACGGCCCGTTGCGACCCTCAGGATAGGGGGAAACGAATTCAGCGCCGGTCGATAGAGGAGCGCTTGGGATCTCCGGCTCGGCTGTGGCAATCGACATGCGGCACCTTTTGTTTCAGTTTGAGGTATTGCGGCCTCAAACGCCCCGTCACACCGAAAATGCGCATTGAAACAGCCGATTGCAAGCGACCAAAGCGTCGCGCGGCACGCCCGTCAGGTGTTGAAGCGGAACAACAGCACGTCGCCATCATTGACGATATATTCCTTGCCCTCATCGCGGGCCTTGCCCGCTTCCTTGGCCTTCACCTCGCCACCCAGTGTCACATAATCATCGTAAGCGATGGTCTGCGCGCGGATGAAGCCGCGCTCAAAATCGGTGTGGATGACACCAGCCGCACCGGGCGCTTTTGTTCCCTTCGTGATCGTCCAGGCCCGTGTCTCTTTTGGACCGGCGGTGAAATAGGTGATCAGGTCAAGCAGGTCGTAGCCGGCGCGGATCAGGCGGGTGAGGCCGGATTCGTCAAGGCCGTTCATTTCCAGAAACTCGCCCTGTTCTTCATCGGGCAATTGCGCGATTTCTTCTTCAATCGCGGCGGAGATCACCACGGTTCCCGCGCCCTGGTCCGCAGCCATTTTGGCAACGGCTTCGCTCTTTTCATTACCCGTTGCTGCGTCTTCTTCAGCGACGTTGCACACGTAAAGAACAGGCTTTGAAGTGAGCAATTGCATACCGTTCAGGATGCGCAGGTCTTCTGCCGCAATGCCGTCGAGCAGATGGCGCACGGGCTTGCCGTCGCGCAACAGTTCAAGGGCGGCTTCCATCATCGGCAATACGGTCAGGGCGTCCTTGTCCTTCCCGGTTGCCCGTTTGCGGGTTTGCTCAATCCGCCGTTCAAGGCTTTCCAGATCGGCGAGCATCAGTTCTGTTTCGATGGTCTCCGCGTCAGCAATCGGGTCGATTGTGCCCTCAACATGGGTGATGTCGTCATCTTCAAAACAGCGCAAGACGTGCACCACGGCATCGACTTCACGAATGTTGGCGAGGAACTGGTTGCCAAGCCCTTCACCCTTGGATGCACCGCGCACGAGCCCTGCGATATCGACGAATGATATGCGGGTGGGGATGACTTCCTTGGAACTGGCAATCGCCGCGATTTCTTTCAGGCGTGGGTCCGGCACCGCAACTTCGCCGGTGTTTGGCTCAATGGTGCAGAAAGGGTAGTTCGCCGCCTGGGCGGACGCCGTGCGCGTGAGAGCATTGAACAGGGTTGATTTCCCGACATTCGGCAGGCCCACAATTCCGCATTTGAATCCCATAGTTTTTCCGTCTCTTCACATGTGATTGCGGTTTCGCTGTTTGCAGCGAAACCGGTTTATTCGCTGGATGATTTTCCGAGCAGTTTTTTCAGCATATCGGCCATTGGGCCGCTGGTTGGAACTGTTTTCTTTGGTCCATTCGCACGGGCCTGTCGGATGTGGCTTTTGCCCTTTGCGCCCGGTTTTTGTTTGGCAGACGATTGCCCGCGCGCACCGGGCGGTTCGTTGGACTGGGTGCGCAAGGCGAGCCGGTTCATGAATGCTGCATCATCACCCTTGGCGAGCAGATCGGCATTGCGTGCCATTTCGTCGAGCAGCGGATCGAGCCAGATATGGTCAGCCTTGGCGAAATTACCCAGCACGTGGCCGGTCACCCGGTCCTTGTGGCCGGGATGGCCGATGCCGATGCGCACGCGGCGATAGTCTTTGCCAATATGGCTGTCTATGGAACGAATGCCATTGTGACCGCCCGCGCCGCCGCCGGTTTTTACACGCACTTTGCCGGGCGCGAGATCAAGCTCGTCATACAAAACGACAACGTCAGACAGGTCGATTTTGTAGAACTGGATCGCTTCGCGCACGGCGCGGCCAGATTCATTCATGAATGTGTTCGGTTTCATGAGCAGCGTTTTAACGCCGCCCAACTGCCCTTCGGCGCACATCGCTTGAAAGCGCGATTTCCAAGGGGAGAAGCCTTCGCAATCGTGGATGGCATCAGCCGCCATGAAGCCCACATTGTGGCGGTGCTTCTCATACTGTTTGCCCGGATTACCAAGGCCAGCGATCAAGAGCATGAAACCTTCCCACCTTCGGGTTGCGCAAAACGGGCTTTCAAAAAGCAACCGGGGCGCGAACGCCCCGGTCAAAGTCTAAATGGTTGCAGTCAGGAAGGCGACGATTATTCCTCGTCTGCCTCGCCTTTCTGATTGATGACTTCGGTTTCCGGTGCTTCCGGTGCACCTTCGTCCTCTTCACCAGCGTCGTCAGAACGCAGGCCGGCTGGCGTTGCGATTGTGGCGATCGTGAAATCACGGTCGGTGATGGTGGGCACGACATTTTCCGGAAGTGTGACCGAAGAAATGTTGATGGAATCGCCGAGTTCGAATGGCACCAGATCGATGGAGAAATATTCCGGAATGGAATCGGCCGGGCAGTTCACTTCCACCGTATGGCGCACAACGTTGAGAACGCCGCCAGCCTTCAGGCCAGGGCAGGTCTCTTCGTTTTCGAAGTGAACAGGCACTTCAACCGTCACCTGCGTTTTGCTGGATACGCGCAGCAGATCAACGTGCAGGACGCGATCGGTGACGGGATGCAGTTGGTAATCCTTCGGCAGAACCCGGTGGTTGGTGCCGTCGACATCGATGGTCAGAATATTCGTCATGAAGCCACCGCCATGGATCTTCATGGTGATTTCTTTTTGGGGAAGGCCAATGGCCAATGGGGATTTCTTGTCGCCATAAATGACGGCTGGCACCATATTCTGTCTGCGCAATTCACGTGCGGCCCCCTTGCCTACACGGTCACGCGCATGGGCCATGAGCTGGTTGTTGTCGCTCATAATGTGCTCCTAAGCGTTTGTAAGAGGTCGTCTGGGCGGGCAAACCGTCCAAACTCAACGCGCTGTCATTTGTGTCAACGGACACCTGCAAAACGGAGAGCTGTTGCACGCCGTTTGAGGCCAGTTTCGACAATGGTGAAAGCGCCTTGACCCGTGTTCCCTCCAGGGGTGTCGACACGGTGGCGGTGATGTAACCGAAGTCGGTTGATAGCGCAAGCTTTTGCTTGCGCGCATCGCTCAAGTGTTCTGGCGAACTGAACGCCGCTTTTGCCTAGTCGAACAGGCTGGAAACAGACTGTTCCAGCGCCGTGCGGTTGATCGCTTCGCCGATCAGATCGGCAATCGTGATGACGCGAATATTGTGGGCGGCTTTGACGGCGCTGGTTGGCTCAATAGAGCTGGTGATCACGAGTTCCTTGAGCTTCGATGCCGTGATGCGCGCGACCGCACCGCCGGACAACACGCCGTGGGAAATATAAGCCGTCACACTGGTCGCACCATTGGCGAGCAGGGCTTCCGCCGCATTGCACAGCGTGCCGCCGGAATCGATGATGTCATCGATCAGAATGCAGTCGCGGCCCGACACGTCACCGATCACGTTCATGACTTCGGATTCGCCGGGCTTATCGCGGCGTTTGTCGACGATGGCGAGGGGCGCGTTGACACGGCTGGCCAGCGCACGGGCACGCACCACGCCGCCGACATCGGGAGAAACGACCATAAGGTTGTCGATGTTGTAATGCGCCCGCAGATCGCGGCTCATCACCGGCACGGCAAACAGATTGTCGGTCGGGATATCAAAAAAGCCCTGAATCTGACCGGCGTGGAGATCGAGTGTCAGAACACGGTCTGCACCGGCTTCCGTGATCAGATTGGCCACCAGTTTGGCTGAGATTGGCGTGCGCGGGCCGGGTTTGCGGTCCTGACGGGCATAGCCGAAATAGGGCAGAACAGCCGTGATGCGCCGCGCGGATGAACGACGCACAGCGTCGATCATGATCAGCAGTTCCATCAGGTGATCATTGGCCGGATAGGACGTCGACTGGACGATAAACACGTCCTCACCGCGCACATTTTCCTGAATTTCGACGAAAATTTCCTGATCGGCAAATCGGCGCACGACACATTTGCCAAGGCTTGTGTCGAGATATTGCGCGATTTCCTCGCTCAAGCTCTTGCTGGCGTTTCCTGAAAAGAGCTTCATGGGGACCTGCGCTTATCGGTCTAAAATTTGGTGTGTCTTAACAACAGCCGCGCGCAATCGCAAAACGAAATGCGAAACTATCCCCATGAACACTGTGTGAGGTTAATGCCGGCACTGTGCTTGGCGGTGGGCGCGGTTACAAAACGACCATATCCATCGCATGCTTGGACAGGTTTTTCGGCTTCTTTGCCGTGGTCAGATAAGTCTGGCCCAGCGTCATGGCCGTGTTGGACTCGCTGTCCATGATGATCATATGGGCAAACAGGCTCATGTTTGGCTCAATGACCGCCGGATTGTTGGAATAGAACATCGGGCCATCCATCCAACAGGGAGCAAAACGCGCGCCCAGCGAATAGCCACAAGCGTTGAGCCGATGGCGCGACAGACCGGCGGCATCCATCACTTTCGCATGGGCGGCGAAAACATCGCCGAATGTGTTGCCCGGCACCATCGCGGCTTCGACTGCCAGCAGCGCATCGCGGGCCGCGGTGAACAGTTTTTCATGTTCGGGCTTTGGCTTGCCCACGATAAGCGTGCGCATCATCGCGGCATGGTAATGCGCACTTGCACCGGCCCATTCCAAAGTCAGCTGGTCGTTCTTAGACAGTTTTCGCCGTCCGGATTTGTAGCGGCACAGCAGGGCGTCTTCGCCGGACCCGATGATGAACTCATTGCCCGCATAATCACCGCCCTGTTCGAAAATCACGCCCTGCATGGCGGCCAGAATCTTGCCTTCATCAGCACCGGCCCTGGTGTGTTTGATGGCGGCATCAAGCGCATCATCGGCCATGTGGGCGGCTTTGCGGATGTATTTGATTTCTTCCGCACTTTTGATCACGCGCAACTGGTGGACGACGTCCGACGCTTCCTTTAACTCGGCGAAGGTCATCATTTTCTCGTCGACCTTCTTGCCATTGCCCGCCGTGAGACCTGGCGAGTCATATTCGACACCAATCGTGGTGCCCAACAGATCCATTTCCGCTGCCAAATCGCGCAGGTCCGTGGCCGGATTGGCGTTGGCTCCATCTTTCCAGATGACGATGTTGGAAATGTTGGACGTGTGGTGCGCCTGCCGCAAATCGGCGGACCGGGTCAGCAGCGCCATCTCACCGTTCTGTTTGTAAATCAGGCACTGGAAGAAACAGAAGCCAAATGTGTCATAGCCGGTCAGCCAGTACATGCTTTCCTGCGAAAACAGCAACATGGCGTCGAGCCCGCGTTCGGACATGGCGGCACTCAGCTTTTCGCGCCGCGCGGCGAATTCGCCTTCGGTAAAATGCAACATGATTTTCCTCCCTCATATGCCGATGGGTGGTCGGCATGATATTCGGTTATTCCAATACAATAGCAGACATCTGCCGCCCATAGTCCGGTTCTTTGCGGTGTGTGGTGCGGCGGTAGGAATAAAAGTCATCCTCCGCCGCGTAGGTGCAGATGTCGAGATTTTCAGCCTCAACACCGGCCTTTTGCAAGCGATCCACAATGTAGCCCGCAAGGTCAAACATGTGGTGGCCGGGTTTGACCGATGGTTTGAAGAACCGGCTGTTGCCGCCATCCAGTTCAACAAAGGGTGCGTCGAAACCGGGGCCGACTTCATAGTTGCGCGCTGAAATCATCGGGCCGAGCACGGCCTTGATTTTCGCGCGCTGTGCGCCTTCGGCTTCCATTTTCGCAATCGTGTTTTCAAGAACGCCGGTCAGCGCGCCCTTCCATCCGGCATGGGCCGCGCCGACCACCCGGTTTTCAGCATCGGCAAACAGCACCGGCCCGCAATCAGCGGTCACAATTCCCACAGCGTTTTTGGGCGTGGTGGTGACAATACCGTCAGCCTTCGGACGATCATTCAGCCACGCCACATCTGTCGCCACGCAATCGGGCGAATGGACCTGATAGGGGCTGGCGATGTCTGGCTGCGCAATATCCAGATATCGTGCCATGCGCGCGCGGTTCTCAACAACATCGCTCCGCTCATCACCCGAGCCAAGACCGGCGTTCAGGCCTTCATAAACGCCCTTGGAAACACCGCCCCCGCGCGTAAAAAAAGCATGGCGCACACCATCAAGTGCCACCAGCATCGAGGCCTGAACAGGCGTGAGTTGATCCATCTGCAATTTCTCATTTCGGGACAGGCAAAGCTAACAAAGACCACGGATGGTGCAAGTGGGAAAAAGGGGGAAGAGGGCGTTGGCGAACGGAGGGCTTTTGCTGCGGTTTCTAGCACTCTACGATTACGGTGACTTAAGTGTCGCAAAATGATTGGTAAGGAACGCGACATTTGATGACAAGGTCGCTCCTAAAAACAATATCTATTGGTAACGCAACAATGACTGCTTGGAGCGAATTCATGGACGACCGAACAGCTCAAATTGCAACGATCTGCGAATGCATCGATCAAAGCTTTGCGTTTGCAATTTGGCGCGATGACTTTGCAAGAAACGTCGATCCAGACGACATGATTTGGGGCTTGGAAAGAGGGTTTGATCTCGTTGCTGATGCCACTCGTCTACTGAGCTTTTTAGCACTGCGAAAGATGGATGACTTTTTCGTTGGCGCGCAACCAAGGCCAGATGATTTGACTGCCTCGAAATTTGAAATCGACATTCCAACGGTTCTTGGCGAGGTTGGTACGAGTTTTCTTAAGTCAACTGAACGTACAAATATTAGCAAGGGTGTGGCTCATCTTACAGAGCGTCTCCATCTCGATCCCGACAGCGAGGTCGATCTCCAAGAGATCGTGAAGCGTTCAATACCAGTATTCTCACGCTTAATAGTACAACTGCGTACTGTCGATCATGACCAAGAAGCGGCCGATAAGATCGACAGAACCCAATCTCTGATTAAACGTGCATCCGCGTTATGATCACGCCGAAAGGTGCCATCCAATGAAGGCCCGCTTTCTCCCTTCAGTCGACATTTACTTGTTGCGAAAAGGATGGTTTTGAAACAAGCAGATGATCACTGATCAGATAGATGTGTGTTAGTCGCCATATTATCGACTAGAGAGGTATGACGATGTCCGCGCTTTTATCGCTTACCTTCGGAGATCCGTTCACCGAAATAGCCGCTCTACATAATGATTGGCCGCAATCTAATTCAGTTGAGCATCTTGAAGCATTGATAGGCCGCGCCCAATGGGCTGCTTCTTACTGGGAAGCTGCAAATATTCTCCATGTTAATCGTGACGTCACAGATTTTATCGCGTTCGCAGGGCCAATCATGCAGAATGCGGGGTTGGCATGTGAACTAACTTTGAAGTGTTTACTATCAGGTGGCGGTCATACGGATTCAGATTTGAAGCAGCTTGGGCACTCACTCTCGAAACTGTACGAAAGAGCCGAAAATTTCCTCGACATTTATCGGTTTCTCGATGCTGTGCGAAATGCCAGTCAGCCAATGGAACTTCCAGAAGATATTGCCGACCAGTTTGCTCGATCTGGCCATTCACGTGATGAAGCTGACATTGCTTGGCGGGTTTTTTCTACGCATATTCACTTACTGGACGAATCATATGACAGGCCTTTCCGAGCGAGATACATCGCAGAGGGACCGATTGCACTTCCAGAACCCTTCATCGTCCTGCTTGGGTCGTTAATCCTCTTAAATGCCATGCGAGAAAGACTTGAATTACCGGTTGTCGGAACGCTTCTTGGCGAGACTTCTGGGCCTTCGGGATTAGTTTCAACGTCGTAATCATCGCATGACTGAATGCATGGCGCATCCTCTCCGAACCGCCGCCCTTCAGATCGCCTTAAATGTTGGGACTGGCCGACGTCCCCCACACCTCCCATCACCCAAATCCCGGCCAGCGTTCGCCTAGCGATTTGGGGGCGCCGAAGGCTATGGCTTTGAAGAGTTGGCCCATTTGGGTGTTGCCCGCGAGGCGTTCGACGGCGGCGCGCAGGCTGTCTTGTACGTTGCCTGCCCGGTTTTGGCCGAGATTGCCGGCGCGCTCCAGCAGGCCGAGCGCCAGAAGGAAGGCGCCTTGCGTCGTGGGGGGTGGAACGGCGCACCCTTTTTGGGCGGCGATTTTGGTCAGCGGCTCAAAATCGACATGGCTGGTCAGATCCGCTGTGCCGGGGGCATCGAGGGGCGAGACATAGGCGTGGTCGCGCATCGCCTGAAACGTATCGCCAAAACCCGATTTCAAATGACCGTAATCGATCATCAGCGCTGCGCCGGAATGGGCGATGAGCATGTCGGCCAGTTGTGCGATGAAGGCTTCGCGCGGTGATGATGTCTCGAAAATCGCGCCATCCGGCTGTTGCGACGCGTTTTCGGGTAGGTCTGTCGCGGGCAGCAGGGCCGGGCGGGTGGTGAAACACAGGGTATCATCCTGCAGCCCGACCGCCCGCTCGACCCATTGATTTCCTGATTTGATCCACTGGCGAAACGGTAGGGCATCGAGCAATTCATTGCCGATGACGATGGTCGGCTGGGCGGGCAGATCGGCGATATCGCGCAGCCACGTCACCTTCTGGCCGGTGTCAGACAGGGTCAGGCTCTGCTGTTCTGATAAGGTCGGGCTGATTTCGACAAGGTGCAGGTCCATGGCTTGCGCGAAGCCGGGCAGGGCGGCAGAAATGCGCAGCAGGTCGCGCATCAGCGTGCCGCGCCCGGGGCCGATTTCCGCCAGTGTAAACCGCGGCGGACTGCCCAAAGCCTGCCAGACCTCCATGCACCAGATGCCGATCATCTCGCCAAACATCTGGCTGACTTCCGGTGCAGTGATGAAATCGCCGCCCGAGCGCGCCGCCGATGCCCGCCCGCCCACGGGGTGGCCCGTCGTGTAATAGCCGTGGTCGGGGTGGGTGAGGCAGATATTCATATAGTCGCCAATCGACATCGGCCCATCGATGGCAATCTGGTCACGGATCAATTGTTCAAGCGGGGAGGGCGGCGTCGCGGTCATGGTGTCAGGGGTCACGGGTCAGGCCTGTTCGCCATTTTCTTCGCGTGGCTCGTGCCATGGAGTGCGCCCGGACGCGGTGATCATGCCCCAAGCTCCAACGGCCAGCATTGGCAGGGAAAGCACCATGCCCATGGTCAGCCAGTCTCCGGCAAGATAGCCGATATGCGCGTCCGGCTCGCGGAAGAACTCGACAATGATGCGCGCCACGCCATAACCAAACACCCATGCGCCGCCGATGAAGCCGGGGGTTTTCAATTTCTTCGCGCCATAGATCAGGGCCACGAGGACAATGAACAGCACCACGCCTTCGAGCGCTGCTTCATAAAGCTGGCTGGGGTGGCGCGGCTGAGGGCCGCCCGTCGGAAACACGAAGGCCCAGGCCACATCCGTCGTGCGCCCCCAGAGTTCGGAATTGATGAAATTGGCGAGGCGTCCAAAAAACAGGCCAAAGCATGAGGCGACCGCGACGACATCAAGCAGAGAAAACGCGCTGAACCGGCGGCTTCTGGCAAACAGCACCATGGCGACGATGGCTCCGGTCGCCCCGCCGTGGAAGCTCATCCCGCCATCCCAGACTGCCGGAATGGCCAGCGGATTGGCGAGGTAATAGCCGAGATTGTAAAACAGGACATAGCCCAAACGGCCGCCCGCGATGATGCCGATCACGGCCCAGGTCAGAAAATCATCAAGATCCTGCGCGCTGAACGGTGCGCCCGTTTCAGGCCAAAGGCGTGGGGTGCGCGCCAGTTTACGGGCAAACCACCAACCGAGCAGAATGCCGGCCACATAGGCAACGCCATACCAGTGAACGGCCAGTGGGTCGATGGCAAAAATCACCGGGTCGATGGTGGGAAACGGCAGAGCGAGAGCGGTGGTCGAAACGGGGTTCACGGGCGTTGCACCTGACATGTTGGCCGAACTGGCTCACTATGTGCCCGTTCATACCGGTTGCTGCAATGCTCAATCTATTGGGGCAAGGGCAGTCAAAATCCGGTGCCGTTGCGCATTTGTGTCGCTGCCGGAGCGGTTGAACCAAGCGGTTCAAAGCACTAGGTAGGTCTTAACAGGAGCGCCCATCATCGGGCGGCTCGGTAACGCTCAACAAGGATTGCGTCATGTCACAGGGTTCTCAGGGTCCAAGCCGGATGTTTGACGAGTTCGCCAAGCTGATGACCGATGCTGCAGGCGTCGCTCAGGGCGCGCGGCGTGAAGTTGAGACAGCTCTGAAAAGTCAGGCCGAGCGCGCGATGGCGCATATGGATCTGGTCCAGCGCGATGAGTTCGAAGCTGTCAAAGAGATGGCCGCGAAAGCACGCAGCGAGAACGAAAAGCTGCGTGAAGAGCTCGAAGCGCTGAAGGCCGAGATTGGAAAAAATGCCAAAAAATCACCGGCCAAGAAGCCTGCTGCGAAAAAGTAGCGCTTCGCCGCTCAAGTTATCCACGATTTGTTTTTCTGTGGAATAATTCCGAAATCGTGAGTCGATTGAATCGGTTGTGAGCCTTTGTCGCGATTTTGATTCAGCGCGCAGAAAGCGATTCTGTGGGTGATCACAATTGCAGGGCTTCGCGGTCGCCGCCGCCGTTCTATGTTCAACCTATTGAATGATTCGGGGTGGCGACGCAGCCAGCATTGCAGGTTCGGCAATCGCATTCCGTGCGTGATTTCAAAGAGTGACGTGTTTTTCAGGCTGCCGTCGCGGCCCAGGGAGACGTTTGTGGAATTTTCAGTCAGGGAAGCAGTGCGGAATATGGGTTTAAGCAGCAGTCAACTGGACCGTGGAAGCCATCCCGTGGACACGGCAGAGCAGGTTGCCGACACCAACCGGTGGAGCTTTGAACGCTCCGGCGAGGACGAGATTGCCATTCTGGTGCAGGGCATCTGGACCGACTACAGCGTCTCGCTTTCCTGGATGGAAGATTTCGAGGCGCTGCATGTGGCCTGCGGGTTTGACATGCGCGTGCCGCAAAAACGGCTGGTGGAGACCATGCGGCTTTCCTCTTTGATTAACGAACAGATGCTGTTCGGACATTTTGATTTGTGGTTGCAGGATGGGTCTGTGCTCTACCGGCATGCGATCCCCCTGTCGGGTGGGGTGAACGCGAGCGAGGCGCAGATTGAGTGCCTTGTCGAAAACGCACTGACATCCTGCGAGCGGTATTATCAGGCATTTCAGTTCGTTGTGTGGACGGGAAAGTCAGCAACGGAAGCGTTGGACAGCGTGCTGTTCGACACTGTCGGCGAGGCGTAAGTCGTGGTTTCCTCCCCCACGCTGTGCCTCGTCGGCGCAGGGAATATGGGTGGAGCAATGCTGGGTGGCTGGCTGGCCGCCGGGCGCGATCCGGGGGCGATCATGGTCATTGATCCCAAGCCGCCCGAACCCATGGCGGATATGATTGCAGAGCACGGTGTGCGCTGGGTGCGCGATGCAAAAGATGCAGGCCGCGCTGACATCGTGCTGGTGGCGGTGAAACCCAATATCATAGGGCAGGTACTGCCAACGCTCACGCCAGTCGTTGATGGCGATACTGTGCTGGTGTCCGTCGCGGCGGGCATTCCCATTGAAAGGCTTGCAGAGCCATTTGGGCTGTTTGACGGTGCACCTGCCAAGGTTGTCCGGTCGATGCCCAACACGCCTGCGATGGTGCAGCGAGGCATCACGGTCTGTGTTGCCAATAGTGGAGTCAGCGACGCGCAGCGCGAGGATGTGACGACCCTTCTGGAGGCCATAGGCGCCGTTGAATGGGTGGATGATGAAGGCCTGATTGATGCCGTGACTGGCGTTTCTGGAAGCGGCCCTGCCTATGTGTTTCATCTGGTCGAGGCGCTTGCCGAGGCCGGCAAGACAGCCGGATTGCCCAACGCACTGGCGGAGCGTCTGGCGCTCGAAACCGTCAGCGGCGCGGGCGAATTGCTGCGCCAGTCGGATCTGCCGCCATCGCAATTGCGGATCAATGTCACTTCCCCCAACGGCACGACCGCTGCGGCACTTGAGGTGCTGATGGGGGAGGGCGGCTTTCCGGAACTTCTGGAAAAAGCGGTGGCTGCTGCCACAAATCGTTCCCGTGAGCTTGCCAAGTCCTGACCGCAAACGGCATGACACTTTGCGTTTGCAGATGCGAAAGAGGGCACCATGGCCGAGACGATTGATTTTGACACATTTATGCAGGTGGACATCCGGGCCGGTACGATCGTGAAAGCCGAAACATTTCCTGAAGCGCGCAAACCGGCGATCAAGATGGTGATCGATTTTGGCCCTGAACTTGGTGAGAAAAAATCGTCCGCCCAGATCGCCGTTCACTACACGCCGGAAGATTTGATTGGACGGCAGGTGATGGCCGTGACCAACTTTCCCCCACGCCAGATCGGGCCCATGATGTCGGAGGTTCTGACCCTGGGTTTTGCCGATGAGAATGGCGATATCGTTCTGGCGGCCATTGATAAACCCGTTCCCAACGGCGAACGGATGATGTGAGGATATTCAAATGACCACAACAGATAATGGACCTTTGGATGGTGTGGTGCGAACGCCGGATGAGCGTTTTGACAATCTCGCCGGTTTTGACTTCGCTCCACACTATGTGAGCGATTTGCCGGGATATGAAGGATTGCGGGTTCATTATCTGGATGAAGGCCCGGCGGATGCCGATCAGGTGTTCCTGTGCCTGCACGGCGAGCCGAGCTGGTCTTACCTCTATCGCAAAATGTTGCCGGTTTTCGTTGAAAGCGGCGCACGGGTTATCGCACCGGATTGGCTCGGTTTCGGAAAGTCCGACAAGCCGGTCGATGACGAACGCTACACGTTCCATTTTCACCGCGACATGATCCTCGCGCTCATCGAGAAGCTTGATCTGCGCAATATCACGCTGGTGGTGCAGGACTGGGGCGGCGTGCTGGGGCTGACCCTGCCGCAGGACATGCCCGACCGGTTTTCGCGCCTGTTGGTCATGAACACGGCGATTGCCACGGGCCAATCTCCGGGCGAAGGGTTTCTTGCATGGAAAGCCTATGCCGCGAGCCAGCCAGACATGGATGTTGGCGAGTTGATTGCGCGAGGAACACCACATCTCAACGCCGACGAAATCGCCGCCTATAACGCGCCCTATCCCAGCATTGAATATAAAGCGGGTGTTCGCCGCTTTCCGGAAATGGTGATGATCGAGCCGGGTATGGAGGGTGTTGATACCAGCCTCAAGGCGCTCAATTTCTGGCGCAACGATTGGCAGGGGCAGAGCTTTATGGCGATTGGTGCTGCTGACCCGGTGCTGGGTGTGCATGTGATGCAGGCGCTCAACCGGGTGATCCGCAATTGCCCAGAGCCGATGATCATCGAGGATGGCGGACACTTTCTTCAGGAATGGGGTGAAGATGTCGCCCGTGCCGCACTTGCCTCGTTTGCGTCTCAATAGGTCCTGGTGACCGATTGAAAGTGTGTTGTCTGCTCAACGCCCTTAATGGGGTTGGGTGACTGGACTTTACTCGACCTTCAGATCGATTGCTTTGGGGCCCTTGCCCTTACGGTCGGGTTCCACGTCGAAGGTGATTTTTTGTCCCTCGTTGAGGGATGTCATGCCTGACTGTTCGACGGCTGATATGTGAACGAATATGTCGCTGCCGCCATCATCGGGCGTGATGAAGCCGTAGCCTTTTGATGCATTGAAGAATTTGACTGTGCCTTGCATTGGGAGGTCCTGTTCCCTTGAGTGTCCGCGATTTTAAGCTCTGGATTGCTGATCCAACGGGATATATCGCCGGGGAAGGGAAGTGATGCATTTCGTCATTGAAAGCCGCCGGGAAGGGGGGCATCACGCATCTGACCCGCTTATCGGGCGGTCAAAAGGCTTCCCAAAACGGCCCGCACGCAGAATTCGATTCTATTGCGGCTCGTTTCCAGTCTCCGGGTAAACCCGAATAATTCTTTATGAGCGTCAAAACGCCGCAATAGCAAGCATTTTTTGCCAAAAGCAGCCGCTGAACTGCGATTCTGGCATGACTTTTCGCTTTAATTGGCCCGATCGGGAACAGTGAGCGGCTCTGACTGGGCAGAAGCAAAGCTCACAACGACGATGGCCGCAAACAGTATTGCGCAACCCAGATAGCCCAGCGCACTTAACCTTTCGCCCAAAAGCAATGCGCCGCCCAATGCTGCAAACAGGGCTTCCGACGACAGTAAAACAGCAGCGTCGGAGGCGGGCGTGTATTGCTGGCAGATCGCCATCAGCGTGAAGGCGGCCGCTCCGGCAACAATGGCCGCATAAAGAATGCTCGGCATGGCAGCCTTTATGATTTCCCAATTGGCGGCGGGTTCAAATTGCCAGTCAAATACCCGCGCGATCAAATAGGCGATCAGTGCGAGAACGGCACCAATTGCAAATTGTGCAATGGCAAGGGCGACAGGTCTGTTTGTGTTTTGCGCATAGTGGCCAATGGCGATGACATGCAGGGCGGCAAATATCGCGCCGATCAGCACGAAGCCATCGCCCCAGGTGAGAGCATTGAAACTGCCGCCGCCCAACATCCAGATGCCAAGCGTTGCCGCCGCTGCGCAGGGCCAGACGATGAGCGGTTGGTGCTGACGCAAAAACACGAAGCAGATGATGGGAACGAGCACCACATAAAGCCCCGTCAACATGCCCGCATTGGTGACGGTCGTCGCCAGCAGCCCCACCTGTTGCGCACCCATGGTCGCAAAAAAGCACAGGCTCACAACCGTCATGCCGGCGACAATTCCTGCCTTGGGCGCCCCTGCATTGCCGCCAAGTTCAGCGACAGGCCGGCTCGCCCGGGCCTTGCGTTGCTCCCAGACCGCCAGCGGCACGATGGCTAACGCTGCAATGCTGAACCGCAGGACGATGAACAGGAATGGCCCGATATCGTCCATCGCCTTTTGCTGGGCAATGAATCCGCCGCCCCACAGTAGGCCAGCAAGCAGCATCAGCAGATTGGCGTTTGTTCTTGTCATGAAAAGGCTCGCAGGCATTCGGTGCGGAGTGGACGATCTTCTCTACTAACCAGTTTCGTCCTGCCCGCCCACTGCAAAATGATATGCCGACGGTGGAATTGAATCCAGCGGCGATTTGTTGCGCAGGACGTTGCGCTGAAATGGTCGCCAAACACGTTTCGATGTCATAATATGAAACCAATCGTCGTTCAGGTGCGTATCAGTTTCGATATTGCATGACACCAATGCCCCGAAAGGAACTTGTTTCAAATGGCTCTTTCCCTTGCCCGAATTTCTGCGACAGCACTTGCGGCATCCATGATGATTGGATGGGTGGCGACCGTGCCTTCCTACGCCGCCGGTGGCGGAACGACCAATACGACCGTGACCTGCAAAAAGGGCAAGGTTTTTGACCGCAAAAAGAAGAAGTGCGTGAAGGCCAAGAAGAGTTCCGGCCTGAGTGATGAAAACCTGTTCGAAGCTGGCCGGAACCTTGCTTATCTTGGTCGATACGATGAGGCGCTGAACGTGCTGCATCTGGCTGACAACAAGAGCGATCCGCGCATTCTGAACTTCCTCGGTTATTCCACCCGCAAACTGGGGCGTATTGAAGAAGGTCTGGGTTACTATCAGGCTGCGGTGAAGGCTGATCCGGATTACACGCTGGTACGTGAATATATGGGCGAAGCGTTCCTGCAACTTGGCCAGGTCGATAAAGCGCGCGAGCAGTTGAATGAAATCGCCAACCGCTGCGGCACAAATTGCGCCGAATATGCGATGCTTGAAACGGAAATCAACAAATATGTTGCAAGGCTGAACTGACTGTTCGCAACAATTGAGATTTACAAAAAGCGGCCCGGTTTCCGGGCCGTTTTTTATTGCAAGAAGGGGTTTGTCGCACGTTCCTGACCGATGGAACTCGACGGACCGTGACCGCACAGAAACTGCACCTCGTCCGGCCAGGTCATCAGCTTGGTCTTGATGGACGAAATCAGTGTGTCGTGACTGCCGCCGGGAAGGTCGGTGCGGCCGATTGAGCCGGCAAACAGGACATCGCCGACATGCGCAAATCCGGCCTGCGCGTTGTAAAACACCACATGGCCCGGCGCATGACCGGGGCAATGGAACACGTCAAAACTGTGTGGTCCGATGGTGAGCGTGTCACCTTCGTTGAGCCACCGGTCGGGAACCGCGTTGCGCACTTCCCCTTCCATCCCAAACATTTGCGCCTGTTTTTCCAGCCCTTGCAAAAGTGGTTCGTCATCCTTGTGCGGGCCAATCAGATCAACGTCCAGCTTGTCTTTCATGTCCATGGCACCGGCGGCATGGTCGATATGGCCGTGGGTCAGCCATATTTCTTTGACTTTCACGCCAGACTGCTCGATGGCTGCTCCAATGCGGTCAACATCGCCCCCCGGGTCCACAAGCACGCCTTCCATGGATGCCTCGTCCCACATCAGCGCACAGTTTTGCTGAAATGCGGTGACGGGAATAACGGCGATTTTAAGCTGCGACATGAGCAAGGTCCGAGTGGTTAGTCTGGATAATCGAGTTTGGCCATATCGCCCGTTGTAGGGAAGGGCGCAGCGCGCGCAAGACACAAAAAAGGGCGATCCCCCGTGATCGCCCTTTTTCGCTTCGCATTCCTTCAAGCGACAGCAGCCGTTTTGAAGGACTGCGAAAGTCCGGTACTTGACCGCTTATTTCTTCATCATGTTGACAACACCACCGATGATGCCGGTGAGTGCCGCGCCGCCAGCGCCGCCGCCAACGGCGGAGCCGATCAATGAGCCGAGCATGCCGCCGCCCGCTGCGTCACCAGCGGCCGCGCCGACACCGGCACCTCCCAGCATGCCGAGCAACTGGCCGCCACCGGCACCACCGATTGCGCCCACAATCATGTTGCCTATCGGACCGAGATTGACAGCTTTAAGAACGGACGCGATGCCGCCCCCGCCCGCGGCACCCGCCACAAGCTGAATGATAATTGGCAATAGAGCTTCCATGGATATTTTCTCCCAAAAAGATGTCCCGCAGTACAGGGATGCGACCGATTAACCCTTTGGGAGGGATGAGAGTCAAACATTCAACGCAAGGAAACAGGATTGATCCCCTGTTTCTTTACGTTAGGTCATCGTCAAAAATAACCCAATTTTTCCCGTATGTTGCACGGAAATGCCCGAAACCTGTGGCACATGGCCGGTCAGACCGGCAAAGGGTCAGTCCGGATTTACCGCGGCGGTATAGTCTTCCACCATCGCTTTGCTGATGGCACCGGGGGCGAAATTATAGGGCCCGATTTCGGACACCGGCGTCACCTCGGCTGCCGAACCGGTGATGAAACATTCTTCGAAATCGGCCATTTCGTCCGGCATGATGGCACGGGTGACGACTTCCAGTCCGCGCTTTTGCGCAAGGCCGATCACCGTCTGACGGGTAATACCATCGAGAAAACAATCCGGCGTTGGCGTGTGGATCACACCATCCTTGGTGAAAAACACGTTGGCACCTGTCGCTTCAGCCACCTGGCCGCGATAGTCGAACATCAGGGCGTCGGCATAGCCTTTGGCCTCGGCTTCGTGTTTGGAAAGTGTGCAGATCATGTAAAGGCCGGCCGCCTTTGATTTACAGGGAATGGTCGCCGGGTCCGGGCGACGCCATTTGGCGATGTCGAGGCGAATGCCTTTCATTTTCTGCTCAGGGTCGAAGTAGGACGGCCAGTCCCAGCAGGCGATGGCGACGTTAATGCGGTTGTTCTGGGCCGACACGCCCATCATCTCGCTGCCGCGCCATGCGATGGGCCGCAGATAGGCATTGATCAAACCCTGACGCTTGAGCGTTTCGCGGCAGGCATCGTCGATTTCAGCGACAGAATAGGGGATATCGAAACCCAGATATTCAGCCGATTTGTGCAGCCTTTCGGTGTGTTTGGTCAGCTCGAAAATCTCGCCGCCATAGGCCCGCTCGCCTTCAAAAACAGCGCTCGCATAGTGCAGGCCGTGGGTCAGAACATGGACCGTGGCATCGCCCCACTCGACGAATTCGCCGTTATACCAGATAACGCCTTCCAGCTGATCGAAGGGGACGCCTGCCATTTTGTAACCTCTTTGGTGTTGAAACCGGCTGACACCGGCCCTATCAGAAAACGGACTGGAGTATGGCCGTGCGGAATTTTATGTCAATTGACCTGACATATAATCTTGGTCTGGACGAATAGGATAGTCATGACTGGCACCGTGTCGATTGATGAAAACCCGTCGGAGGCCCTGCGCGACCCGCCTGATGTGGGTGAGGGCATGGACTTCAAGCTCATTGAGCTTTTGTTTTTTGCCTATCGCGATTTTGTCTCCGACGCTGATGATAATCTGTCATCCTATGGGTTCGGGCGGGCACATCACAGGGTGTTGCATTTTGTGAACCGCAGGCCGGGTCTTTCCGTTGCTGAATTGCTCGAAATTCTCCAGATTACCAAACAAAGTCTGGGACCCATTCTCAAGCAACTCGTCTATACGGGCTTTTTGGTTCAGGAGGCCGGAACGCTCGACCGCCGTCAAAGGCTGCTTTACCCAACCCAAAAAGGCCGCAATCTGTCGTTTCAACTGATGAAAATGCAATCATCACGCATTCAAAATGCGCTGAACGGCGTCGAAAATCAGGATCGCGAGCTGATCGAGCGTTTCCTGTTCGGGATGATTGAGCCGGACGATCGCACGCTGGTGGAAAACCTGTTGCGATCCGGTTGAGGCGAAGATGGTCTTTTCAGGTGGTCATTTGGCTCACCGGGGCGGGCTTGGGAATGCCGATGCTGAAACACGTTTTGGAAACGGGAACGAAAACACGATGACCATGCTTGCAGGACAATCTCGCAGCGGAGCAACAGCTACGAAAATCAGCGATGGCGTGCCGCTTGTGGACGAAGCGCCCCATATCCTCGTCATTGACGATGACAGCCGAATCCGGGATTTGCTGAGCCGCTATCTCAGCGAGCAGGGCTTTCGCGTTTCGATGGCGGCAGACGCCAGCGAGGCGCGGCGCAAGCTTGAGGGGCTGAGCTTTGATCTTCTGATCGTTGATGTGATGATGCCCGGCGAAAACGGCACCGATTTCACCCGCGCCATCCGTGAACACAATGAAGTTCCTGTTTTGATGTTGACGGCGTTGGGAGAAACCGAAGCGCGCATCAAGGGTTTGCAGGCGGGGGCTGACGATTATCTGCCCAAACCATTCGACCCGCGTGAACTCGTGTTGCGGATCAACAGCATTCTCAAACGCGTCATCACCGAACCGCTGCCAACGGTCGAGCAGGTGATGTTTGGTCCTTACTGCTTCGTTCTCGCCTCACGTGAGCTGAAAAAGAACGGTGAGGTGGTCAAGCTGACCGATCGTGAGCGGGATATCATGATGCTGTTTGCACTGAATGCCGGTGAAACAGTCCATCGCATGGATCTTGTCGGTCAGGACGCCAACGCCAACGAACGCACGGTGGACGTGCAGATCAATCGTCTGAGACGAAAAATCGAAACGGATCCGGCTTCGCCAACTTGGCTTCAAACCGTTCGGGGCATAGGGTATCGGCTGCAAACACAGTAACAGCAGCCATGACGCATTGGACGGTGATTGACCCAACTTGCCGATATAGAGCCAGAAGGCGATGATGCCATAGAGCGCTCCAGCCCCGATATGGGGTTTATGCGCCGCATTCGTCGCAACTGGCGCCTTGCGACCCGCTTTGTAGCGCGGCGCATGCCCAAGGGTCTGTTTGGCCGTTCGCTGATCATCATCATTGCGCCGATGCTGCTTTTGCAGGCCATCATTGCCTTCGTCTTCATGGAGCGGCACTGGCAGGAGGTGACTGATCGCTTGTCCGCTTCGGTGGTGCGTGATCTGGCGGGTGTGGTGGACATCATCGAGACCTATCCGCAGGATGCGGAGTTTGAGACGATCACCCGTATTGCCGGTGAGCGTTTGCGGCTGCGTATTGCCATTTTGCCGGATGCTGAATTGCCGCCACCGCAACCAAAACCGTTCTTTTCCATTCTCGACAATGCGTTGAGCGAGCAGTTAACCGAGCAGATCGACAAACCGTTCTGGATCGACACGGTTGGCGATTCCGATCTGCTGGAAATTCGTATCCGGCTTGAAGAAGGCGTTTTGCGCGCCTTCGTGCGGCGCAATCAGGCCTATGCCTCCAACACGCACATCTTTCTGCTTTGGATGGTTGGAGCGTCGGTTGTTCTGATCATGATCGCGATCCTGTTTCTGCGTAATCAGATACGGCCCATTCAGCGCCTTGCGGAAGCTGTGGAGCAATTTGGCAAGGGGCAAAGCCTTGATTCTGAATTGCGCCCCCGTGGCGCAACGGAAGTTCGGCGGGCGACATTCTCATTTCTTCTGATGCGCGACCGGATTGAGCGCGCACTCGATCAGCGCACGGCCATGCTGGCCGGAGTGAGCCACGATCTGCGAACCGTGTTGACCCGGTTTCGCCTTCAGCTCGCTTTGGTGCCACCATCCAACGAAACAGACGCCCTGTCTCATGACGTTGAAGAGATGCAGAGCATGTTGCAGGGCTATCTTGATTTCGCGCGCGGCGATGCCGGTGAGCAGACCGGGGAGGTTGAACTGAACAGCCTGCTCGAACGACTTGCGCAGGAAGCGGAAACGCTTGAGAAATCTTTCACATTTCACATCACCGGCAATTCAGTCATTCAGGTTCGCCCGGTGGCGTTCAACCGCTTGCTCTCCAACCTCGTTTCCAACGCGTTTCGCTACGCGCGCAGCGTTGAGATCGTGGCCAATCACCTCGGCAAGTCGCTGCTGATCACCATTGACGATGATGGGCCCGGCATTGCCGAAGAGCACCGTGAGCATGTGTTCAAGCCATTTGTGCGGCTCGACGAGGCGCGCAATCAGAACGATTCCGGAACCGGCCTTGGCCTCGCCATCGCGCGCGATATCGCTCACACCCATGGCGGCGAAATCACGCTGCACGACAGTCCTCTGGGCGGGTTGCGCGTTAAATTGCGCCTTCCGGTCTGATCAGGTGTTGCAAGTCTGGCAGGCTGAAGATTTCAAAGACTGGCGATTTCGTGCTGGCGCAATCGCTCTAGCCAGCGTTCCAGCCTCGCCAGGTTCACACCGAAATCGCTTGTCCCGATCTGGCTCTGGCTGAAAACTGCAAGGCTTGAGCGGCCATCGGCTTGCGGCAGGAATTCAATATTGATCGTGTCGGGAAAACGCATGAGTTTGGTGCGCTGCACGAACCGCAAACGGTTGGGCTCGTTGTTGTCGTCCACTCTTTCAAGACGCTCTTCACCTTCAATGGAGGTGAGAAACGCTGCGCGCAGTTCCTCGACACTCAGCGCGTAAGTTGGCGCCGTCATATCAACATGCCTCTCGACACAATAGCCTTCGGGGCAGACGAGAGCCTGATTGGGTTTTGGGGTTTTCGTCAGGGTGGAGAACTGAACCTGCCCCTGATCAGGGTTGCCAAAAAAGCGCGGCCACACCTTTTCCCAGCCATAGGCCGTGCCAACCAGAAACGCGAGGATTGCACAGGCCAGCAGTGCGACGAGCGACGTAACGATGAATTTTATGATGATCATCGGGTTCGATTAAGTCGCCCGATGCGCAGGGTCAAGCGCGCTTTTATGCGAGCGCCATGGTTATGCTGGAAACACCCACCAGAACGGCAGCAAGCATGGTCACGCCAGCAAGTACCACCTGCGTGAAACCGGCGCGCAGCCGATTGTCCCGCAGTTTACCAGCTGCCAGCGACTGAGGTGATTGAACGCTGTTTTTCATAACCCGCACCCCTTTTCTCATGATGTCTTTTTGAGGACAAATCATGGGAAGAACATGGAGCAATCATGGCCAAAGCATGATTTATGGTTAACAAAGGGTTAACGGCCTGATGCACGGTTTCCTCGGGAAAATCCAAAATTGATTTTGGATTCAAGCGGATGCGTTATCCGGAGTCCACTCCAGCGGTACATGGCCTGGTTGGTTGCGAACACGCTCAAGCCAATTTGAAATACCGGGCCGGGAGGCAATGTCGAACCCGCCCGGTTCGGCTGAATGGGTGTAGGCGTACAGGGCGATATCAGCCACCGTATAGGCCTCGCCTGCGAGATAGGGCGTTTTTTGCAACTGGCTTTCCATCACATCCAGCGCGCGATTGCCGGATTGCAGCAGGCTTTCCAGCCGCTCCGGCGTCGCCTCGTGGAACCGGTAGGGGTAGCGATAGGTGATCGCGCTGCGCACGGCGATGGAACCTTCATGGCTGTTCTGTTCGAAAAACATCCACTGATAAACCAGCGCACGCGTATAGGCGTCGGTTGGCAAAAACGGTGTGCCTTCCGCAAAATGCAGAAGAATGGCGTTCGACTCGGCAAGCACACGGCCATCTTCAAACTCAACAAGGGGCACTTTGCCGTTGGGGTTCTTGTTGCGGAAGTCTGGCTGAACCGTCAGTTCCTTGCCGTTTTCATATTCCGTCGCGACGTGACGGAATGGGATGTTCAGTTGCGCAAGCAACAGCCGGACTTTGTAGGAATTGCCGGATGAGGGCATGGAGTAAAGTGTAATCATGTAAGGAACCCTGTCGTTTTTCGACCCGGTTATCGCGCATTGTGGGCCAAAACGAAATGGTGTTGTTTTCAGATATGCCGAACAAAGGCGAGCCAATTTTGCGACCGCGAGGCGGCTGCTTGGCGAGAAAAGCTGTTGCATCGGAGAAAGGGTGGGAGTCGAGGCTGAGGGGTCCCCGACTCCCGGGGTGGCTGCCTGCGACAGAAGCTCACCCCAACTGGTAAACGCATGTACGGGCGCCAACTGACTGTCTTATCGCGGTGCTGAAATCAGCGCCTTTGAAAACCAGCGCCAGCATCGTGTTCAATCATTTTGCGCCGTGTTGTCAGGACGTACAATGTCAATGACAACTATGCGTTTGTTCATTTCTGATCCGATTGTCTGTCAATTTTTTGACACGTGCGCACCGGGAACAGATTATCAATTTGTTGCCCGTAGTTAAAACGAATGGCCTTCAAGTTAAAGGGGGAAAAGCGAGTTTTTTACGCTTACGTTAATGAGTGCGTACAATTAGCCACAACCAAAGCGCTTTTAATTCAGAGGCCGTTTACCAGAGCAAAAAAAAGCCGGACCTGAAAGGTCCGGCTTGAAGAAGAGCGACAGGGTTCGGGAGGAAAACCAGTGTCGCTATGTCTGGAGATCAAGGTTGGGAGGAGGAGAACCAATGATCACCGTCCCAATCCATATGGTCCTGAATACCGCGCATCGCAAGGTTTGGTCATGCATACGAGATATGCGGTAATTGCATAGGTTGGATGCTGGGGAATTGCGGGATCAGAACTGCCAGTTCTTTGCCTGCTCGAGCAGGAAATCGCGAAAGGCGCTGAGCCGCGCAGAACTGCGCAATTCAGACGAATATGCGAAATAGGTGTCAAAACTTGGCACATCGATATCAGTCATCACGGGCACCAGCCCGGCATGTTCTTCGACCGAATAGTCGGGCAGAAGCGCGATGCCTGCGCCGCGCTGCACAGCGCGCTTGATGGCCAGGATCGAGTTGATTTTCAGGACGGGTTCCCGCGCCTTTCCCGGTTCCATTCCGGCTGTCAAAAGCCAGTTCACATCCGCCAGATAGTTGGGTGTTTCGTCGCCCCACACGATGATGCGGTGATCATCAAGATCAGACACCGTCATGGGCGCGCCAAACCGGTCGATGTACTTTTGCGCCGCGAAGACGTGAAAATGCACGGTGAACAGCCTGCGCTGAATGATGTCCGGCTGTTGCGGTTGGCGCAGGCGAATGGCGCAATCGGCTTCGCGCATGCCCAGATCCAGCTCGGTGTTGTTCAGCAGCAGTTCAACCTGAATGTCGGGAAAGCGGTCAATGAACTCATGCATACGAATGGCAAGCCAGGCGGACCCAAGCCCAACCGTTGTAGTGACGCGCAGCGGCCCCTTGGCGGCGCCGCGATAGTCGGTCAGTTGGCTTGCGGCCTGTTCCAGCTTTTCAGTTACCTCTGATGCTGCCTGGAACAGGATTTCGCCCTGTTCGGTCAATATCAGCCCGCGCGCATGACGGTGAAACAGGGGTACGCCGACCTCACCCTCAAGCGCGCTGACCTGACGGCTGATCGCGGACTGGGAAAGGTTCAGAACTTCGGATGCATGGGTGAAGCTGCCGGCTTTTGCGACGCGATGGAATATGCGCAGTCTGTCCCAATCCATAGGCATGATGCAGCCCTGCGCCCCACTCTCTGTTCTAAAAATGCAATTGTCCCAACGCTTTGATATTGCGTTGTTTGACCAGCAGGTTCAACCGCGCTTGCGCGTTCTGAACGTTTATTCCGCCGCTTCCGCAGCGCTTTCCAGTGCGCCGATGAATTTTTCCGCCTCAAGCGCTGCCATACAGCCCATTCCGGCGGCGGTGACGGCCTGACGGTAAATATCGTCGGTCACATCGCCAGCCGCATAAACGCCGGGAATTTCCGTCGCCGTCGAATCCGGCGCGGTCCACAAATAACCGGAGGATTTGAGTTTCAGCTGATCCTTGAACAGCTCAACTGCCGGTGCGTGGCCAATGGCGATGAAGATACCGTCGACAGGCATCGGCGTGGTTTCGCCTGTAACACGGTTTTTGATCACCACACCTTCAGCAGATGGCATGAGGCCATCTTTACCGGTGATTTCCGTCAATTCGCTGTTCCAGATGATCTCCACATTGTCTTTCTTGAACAGGCGTTCCTGCAAGATGCGCTCAGCGCGGAATTCGTCGCGCCGGTGGATGACGGTCACTTTGGATGCGAGGCCGGACAGGTAAAGCGCTTCTTCAACAGCCGTATTGCCGCCGCCGACCACAACAACATGTTTGTCGCGGTAGAAGAAGCCATCGCAGGTTGCACAGGCGGACACGCCAAAGCCCATGAATTTCTCTTCTGAAGGTAGGCCAAGCCACTTCGCCTGAGCGCCGGTGCAGATGATAACGGTATCAGCGGTGTAGATGTCGCCGGAATCGCAGGTGATCCGGAACGGGCGCACACCCAGTTCGGCCTGTGTCACGGTATCATTGACAACGGTCGTTCCGACATTCTTGGCCTGCGCGAGCATCTGCTCCATCATCCACGGCCCCTGAACAGGGTCCGCATAGCCTGGATAGTTTTCAACCTCTGTTGTGATGGTCAACTGACCGCCCTGTTGCATGCCCGCGATCAGGATCGGCTCCATCAAACCACGCGCGGCATAGATTGCAGCCGTATAGCCAGCAGGACCGGAGCCTATGATGAGCACTTTGGTGTGATGTTCCGCCATGTTCGATATCCTGAACGTCTGAGATGGGTTGGCGGTGTCGAAAAACCGCGTTGCATATCTAGTGACGGGAGTGGGGCCTTTTCAAGCCGAACAACGGGTCATCCCCAACAGTTGAACATGCCCAACAGTTGAACATGGCAACAACAGCATGTGTCAGCCCTTGCGGGCGTCAAACGCTTTCAAAAGGGCTGCGGCGATATCAGGTGTTGCATCAACAGGCGTGGTTTTGGCATCGCTTAGCGCCGCAACGTCGCCGGGCGCCGCGATATCGGCGATATGCCCCTCGGCCTGCATGGCTTGCAAGAAGGTTTTCAGTTTTGGTTGCAGACCGGGTGGCTGGTAAACCAATATTTGCGCGCCTGTGGCGCAGGCTTCGCTAACCATATTGTGGCTGTCGCCCGTCACAATGATCGCATCACTGGTTGCAAGTACCTTTTGGTACGGATTTTCGCCCGTTCCATCCCAGATGTCGCAGGCGCGCCCTGCAAGGCTGTCCGAGACAGCACTCATCAGTATATCCGGGGTGCGTCGCGAACTGACGATTGTGAAGCGATCTCCCTCAACTTGCGCCAGCAGCGCGGCAAATTCGTCCGCTGACGCTGCATTCCATGTCACTGACTTGTTGTTGCCGCCCAGAATGACACCAACCTGCCTGCCCGGAATGTTCCGCTCGCCCCGTAGTTCGCCCAAGATGTCGGACGTAATCGTGTGGGGGCTGGTCAGGGTTGAAAAAACGTCGGGGGCCGGGCCTGCCGATCTCGCAGCCAGACCGTCATGGCGCGGTGCCCAAATGAAGTCGAGCGCGGTGCGGGCTGTCGGCGGTGTCTTCAGGAACGCTACAAATGGTGCTTTCAGCGGTCCATGCTTTCGTTTCACCGCGATGAGGGCGGGCAGGGTGCGACGGCCAGATGCGATAACGATGTCAGCTTTGGCGGCTTCAATAGGCAATGCTGCTGTGGGCAGCCACGACGCTGCATAAGCGGGCAGATGATTGTACCATCCGGTACGGACGCTGATCTCCGAAATGTTCTCCGGTGCCGCAATCGCCTGCGCAACGCCACGGCATTGGGCAAGATCGCCCATCTTACCGTCGGTGATGATTGCAATTTTCAATGCGGATCTGGTCATCCGGGCCGTCCTGACGGACGGAGCCGCCCAATCAGGGCATCGGGATTTCAGCTTCGACAGGCACGCTGTAGCCTTTGATCACGCCGGGGCGTTTGGCAATCGCGGTGTACCACCGCTTGATGTTTGGCAGCGCGTCCATGTCGATATTCTGCCAGTCCCAACGCGCGCACCATGGCCAGATCGCCATATCCGCAATCGAATATTCGCCAGCGACATATTCGTTCGAACCCAGATGCTTGTCCAAAACGCCGTAAAGCCGCTTGGCTTCATTGCCATAGCGCTCTTCAGCATAGCTGGACTTGCCGGGATTGAACTTCAGAAAGTGGTTGGCCTGTCCGAGCATCGGGCCAAAACCGCCCATTTGCCAGTTCAGCCATTCAATCGCCTGCCAGTGGCGATGGGGGTCGCTGGGCAGGAACTTGCCGGTTTTGGTGGCGAGATAATAGAGGATCGCGCCGGATTCCATCATCGAAATCCCAGCTTCATTGTCGACAATCGCAGGGATTTTGTTGTTCGGCGAAATTTTCAGATATTCGGGATCGAACTGTTCGTCCTTCATGATGTTGATGGGATGAACAGTGTATTCCAGCCCCATCTCTTCAAGCGCAATGGAGGCTTTCTTACCGTTCGGTGTGCCAAAGGTATAAAGATCGATCATGGTTGTCTCCTCAGCGCGGGGCTTTGCGTGTTCGAAAGGGGGATTAAACGTACTGAACTTTCAGTATTTCGTAAGACCGCGCGCCGCCGGGAGCGGCAACTTCGACAGAATCACCCTCTTCCTTGCTGATCAGCGCACGGGCGATGGGTGATGAGATAGAGATTTTGCCAAGCGCCACATCGGCTTCCTGATCGCCGACGATCTGGTAGACTTTCTCTTCATCGCTGTCTTCATCGACCAGCGTGACGGTGGCGCCGAATTTGATGGTGTCACCGGACATTTTGGTCACGTCGATCACCTCGGCGCGGCCGATCAGGTCTTCCAACTCGTTGATACGGCCCTCATTGTGGCTCTGCTGTTCCTTGGCAGCGTGATATTCGGCATTTTCCGAAAGATCGCCATGGGCGCGCGCTTCCGAGATCGCATCAACAATGCGGTGGCGGTCTTCGGATGTACGCCGCTTCAATTCGGCTTCGAGCGCGGTAAAACCGCCTTGCGTCATTGGAACCTTTTCCATTACAGGCCCCCTTTTCTGGCAACACAAAATCGCACCTGCGAGCTCAATCGCAGCGCGACCATGATCTGTTCAATAAATTTCGTTTGGGACGTTTTGTTCTACGCCGTCAAACCCTGTTCATGAGTATATGGGGCGGTGAATCGGCGCGTCAAGCGTCCAATAGGCGCTGAAACTTGCCGAGCGAGATGTTGGAGCCGCAGGCGATGATGCCGACGGTTTTGCCCCGGCAGTGTTCGGCCAAAGGTCCCGTCAGCGCCGCTGTCGTCGCAGCACACGCCGGTTCCGGCACGATCTTCAGCGCGTGGAACAACAGGCGCATTGCATCGCGCAAAGCGTCGTCTTCCAAACGCACGATCCGGCTCACATGGGCACGGGTGAGGGCATAGCTGTCGGGCATGGCCATCGGCGCTCCGAGGCTGTCGGCAATCGTATCGACCTTGTCGAGGGTGACGGGTTCTCCCGTTTCGAAACTGCGAAACATACTGTCGGCACCAAAAGGTTCGACACCGATAATTTCGCAATCCGGCAGGGCCTGTTTGATGGCGAGCGCCATGCCGCTGATCAGCCCGCCGCCGCCGACGGGCACAATTGCGATGTTCATGTCCGGCACGGCGCGGGCGAATTCCAGCCCGCAGGTGGCAGCGCCAAGCGTCATATGCGGGCTTTCAAACGGGTGCAGCATCGTGCGCCCTTCCGTCTCGACAAGCCGCTGCACTTCTTTGAATGCGTCCGACACATTGTCGGTCAGCACCACTTCGGCACCAAGCTTGTGGCACAGTTCCACCCGCAAGGGATCAGCCGTTTTTGGCATCACGACCTTGGCAGAAAGGCCCGCCTCGCAGGCCCCCCAGGAAACGGCGAGCGCATGATTGCCGGCGGAAACAGCGGTCACGCCAGCGGCTTTTTCCGCATCGCTCATCGCATCAATCGCCAACAACACACCACGCGATTTGAACGAGCCCGCCTGCTGGAACAGTTCCATCTTCATGTGCACCCGCGCGCCCTTCGGCAGATGCGACACGATGCGTGATGAATTCAGTTCAATCGTCGGTGTCGCAACGATGCGGCCGGCAAGACTTTCGGCGGCGGCTTCGATATCGGAAATGGTGGGAGCGGTCATGGCTATTTCTTATATGGGTTAAAGCATTGGCACAGACGCGTTGCGCTAGGCGAACGCGGCTCTTTTGTCTGTTTTTTCTGAGGCCAACGCTGATGGGCCAGGTCGCCACTGCCAACCTTTCAACTACAGTTGCGTGAAAGACAACCAAATAGATTGTGAGGATGGGCAGCGGCGGAAATTCGACGTTTTTGGGAAGGTGTCTTCTCGGTGGGGACAGCGGCGAAAAGGTCACTTAAGCCGAAGACGCCAATTCCTAAACGCTGGTTCTGAAAAGGCGCGGTGTCATTCCGGTATAGGCTCCGAAAACACGTGAAAAATGGCTGGAGTCGGAATAGCCCACTTGCATTGCAATTTCTGTGATGGATTTTCCAGTGTCTTGCAAAAGCTGCATAGCCGCGTTCATCTTGATTTCAAGAATGATACTTTTGGGCGTTTGTCCCGTGGTTTCGGTGAAGGCCCTCGCAAAGTGATAGCGGCTCAGTTTGAGTTCTTCGGCAAGCTCGCTCACCAGTACCGGTTGATCCAGATGGTCCATCACATAATCTGTAACCAACCGCACGCTGCGCGGCGTGAGGCGGGCGTTCTTTGCATCAAGCGGGGCGCTGCGGCCCGATGTTCCGTGGTTTCGGATCAGCGTTGCCGCAAGCTGGGTGCCAAGGCCTTCCAGCATCATGTTTTTCAAAGCACCCGGCGATTTCATTTCAGCGAAGAAACGACGTGCAAGGTCGGCGACTGGCCTGGCGGACATGACGCCAGCGCATTTCTGCGAGACGCGTTGCAATGCATCCGTGCCGGTTTCTGCCTGCACTGCCTCTTCCATAAACGTGACCGGCAAATAGATGTGCATCACTTCCCAGATGCCGCTGGTATTCGCCTGGGGTTGTTTGTCTGGTGGCACAAGCGTCCACACACCTTTTCTCGCGCCACCCCTGAAAGCGACTTCGTCGTCGAAACTCAGTGTCAGATGGTCCATTGGTGTCGAGTGATAGGCCAGTATGTAGGGAATATCCTTGCCGGCCTTGAGAATGTGCCGCCGATCTTCCGGGTTGTTGAACACCGCAGCAGAGATCGGGCAGCCCTCTGACCGAAATGACCACGCTGGCTGCATTTCCCAGGCATTGGCAATGTTGGAAATGGCATCGCTACTCATTTCAGTTCAACTGCCTCCCAAACTGCACAAGTGCGAACAATAAAGTCGCACGAATATCCTGTTTTCGCAAATTCCGACCGGTTTGCCTTGCGTTGTTGTGCCAGTTCTTTTGGCTCCAAGAAGGAGGAAAACCATGAATGAAATGACTTTGAACATCACGGGCGATGAAGCACCGGTCAATGCGATGCTGACGCTCCCATATCCCACATTCACAAGAACGGATAAGATCGACTGGAAGCCGTGGGTGATGGAGGGAGTGCATTACAAACTGCTGAGCCTTGATGACAAGAACAATGGCTTCACATGTCTTTTGAAGGTCGAGCCGGGAACTGTCGCGCCCGTTCATCACCATCTGGGCGCGATCGAAGTCTATGTTTTAGAAGGTGAAATTTACTACGAAGAAGCTGACAAAGGTGGCCCGGGCGACTACATCTACGAACCTGCCGGTGACATTCACCGCCCGGTTTCACCGGCAGGCTGCGTTCTGTTTTGCGTATTCTATGGCCCCATCGCCGGGTTGGATGACGATGGAAACATTGCCGGAATTGTGGATGCAAAACTGATGCGTGCCATGGCAAACGAGCATGGTGTTGCTGCGCATCTGGACGCGCATGACCACTAGAAAATGATGAGCAAAACCGCGTCATCACGACGCGGTTTTGTTACCAGCGCCTGTTGGTTCAAGCGGCGTCCTTTGGAAAATAGCTCTGCAATGGCGCGACATTGATGGCGCCGTTGATCATGGCTTCGATGGCGTCGGCGGTGGCGATGCTGCCGGACAGAGTTGTGTAATAGGGAACCTTGTTCAGCAGCGCCGCCTGGCGCAGGGAGCGGGAATCGGCGAGCGCCTGCTGGCCTTCGGTCGTATTGAAAATCAGATCAACCTGGCGATTGCGGATTGCGTCTTCAATGTGCGGACGGCCTTCCAGAACCTTGTTGATGCGGGTGCATTCAATGCCATTTTCAGCGAGCACCGTCTGTGTGCCTCCGGTGGCCAGAATGTTGAAACCGAGGGCCGCGAGTTTTTTTGCTGCTGGCACAACCCGCACCTTGTCGTCGCCCTTGACTGAGATGAACACTGTGCCTTCGGTTGGCAAATCGTTTGATGCGCCAAGCTGGGCTTTCGCAAAGGCCAACGCGTAGTCGCGATCGAGCCCCATGACCTCACCGGTAGAGCGCATTTCCGGCCCCAGAAGCGTGTCGACGCCGGGGAATCGTGCGAACGGGAAGACGGCCTCTTTGACGGCGACATGGTCGAGCGTGCGCGGGGAGGGCGGATTGGGCAGAATGTCTTTGAGTTTCGCGCCAGCCATCAGGCGGGCCGCGATGCGTGCCACCTGCGCACCAATGGTTTTGGCGACAAACGGCACGGTACGCGAGGCGCGCGGGTTCACTTCCAACACGAAGATCGTGCCGTTCTTGATGGCGAACTGTACGTTCATCAGACCAACAACGTTGAGCGCTTTCGCCATCGCGGCGGCCTGACGTTCCAATTCGTCCAGCATTGCATCGTCGAGTGAATGGGTGGGCAGGGAGCAGGCGGAATCGCCGGAGTGGATACCCGCTTCCTCAATATGTTCCATGATGCCGGCAACGAACACGTCATCGCCGTCACAAAGACAGTCGACATCAACCTCGATAGCGTTGGTGAGATAGCTGTCGATCAGCACCGGCGTATCGCCGGAGACCACCACTGCTTCGTTGATATAGCGCTCGAACTGGGCGTCATCGCGCACGATTTCCATCGCACGACCGCCCAGCACATAGGACGGGCGAATGACGACCGGATAACCAACATCGCCAACGATCTCGCGCGCTTCTTCGGCGGAACGGGCAATGCCGTTGACGGGTTGTTTAAGGTCAAGATCGTGCAAAAGCTTCTGGAAGCGGTCACGGTCTTCGGCCAGATCAATAGCGTCGGGCGATGTGCCGAGAATGGGCACGCCTGCGGCTTCCAGATCATTGGCGAGTTTCAGCGGGGTCTGGCCGCCAAACTGGACAATAACGCCCAAAAACTCGCCCGATTCCTGTTCCTTTCGGATGATTTCAAGCACATCCTCGCAGGTCAGCGGCTCGAAATAGAGCCGGTCGGACGTGTCATAATCGGTGGACACGGTTTCCGGGTTGCAGTTGACCATGATGCTTTCAATGCCCGCGTCTTCCAGCGCGAAGGCGGCGTGACAGCAGCAATAGTCGAACTCAATGCCCTGGCCGATGCGGTTTGGTCCGCCGCCGAGGATCATCGCCTTGCGCCGGTTTGAAATCCCATCTTCGGACCGCAGGGCCCCGGCGAATGGGGTTTCATAAGTGGAATACATATAGGCCGTCGGCGAGGCGAATTCGGCAGCGCAGGTGTCGATGCGCTTGAACACGGGATGGACGTCGAGTTGGTTGCGAAGCGCAGCGACATCGCCTTTTTCAAGGCCCGCCAGTTGCGCCAACCGTGCGTCGGAAAAGCCTGCTGCTTTGAGCATACGCAGATTGTGCGCGTCGTCCGGCATTCCGTGAGCGCGCACCCGGTTTTCCGTGTCGATCAGGCCCTGCAATTGTTCCAGAAACCAAGGGTCAATGCGGCAGAACTGGTGGATTTCTTCCAGTGATGTGCCAACCCGCATGGCCTGCGCGACCTTCAGCAGCCGGTCCGGCTTGGGTGTGCCGATGGCAGCGCGGATCGCATTGCGGTTTTCGCGTGGGTCGCCGTCCTTGTCGAAACCGTCTATCCAGATTTCGTCCAGCCCGTCGAGGCCGGTTTCGAGACCGCGCAGCGCCTTTTGCAGGCTTTCAGCGAAGGTGCGGCCGATGGCCATGACTTCGCCGACCGATTTCATTGACGTGGTGAGCGTGTCGCTGGCGGCGGAGAATTTTTCGAACGCGAAACGTGGAATTTTGGTGACGACATAGTCGATGCTCGGCTCAAAGCTCGCTGGTGTCGCGCCGCCGGTGATGTCGTTTTCAAGCTCATCCAGCGTGTACCCAACGGCAAGCCGCGCCGCGACCTTGGCGATTGGGAAGCCGGTGGCTTTGGACGCCAATGCGGATGAGCGCGACACGCGGGGGTTCATTTCGATGACCACCAGACGACCGTCCGCCGGATTGACCGCGAACTGAACGTTCGAGCCGCCGGTTTCCACCCCGATTTCGCGCAGAACCGCAATCGAGGCGTTGCGCATCATCTGATATTCCTTGTCGGTCAGCGTCAGCGCCGGCGCGACGGTGATGGAATCGCCCGTGTGCACGCCCATCGGATCGACGTTTTCAATGGAGCAAACGATGATGCAGTTGTCGGCGCGGTCGCGCACCACTTCCATTTCAAATTCTTTCCACCCCAGCACGCTTTCTTCCACCAGCACTTCATTGGTGGGGGAAGCGTCGACGCCGGAAAGAACGATGTCATAAAGCTCATCCAACGTGTAGGCGATGCCGCCGCCAAGGCCGCCCATGGTGAAGGACGGGCGGATTATCGCTGGCAGTCCGGTTGTCTCATAGGCTTCGAGCGCCTGCATCTGGGCTGTCAGGCGGTGCTTTTCGCGGCGGAACTGCTCTCCTGCATCCCATGCCTTTTGCGCCGATTCGGTTTGCCCGAGTTTCGCAAAATGCTCTTTTTCTTCTTGCGCGAACTGTTTCTTCAATTCGGACGTGTTGACGAAAGCCGAGCGCGGGGTGGCGAGGCCGATATTGTTCATCGCAGTGCGGAACAGGTCACGGTCTTCCGCCTTGTCGATGGCTTTCGCATCAGCGCCGATCATTTCGACACCATGTTCTTCCAGAACGCCCATGCGCTCCAGTGACAGCGCGGTGTTCAGCGCCGTCTGACCGCCCATGGTGGGCAACAGGACCATCTTTTCATCCGGGTGCTCGGCGCGTTCGCGGGCGATGATCTTGGCAACAACCTGCGGTGTGATCGGCTCGATATAGGTCGCATCCGCCAGTTCCGGGTCCGTCATGATCGTCGCCGGATTGGAGTTGACCAGAACGATCCGGTAGCCCTCAGCACGTAGCGCCTTGCAGGCCTGGGTGCCGGAATAGTCAAACTCACAGGCCTGACCGATCACAATGGGGCCAGCGCCAATGATCAGGATGGCGTCAATATCGGATCTTTTGGGCATTGGGAGGCCTTGGCGTGCGGATGGGCGTCATGGTTCTGCATCCGTTTAAAACGGACCCAGTCATCACGCCGCGATTGTGTAGCTAAGGCACCCCTATAGGGTAAGCGCGTGAGCGGGTGAACCCCGCTCACCATGTTTTCAGCGGTTAATTTGCCCGCTTCTGTGCTTGATTGTGGGCAAGGCCGGTCGCGGCCTTTAGCCCAGCAGTTCCTTGACCACGGAACTGGCTTTGCCAACATCCAGTTTGCCCGGATATTTCTGCTTCAAAGCGTTCATGCATTTGCCCATGTCACGCAGGCTTTCGCCGTTGACCTCAGCGACCACCTTTGCGCAGGCCTGACGCACTTCTTCTTCATCCATCTGCTTGGGCAGATATTCGCGAATGATCTCAATCTCTTCGCGCTCCTGCTCAGCCAGATCAAGGCGGCTCTGCTCTTCATAGACCTTTGCGGATTCTTCACGCTGTTTGATCATTTTGACGAGGATTTGCAGAATATCTTCGTCGCTCACCCGCTCGTGGCCAGACGAGCGCGCGCTGATGTCGCGATCCTTGATCGCGGCATTGATGAGACGAAGGGTGGAAAGCTTGCGCTTCTCGCCCGATTTCATTGCGGCTTTCATGCCGTCGGTCAGTCTGGTGCGCATCGCACTGTGCTCCTCTGACGATTCCGTTGAGGTGAGTACAGTTCAAGTTCAAGTGACCGACATTACTATTTAGCGCTTTACAATTCAAGCGCGAAATAAATATCAAGTCTTTGAAAATAAACGATTATTTAAGAATTTACACCCGCTGTTCGTGATGTCGCGCCGTTATGAGACGCAGGTTTCAACACCAAATTGCGGGTTCATCCTTGGTTTCCAACAAATGGATGGTATAGAGCGCGCAATCAACCCTCATTGTTATGCACTCAGTGCATGGTGATTATGCGTATCTGCATGGTGCGGGCCTGAACAGCGGGCCCCAATTGTGGGTTTGAGGGAAAGTCAAAACCTGGCCCTTGGGGCCAGATGCCGTTCGGCGAAAGGTGTGTCATGACAGAGCAATCCGGATCATCTCCCGCTCCCTGGAGCGCGCCCAAGGTCACCGGTCTCCTGGTGCTTGCTGATGGCACAATCATCGAAGGCACAGGTGCCGGAGCGGTTGGCGCGCAAGAAGCCGAAGTCTGCTTCAACACGGCGATCACCGGCTATCAGGAAATTCTCACCGACCCATCCTATGCCGGGCAGATTGTCACTTTCACATTTCCCCATATCGGCAATGTCGGGGCGAATGCCGAGGATGTGGAAACGGTTGATCTTGAAAAGGCTGCTGGTGTGGTTGGTGCGATTTTCAAAATGCCGGTCACCAACCCTTCGAACTACCGTTCAGGCGGGCATTTCAATGACTGGCTGAAGGAGCGCGATATCATCGCCTTGTGCGGCATCGATACCCGCGCACTGACGGCGCATATCCGCGAATCCGGCCTTGCAAACGCCGTGATCGCCCATGATCCCGAGGGCAATTTTGATCGTGAGGCCTTGCAGGCCAGAGCGGCGAAATGGGGCGGCCTTGAAGGCCGCGATCTGGTGCCGGGCGTCACCGCAAAGGCGATCACGGAATGGTCGCAAAAGGACTGGGTCTGGAACGAGGGCTACAGCGACCGTTCCGAAGATGGTTTTTACGTCGTTGCCATGGATTTTGGCGTGAAGCGCAACATTCTGCGCCTGTTTGCCGGTCTCGATTGCCGGGTGACCGTCGTTCCCGCGACCACCAGTGCCGACGATATTCTGGCGATGAAGCCGGACGGCGTGTTCCTGTCCAATGGCCCGGGCGACCCGGCGGCGACCGGCGAATATGCGGTGCCGCAAATTCAAAAACTGGTCGAAAGCGGTCTGCCCGTCTTCGGCATTTGCCTTGGGCATCAGATTATCACCCATGCACTTGGCGCGAAGACTTTTAAGCTCAAGTTTGGTCACCGCGGCGGCAATCAGCCTGTTAAAAATTTGGAAACGGGTAAGGTCTCCATCACTGCTCAGAATCACGGCTTCGCTTCGAC